>JBMOOH010000001.1:0-214699 GCA_049323795.1 Pseudomonadota bacterium
AGCGCATCGTTGTAAGCTGGCCAGTTCTTGGTCTTGTAGGTCGGCGTGTTCGGTTTGCTCATGAGCCCCAGCTATCACGCTGGATTCACGAGATGAATCCCCTCAGACCATTTGTGCAACAGAGCCCTTCAACAGCAAGCTCCGGGCGGAATGCCTGAACGCACACGGGTTCATGGACCTTGCCGATGCCCGGAAAAAGCTGGATGATTGGCGAAGAGACTATAACGAGGTCAGACCGCACAGCGCGATCGGATACAACGTCCCGGTCGACCTGCACATTCCCGGTGGCGCAACCAGCCCGACACCGTGATCAGAGCCGGAAAACTCCAGCTTCCGGCGATCCAAGGTTGGGGCGCAGAGCATCGCCGTGCCCACTCAGGTACTGAAATGGCGGAGGGGACGCGACTGGGGTCGGACCTTCTCTGACGGCGATTGACCATGCCTGCAAGGCGGCTGCGAATTTTGGAGCACGCAACACCATGATCTCACTTGGATATCAGGCGAAATCCTCACGGAAGCGGTCCATCTGGTGCATCCGTTCATGCAGGATCGTCACGATGCCGATGTCGCCGTTGGACAACTTGCGCCAATAGACGAAGTGATGCTCGTAGCGGAAGAAGAACCCGTCGACCCCGAACTCGGCCGGAACGGGCTTCGACGCAACGCCATGCGAGGCGATCTTGTCGAAGGCGGCGAATAACCCGATGATGTAGCGGTCGGCCTGTTCGGCGCCCCACCGATCCCGCGTGTAACGGTAGATGTCGTCCAGACGCAGCGACGCGCCTGCCTGAATTCGGATCGCAGTCATCCGGTCAGGTCCGGTTGCGGACGAGGACTTCGGCAGCGGTCAGGGGCTGATAGCTGTCCTCGGATGCTGCGAAGGCTTGGGTCAATTCGGCCTTCAGACGGCTGAAAGCCTCGGTTTCCGCCCGCTCCTTGTCGCGCCGGATCAGGTCGCGGATATATTCGCTTACGTTCTCATAGGAGCCTTCGTCGCCGACGTTGGCGGCGACGAAATCACTCAGGGCTCCGCCGACACGGACGGTCATGGTCGTAGTGCGGGACATGTTTCGACCTCCGATTGCTGTCTGCGTGTTCAATATAACCAAAAACGAACGCACAACAAGGCCGGACAACCGCCCGCTTGGCAAGGCGAAGCTCCTGTCGACCGGGTCAGTCGTCCTTCAGACGCCGCAGCGTTCGGCAACTCTGCGATTGCCAGATCGGCAGCCTCGAGCTTGATCGCAATCATCAGATCTTCCCTGCCCGCCACCGCCGGAAAAGTAACCAGCACTTCGTCCGGAGCCGCGTCAAGGCAACAAGGTGTTCTCCGCTGGGGCCGTCAGTCCCGGAAAACCAGGTGATGAGAGTGTTTTCGTTGGCACGGGTCCAGGCAACCACGGTCCTGGCACCCGACCGACTGTCGCCAAGCGATCGCTTCAGTGCGGAGGCGATTTCAGAGGCAAAGCAGCGAAATGGCGGGGCGCTGCCGAGGCCACTTCCGCTTTGGAACGAACTTTCCGTATTTGAAAGATCTTGTCATTCAGCTTCGCAACGGCGCGTAAGAGTGCGCCGTTGCCCGTATTCTGCACTCAGAAGCGGGACACTTTATTTCGTGCCGGCTTTTCCTGAAGTGTCGCGGTGGCCGTGCTGATCGACGTCCCCCGGCTTGTGGTCGGGATGATCGTGGTGCTGGCCCGGCACGTCTTTCTTTCCCGCGGTGTCGCGGTGGCCGTGCTGATCGACATCACCCGGCTTGTGATCGGGATGATCGTGGTGCTGGCCCGGCACGTCTTTCTTGCCAGACGTGTCGCCGTGGCCGTGCTGATCGACATCACCCGGTTTGTGATCGGGATGATCGTGGTGCTGGCCGGTTTTCGTATTTGACATGGTCGTTCTCCTCCAGTGATGAATGGTCAAGTAAAACGGCCTCGAGCGGTTTTGGTTCCACGGCTGGATCCGCGGAGTCCATCGAGTTGGTCCAGGCTTCAGCCCGACACCCGTTCGGGAACATCAACAAACAGGCGGTAAAGCAGGTCCATGAGCCTTGAACTGATATCATCCATCAACCTGTGGGAAATGCTGTCCCATGTGGTCAGCCTTGTTGTCGCGTATGTGCTCGCGCTCCCAATCGGCTGGAACCGCGAACGCGAGGAACGCAGCGCCGGCATCCGCACCTTTCCGCTTGTCGCAATGGCCGCCTGCGGCTTCGTGCTGGTGGCGATCGGCGTCCTGGGCGCAACTTCACCCGGTCAGGCGCGCATCTTGGAGGGACTGATCACCGGCGTCGGCTTCATCGGCGGCGGCGCGATTCTGAAGCACGGGACCCAGGCCCTGGGAACGGCGACGGCCGCAAGCCTGTGGGCGACAGGCGCCCTCGGGGCAGCGGTCGGCTACGGCCTTTACGATATCGCCGTGATCCTGAGCGTGGCCACTTACGTGACTTTGCGCTATCTTGCCCCGATCAAGGATTCCGTGCGCGACGCAGATGCCAAAGGAGACCGGCAGGAGCCTTGATGAATGGGTGAGGTCGTCTGCACACTTCATCCCCCATGCGCCAAGGCAAAGGGGAAAGTGGGTTGCACGACAATCGCGTCAGAATGGCACCTGCGCTCCGGCCAGGAGTGGCATGGCAGGCGTTCGTCCGCTCCGCTCCAACTCCCAGCAGACGGACCACGCTTGGCCATGCCGCACCAAGACCAGATAGTTGCGCTCCGCCGTGTAGATTTGCCGATGCCCCGGCAGCGGTTTCAGGCAGACCGGCTGGCCGGACAAGGGGTTCTCGCCGAATGCCGCAAGCAGGCCCAGGATACGGGGGTAGATTGGCGAAGGCGGCGGATGCGCTATCCCCGATGCCACGATCTGGTGCAGGATCGACCCGTCCCTGAACGGCATCTCAGCGCGCGTCGCCAGATGTATCTCGCCCGAGAGCACCGCGACCGGATTTCGCCCCTCGGTCGCGCGCCGCTCCAGGGTCTCGAGCATCCGCTGCCATTCCGCACGGTGCGACCGGCTTTGCCATTGATCGCGCAGGTCGTCCTCGTATTTCTGAACGCGCGGAAAGACATCCAGAAATTTTTCAACCCAGCTCAGCCGCGGGCCGAGTATGGGCACGCTCGACATGATGAATATCTGGTCGCCCGGGTCGGTCTCTGCCAGCCCCCGCTCGAATGCGGCCCATCCCGCCCCTCCCATCACCCGCGTCGGCCGGCGCTCCGAGCGGAGATCGGGTGCGATGACGGAAAATTGCGGGAAGCGGGCGATGTGGGTCAGGCTTTGTCGTTGGCCCAGTTCCCATCCAAACGGCGGTGCCGCATCGGTTGCGCCGAACTGGAACAGCATGAACATGCGTCGTGCAATACCGAACAGACCGGCCCCGACCGGGCTGTCGAGCAGCTTTTCCGGCAGGCTGCCCCAGCCATCGAAGATGTCATGGTCGTCCCACATCATGAGCGACGGCACCCGCGCACCCAGACAGGCGAATTCCGGCTGGGCGTAGAGCGTCAGATAGCGGTGGAAATAGTAGTCTTCCGCGGCCCTGCGCATGTCGGCGGTGAACGGCTGGTCTCCCTTTTGCGACAAGGCGCTGGCCGCCCATCGCGACAGGCCCGGATGCGACCTGACGACCTCGTCGGCATAAAGCTGATCGCCGCCGTGCAGGAGGAGGCTGAAGGGCGCGCCGTCATGTTCGCGGGCCAGACGTCGCCACATCGCGTTGCGCTCGGCCGCCGGCCGATCGGCGTCGCCGTGCTCTTGCCCGTTGCACGAGACATAGGCGATCCGCATATCCCCCGAAAAGTCGGCGGCCACCCGGAATTCGGCATCGCCGAGGCGGTAGGTCGCGTTCGCGCGCGCCGGCAGGCTGAAGTCGTATCGCCAGACGCTGCGGCCGGATTGGGAATGCAGCATCAACGGGGCGACCTGCGGACCATCGGCCGGGACCAGAAGGGGCGGCGCCAGTTGGTCCGGGGCAACAAAGACGGCGGACAGCCGACACTGATCTCCATCGGCCCCCCGAGCGAACAGGATCGGGCCGACAGTTTCGTGAAGGGTGTTCAATCCGGGCCCCATGACCGTCCGGCGCGCCGCGGGCGTGTTATCCTGCGTGACCTCGGCAGCAGTCTTCTGGAAACCGGGGGCGATATCAATGCCGACGCCCCGACATAAGCCTGCCGATGTTCGGAAGCATGAAGCCGGCAACCACGAGAAGAAGCGCGCCGATTGCCCAGACGACCACGATGGTCGGCTTCAGCACCACGCCCAGCAAAGCGATGACCTGTCCCAAAAGGCCGCCGGCGTTCACAGTGTCGAGGATGGTGCCCACCTCCTTGCCGCCTGCGGCGGTTGCGATGGCCTTTCCTCCGTCAACCAGAAGGCCGGCACTCGACGCCACCCAGGCAAGAACGGGATCGACCAGCGAATACCCGATCCAGGCAAGCAGCGACCACAGGACAAGGCCGCCAAGGACGACCGCCAGCGGCAGTTTCCGCGGCAGGCGCGGAGGCGCATCGTACTGCGTCGCCCCACCTCTCATCTCTCGCAGGCGGTCATCTCTCCGCGCGTCATTGGTGCGATACCCGCGGTCATCATGGCCATGTCTTCCCATCTCGGTCTCCATTCCTTGCCTGCCGACAGCGTCCTGCCGTTGAATTTAAGTGCCCCGCTGTCATCTTCGGTGGCTTCGCGGCAATCCGCTGCGGGGCTGCCCCGGGCGCAACATCGTCAATCAAGGTGCAGCCCGAGGCATGGTCGCCTGCGAACTTGGAACCCCTTGAAATCGATATGGGGCCTCTAGCAACTAGAGGTTCAAGAGCAGAAGCGAAGTTTTGTGCCGAGTCCGGGACCCTCACACCATCTGCTCTCTTGCAAGGGCGCGCCGAGTCGTCCTTACAAACGCCCGCAGCGCTGGGTGATCCCGCCGGGACCTATTCGTGGCTGTTGGCCAATTCGATCACCTGCCCATCGGCAAGGCTGATGGATTGCACGCTTATCCGCGCTGATCGAAGCCTTGCAAGTCGTCGTAACCACGCGGTTCACGTCCGCGTCCGTCGTCTGGCGGAAACGGGTCGCGGTAGGACGGGGGCGACTGCAAGCGGTAGCGGTTCTTTCGATGTCCTATGAACTGTTTCGTCCATTCAAAGCTTCGTTTCGCCTTCGGCCAGGCGCAGCGCCGCATCCTCGATCTGGATCGTGCAGTGGGTGATGCCAAAGGTTTCCTTCATCACCGCCTGCGCCGCAAGCAGCGCGGCGCGCGCATGCATCATGTCCGTCACCACCAGATGACAGCTCATAGCGTCAAGCCCCGAGGTGATGGTCCACACATGCAGGTCATGAACCGCAGTTGAGTTCGGCACCGCCAGAATCTTTTCCTCCAGCAGTTTCAGATCAACCTCGGGCGGCGTGCCTTCCATCAGGATGTGCACGGCCTGGCTCAGCAGGATCCAGGTGCGCGGGATGATGAACAGGCCGATTCCGGCACCGATCAGCGGGTCGGCCAGCGTCCAGCCCGTGGTCAGCACCACCACGGCCGCGATGATGACGCCGAGCGAGCCCAGCATGTCGCTCAGCACCTCGAAATAGGCGCCCTTCATGTTCAGGCTTTCCTCGGATGCGGCCGAGAGGAGCCGCATCGAGATCAAGTTTATGATTAGCCCGACCACCGCCACCACCAGCATGGGACCGCCGACGATCTCAGGCGGATCCTGGAAGCGCCGATACGCCTCGTAGAGGATATAGACCGTCAGCAGCAGCAGCACGACCGCATTGGTCAACGCGGCAAGCACCTCGAACCGCACATAGCCGTAGGTGCGCTGCGGCGTTGCGGGCCGTTCGGCAAAGCGGATCGCCACCAGCGCCAGCGCCATGCCACCGACGTCTGTCGCCATGTGCGCGGCGTCTGCCAGCAGCGCCAGACTGCCGGTGACCAGTCCGCCGATCACCTCAATGATCATGAAGCTGCCCGTCAGCCCAAGGGCTAGCGTCAGGCTGCGCCGGTGCTTGCCCGCCGCGGTGCCGGTCGGTGCAGTCACCGCCCCGGATCCGTGTTCTTTGCCCAAGTTCCGCCCCCCAAATATGTTGTCATTACCCGTCAGTCGAACAGACGGCCCAGCAGCGACCGGCGAGACCCGGAGCCGTGCGAGCCACCGTGCGAGCCGCCGTGCGAGCCGCCGTGCGAGCCACCGTGGGAATTGCGGTTGCCTCTCCCCTGCCCGTCGTTGGAGCTGTCCCGATAGTCAGGCGCATAGCTCGGGGCGGGGGGCTGCGGATACGACGGCTGGGCCGCGACCGGCGCCACTTCGGCCATGCTGCGCTCGATGATCTTGTCGAGTTCGCCCCGGTCCAGCCAGACACCGCGACACTTCGGGCAATAGTCTATCTCGATCCCCAGCCGATCGGCCATGACAAGATCCACGCGGCATGCCGGGCAGAGGAGCCCCTGGCCGCGTGGCACTTCAAGCGTGTTAACTTCGGACATGTCATTCCACCATGTTGCCTGCTTCTTGATTCAATACGGCTGCTCTAGCAACTATAGGTTCAAGGCCCGGCTACACACTTTTCTGTGACACGAGACCGGCCTACGGTGCCTCTGCAGCCGAGTTCCGCTTTCACCCCATGCAAATTCTGGACTTGCAGGATGATGGCAGCCTGATCGTGAGGTTCCACGCGGCTGGGTGGCTCGGGATGGCATGGCACCTCTACCAATAGGGCAACAAGGTCGAGGTTGTCGCACCGGAAGGGCTGCGATCCTTTGTGGAAGGCTACCGGCGATCAGATTTTGACGGACTGCCGTGATCGGCTTTCAGAAAAGGAATTGAACGATGAAGGATGCTCTCGACCATGTTGCCCTGAAGACCAAGCAGCGCGCCATCCGTGCGGATTTTCCAGAAACCATGGGATTGCGGGCCCATCGCGCCATCAGTTGGATCGGCCGCTCCGAAGCTTGCGGCGACGATGATGACGCGCGCTTCATCATCCTCTGGATCGCTTTCAATGCGGCCTACGCCGACGAGCGCGAATTTCAGACGGTAGCCCCGGGTGAACGCGCCGCTTTCGTCGAATACTTCGGCAAACTGGTGGCTTTGGTGGCATCACACCCGCCCAGAAACTGAAAATAGCCGCGTGAGTTCTACGACCGCACCCCTTTAGAAATGGGGTGATTACCCACCAGTAGCGTCTACATTACCAATCATTCGCTGTTCGATTTCCGGTTTGTCCCACTTCCCAGCAACCGTAATCCACCGTTTGATCTCGGCCTGCAATCCCGGCTCGTCAGCACACAAATGAAACGTGTAGAGCCGGTTGACGATATCTCGCATCAGGTCGCGCATCTGATGGTCGCTGATATGCGAGACATCGGTCCAGGGGATGCGGTTGCCATCGGCGTCGACCACGGTCACATCGCTCCAGTCACCGGTCCTGGTGACCGGCGTCTTGCCAGCATGGATGGTCTCGAGATGCGTATTACGCACACAGAGCATCGCCATGGCCTTGGCGAGATTGGCCGCGATGCGCTTTTAGGCTTCCTGGTTCATCTGCATAGCCTAATGCCATGCGTGTATTCGGGCCAGAGGCTTGCGGATGGGCGTTGGCTCAGAAGTCCGTCTCCACGTAAACCCCCGAGCAGTCGTAAGCGACTGCTGCTGCCGTTGCCCCGTTGTTCATGAACAGCCGCGGTGACAGGAACTGCGTGTTGGCGGGCAGGTCGGCCGTGATCTCCTGCTCGAACACCGCGCCTGACACCTCATCGACCACCCGCACCCAGACCGAGCTGCCATTGGGCGGTGCCGCGATGTAGAGGGTCAGCACCCCACCCGTCGCGATGCCGAAACTCGCCCCCATGTCTGTCAACGTCGGCGCGCCGGTGCCGTCGTTTGCGACCAGCTGCCAGCGGGTGTGGGTGCCGCGCTGGAAGCCGATGCCGATGCAGTTGATGGCCGTGGCCAGCGTAAGGGTGGTGGCCAGCGCGGCGGTCGATCCATAGAGGCCAAAGAATGCCATGCCGGTTGCCTGCAGCGTCGTCAGCGAAATCCGCGTCACGAAGGTCCAGCCCCCCAGTCCCGCGGCATTGCCGCGCCAGCAGGCCCAACCCGCAGAACGCTGTTCGGCAGCTGAATCCACCACCGCCGCCGATGTCAGCCGCCAGCGGCGCATGCTGGCGGCCAGGTTCGTCGCAGCCAGCGTGGGCGTGGACACGGTACCGACCGACGTGATCGGCAGGCCTTCGGTGGTGATCGTGGTGGTGACAGATGGCGACCAGTTGGCGATCCGGTTCACCCCGAAATGCGGTTGCAGCGGGAAATCCCGGCCAGAGGGACGCATGACGTCGATCCATGGGGCCCCCGCTCGGTTGCGGGCATAGACTGCCGCCTTGCCGATGGGCGGCGGCGATGGCGCGGCGCTGAGCCCCGGCAGGATGGTGGGTTGCGGCAGTTCCACCTGGCCGTTGGTGCGATCGATCTTCAAGGCATCGAAGAAGGCTGAGCCATCCGGGCTGACCTTGAAGCTGAAGTCATCATTGCCAAGGAGGCCTATCAGCGCCCGTACTGAGAACCCGGTCTTGAAGGCGAAGGCCGCATCGTTTCCGGCGGCCGCCTTGTTGACGGTGGCCTCGATCCCAGCGCCTGCGTTGTTGAACAGCAGTGCCGGGGTATTGACCGACACGCGGTTGTAGCTGTCCGCCGTCGCCCCACCGAGGCCGAGAAGCTGCGCGGTCAGGTTGGCCTGGGGCATGCCGACCTGCGTCACCGCATTGGCGAAAGTCACGGTGGGCGTGTTCACCACCGTCGTGCCCCCGGCCCCTGCCGTGGCCGAGCCGATGTTGACGACCGTGGTCGATCCGGATGCGCCGCCGGTGCCGAGGTTCACCGTCTTGGTGACGCCGGCGGTCGTCGCCCCGGTGCCGATCCCGTAGGTGGCAGTCGTTGTTGCCGTGCCGATGCTGGCCGATGCCGCCGAGACCGTGACGGTGCCTGAGGCGGTCAGCGTGCCGGAGAAGGTCTTGTTGCCGGTGAAGGTCTGGGTGCCCGCGAGGATTGCCAATTCGCTGGAGGTGTTGGGCAGTGTGAAGGTCCGTGTCGTGCCGGTGGTGATCCCCGACAGCGAAAACAGCGCCTTCTTCGTCGGATCGGCGTCGTTGACGAGGCTGAAGATCGCGTCAGACACATCCTGCGGCACTCCGACCAGGTCCCAGGCACTTCCATTCCAGACGACAAGGACCTGCTCGGCCGCGATCCAGACCAGCCAGCCTTGGCGCGGCACCAGGCGCAGCCAGACGCCATCGACCCAGAAGGCCACGTTCAGATCCCACCCCGCCCAGAGGCCCGTCGCGCCCGAGGCCACGAGGTGGCGGTCGCCATCGGCGGGGCTGGCGGGCGGCGTGGTGCGCGTGCGGTCGAGGACCGACAGCTGCACCATGGCATCGAGCAGGCGCAGGGCCTCGTTGTGGGTGACATGCTTCTGGGCTTGGGCCGCCAGCAGGTATGGCAGGCCAAGGTGAGTGGAGGTCTCGGACATGACGGGCCTTCAGAACTGGAGGGTGACGGTGACGGGATCGCCGCGACCGAGGCGGTTCGAGAGCTGGTAGATGCGGATGGCCAGTGTCTGACCGGGGCCGAGCAGCGCGCCCCAGTCGGCGGTCTGCTGGGCGGCGGTGTAGAGGACGGATGTGGTGCTGCTGGTCAGCATGCGCTTAACGACGGCACCGTCGAGGATCTGGACGTCGTAGCTCTCGAAGTCCTCGGCCAGCGGCACCTCGACCTGTTCCCAGGCATCGGCCACCAGCGCGCGCGACCGGCGCGTCCAGCGGATCGTCAGATCGCCCGGGCTGCGTGCACTGCGCCACGGCTGCGCGACATGGACCGGGGCGAAGGGCACGAGGCCGCGACCGGCTGGCGGGAAGGCCAGTGCTGCGTAGCTGGCGTCGCTGACGGCCCGCGCCGCAGGGCCGATGCGCCAGTTCCACGGAAGACCGAGATCAGCCTCGGCAATGGGCAGCGGCGCAAGGGCAGAATCCAGCACTACCGCCCGTGCCCCAGCCGGGGTCGGATCGCCCATCGCGGTTTCCGTACCGCGCTGGCCGCGCAAGAGGCGGGTCAGGCGATAGCGGCCGGGCGCGATCAGTTCGGCGGCACCCGCCTGAACCACCTCCCATTTGCCTGGTGCGGTTTCCACTGCCAGCGCATTGGCGCCGCCGAACAGGGTCAGATCGGTGACGCTTTCCAGCGTGCCGGAAACCAGATCGACGACCAGCGCATTGCCGAGATCGAAGCGCGAGGTCGGACCGGAATAGAAATCCGAGACCAGCGTGCCGATCCGCGCGCGACCGCCGAAGGTCGTCAGGAGGTTGAAGCCATCCGTCGAGGGGCTGCGGAACACTGCCATCTCGCCCGGCCAGGGAACGGCGTGCGCCGCGACCATTGGCCGGTGCGCGGGCTGGTCCTCGGACAGTTGCGGCAGGTCTAGCAACACGACATCCGGCGCACCGAAGACCACGGACCGGGTCAGCGTGGCCGGGCGCGGATCGCCGGGTGGCAGGTCATAGGCGGCGCGATCCTGACGGACAGCCTCGATACCGCGCCCCTCGGAATCGGCGATGGATACCAGCCGCAACTCGATTTCGCGGCCATCATGGCCCAGCCGGATCACGTCGGCGGGGTCCAGCGCCAGCCGCGAGGGCGGCAGTCGGAAGGTGGCGGTCTCCCGCCCGATCCAGGCTTCCATCAGCGCGCGACGGCAGCGGCGTTCGGCCTCCTCGGGCGGGATTGCCATCGGGAAGGACTCGGACGCGATGCGGGCGGTTTCGACGGTGATGCGGCGGGCTTCGACAAGGGCCGCGTCATAATCCTCGTCGGCCCGCGCGACCTGCCACTTCAACGCCTGCGGCAGTTCGGTTTCCTGCGCGCGGACCAGTTCCAGCGCCTCGCCTTCGCGGGACGCCATGAGGTCGTCATGGGTCAAGGTAACAACGGACGCCCGCCCGCGCATGACGAAGCGGATCATGCCTTCGGTCTCGATGGCATCGAACCCGAAATGCCGGGCAAGCGTGCTGATAGAAGATCGCGGAGCTTCAAGTGCTGCGATGGCATAGCCCTCGACCGCGCCCCAGAGGCCGGACACGTCGATCAGCGCCTCCGGCATTCCGGCGCGCAGGCAGAGGTGCCGAACCAGCGCCGCCAGCGACACCGCCCCCAGCCTGCCTGTCAACCAGTGGCCCAGCCGCCAGTTCGGGCCATCGGTCCAGACATCGGTCAGTTCCGGAAAGAACGGATAGGGCCGCGCGTCCCAGGTCCAGGCGGCGCATTCCGGCACATGCACCATGCGGCCGCCGTAGACGGCAGAGATCGGGTTGTTGGCCGCATCACCCCAATGCAGGTAGCTTGCCTCGAGATAGGCCCGCTGGATCGCGTCATCGCGCCAGCCGCGCGAGAAATAGGGCGTGAAGCTTTCGGACGACTTCGGGTCGAAAAAGACGTTGGGCTGGTTGGTGCCCCGGTCGATGGCGGGACATCCGAGTTCAGTGAAGCGGATGGGTTTCGATTGCGGCACCCATGCGGTAGCCAAGCCGCTCTCCACACCGCCCGGCCGGTTGTAGTGCGGATTCGTCCACCAGGCGCGGATATCCTTGGGGCGGAATACCCACGCTTTCGCCGCCGCGCCATCCGTGATCGGCGTGCGGATTTGCGCGGAACGATCGGCGGCGCTGGCGTAGAACCAGTCGAAGCCTTCGCCGCCCGCGATGTTCGCCTGCAGGTAGGCGCGGTCGTAGATCGCAGGCCAGCCTTCAAGCGCATCGGCATGGTCGAAGCCATCGCGCCAGTCAGATAGAGGCAGGTAGTTGTCGATGCCGACGAAGTCGATGTTGGCATCCGACCAGAGCGGGTCGAGGTGGAAATGGACATCGCCGCTGCCGTCTTGCGGATGGTGGCCGAAGTATTCAGACCAGTCGGCGGCATAGCCGATCTTGGTGCCCGACCCGAGGATCGCGCTCACGTCAGCCGCGAGGGTCTTGAAGGCGGTAACGGCGGGATACGTGCTGGCCCCCGAGCGGATGGTGGTCAGGCCGGGCATCTCGGTGCCGATCAGGAAGGCATCGACCCCGCCTGCTGCTGCGCAAAGGTGCGCGTAGTGCAGCACCATGCGGCGCAGGCCCCAGTCGCTGGGCGAGCCGGTGAAGGCGACGCTCTCGCCTGACACGCTGAAATTCCCCGGCGTTGCCGCCCCGAACAGGGCCGACACTTGCGTTGCCGCAGTACCAGTCTTGTCCACCGATCCGGCAAATCCGGCCGCCGGGGAACAGGTGATCCGCCCCCGCCATGGGAAGGCAGGCTGGCCCGGCGTGGCGGCATTGGCGCTGTAGGGGTTCGGCAGGGTGTTGCCGGGGGGCACATCCATCAGCAGGAAGGGATAGAAGGTCACCCGAAGCCCGCGCGCCTTCAACTCCTGGATTGCCTGCACCACGGCAAAGTCCGCCGGTGTGCCGCCATAGACCGGGCGATCCTCGGCGTCACGGCTGACCAGATGGGCGCTGGCGCGGCTGACGCCGTTCACCGACCAATTGGCGGGGGTAGTGGCCTTGGAGGCGACCTCGACGCCGGGCTTCACCTTGCAGGAGCCTGCGCGCAGATCGTTGCCGAACCAGGCCACGACGAGGCTGACGCTTTCGACCGCCGGGGCCATCGCTTGCAGCCGGTCCAGCGCCACGACGATGTCGGGCTGGTCTGGCAGCGCGTTCAGGTTCTCGGCAACCGTCGCACCGCCGCTACCCTTGCGAATGGCGTCGGTGGCATAGGTGAACTCGCCCGAGGCCGGGATCAGGGTCACTGCGCGGGTCAGTCCCTCGACGGTGTCGGCATCGGCCAGCGGGCGGAACACCTCGAAGCTGAGTTGCGGCAATCGGTTGCCAAAGGTGGCCAGCGCCAGATCCTCGAACACGACATAAGCCGTGCCGCGATAGGCGGGCGTGTTGGCGGCCCCCATCTTCGCCGCGATGAAGGGATCGGCCGTCTGCGCCTCGCTGCCGGGATACCAGCGCCAGATCACGCCGGTCATGTCCATCGCCTTGCCGTCGGCCCAGACGCGGCCGATGCCAGTGATCGGACCCTCGCAAAGCGCCACGGCAAAGCTGGCATAGTAGAGGTATTCGGTGGTCTTCACCTTGCCGCCGCCACCGCCCTTGCCACCGCCTTGGGTCGTGGTCTTCGTCTCCTCGCGGAAATCGGTGGCCCAGATGATATTGCCGCCGATGCGCATCCGGCCGTAAAGGCGCGGGATCACCGCCCCTTCGGTGGCCGAGGTGATGCGCAGTGTGTCGAGCCGCGCGCCTTCGATCCGCTGCGCTGGGGCCAGCGAGGACACGATCCAGCTGTCGACCACCGAGCCCACGGTCGAGCCGATGAAGCCGCCGATGGCCGCGCCGGAAAAGCCGAGAATCGCGCCGCCAAAGGCCCCGCCGATGGCAGTGCCGACAGCGCCGAGGACGAGCGTGGCCATGGGAAACTCTCAGCGTTGGGGAAAGAGGAAGGCGAAGGCGATGCGGCGTCGCCACGTTGGGGTCAGCGGTTCCTCGATGACCCCAAGGCGCTCGTAGGCGTGGAGGAAGGTGTCGGGGCCGGTCAGGATCCCAACATGCTTGGCGATGGCGCGGGGCATCATGCGGAAAAGGATCAGCGCGCCGGGCGGGGCATCGGCGGGTGCGATTTCCGGCATCATGCTGCGCGCGCCTTCGGCCAACACCTCGCGCGGGCCGCTTTCGCCCCAGTCCCGGCTATAGGGCGGGATCGGGAAAGGTTCGGGCCCGACAGCTTCGCGCCAGACGCCGCGCGCAAGGCCAAGGCAATCGCAGCCGACGCCCTTGAGGCTGGCCTGATCGTGGTAGGGCGTGCCGAGCCAAGACCGCGCGATGGCGATGACCCTATCGGAGTCGACCATAGTCACAGCACCGCCCCCTCGTGGCCGCCATCGGTGGTGGCATAGCGCAGGACAGCATCCTGGCCGGGGATATTGGGAAAGCCCCGGAAGTTGGCGACATTGGCGAACTTCGTGCCACAGGTCGCGATGCGCTTGTCGCATCCTGCGCGAATGGTGAAGGTGTCGGACATGGCGATGGCGCGAACCGGGGCTTCAAGCAGGGTCAGCACGGCGACGCCGTCGACGAGATCATGCGCCAGCACCTCGGCCCGCCGCCCGGCATTGGCGCCACTGATCCAGTCAAGCGTGCCGAAGGTGAACCAGCCGGAGGCGAAGCCGCCAAGCCCCGAGGCGGTAAAGGCGCGGTCGCGCAGCAGGTCGATGATCGCGCCGGTGCTCTTGAACGCCGGGGCCTCGAGATTGACCCCGCAACGCGCATCGCCAAGGGCGGCATCGCAGGTCGCCTGAAACGTCCGCCCGACGGTTTGGCCGAGGACATGGGCCAGCGATCGCACCTCGGCCACGAACGCCAGCCGCCCCCGCCGGATCTGGCCAATGGCCCCACGCCGCATCAGCAGGCGCTGGGAGGTCGCCGCCCAGTTCACCCGCCAGACCTCGACGGCCGCGTTGTCCCAGCGTCCGTCGAGAATGTCGGTCTCGGCGATCCGGTCGGAGGTCAGCACGCCTTGCGCGTCCTGCGCGTCAACGGAAAGGTCAGATCCCGAGCGCACCTCGGAGGCCGCAAAACCGCTCTCCGGCTCGAAATCAATGCCGTCGAACGTCAGGGTTCGATCATGGTCGGTGAAGCCGAGCGTCACCCCATCGGCCCGCACGATCCGCCAGCACCAGGCCATCGTCGTCGTGCCCTCGTCGAGATGGGCCTGAAGCTCGGGTGGGAGGGACTTCACTTCCGCCCCCAGCCGCGCCAGAGGGCGACCGAGGCCAACGCCGAGGAAATCACGCCCCCGGCCGTGCCGGTCAGGGCATAGAGGTTGAACGGGCGCAGATCGAAGCTGCCGGTCACCAGATCGAAATCCGCCAGCCCGGCCATGGCCAGACCTGAGGCGGCAAGACAGGCCAGATAGACCAGCCCGCGTGCGAGGTCCCAGTTCATGATGTTGCCTTTCCTTTGAGAAATTCCATCAGCCGCTGCCACCACGAAGGGGCGGCAGATGGTTGGGTCGGTACCGGCAGCGGCACGGGCAACGGCACCGGCGGGCTCGTCGGGCGCAGAAATGCCAGCGCCTCGGCCTCGGTCAGTCGCCGGATCGGTCGCGAGAAATCCACGCGTCCGTTGAGATCCACCGCCCAGACCGGAATGGTGCCGGTCGGATAGCGGCCATCGCGGAACAGATCGCGCTCGGCCTCGCGCCGCGTGCGGATCGCGGCCGGTCGCAGCCAGCCCATGAACCCATGTGCTGCGGCAGCGCGGTTGCCTGCGTTCAGATGGCGGGTCAGCGATGCCTTGGCAATGCCGCCGGTGTTATAGTGGAAACTGACGAGCGCATCGAACTCGTGTGGTTCCAGCGGCACCTTCACCGCGTGCAACACCTCAGCCTCATATGCCACGATGTCGGCGCGGAAGAGCCGGAACGCCTCGCGGATCCCAACATCGAGATCGGTCGGCATGCCACGCGGCATCCGTGCCGGATCGGGCGGTCCCGCCGCAGTTGTATGGCCGATGCCGAAGGACCAGACGTTTTTGACATCGAGATAGGGTCCAGGCACGAGTCCTTCGTGCCGGACAAGGGCCAACAGGCCCCGGTCTGTCATGTGCATGGGATCACCCGAAGAGAGAGGAAAGGATCAGGATCAGCGCGGCGACCAGAAGACCGATGCGCAGGCGATGGCTGAAGGCTTGTGCCGGATCGGCGGCGTCGCAGCGGATGGCGCGCGCGAGACGGATCAGTTCATGCATCGGGGTTGCCCCCCTTGCCACTGCGCAGTCGGGCGAGGACGACCTCGATGAAGGCGGGGCCGAAGACACCGACGAGATAGGCGGCCGAGCCCGCCGCACCCCCGGCCGGGATTGCCTGCGACGGCAGGCCAAGCCAGGCGGTGATGATTGCCATGGACAGGCTGCCCATCCCCGCCGCGATCAGACCGCCCAGCAGGATGTGGCGCAGGGCGTCGCGGAGGCGCATCCGAGTGGTCAGGGCGTTGGTCGCCCCGCCAAGCGCGCCCCAAGCAGCGAGGATGACGGCGGTAGAGGTTGCCAAATCGCGCAAGGCAGCGGCGACAAAGCCGGTTTCTTCGTTCATCGCCGGATCTCCAGCAGCGGAATGGATGTGATCGACCCGAGCCGCTCGAGATCGAGGGTAACGTCGAGCATGTCAGTTTCGAAGCGGACGGGGACGTCGAATTCGAAGCCTGCCGTGATCGCGACGCCCGCACCGGGGGCGGTGGTGAAGGTGACGCTGCCGGTGGTGGTATCGACGCTCCAGCCCGACATTTGCTCGACGCCGTTCAGCGCGACGCGGACGGTCCCTGCCACCGGCTTGGCGATGGCGCGGGTCCAGCTTTGGGCACCGGAAGTGTAACGCTTCAGCAGGGCGAAAGTGGTGACCGCGCCATTGCCGGTGCCGATGGGTTGGTCGGTCGGGGCCATCGCCTGCGACGGAAGGCAGGACTTGTAATCCGCCCAGTCCTTGTAGCGAAATCCGTGCAGGCGACCGTTGCGGGCCTCGAAGAACGCGACCACCGCCGCCAGATCGTCAGCGCGGCGGATACCGTAAGCCACATCATAGCGGCGTCGGCTGTTGGCCCAGCTGGCGTTGCGCTCCTCGTCGCCAGAGGCCAGTTCGACCACTTGCGTGCGCCGTTCCGGTCCACCGCGCGCCCCGCGGCTGATGTTGTCGGGGAAGCTCACCTCATGGAATGCCATCACATGCCCCTCCGACCCAGCGACACGGCGCGGGCGATGTCGCTCGCGACCTGCGTCCGGGATTGCCGGAAGCTTTCGGCGTCACGCGCCATGATTGTGACGTTGACGGAGGGCGCGCTGGACTGGCCTTGGCCGTAACCTGCTGCCTCGCGGCGCGAAAGCACGCGCTCGCCACGTTGCAGGATTGCCGGAACCTCGTCCGGCTTGATCCCGGCCCAACCGCCCGCATGCATGCGCGGGGCATTGGCAAAGGCCAGCGCGGGAACCATACGGCCCGGGCCCGGCGATCCGACCATGCCACCGGTGTGCAGGATATTGGCGAAGAGCCCGCCCGCACCGCCTAGCGCTCCCGACAGGGCGTTGGCAATCGGTCCAAGGATGAAGGTCCGCGCTGCCAGCTTGGCGAGATCGGCGATCATCGAGGTAACCAGGTCGCGGAAGTCGAGCTTGCCGGTCTTGACGAACTCGCCCACCGCGTTCTCGGCCGAGGTGAAGGCCCCGACCAGCGCCTGACCGATATCGCCGCCGATGTTGCGCGCCTTGGTGGCATAGTCGGCGAGTGCCGCAGTCACAGCACCCCACCCGGTCGCAGCCTGATCAGCCCCTGCGGCTGCTTCAGCTCCGGCATCTTGCGCGGCTGTGCCCGCACTTCCGGCAGCGGTGGTCGTCTCGTCCAACTCAGTGTTCAGGGCATCCGCCGAACTGGCGGCATCTGCCAACGCCGTTTCGGCATCCGATCCGGTGCCGGTCACCGCATCACGCAAAGCTTGCCAACTGGCCAGCGGACGGCCTGCGGCATCGGCCAGCATGCCTGCGGCCTCGCGATAGCCGTCGGCCCGGCCACGCGCATCGTCGGCCATCGCGCCAAGCCCGAGGTCGGGCGGCTCTAGGTAGGTCCGCGATAGCGCTGCCGAAAAGGCATCCGCTGCGGCAGCGCCAGCAGCCGTTGCGGCCCCTTCGAACGGGTTTCCGATCCGGCCCAATTCCAATGGATCGAGCGTGCCGATCCGCACCCCGCCTTCGCCCACCGCCCAGTCCGGCAGCAAGTCCAGCGCGGCGTTCAAACCGTTGATGAAATTGTTGATGCGCGTGACGACGCCGTTCAACATCGCCTCGACGCCCGAGATCAGCCCGTTCGCGGCTTGGAAGGCGAAATCACCGATGGCGCCGGGCAGACTGCCCCAGATCGCAACCGCAGCGTCATAGGCTCCCTGGAAGATCGCCGCCGTCCGGTCGCCGAAGCTGACCACGCGCGCGATGGTGCCTTCGAGCGCCGACAGCCCGGCCGCCTTCAGTCCTTCCCAGCCAGCGGCCATGTTGGCGAATGCGGCGTCTAGCGCCAGGCCGATACGGGACCAGACTTCTTTCGCCAGATCACCCAGCAGGCGGAAGGCTTCGCCCACGCCACCAACCCGGGTGACAAGCTGCGAGAATTGATAGACCAGTTCCCCGGCACCAACGATCAGAGCGCCGATTCCTGTACGGATCAGCGCCCCGCGCAGGAAGACCAGCGCCGTGGCGAGGCCGCGCACCGACAGGGCAGCGACGGCCAACCCGGCCACCCAGCGACCCGCCATGAAGGCGGCAAAGGTCGCGGCATAGGTGGCAAGCCGTGCGAGGTTGTCGAAGACCGCCGTGATAGCGCCGCCGATGGGCCCGGTGCTGCGCGCCATGTCGGCCAGCGCAGTCGCCACCGTCTCCAGCGCCGGGGCAACGGCGGCGGTCAGGCGGTTGGTCAGGCCGAGCCAGATCAGGCTCAGCTTGGCGATGGCATCGCCGGTGCGTTCGATCTGCACAGCATCAGCCGCGCTGACCGCCACCCCGAAATCCTGCACGTCCTGTGCGGCCTCACGCAAGGTGGCGGAGTCGATGCGCAGGAACGCCAATGCAACCCGGTCCCCAAAGAGGTCAGAGGCCACGGCGGCACGCTCGGCTTCCGGAACGAACTGGTTCAGGGCCTCCTGGATGGCGATTATGCGCTGGTCGAGCGGCAACGCCTGCAACTCTGCGGCTGTCAGGTTCAGCCGCTGCAGCGCGCCTACCGCCGATCCCGAACCGGCCGCCGCCTCCGACAACCGTGTGGTCAGCTTCTTGGTGGCCTGTTCGATCTCGCCCATGGAGACACCGGCCAACTCGCCAGCCCATGTCAGCACCTGCAGGCTTTCGACCGTGGACTTGAGGGAAGCGGCCATGTCAGCTTGCGCGCCGATCAGATCGAGCCCCGAGCGGACCATCGCCACGCCTGCAGCCGCCGCGGCGGCCGTCACCGCTGCCAGTGCGATCCCGGCCTTGCGGGCAAAGCTGCCGAGGCGGGCATTGGCCAGTTCCATCTCGGAGGACAGGCGGCCAAACCCGCGCGTGCCAGCCTCGCCGATCCCTTCCAACTCGGCCCGAACCTGACGGCCGCCTTCCGCGACAAGCCGGACACTGACCCTTTTCTCAGCCATGGCCGTCTCCGATCTGTTCGTTCAGCTTGCGCACCATCACCGCCTCGATCTCGGGCAGCAGTTCGGCGGCGATCAGCAGGTCGATCCCGAGCGCCCGGGCCATTGCCAGCGCCGCGCCCATGTCCCAGCCCAGCACCGCGCCGGGGATGACCCGCAGCTGGCCGCCAAGGCGACCGACCAGATCCCAGACCTGCCAGCCGTCTTCCGTCTGCGGCCGGTTCAGTCTTGCAGGGCAGTCGGGGCAGCGCCCTTCACAGGCCGCGCAGTAGCGGTCGCCCCCGCCGAAGGACCATTCGGCAAGGGCGCGGAGACGTTTTTTTCCGCGTCCAGGATCAGGCCCTTGGCGACATATTGGGTCTGGAAGGCTTCGAAGACCGGCCAGATTTCCAGCAGGGCGTCGATGCCTTCGGGCGACACTGACACAGCATTGCCCGCGTCGTCACCTACCCCCTCCCAATCCAGCACCGCGCGCCGGGCGACAGCCTTGGCCATCGCGAGTGCCAGTTCTTCTTGCGTCGCGATGTCCGGCAACGCTTCGATGGCGGGGTCGGCGCGGGCCGACACCATCAGCGCGGTTGTCAGGGGTGCGACCTGCAGGCGCAGGCCGGGGGCGAGGGTCAGCCACGAAGGGTTGGCGGTCAAGTTCAGTCTGATCATGATCAATAGCTCACAACAGTGTTGACGAGGACGGCGGTGCACATGCGGGCGGGGCTGACGGCCTTGGCGGCCTGCCAGTCGAAGGTGGCCTGGATGCCCTGCGGGCCCGGGATATCGATGCGGGGGCGCGGCAGGTAGACGGCATGGGCGGTGAAGGTGAAGCTGGCATTGGCCCCGAGGCTCCAGGCAAAGACCAACTCGCAAGGCGTGCCGTCGATGGCTTGCGTGATCAGCGTGCTGTCGGCGAAACGGACCTCCACCCGGCCAGTCAGCGCAGCCATGCCGGGATCTGCCCCTTCGATGCGGCCGTCCGAGCGGATGGTCTCGATCCGGTCCAGCCCGTTGGAATAGGTAACTTCGGCCGAGATAACGTTGCCGAGCGGCGAGCCGTTGCGCGTGATCGCGCCGTTGAAATGCCCAAACCTCTGCAGCGCCAGCGATGTGGGCGTGCCTGCGGCCGTGGTCGCCGCGACGCTTTCGCCCTGCGCCACCAGCCGGGCGGTGGCGGTCAACAGCCCCGACCGCGCCATCTGCCAGGAAAGCTGATCGCAAACGCAGCCGGTGTACATCGCATAGCGCGGCACTTCGGGCATCGCCGTCTCGATGGCCATGCTGGGCAGGGTCCAGTTGCCGGACTGGAAGGTGTGCGTCTTGGGCGTTGTGCCGGACGTGACAGGCGCGCCGAAGGCTGCCTTCAGCCACAGCCCAAGGTTCTCGACATCGATCGGCACCACGACATCGCCATCGGCGGTAACCGCGTCCTTGATCGGGGCCAGCGGGTCGCGCCCCTGGCCCAGCAGTTCCGAGGCGATCAGCGGCTGCTCAGAACCGAGAGTGGTGCTGGCAAAGGGCACCGTACGATAGCCCGTGGCGGGCGCTGTGCCATAGACGGATTCAAACGCAAGCGCCATCTGCGCCCGCGCCCCATGGGCTCGTGCCATCGTATTCTCCTGTCGTGAGTGGGGTCAGGCCAGTGGATCGGCCGTGGAATAGTGCAGGATGACCGGGATCACCGCCGCCTTCAGGCTGGCGGCACCCTCGACGGCCAGATCGACCGGACGCGGCGCTTCCGCCTCGACCCAGTCGCAGAGACCGCCGAGTGTGCGGTCGGCGGCGAGAGCCGCGCCGATGCTGGCGCAGAGCATGTCGAAGCCGGTGTCACGGGCCGCGCCCTGCACAACCGCCTCGATCTCGGCCCGGTGCTGGTAGTGGTACCGCAGGGGCGACAGCGTGACCTCGGGCTCCCCCGGTTCGCCGTCGCGCAGGATCAGGAGGCCAGCAGCGGGCACGCGTTCGGGCATCACATCACCGCGCAGAGCGGTTGCGGGCAACGCCGAGAGCAGCGCGTGCAGCGCGGCGAGGATGGTTTCGCGAGGGGTGGGCATGAAAGCTCCGGCACGCGTCGGTCGATCTCCGACATTTTAGTACCTTCTGTGAGCCCGCAACACTACGCCGACAGGCGCTCCGTTGTCCGGGTTCACGGCGACGACAACTCGGGTCTTCGGTTCTTGGAGAACCTCGATTGCATCAAGAAAAGACGATCCTGCATGCATGGACCGAAAGCCATCCTTGACCGCAGGAACACTCAAGACATCTGCGAAGGTGTGATCATTCAGGTCGATCATACCATCCAACTCGAGTGCTTTGGTCACTATGTAAAGCGCCAACTGCTGGTGCGTGATTGCCCCGACAACGCCGCCATTCTCAATACATACGAATGCTGCGCATGGTTGAGCTTCCGCTTTCACGTGGTCGACCAGCTTGGATTTATGATCGACTACTTCGAATTTATGATCTGATCTACTCGCCAAAGTGACGGGCGCGGATCCTGCCAGATTTGGCCGGGAGCGCATTACGACACTAACTGTTGAATGATGCCGCATCCATCCGGCAGTTACTTGGCATCGAAGTTCCACTAACTTGATGACTTTCGAGTGTAGGTCGGGGACGTTCATGTCCAAAATGGGTTCATGATGTGCAACCCTGTTTCTAAAGCGGTTAATCTCCTTGACCAGCAGCTGGATTTCATGGCGCCCCTCGCCGTGGGCGAGGCCCGGAAATGCGACATTGGCCTTGGTGCGCCAAAGATCTCCGTACTCGCTACGAAACAGGTTGGACCAGAAATCAAATGTAAGTTCCGCGATCACTTTGCCGCGCACGTTTGACCGTGCTCGTTCGATTGCCTTATCCAGAGCTCCCACACTTTCCGGCGTCAGGACGTTATCGCGAAAGCTGGCGTCCAGGTGCCACTCTGCTCCATACCGCTGCAGAAGGACGCCATCTACAGCGTTGCGCAGGGAGACTTCCGCCACACTCAGCGGGAACAGGAACGATTTTGCGAGCCTTGCGTTGTAGAGATATAGCGCAAACGCGAAGCCTTCGTCCCCGCTGGCTTTTGCGAGGTACGTTGCGAAGCGTAGCTCAGAGAGCGATGCCTTAAGTGAAGCGATCGTTGCCACATCGTACGGGTATGGAACTTGACTCTCAGCCATCGCGGCAGTACATACCCTTCAGAGCAGTCGAACTGGCCCCACTGGCACTTGCTACGCGCCTTCGACATCAGATTAAAGCACCAGGTCGGGCGAGCCCCCACCTGGTGTTTCTACTTTGGCGACTTTGTTGCGCGTTTACAATGGCTCACGCGCATCCACGCTACCTAAGCCTGCCCTCCACCCAATTCGCCACGATCAACCCCGGCACACCTTCAGCTGCCCGTTCCGCATCCCGCGCCATATCCAGCCTCTTCGGCAGCTTCACCTGCGGCACCAGCAGGAAGATCGGCGCGGTCACGACGCCCCTGCCAGTTTTCGACTTTGACGCCACGGCGCGACCCTTGGTGTTCAGCCGTCCCTCGGCCACTAACAAGCTCGGCCCTCTCCGGCGGTAGATGAACCGCAGGCGCAGGCCGGTGCGGCGTTCCCATTCGCCTGGGGTGATCCGGCCGCCGCGCGTGGACTTGCCAGCCGCCGGGGTGGGGATGGCGAGCCAGAACCCATTTTTCGAACGGATCAGCGGCCCAGTGTCGTGCGCGCCGATGATCACCGGGGCGTTTGACCAAACCAGTGCCGCCGCGTTCAGGCTTTCACCGGACTTCGGGAAGTTGGCGGAGCGGATCGAGTTGGCCAAGCGTGTGCCCAGCCCCGCGCCGGTGATCTGGGTGCGCCATGCAGATTTCAGGCCGGTGCCCGCCTCGCGCATCGCGGCGGTGACAGCGCGTTCCCCCGCTGCGACCTCGGCCGCCATCAGGGCGACGATGTCGGGATCGATGGCAAGTTTCAGTTTCATGCTGGGCGCAGATCGACAGTCCAGACCAGCCGCTCGCGATCACGGATGGGCTCGCCCTGAATGAGGTATGCCTCGACGTCGATCTCGATCCGGTCGCCGGGGCGCGGGTTCGGCACTTCGGCGACGCGCAGGTCGACGCGCGTGGTTTCCGACCAGAGCCGGGCATCGCCGAAGTCGGTGACTGCATCGGCACGCCGGGCGACGATGCGCACCAGCACCGGTGCGCCGCCGTCGGCGATGTAGACCGCATCTCGCCCCATGTTCGGATCGGCGAAAAGCGCGCCGACGGCGGCGGCGAAGGCGTTCATCAGAACGCGCCGTTCAGCCGCACCCGGCCGATCAGGTCGGTGGCACCGCCGGCGACGGCCTCGGTTGCCACGCCGATCAGCGTGTTCGCGGTCAGGGTCTTGGTCGTCTGCTTGGCGGTGTTGTCCCAGTAGATCTTGTCACCGGCGGCCCAAGCCTGCGACGCGACCTTCTTCAGATCGTAGACGCCCTCGACTGCGGTTTCAACCGGATCGCCAAGGATGGCGGTGCCAGCGGCCACACCGAAGATGGCACCGACCAGCAGGCCGTCGCCGGATGTGACAGCATAGGGCGCGGTCAGAGTGATGGTATTGCCGGGCTGGACGAAGTTCTTCATCGCAGATGTCCTTTCGCGAACGTGGAGACAGGCGGCGCGAGGGCCGCCTGTCAGGGTTCAGGTGATGGAATTGTCGCGGCTTACGCGCCGGGATTTCGGTAAAGACCGCGCCAATCGATGGCCTTGGCGCCGAAGTCGAGGCGGCACTTGATCTCGACCCCGTCGACATCGAAGCCGTTGCGAGTTTCAACGTAGGCACCCTGTTGGCCTTCCAGATAGGCGTATTCGATGGTGTCGATCTGGTTCGGGTTGGCGGCCAGATACCAGGCGGTGGGGCTGGCGGCATCGAGCCGGGGCTCGCTGATCGGGCTGAGGGTGCGGATCGACTGCGGCACTACCTTGGTGCTGTCGGCGGGCACAAGGTTCTGCGCCACCAACTGCTCGGCCTTGAGTTCGAGGGCAGCGGGCACGATCAGGAAGGCAGGGCGGATGTTCAACACGGTCTTCTTGTCAAAGCCGGTCTGCAACGCCATCGCCGCCCGGGCCGCGCCCACCGCATCGACCGCCAGCGCAGTGCCGGTCGCGGCGAGGTTCTTGTGGGTGGTATGGAACAGCGCGTTGCCGTCGGCCATCGCAGGGTTGGCGGTGATGATGCCCCAGACGACATCGCTTTCCAGCTGCGCGATGGAGTTGCCGTACATCGCCGGGATGCGGGTGAAGGCATCCAGATCGTCGTTGATCAGCGTTTGGCGGGTGATCGCAACCACCCGGCCATAGGTCTTGACCTTGTAGCTCTCCTTGCTCTCGCCAAGCGTGCCGCGCTTGAACTCGCCGCTTTCGCCCACTTCCAGAAGCTGCGGGGCCTCGCCCAACTGGACCCGGTTCATCGCCTTGAAGTCGGTGGCCAGCACCTGGCGGCAGAATAGCATGAAGGTGCGGGGATAGGTCTCGTAAGCCTGCCGCAGGGTCTTGTTGGTGACGGCCGACAGGATTTCGGGGAAGTCGGAGGTGGAATGCAGCGAGCGCGTCGCCACCTCGTCGCGCGACAGGCCGCGCGTGTTGACCCCGGCATTGGTCAGGCTTTCGCGGGCCAGTTCGAGGAGCGACATGCCGCGGTACTGGCGGGCAGAGTCATCAAGCTGGAACAGCGTCGGGCTGTAGCGGTGCAGCAGCGCGTTGGCCACGGCGTCGCGGCGGGTCACGCGTTCATCCCGGCCGCCGAGAGGGATGGAGACATGCGGAAAGGTGCGGGTTTCGTCCGACCTGGCGGCAACTTGGTCGAGGATCAGGCGGCGGGATTCATCGACGGTGACACCGCGTTTCACCAGATCCTCGGCAAAGCCGCGCTCAAGGTTCAGCCGGCCCGCCAGATCGTAGATGGTGGAGACGCGGTCGCGTTCACCCTCGCGCGCCCGGGTGGCGATGGCTTCGGTGTCGGGCGCAGCGGGCTGGGTCAGCGTGCGGGTTTCGCTGGTGCGCACCTGCGGTTCGGCAGCGGCATGGGTGGCGTCGGTCATCTGGGTCTCCTCGGTCGCATGGGGTTCGGCGGCCGCTGCGGCCGGGGTCTGGGTCGGGTCGGTCATCGGGGATGCTCCTTGTCGGGTGTTGGAAGCGTCCCGGCGATGAAGGACGCAGTCGTGAAGGGATTGCTGGGTCCGGAAACCGGCGGCGGGGTCGGCCCCGACCGGCACGGCGGAAACCTCGAAGGGCGTCCAGTCGACCGCGCGCCAAAGCTCGCGGCCGCCATCGGGCTTGGAGACCTCGAAGCGGTGGACCTGGTAGCCGATCGACACCGCCCGGATGTGCCCCGCCTGAATGTCGCGCCAGATCGGCTCGACATCGTCGCGTTCCGAGATGCGGACCAGCGCGATGCCCCGACCGTTTTCAAGGCGGGCGGAACCGGGGACGACGGAGCCGATGACCGCGTCCAGCGCGCCCAACTCATGCACCTTCAGGAACGGCGCGCCCGCATTCAGCCGTTCCAGCCGCACATGCGCAGGATCGAGGCTCAGTTCCTCGTCGTAAGGCTCGCCAAAGAAGCTGGCGCGGCGAACGCGGGCCCCGGCCGACCAGACCACTTCGACGGTGCGGGCCTGCGCATCGGCCGTGTTCGGCGCAAGCTCCGCCGTCCGGCGCATGGCCGGCAGTTCGATCATCGTGTCCATAGGGTCAGTCCTGTTGGGCAGCGTTGGGTTGCGCTGGGTCGTTTTCCGGGTCGGCGGTCGGATCGCTGGCGGGGTCACTGGTTTGCGCGCTGCCGGTTTTCGTGACGCGGCGCGGGTCGCTGTCGAGCACGAGGCCCAGCGCATCCAGCTTGGCATTGGTCGCGGCGATCTCGGCCAGCACGGCATCCGGATTGCGGCCCTGCCGGGCGATCACCTCCGCCAGCGTCATGGTGCCGGACCGGATCGACAGCAGGTTCGCCATCGCGTCCTTCTGCGGATCGACCGCCTCGAACTTCGGCGGCGACCATTCGACCGGCACGTCCGGCGTCGGGATCTGGCCCGCCGCCCATGCGGCTTCGGTGAACCAGCGCCAGACTGGGGCGCAGAACATCGGGATGAACAGCTGCCACTGGACTGCGTCGATCTGGCGGCGGAACTCGACGAGCCCGGCCCGGATCGAGGAATAGTTGACCTGGCTGAGATCGCCGGTCAGCAGTTCATAGGGCACCCGGAACCCAGCCGAGATCGTGTGCAGGCTGGCCCGTTTGTACTCGCCATAACCGCCCGTGGCGGAGGGCTGGTTGAAGCGGATGTCCTTGCCGCCGCGTGCATAGGCAATCAGCCCCGGTTCGAACTGCTCGACCCGGTTGCCATCGGCATCGACAACTGTGGGTGCGATGCCCTGTTGGGACTCGTCGTCGCCGAAGACGATGGCGGTGACGCAGGCCTCGGTCTTCTTGCGGACCAGTTCAGCGACTTCATAGTCGTCGAGATCGCGCAAGGACCGGATCACCGGCGCGCCCCAAGGCACGCCGCGTACCTGCGTGCGCTGCTTTTCGTAGACATGGGCGATCTCGGTGGCCGGAACCGGGCGACTTGCCGCCCCACCCCGCAAGCTGCCTTGGGCATCGCCCGGATGGTCGGTGTAGAGCCAGTAAGCACGGCGCTTGCCCACGGCGTCGAATTCGATGCCCTGCACGATGCGGGTCGGGCTGGCATCGCCACGTTTGGTCGCGTCGAGGAAATCTGCCTCAAGCACCTGCAACTGCAGCGGCACCGCCAGACCGTCCCCCGCCCGCCGCAGACGGCGGCGCACCAGCACCTCGCCCGCCTCGACCATCTCCCGACAGATCAGCGTCTGCAGCCCGTAGAAATCCAGCTGGCCGTCGGCGTCGCAATCCGCCGTCCAGCGGGTGAACAGAGCATCGACCTTCCGGTCCAGTTTGTCATCGCCACTCGCAGCCCGGGGCATGATGCCCGAGCCGATGATGTTGTTCACAAGCACCGCCACGGCCTTGGCCGCATGCGGGTTGTTGCGCACGAGGTCGCGCATCCGGTCGCGCAAGAGCGCCCCGGCGACACCAATCTCGGTGTCCGCAGAAGATCCCGGTGCGCGCCAGCCGTCGGTGCGCCGCCCCTTGGACGCTCCGTCATAGCCGCGCGTCAGGGTCTCGAAGGCCTGCCGCGCCAGCACGCGCCGGGCCGCCATACGCGGGGCGACCGAGGCGATGGCATGGTCCATCCAGTTCGCGGGCATCAGCGATCCCCGCGCGAGAAGCCCGCCAACCCGGCCACAGGCAGCGGCCGGGTCGTCCCGGCGACGGCACGTTCGATGGTCCGGATCCGGCCCAACAGATCCTCGGCCGAGCCGTAGTCGACCGATTTTCCATCATAGCTGACCCGGGTCGTGCCGCTGGCATAGGCCCGGCGCAGCGCGGCGAGTTCGGTTTCCGTCCAGTCTGTCATGTCAGAACCATCCTCCGCGTCGGCCAAGCCAGTCCGACTGCCGTTTCCCCTGGGGTGCGGCTTGCGGCCGGTTGACCCGCCCCGCGCCATCAACTGTCGTCGGTACCGCCCCGAGTTGATCCTCGAGATCGCGCCATTTTTCGTCGGGCCATCGATCCGCGCCCGCGATCCAGGCGGCGGCGCGGGCATAGACCCGGCAATCCAGCGCCTCGTTGCGCTCGCGCAGCTTCTGCCATTCCAGCCGGGCAAAGCCGCGCTTGGTGCGCACCGTCACCAGTTGCTCGGCCACGAACTGCTTCAGCCATTCGTTCTCGACCCAGTGTGGCAGATGCACCGAGCCGGGCGGGAACGCCGCCCCGTCGGCCATCTCCTCATCGGTCGGCCGCGCTAGCCGCAGGAAGCGGTAGGTCTCGGCCTTGAAGGTCGACACCGCCACGGTCCAGAGCCGCGCCCCGCGCCGCAGGCGTTTGCCGCCCTCGGTCGCGTCGACAAAGGTCGGCCCCGACACGGGGCTGGAACGGTTGAAACCCTCGACACCCTTGACCGGCGAAACCTGCCCAAACCCCTGCGCCCGCGACCAGGAATAGACCGCCGGGGCCTCATAGCCAGTGTCGATGGCGAGCCGCGCGATGCGCAGATGCGCGCCGCGTTCGTGCGGCCAGGACCGGTCCAGCAGCGCCGTCAGTTCCGACCACGCGTCATGTCGATCCGGCCCGCCCTCGATCACGACATGGTCGACCAGCCAGCTTTCGAGGCCGCGACCCCAGGCCCAGACGTCGACCTCGATCCGGTCTTTCTGAACGTCGGCCCCGGCAGTCAGGAACAGCCCGCCCGCTGGCACAGTGCCGGATGTCCAGCGCTCGCGCCGGTCGTAGAGCCGCTGCCAATCGGGGGCTTCGCCCGTCTCGACCCATGTCTCGCCAAGGATCGTGTTGCGAAACGCCTTGATCGCCTCGTCCGAACCTTGGGCCGCTTCCCATGATCGCACGATCCGCTCCCAGCTCAGCCAGCCGATCGGCGAATAAAGCGCCGAGAGGTGATACCCGACCGTGGTCGGATCGGCGGCAGCGGCGGTCGCCCGCCATTCGCCGCCTTCCAGCATCGCCGTCTTGTGATGTTCGCTGATGGACTGATCGCACCCCTCGCAGAAATACTCCGCCGTTTCCGGCTTGCCCTTCTGCCAGCGCAGCCGTTCGAACTTCAGCCATTGCATCGCCCCACAATGCGGGCACGGAACGAAATACCGGCGCTGGTCGCTGCTCTCATATTCCCGTTCGATCCGGCTCAGACCCCGGATGGTGGGCGTCGAGACCAGGAACACCTTGCGCCGGTGGGCGAAGGTCAGCGACCGCGCTTCCGCCAGCGTGACCGGATCGCCTTCTTCGTCGGCCGAAGCCGGATAGGCGTCGACCTCGTCAAGGAAGATGTAGCGCGCCGGGGTAGACCGCAGCCCAACCGCCGAGTTCGCGCCCGTCATGATCAGGATGCCGCCCGCGAACTCCTTCGACAGCATGGTGTTGCCCGCGTCGCGCGACCGGGCCGGTTTCACCCGCTCCCGCAGGTCCGGGCTCTCATCAATCAGCGGATCGATCCGCTGGCGCGAATTGCGTTTCGCCAGTTCCACCGTCGGCTGGACCGCGAGCATCGGGCCCGGTGCCTGGTGGATCGCGAACCCGATCCAGTTGTTGCCCGCCTCGGTCGCCCCGACCTGGGCCGCCTTCATGAACACGATGCGCTGCATCTCATCGCCAGGTGACAACCGGTCCATGATCTCCCGCATGTAAGGTGTACGCGCCGTCCGATAGCGCCCGGGTTCCGCCGATGCGCGGCCCGACAACATCCGATGCTTGTCCGCCCATTGCGACACCGTCAGATCGGGATCGGGCGTCAGCCCCGCGCCCCAGGTGCGCAGGATTTCGGCCGCGCCGTCGAACTCGGTCAGACCATCATCGTCAGCGGAAGTCGGGCCGGACCTCGGCAAGTTCGTCGAGGTGGGCACGGACATGTTTTTCCAAGGCCTTCTGCATTGCGGCCGGTTCCACGCCCAGTTCCGCCGCCATCAGTGCCGACGACCGCGCGGGCCAGTTGACCCAAGCATCCCGCACCTCGCGCGCCAGCCGGAACACCAGCGACAGCGCCCGGGCCCGCTCGATCAATTCCCCCTTCAGCTTCTGCAGCCGGATCCGCCGCTCCTGCGCCTTCAGCACCTCGTTGGCAGTTTTCGCCTGCAGGTAGGTCGTGCCACCGCCAACCGCTGGTACCGCCAGACCCTGTTCGCGCAGTGTATCGCCGACAGCAGCAACGGCTGCCTCGGGGACCGCCTTCATCTTCAGTTCGGGCGGCTTCCGGGTCTTCGACGGGTCGGTCGTTTCCGCCCGGCGCACGTCGCTGGCCTCTGCATCGATGCTGCCATCGGCGAAGAGCACAAGCCGTTCGGCGGTCTTCGCCTTCTGGATCGCGCCCCGCGACAGCCCGACATGCGCGGCGTACTGGCGCTCGCTCATGCCCTGCATTGACGGCTCCGATTATCATTCAAGATCATGCGCCTATCTCGTTGATAAGCATCGCTGACAGAGCGAACGTCCTTTCAGAAGGACGATGCAACTCACTTGGGAGCCACCGAAATGACCCGCCGCGCACAGGACAGTGAGACCGATCCCGCCACCGGTTCGAGGGATCGGTCGAACAAAGCCCTCGACGCCTTCATCGGCAAGAAGGCCGAGATCGACGCGATGCTCGCCCGACTTCAGGCGCTCAGCGACGACCATTTCAACTTCGATCCGGAGGCGGTCAATTGGGGCAGTGTCGGATCGATCAGCAGCGTCGCCAGCGACATCCGAAAGATCACCGATTTCCTTTTCGGCGAGGGCGAACACGCCGAGTAACCCAGCCAGCCATCGCGCCAGCCCCGCCCTGCGGGGCTTGGCCTCGTAGAAGGGCCCGCATCCTGCGCGCCCCGATACGGGAGACCACGATGACCCAACTTTCCGACACCCAAGCCCTGATCCTGAGCGCCGCCGCCCAGCGGCCTGAGCGCATCGCCCTGCCGCTGCCCGAAAGCCTGCGCGGCGGTGCCGCCGCCAAGGTGGTCGGCGCGATGATCGCCAAGGGCCTGCTGCAGGAGGTCGACGTCGACCTGCGCAAGGGCGAACCCATGTGGCGCGAAACCGGCGACGGACACGGTAAAACGCTGGTCGCCACTGACGCAGGCCTTGCCGCCATCGGCATCGAGCCCGCGGACGCGAACACCGCGCTCGTGGGCGCGACGGACGCGCCGACAGACGAAGCCGCGCCCCAGACCCCCAGCGAACCAGACGCAGCGCCCAAGGCGCGCACGCCGCGCGAGGGCACCAAACAGGCCACCCTGATCGCCATGTTGCGCGCGCCGGACGGCGCGACCATTGAGGAGATTACGGTTGCCCTCGAATGGGCAGCTCACACGGTGAGGGGTGCGATGGCCGGAGCGCTGAAGAAGAAGCTCGGGCTCGAAGTGACCTCGGAGAAGGTCGAGGGGCGCGGAAGGATCTATCGACTGCCCGTTGACTGAGCGGCTTGCCGCCGAAGACCCCATTGCCGCCGTCCCATCAGGGGCGGCGCTTTTTCATTGCATCGACAGCAGATCGCGCGCGGCAGCCTGCAGGATGTCCTGCGCCATGCGGGGCTCACAAGTATAGATGCCGCCCGGCTCAGGTTCGCCGACATTGTCCTCGAACCACTGCCGACCCTCGTCCGAAATCGGGCGCAGGACGACGATGGTCCCGTGGTTGTTGATCTCGATGTGTTGCCAATCGGACATGCTCCAAAGCTAGCATCCGTCGCCCGGCACCGCCAGCGGGGTCAGAGGCGACGCCAACGCTCGAATAGCCGCCGCAAGGCGTAACTGCGACCAATCGATACGACGGTGAACACCGCGCCAATCTTCAGGTTCTGCGCCAGCGTCGTGTGCAATCCGAAGATCGGGAAGATCAGGATCTGGGTAGCGACTGCGACCCCGTAGCCGACCATCACGTTGGCCACGGACTCGACCAGCGACATGACGCGCGACTGCTTCATGTCGCCACCTCATCCATCGGCCAGCAATTCGGCCGCCAAAGTTCGCAGCGCATGCGCTGCAACCAGTGGGACCACTCCGTTGCCACAGAGGCGAAGCCGGTCCACCCGGTGGGCCAGCCCATCAGCGCCTCGACGAACAGCGGGTTCAAGGTCCGGCGCACATCGGAGGTATCGCTCCCAGCCATCGGCGTCACCAGGACCTGGCGGCCAAGCAGTCCGTTCACCGGCGTGTTCGCCAATGTCGTCGCCCCGTCCTTGTGATCGCGCGCCGTCGGCGTCATCCACATTCCCGCTGCATGGGTCAGATCGGCCGACCGCCGGTTGCCCGCGCTCGGCTTGCACCCGTCGTTTGCCATCGGCGTCGGCCAGTCCCGCGCCATCCGGTCCAGACCTTTCTCGTCCTTCCGCTCGCCACCCCGGCTGCGGAAACTGTCGGTCTGCGGCGTCGGCCAGAGCGCGGCCGTTGTCGCGAGGTTCATGCCGTGCTGGCCCGCTTCCTGCGAGGGCGTGGGTTTCGTCTGCCGGTTCTCGTTGGCACTGGCCCTCGGCGTCGGCCAGAGCCGCAGCAGTTCCGTCCGGTTCCCGCCACTCGACCGGGTGCCAGAGCAGGCGCGCGGGGTCGGCCAGCTCGTCCCCTTCACGGATGGCGAGGATGAAGAGCCGCTCACGCTTGTGGGGCGCGCCGACTTCCGCCGCCGTGAAGAGGCCTGCCGCAAGGCGGTAGCCCATGCCGACCAGTCCGCTGGCGACTTCGGGGAATCCGAGGCGGAGATGATGGGCGACATTCTCGAGGAACACGAAAGGCGGTTTGATTTCGCCGATGATACGGGCGACATGTGGCCAGAGGTGGCGTGGGTCGTCAGCACCCCGGCGTTTCCCCGCGACGGAGAACGGCTGGCACGGATAGCCTGCCGTGATGATATCCACCGTGCCGCGCCACGGTCGGCCGTCGAAGGTTCCAACGTCGTCCCAGACAACAGCCTGATCCAGGGACGCGTCTTCCATCCGCGCCACGAGAGTGGCTGCGGCGAAGGTTTCCCGTTCGACATAGCCCACAGCACGATATCCGGGGATGGCGATGGTAAGCCCGAGGTCGAGGCCGCCTGCGCCGGAGCAAAGGGAGAGGCCGAACATGCATGCGTCTCCGGTTCCGGAAGCGCGTCCGGTGGAATGTAGAGCCAGGTCATGCATGTCACGCGGCGGTTTCGGATCGGGGTTCTGGTTCAGCCGGGGTTTCGCCAAGCCGCTCGGTTTTCAGGACCGCGAAGGTCCGTCCATCGCCATCGAGGATCGCATCGCGCCCCGTGTCGGCTTGCCAGCGTTCGACGGCCACATCGATGTAGGCCGGGCTGATCTCCATCGCGAAGACGCGGCGGCCATTCGCTTCGCCAGCCATGATTTGCGAACCCGAACCACAGAAGGGCTCATAGCAGAGGCCACCCCGTGCCACATGCTGGCGCATCGGGATCCCGAAGGCGTCCAGCGGTTTCGGTGTCGGGTGGTCGGGTCGCTCATCCTTGGCAAAGCTGGGCAGCGCCCATGTTGATGACAGGGTTTCCTCGGCCACCTTCGGCGGGCGGTTCGGCCGCCGCCAGCCCATGAAGCAGGGCTCATGCTTCCACAGGTAATGCGACCGGGTCAAAACCCCGCGGTCCTTCACCCAGATGATCTGCTGGTGCACAAAGGCCCCAGCCTTTTCCCAGCACGCTTCCAACATCGCCTGGCGGCGGGACGCGTGCCAGCAATACCACGCGGCATTCTCGGCGATAGCTTCCGCCACAGCCGCTGCGATGAAACCGTCGTAAAGCTCGGCCCCCTGCGAACTGTCATCCCAGGTCGTGCCGTAGGAGGCCGACCAATCCTTGTTGCGCGTCGGATGGTTCGAGCCGTCATAGTCAACGAGATACGGCGGGTCGGTCGCGAACAGGATCGCCCGTTCGCCATTCATCAGGCGGCGCACGTCGGCAGCGCTGGTGCTGTCGCCACAGAGAAGGCGATGGTCGCCAAGGATCCACAGATCGCCGGTCCGTGACGCCGGGTTGCGCGGCGGTTCGGGGATGGTCACCGGCGGCACCGAGCCCCCGGAGCCACCGTCTTGCCCGTCTCCCTCCGGCACGTAGGCCAGCAACTTGTCGAGTTCGCCGTCAGAAAAGCCGACCAGCGACAGGTCGAAATCTTCGGCCAGCAGATCGTTCAGTTCCGCCGACAGCAGCGCCTCGTCCCAGGTGCCAAGTTCCGTCAGCTTGTTGTCCGCGATCCGGTACGCCCGCCGTTGCGCCTCGGTCAGGTGCCCGAGCACGATCACCGGCGCTTCGGTCAGCCCAAGCTGCGTCGCTGCTAGCACCCGGCCATGCCCCGCGATCAGTTCGCCATCCTCGGCCACGAGGCAAGGCACGGTCCAACCGAACTCGGCCATGCTGGCGGCGATCTTCGCCACCTGATCCGCGCCATGTGCCTTGGCATTGCGGGCATAGGGCTGCAGATTGGCCAGCGGCCAGGTCTCGATCCGATCCGGGGCAAAGCTCAGCGTCATCGGCGGGTCATTCCTCGTATCAGGGTGGATACCCCTGGCTTCCGGACTCCGGGGTCCAGACTGGACTCCACGCGGGGTCCAGCGGCCACCAGGGGTGTCCAGCTTCAAGGGTTTGATTTTGCGGTGTTTCAGGCGGGTTCAGGCGACGCTGGCTTCCGGGTGGCTTCCCAAAAAACCGGCCCTGTCGCTAGCGATGTGCCGCGCTTCGCCCGCCCGTATACACAATCGCCCAGAAGGAACCAGAAACTTCAACGGGTTAGCGGGTGGACCCCGTCTGGACCCCGGTGCGGAGTCCGGGGTCCAGTGGGGAATCCGGTTAGGGTTCCTGCGCGTCCGCCCTGCTTTGCCGCGGCCCATACAGCTTCTCGCCCAGCTGTCGGACCAGCTCCCGCTCTGGCCAGCTGAGGCGCTCATCGTCAATTGAGATGGCGAGCACGCCCTGATCGCGCCACCCGTCCCTTTTCACGCGGTCCGGGTCGCGGCGCTCGCCACCATAGCCCGGAGGATGCCAGCGCATCGTCTTCATCCGTGCCCCTCCTGCCGCTCTCTTTCCAACGCCGCACGGGCTTGCTGGGCTCGGCGACGGTCGCGGTCGTTATCGAGGTCGATCCGGCTCTCGCCGGTCTCGCGGCTGATATGGCAGCCCTTGCCGTGACGCGCCCAGGCGATGAAGGCGTTGTCGATCCTGCCGTGGAGCGCGATCAGGGAGCTCTGGTTGGCGACCGAGATGAGCGGTGCGAGATGGCGCGAGAGGAACGGCAGCCAGTCCGCGGGGTTTGGGACGATGACATGCTCGACGAAGGAGAGCGGCGTTTCGATCAGCACGAAGAAGCCGTGGATCTCGCTCGGCCAGAACCGGATCTCGAGCGCACCGCCCAGCAAGCCCTCCTCGGTCAGCAGCGTGTATTCGCAGTCGAGGACACGCTCGAGCGCGCGATGCCAGTCCACGCGTTCGGTTTCGCTAATGCGCACGGCCGCATGATACCAGTCGGGCAACTCCGTGTCGTGAAATCGCCCGGCGTCGTAGAGGCGCATCCTGTCAAAACTCATGCCTCGGTCTCCTCTTCTGGTTGGGGGTGGTGGGTGCGGCGCAGGGCGGCGGGCTTCGCGGCGTCTAGCCGCGCAGACAGCGCTTCGAGCGCAGCGCGGCGCGCGGCGAGCACGGCCTGCATGCTGGCGGTCAGGCGGGATGCGAGGGTGTCGAGGCGTACCGCCGCGGCGGGATCGGGTGCGTCAGATCCGGAGCCCGCGATCGACCGCATCTCGAAGCTGGCGAGCGGCCCGAGGCGGTTGGTGAGCCAGGCTTCCGGATCGGGAATGCGGGAGAGATCGACGCGGGCGGTGCGGGCGCGATGACCGGGACCCTCCGGGCGATAGGTCACCTCTGCGGAGGAGTGTGACATTTGGCTATTATAGATGTCTCTATAATAGCAGTTTGTCACACTCCTCGACCGATCCTGCCGCGCGGCGGCGGCCGTGGACCACAGCTCGGGGAAGCAGGCGGCCATGTCGGCGGCGTTCTCGATCTCGATGCCGGTCAGCGCCATCAGGTCGCGCCGGGTCGGGCGGAGGTCGGACCAGGGCACCAGCGCATCGACGGTGACCGGCAGGACCACGTCCGTGAGCAGGTCGATCTCGAGCGGCGTGGCGGCGGTGCGGTTGACGCCGCGCCCGCGCCCCATCGCCTGGATCAGCTCGCCCTCGCAGATGCACCAGCGCACGGCCTCGGCGATGGGATCGGCATGTTCCTCCATCGCGAGCGGCGCGGTCCGGTCGTCCGCGAGCCGGACACGGCGTTCGAGCATCGGATACCACCAGCCCGCGTCCTCCGGGTTCGGCGCGGGCACGCGGCCGGTCAGCGCCGTGGCAGTCAGTTCAACGGTGCGCGGCGCGGGAAGCGTGCGGCCGAGGACCACCATGCCGCCGATCCCGCCCCAGCGGTCGAGCCCGCTCAGCGCGTTGAAATGCACCGCCTCGACCCGCGGCGGCAGCCCCGCGGACCTGAGCGCATCAATGGCGGCCTTCTGGCCCACCACCAGCAGATCGATTGCCTGGCCGGGGCGATGGCACTGCCGGGCCCGGAGGTCGATCCAGGCGCGAAGATCGCGCAGACGGGTGGCGGCGGCCTTGCGGTCGCGCTCGGGCGCATCGGGAGATGGCGTCAGCGCGCGGGCCGAGGTCGGGCTGCCGGTCACCTGGCGGACGTGGACATACGGCTGGCGCGCGGCGACGGGCACGCCGATGTCGATCCGCGGCAGGTAGGTCTGCACGAGTTCCGGGCGCAGCGTCGCGTCGAGATGCAGGATCGGCGCCTGCGCCGCCCAGCCGGTCCGCATGCGGCTGCGCCAGCGCAGACGGAGCGCGCGGACGGACCCCGCCTCGGTCATCTCGTGCACGAGCTCCGCGCCGGCGGCATCATGGCCGTTCTCCAACGCCTCGGCGAGGATCAGCCAGAGCGTGGCGCAGCGCCCGGGCGGCGCCCATGGCTCGCCCGCTTGCGGCAGGACCGCCTCGATGCGCTTGCGCCGCTCGACCGGCGACATGCCAGGGCGGAGGCCCGCGTCGCGCATCCGACGGCGTTCCAGCGTCGCGGCGTGGCGGCAATCTTCCGGGGTGAGGCCGACGGCCTCCAGCAGCCCGAGGCGCAGCGGACCCGGCTCCGTGACCCGTAGCGCCTTGCACAGCTTCTCGCGGGCCGCGATCAGGTCGGCCGTGGCGCCGACATCCATCTTTCCCTTGCCGTTGTAGCAGGTGAGCGAGGTGCGGCCCGCCTCCAGCCCGTCCTGCGTGAGCGTCGCCTTGCCGTCGAGACCGCGCAGGCCCGACTGCCAGAAGGCCTCGTCGATGACGAGCAGCCCGACCTCGCCGATGGCCTGCGGCTTCATGTGGAAGAGGCTGTCATGGGCGCAGAGTATGACCTGTGCCGCCTGCGCCAGCGGCTTCTGGCGCTGGTAGCCGCAGTCGTGGAACCAGGGGCAGAGCAGCAGCTCCGCCCCGTTCTTGACCTTGCAGCAGCTCTGCTCGACCGGGTGCTCAATCTCGAGCGCGTCGAAGGTTGCCTCGGTGTCGAGGCACATGAGCCGGTCGGGATCGTCGTCGGTGGGATCAGGGGCGGTGCGGCCCTTCCAGAGCATGGCGCTGAGCCCGAGTGCTTTGAGCTCCGTGACCTGCTCGGCCCCGAGATCGTGGCGCGGCACGGCATAGACGACCTTGCGTGGCCCAAGCCCGCCCGCGGCGATCAGCTCGGCGATGGCGACGCGCGCGCTCGAGGTCTTGCCGAGGCCCACGTCGACCGGCAGGCCGAGAAGCGGAGGCAGCGCCGCCCGTGCAACGATGTTGAAATCCAGCGGATCGCGATTGGAGTCGGGGTTCTTGGCCTCCTCCTGCGCCGCCTCGACGGCGGCCCAGTAGTCCGGGATCGCGGTCATGAAGCGGGCGATGGCGTCGGCCAGGCAGGCGCGGGCCTCATCGGGCGTAAGTACCGGCGCGGGATAGGTCGGCGGTGGCGGCGGTATCCGGGCGGCACCAGCCACCAGCGCCGCAACGGCGTCCGGCCCCTCGGCGCAGAACAGGTCGTTGGCGTCGCCCGGGCTGCCCGGCGCGGCCAGACGGCCGTCGACCGCGAGAGCGACCTTGCGGGCCGCCTCGACACCGGGATTGCCATTGCGGTCGGGCTTCTCGTCGTTGTCGGCGACCAGGACGAGGTCGGCCGCCGGAAAGCGCGCCCGCAACGCCTCGGCCACCGGCATCAGGTTGCCCGCGTCCATCGCCGCGATCACGGTATGACCCGTGGCGATGTGCAGGCTCGCGCCGGTCGCCCAACCCTCGCAGATCAGGACGGGGCCGTTGGGCTCCCCGAGTGGCCCCGGCTCCGCGCCCACCACCGCGAAATGCCCCCGCTTTGCGCCGCCAGCGAGGAAGCGCTTGGCGCCGTCCGGCGCGATGGTCTCAACAGTGTGCAGGCGGCCGTCGCCGTCTTGCAGCGGCACGACGAGATGTCCGCGCGCGTCCATGCGCAAGCCGAGCGGCGCAACCTTCTTGGCAGTGAGATAGGAATGGTCATCCGGGGCTGGACGTGCGCTGGTCCAGATCCGCTTGGCGCGAGCTGCGGCTTCCTCTGCACGGGAGACGGCCGGGTCTGCATCGTCGTGAGGCGTCTGAGGCGCGGTTTCCGCGCCCGGCTGGGCCGGAGGTGAAACCGGCTTGTTCGTCGACAGGAACGATGGCGCCGGGTGCGTCCGGGTCGGCCGATGGCGTCGCCCGATGCCGATACGATCGGCCGTCCAGTCCAGCGCGTCGCCGCGGGAGAGACCGAGATCCCGGCCAACCAGATCGACGAAACCACCGCCGTCGCCCGTCTCATGGTCGAACCACATGCCCGCCTTGGCGCCGCCGATCACGACCGCGAGGCTGCCCTTGCGGCCCCAGCGCCATTCCTGGCCCGCCCGGAAGGTCGGCTTGCCCAGCAGCTCCACCGCCAGTTCCGGCACGCGCGCGCGCAGCTCCGCATCGAAGGCCCGCCAGTCCCGCGCGCTCATCGCCGCCCCCACGGGATGGGCGCATGCGCGCCGGTCGGCAAAGGAGCCGCGGCGGCATGGTGCGAGAGTTGGCGGAGGCGGACGGACACGGGGGCTGCGGAACCGGTTGAAGGGCGTCGTTGCCCTCGGTTCTGCCGCGCATCAGACCGCCCTCGCGACGTCGGAACCGGTCCGCCCGGCCACAGGCCATCGCTCCGGAAAGGGGTGATCCCTTCCGCCAAGGCATTGAAATAACGTCAATTAATGGGTGGACCCCAACGGGCCCAACGACCCCTGTGGAGCGCCTTCAGCGGCCGCGGCCGATCAGAGGGGTGACCCCTCGTCCGCGCGAACGCAGTGAACGGTTCCGCCCTTCATCGAGACGCCCAGCGTCCGGGGGCCGCATTTGCAACAGGGGTATCGAGGGCAATGGTAACGGCACGGGCCAGAGCCAGCCGCCGCCATAATCGCGTTGTCCCCAACAACGCGCTTGCGGGCGCCTTCGCCGATCCTATCCGGTCTGGCGCAGATCGGGCCCCAGCACCCGCTTCGCGCCGCCGCGCTGTGCCGACGGCAGCCGGATCAGCGTGGCCATGGCGTCGGCCAGCTTGTTCGACACCGGCTCGCCCTCGATCTGCTGCTCGAGGAACCAGTCGACGAGGCAGTCCTTCTTGCCCTGGTCCTCGGCCGTGATCCCGAAATGTGCAATCGCGGTCTGCATCAACTCGAGATAGGGCGTGGTGTAAATCGCATCTGCCGCGTCCTGTGCAGGCCGCACCGGCTCCGGGATGTAATCCGGCCAGATCGCCTTCACGAGGAAACGCGCCACGCGGATGTCGATGAATTCCCAATCCCGCGCGGTCAGTCGCCCGAATGAACACTTGCCCTCGCGCCACTGCTCCGGGCGGATGCTGGTGTGGTAGCCCGAATGCAGACCGAAACCGCTGCTGCTGCCGCCGTTGCCCCAGCCATGGGTCCGCTCCTCAGTGAAGCGCCCCTGCGCCAGAAGATCGCCGTCTCGCAGCGCAACGAGCAACTCGGTCTCCGCCTCCGCCTTCCACGCAATCGTCGGGTCCTGCGACCGGTTCCAGGTCTGGTATTCCGGCACAGGCTTCGGCGGCAGCTTCGCCGCTTCCACCGCGCGCCGCGCGACTGTCACGGTCTGCACATGGGCCAGCGCCTCTGCATAACTCCATTGGGTACGGTCGAGCGTTTGCAGCGACATGGCGGGCCTCGTGAATCGATTGGGGTCAGGTCGAACATAATGGGAACGCCCTGACCCCTCAACCCACCAAGGTGTTGCAACACCGAAGGGGTTCACCCTTTCCGGCTGTGCCCGGGGTGACCCGTTCCGAGGTCGCGGTCATCGGCGCAATCCTGCACCGATGGATCATGATGTTCGATCCCGGTCCCATTCGTCGCCCCAACCCACTCGCCCCTTCGGCGATGACGCCCGCAGAGCGCCGCACGGAGCTGTGCGGCCTGCTGGCGCTCGGGCTGGTCCGGTTGCGGATGCGGGAGATGGGCGAAGTATCTGACGACGTTGGAGAACGTTGCCTACACTATCCGCCCGACCGATGCCGTCATGCAACTCCAACTCACCGGAGAGATGCATGAACAAGCCCGATCCCATCCCCGCGCGCCTGGCGGCGCTGAAGACCACGCCGACGCCCGACCTGAAGCAGCAGTGGCGCGATCTGTTCGACAGCGAGCCGCCGCCGTTCAACCGCCGCTACCTTGAATCCCGGTTGGCCTATCGCATTCAGGAACTCGCCTATGGCGGGTTGAAACCGGAAACGATCCGGCGGCTGGAACGGCTGGGCGAGGATCTGGATGGCGGCGACCGGGCGAAGCGTAGTATCCGCGCCGACCGCGACCGTCCCATCATCGGCACGCGGTTGCTGCGCGAGTGGCAGGGTGTCGAGCAGATCGTCACCGTCACCGCCGACGGCTTCGACTGGCAGGGGCGGCCCTACAAGTCGCTGTCCGCCATCGCCCGCGCCATCACCGGCACCCGCTGGAACGGCTGGGTGTTCTTCGGGCTCAGGAACCACAGGGGGCGGACATGACTAAGCCGCCGGAGAAATCGAAACCCGTCCGCAAGCTGCGCTGCGCGGTCTACACCCGGAAATCTTCCGAGGAAGGGCTGGAACAGGAGTTCAACAGCCTCCATGCCCAGCGTGAGGCCTGCGAATCCTATATCGCCAGCCAGCGCTCCGAGGGCTGGGTGCTGGTCCGTGACCAGTATGATGACGGCGGCATCTCCGGCGGCACGCTGGAGCGCCCCGGCCTGAAGCGGCTGCTGGAGGACATCGAGGACGGGCTGGTCGATGTCGTGGTGGTCTACAAGATCGACCGTCTCAGCCGCTCGCTGGCGGATTTCGCCAAACTGGTCGATGTGTTCGACCGCAACGGCGTGACCTTCGTCTCGGTCACGCAGTCCTTCAACACCACCACGTCCATGGGGCGGCTGACGCTGAACATCCTGCTCAGCTTCGCCCAGTTCGAGCGCGAGGTGACCGCCGAACGCATCCGCGACAAGGTCGCCGCCAGCCGCAGGAAGGGCATGTGGATGGGCGGGGTGCCGCCCTATGGCTACCGGGTCGAGAACCGGAAGCTGCTGGTCGACGAGGAATGCGCCGCGCATGTGCGCTGGATCTTCGCCCGCTTCCTCGAGATCGGCTCCTGCACGGAACTCGCGCGCGAGGTCGGCAAGCGCGGCATCCTTACCTCGCGCGGCAACCGGATCGACAAGAAATATCTCTATCGGATGCTGAGCAACCGCGCCTATATCGGCGAGGCCGTGCACAAGGGCGACAGCTATCCCGGCGAGCACGCCGCCATCATCGCCCGCGAGACGTGGGACCGGGTCCACGCAATCCTGACGGAAAGCCCCCGCAAGCGCGCCGCGCGGACCCGCGCCGACACGCCCGCGCTGCTGAAGGGGCTGCTCTACGGCCCCGACGGCGCGGCCTTCTCGCCCACGCATACTCGGAAGGGGGATCGTCTCTACCGCTACTATGTCAGTCAGACCGTGCTGAAGCATGGTGCTGGTTCGTGTCCGGTCGGCCGCGTGCCTGCGGGCGAGATCGAGGGCGCCGTCATAGACCAGCTCCGCGCCGTGTTCCGCCAGCCGGAGATTGTTGCGGGGACCTGGAAGGCGGCGCGTGCCTACGCCGAAGACATCTCCGAGGCCGACGCACGCGCGGCCTTGCAGCAGCTCGATCCGCTGTGGGACGAACTCTTCCCCGCCGAGCAGGCGCGCATTGTCACGCTGCTGGTTGAGCGCGTCGATATCGGCACGAACGGGCTCAACTTCCGGCTCCGGATGGACGGCCTCGGAGGGCTCGCGCGCGAGATGCTGTCTGGCAGCATCGGAGCAGCGGCATGACCCGCGCGATGGCGGTCCCCGAGACGGTCACAATCCACGTGCCATTCCGCATCGTGAAGCGCGGCGGGCGGAAAGAGATGCAGCGGCCATCAGGCACCCAAGCGCGCGGGAGGCCGGACGATACGCTCATCAAGGCGCTTGCGCGCGCGTTCCGCTGGAAGAGGATGCTCGACAACGGTGACTTTGCCACGGTAGCCGACCTCGCCGCACAGGAAGGCATCGCTGTCTCCTACCTCACGCGTGTGCTTCGGCTGACGCAGCTTGCGCCCGATCTCGTCGAGGCGATACTCGACGCACGGCATCCCCCGGGCCTGACGCTTCAGTCGCTGCGAGTGCAGATCCCCGATGAATGGTCGAGGCAGCGCGAGTCCTTGCTGCGAGGGACGGAATAAGGCTTGCGGCATCAGTCGGCCACGCTGTAGCTTCTCCGAGCCGTTGTCAGGCGAAAGAGCTGCCAAACCAAAGAATTGCGCGTTGATCTGAGCCGAGTTCTTTGACAAGCCGTTTGCTGCGCGATGGCATGTCGAAACCGGGCGAAGTAGATTGCGCATGAACGAAGCCGATACCTGCAGGAAGTTCGTCGTCCCGAAGCTGCAGGAAGCAGGCTGGGATGATCGCCCGCACGCGATAAACGAGCAGAGAACTTTTACTGACGGCCGAGTTGTATTTGTCGGCGGCAAAGCTCGACGTGGCAAGCAGAAGCGCTCAGACTATCTTCTCCGATATAATCCGGATTTCCCGATCGCCGTCGTTGAGGCCAAATCCCGCTACCGGCACGCCGCGGAGGGCCTCCAACAAGCCAAGGAATATGCAGAAATCCTTGGACTTCGGTTCGCGTATTCGACCAATGGGATCGAGATTGTCGAGTTCGACTACACGACCGGCATCGAGCGAACGATTTCGGATTTCCCGGCGCCTGGTGACCTTTGGGCTCGGCTCCGCCGCGCCGAGGGCATTGTCGACGACCAAGTGGCCGAACGGCTGCTGACGCCCACCTTTCCAGACCAAGCCAAACCCCTTCGCTACTATCAGGAAATCGCGGTGAACCGCGCGGTCCAAGCCGCCCTTCAGGGCAGGAAGCGGGCCCTGCTCACACTGTGCACCGGAGCGGGCAAGACTGCCGTCGCCTTCCAGATCTGCTGGAAGCTCTGGTCGGCACGCTGGAATTCCAAAGGGGTCAACCGGAACCCGAAGATCCTGTTTCTCGCTGATCGCAACGTCTTGGTCGACGATCCGATGGCAAAAGACTTCAGCCCATTTGGCGACGCCCGTCACAAGATCGCCGGCGGTTTGGCGGTCAAGAGCCGCGACATGTATTTCGCCATCTACCAGTCCATCGCGCGTGACGAGAACCGTCCCGGCCTTTATCGCGAGTATGCGCGCGATTTCTTTGATCTCATCATCATTGACGAATGTCATCGCGGCAGTGCTCGCGACGACAGCAACTGGCGGGAAATCCTCGAATGGTTCGAGCCCGCAACCCAAATTGGGATGACAGCGACGCCACGTCGAGAGGACAATGTCGATACCTACAACTATTTCGGTGATCCGCTTTACGAGTACAGCCTCGCGCAGGGCATCGCTGACGGCTTCCTGGCCCCGTATCGGGTCCATCGCGTCATATCGGACTACGATGCTGCCGGCTGGCGACCAACGCGGGGTGAACTTGATCGCTATGGACGCGAGATCCCCGACGCCGAATACTCCACGCGGGACTTCGAGCGGGTCGTGGCGCTGCGGGCGCGAACGCAGGCCATTGCGAGACATCTCGCGGGCTTCATGGCCGAGACCGACCGCTTCGCAAAGACCATCGTCTTCTGCGTCGACCAGGAACACGCGCTAGAAATGCGGCAGGCGCTCGCCGCCCTGAACACCGATCTCGTGAAGGACCATCCCGACTACGTTTGCCGTGTGACGTCCGACGAAGGCGATGTGGGAAGCGCGCACAGGGCGAAGTTTCAGGATGTCGAGACCCAGACGCCGGTCATCCTCACCACGTCGCAGCTTCTCACGACCGGCGTGGACGCCCCGACCTGCAAGAACGTGGTGCTCGCGCGGGTCGTCGGCTCTATGCCGGAGTTCAAGCAGATTATCGGACGGGGCACCCGTCTCCGGCCCGACTACGGCAAGCTCGCCTTCAACATCATCGACTACACCGGAACCGCGACGCGCATGTTCGCCGATCCCGCCTTTGACGGCGATCCCGTCCGCGAGGACGAAGCGGTGATCAATGCGGACGGCGACATCGTGGAAGAGCGCGAGATCGAAGAAGTGGCGCCGGATCCGGACGATTTTCCTGAAGGGCCCGATATCCCGGATGGACCGGTTGAGCTGGGGGACGAGGGCGAGAACGGGCCCCGCAAGTTCTATGTCGACGGCGGTGAGGTCGCGATCGTCCGGCACCTCGTGTACGAACTCGATTCTGACGGCCGGCAACTCGCCTGCCGCCAGCTCACCGATTACACTGGCGACAAGGTCCGCACACTCTACCCCAATGCGTCGGAACTGCGCACGGACTGGCTCGATCCCGAACGCCGGGCGGAAATCGTCGAGCGGCTCGAGGAAAAGGGCATCGACCTCGATTCCCTCGCTGATGCAGTCGGAAAGCCGGAGGCCGACCCGTTCGATCTCCTTTGCCATCTCGCCTATAACGCGCCGCTGCGCACCCGGCGCGAGCGCGCTGACCGTCTGGTGAGGGAGCAGGACGAGTTTCTGGACCGCTTCGGGCCGGATGCCCGCGAAGTTCTGGATGCCGTGCTTGAAAAGTATGCCGAACATGGCAGTGCCCAGTTCAAGCTGCCCGACATCCTGGAAGTGCCCCCGTTCAACGAGTGGGGCAACGTCATAGAAATCGCCGCCCGCTTCGGCGGGGGCAAGGAGCTGCGCAGCGCCGTCACCGAGCTGCAGCGTCTGCTCTACACCGCTTGAATTGAAGGAGCTCTATCTTGGCTACAACCGCCCGAAAGAAGGCTGCGCCGAAGCAACTGACCACTGCCCAGCGTCTCGACAGCATCATCAAGTCTGCCCGCAAGATCATGCGGAAGGACAAGGGGCTGAACGGCGACCTTGATCGGTTGCCGATGCTGACCTGGATAATGTTCCTGAAGTTCCTCGACGACATGGAGCGGATCGAGGAGGGACGCGCAGAACTTGCGGGCAAGGATTATCGCTCGATCATCGAGGCCCCTTATCGCTGGCGCGATTGGGCGGCGGATGCCGATGGCATCACCGGTCCCGACCTCCTGTCGTTCCTCGTTTCCGAAATGACCGAGCGCCCGGACGGCACACGCGGCCCGGGACTCTTCGCCTATCTTCGGGGCTTGCGCGGCGACAACGGGCGGCGCGAGCGGCGCGACGTGATCGCGACCGTCTTCCAGGGCTTCGCCAACCGGATGGAGAGCGGCTACCTGCTGCGCGACGTGGTCAACCTGATCGACGGCATCCATTTCGATTCATCGGAAGAAGTTCACACCCTCGGCCGCCTGTACGAAACGCTGCTGCGCGAGATGCGCGACGCGGCTGGGGACTCGGGCGAGTTCTACACGCCCCGGCCGGTCGTGCGGTTCATGGTCGAAGTGTCCGACCCCAAGCTGGGCGAAACCATCCTCGACCCGGCATGCGGCACCGGGGGATTCCTGACTGAGGCGTTCCTCCATCTTGAGCGCGAGGCCGATACAGTCGAGAAGCGGCGCATCCTCCAGGAAGACAGCTTCTTCGGCGGCGAGGCCAAGTCGCTGCCGTTCCTGCTGTCCCAGCTCAACCTCCTGCTGCACGGCCTGCATGCCCCGCGCATCGACCCTGGCAATGCCCTTCGCTTCCGCCTAGCCGAGATCGGCGAGGATCAGCGGGTCAATGTCATCCTGACCAATCCGCCATTCGGCGGCGAGGAGGAGGCAGGCATCCTCAACAATTTCCCCGAGGACCGGCGCACGGCCGAAACGGCACTGCTATTCCTGCAACTGATCATGCGGCGGCTGAAGAGCGCCGGGCGCGGGCGGGCCGCGGTCGTCGTTCCGCACGGCACGCTGTTCGGCGATGGTATCTCGGCGCGGATCAAGGCGGACCTGCTCGAGAAGTTCAACCTGCATACCATTGTGCGGTTACGAGAAGGCGTTTTCGAGCCGTATACCGACATTGCCACAAACCTTCTGTTCTTCGATACTTCGGGCCCTTCTAGAGATGTATGGTTCTATGAGCAGCCTGAACCAGAGGGAAGAAAGAAGTATTCAAAGACTGCACCAATGGCATTTGAAGAGTTTGAGGCGTGCTTAAATTGGTGGAATGATCGGAGTGAAAATGAACGTGCTTGGAAGGTATCCGTAAAAGACCTGATCGAGAGGGATGAGAAAGGCAATGTTATCAAGTGCAACCTTGATATCAAAAACCCTCACAAGCGCGGCTTTGAAGATGAAAGGCTCCCGAGAGAGATCATTGGATCTCTTCTGGACCGGCAGAGACTTGTCCTTGACCGCCTGCTCGAGCTGAACGGTTACTTTGAGAATCAGAAGAATATGGAGCTTAGCCGAGTCGAACTTGGTCGGTTCTTGGTGAAACACACAGAGAAGATCAGTCTAGAGCCTTCTTCAGAGTACAAGCAAATTACGGTTCGCCTTTGGGGCAAAGGTCTTGCGCTTCGCGGTGTAAAGCGGGGATCTGAGATTGCGGCGGAGAAGCAGGTTCGCGTTTCTGCGGGGCAATTTCTCATGTCAAGAATTGATGCAAGGCACGGTGCTTTCGGAATTGTCCCAGGTGATTTGGACGGTGCCCTAGTGAGTGGCGACTTTCCAGCTTTTGATATAGATTCAAAGATTGTTTTGCCGCACTTTTTTGAATGGATCACAAGAACAGAAGCGTTTGTGGACCTTTGTCGTCGGGCTAGTGAAGGTTCTACAAATCGAGTGCGCCTAAAAGAAGATAAATTTCTTCAAATGGCAATTCCTCTTCCTACCTTGCAAACACAGAAGGACTTTTTGGAGCGGCTAGATGTCTTGGCTGACCTGCAGGTAGAAGGAGGCGCCTCACAGGCGGATTTGTCCGCATTGATCCAGTCGATCCTTCATTCAGTCTTCAATGGGAAAGCGACAGCTGCATGATACCTCGCGCCGTCCTTACCCGGATCGACCGGGCAGCGGTACAGGGACGAACGGGTCCTGTCCTGTCGGCCTGCGAAGCGGATGGCGAGGAAGAGGTCGAAGTTTTCGTCAAGCTTTCGGCAGGTTGTGACCAGGCGGTTGTGAACCTGGCGAGAGAGGCCATTGCCGCATGTCTTGCGGCCGATCTGGGGCTTCCGGTGCCAAGGCCCTGGCTCGTCGAGATCCCGCCGGAGATTTTTCCGGTGGTGAGTGACCCCCAGATCGCTGACAAGCTGCGCCGTAGTTGTCCCGTGGCGTTTGGCTCTACGCGCAGCACGGGTTTCTCCGCATGGAGCAGCGGTCAGCGCCTCTCTGACGCGATGAGGCCAGTCGCCGCCGGCATCCTGCTGTTCGACGCGATCATCCAGAACCCTGATCGGCGGGCGGAGAACCCGAACTGCCTTGTCAGGGGCAACGAGCTGCGGATCATCGACCACGAGCTTGCCTTTGCCCACCGACTGATCCTGTTGTGGCGCGCGCCGTGGGCACTTGGCGGCATGAGGGACTTCGAAACCCCTGGCAGGCATATTTTCGTGCATGAGCTGAAAGGCGCACCGTTCGACTTCAGCGAGATCAAATCTCGCTGGAGCGCCTTGTCGGATGGGCGGCTGCAGGAGTATGAAGGAGCAATCCCCCCGGAGTGGGCAGCAGCCCGCGCCGACATAGATGTTGCGCTGAAGTTGATCGCCGAGGCTCGGGACAACATCGATGCATGCATCGGGGAACTTGGGAGGATACTGGCATGACCGCGAAGGAGCCGTATAGCTACGTCGTTCTGCGCTACATTCACGATGTCCTGACGGGCGAGTTCGTGAATGTCGGCTTGGTCATGGTCGTCCCCGGCCGTCCACTTATCCTGACGAAATCCCGCAAGACATTCGGCCGTATAAAGAATGTTTTCCCGGATCTGGACAGTGAGTCCTACAAGCGCGCGATCGAGGCCATCGATCGCGGGATGAAGAGCGTTCAGCGTAGTCTGAAAAGTGAGGGCCTTTTCAAAGGCGACAGGACAGCTGGTGACTATGCGCGGGTCGCGCTACCGCTCGACGACAGCTCGTTGCAGTGGTCTCCAGTGGGCGCCGGCCTGACTGCGGACCCTCAGAAAACCTTCGATCAGCTCTATCTGCGCTTTGTCTCGAGGTATGACCGACCGTCTGAGCGCCGACGGAGTGATGACGACGTATGGCGTCCCGTCGAAGCGAAGCTCAAGGAGCATGGCGTAAACGTTGAGCTGGAGCCCAAGCGAATCCAAGGGAATACAGACGCTGTCGAGTTTCGTCATGCTTGGAAAAACGGGCGCTGGCACGTCTACGAGCCACTTTCATTCGACCTGTCTGACGCGGACAATATCAAGGATAAGGCACGCCGCTGGCTGGGGCACCTTTCAGCCGTAAAGATTGGCACAACCGAGGATGTTCAGGTTCATTTCATAGTGGGGCGTCCTCAGAACACCTCATTGGTGCCAGCGTACCGGAATGCCGTCGAGATTCTTCGTCAGGTGCCGTTCGACAACAAGGTGTTTGACGAGGACCAGATCGAAGACTTCGTGAATCAGATTGAGGACGAGGTGCGGCATCACGAAGGGCGCACGCTGCAGTAGGGCGCGCCCGTCGCGCGTGCTCAGTTCGAGGACAGTGGCGTCCTCATGCCAAACGCCAATTCGAACAGCGATCATCGCTCGCAGCAGATCATTCCTCTGAGAATCAATGGCTTGAGAGCTGTTCACCGGAAGCGCAGCGGTTAACAGGTCCGGAGAATATCCGCCTAAAGAGAACGCGTATGCGCCTTCCGGGGTGAGGGCCGGTTAACAGCCCCTCCCGCATAACCCTCGAAAACAACGGAAAAATCCGGCCGCGGCCGGATCGGGAGAACGCTTTCGCGAAGGCAAGTGGCGGAGGGGATGGGTCTGACAACCAACCTTCTCTGGCCCGTAATGCATTTCTTCGTTTGCTATTTGGGGAATGGACTGAGGCTCAGACGGTATTTTCGAAGAACCGCGACCGGCTGCTGACCACGGCGATGTCGCGCAAGTTTCTGGCCGCGATCCTTGCTCACTGCGAGGTGGCGCCGCTGGTGTCGGACGAGCACTTCTCCGCGGACGGCACGCTCTTGAGTGCCTGGGCGTCCCTGAAGAGCGTCAAGCCGAAAGGTGAGGACACGCTGCCCGGACGATGACGGACCGGGCGATCCGTTGCCACACGCCTCGATGGCCTCTCCGACCAGCCTCAACCCGAGAGCGCCCGATGCTCCCGCTCCAGCCACATCCAGGCGACTGACGCCATCATCTAGACGCCCCATAAGCTGCGTAGGCGCGCTTGATAAACGCCGAATCGATCTGGGCCTGGAGACGGAGGATCTGACACTGGCTGCAGCCGTCGAGGCCGGATCGAGCCATCCATGAGCACCAAACAGGACTTGACTTGATCATTGAAAAGATGGAGGTTGGTAAGGTCTGGTTCCTCAGATGGCACTTCGTGCCGAGGATCAAACGGGAACGGGGGAGGGCCTATCCATCAGGAAGTCCTGTGCCCCGACCGCCCCCGCGACTGTGAGCGGCGAGCGGCCTTTCAAAATTCCACTGGTGCTTTCCGGAGTACTGGGAAGGGGAAAGGCGTGCTGCGACCCGCGAGTCAGGAGACCGGCCAGGCAAGAAACCCGGAACCGCCGTCGGGTGTGACGGTGAAAGGAAGCAACTATGATTACCGCAACCAAGACTGCCTTCCCTTCCAGCTTGTTGACTGGCGCCTCTTCAGCTGTTGTTGCTCTGCTGCTTGGTCTGTCTCTGCTTTTCGTCAGCGCGTTTGCCGGAGCGGAACCTCTGCACAATTCGGCGCATGATACGCGCCACTCGACCGGCTTTCCCTGTCACTGACGGACACCGGACAGACAAATGCACAGCAATCCAGTCGTAAACGGCCTCCTCTCGGGGGCCGTGGCCGCTTTGGTGGCCGCCGTCCTTCACCTTGCTTTTCTGCAACCCATCCTGTTGCGTGCCGAGGAGTACGAAACTGGCGCGCGGGTCCACAGCTTCGTCGCGGCAGCAGGACATGACGAAGTCACCGCCGACGCCTACATAGGGCCCGCGCAGGAACACAGCGCCATCCCCACGCGGTTCGACATGCCCATCGACCTTGTGCGCGATGCAGAGACCGTCGGTTTCTTTCTTTTGACTTACGCCGCCTTCGGTCTGTTGCTTGCGGCTGCTGTCGATGTCGCGCGGCGCCGCGGATATGTGCCCGGTGCCGGACATGCCGCGCTTTGGGGCGCTGCAGGATTTGCGGCGTTTGCGCTGGTCCCTTCTTTCGGCCTGGCGCCAGAACCGCCGGGCTCGGCGGCCGGCGATCTTGTGTTCCGGCAGGCTTGGTGGATCGGCTGCTCAGCGATCACCCTTGGCACCATCTTAGCGCTGGTCGTTGGGCGGCCAAGAGGCCTCTGGGTGGGGCTTGGCAGCGTTGCCCTTGCGGGGATGATGTTCATTGTCCCCGCGCCGGCGGCGCTGACGGGGCTTGTTCCGCCTGAACTCGCCGGACTTTTCGCTACACGTGCGGTGGGCCTCTCGGCGGCTGCATGGCTTGTGCTTTCACATTGTATTCTGCGAGAGGCAAGGTCGGGGGCGACCCCTGCTCACGCTTAGCAGACAAACTGCCGCAGGGCGCTTTGCGGCCCGTGGCGTTTATCGTTCGGCGAGCGCCATGAACTGGGCGAGCGTCCGCGCGCTGCCATGATTGAGAACGGCGGTGGAAAACTAGACCACGGTAGCGGCGGGATAGTCCTGCTGCGGGCGGCGTAAAATCCGGCCACCTATTTCCCTTCTGCGCAGCGCAGGGAGGGATGAGGGATCTACACCGTGGAATTATATCTGAAGGTTCGGGTTGCTTGCGACGGGGGCATGAGCCAGCGCGAGGCATCCAGGCATTTCGGCATCTCACGCGACACGGTTCGCAAGATGATGGCTTATTCGGTTCCGCCCGGCTATCGGCGGCAGGCGCCGGTGCGACGTCCGAAGCTGGACGCGTTCATCGCGATCATCGATCGTTGGCTTGAGGCGGACCGGGCGGTTCCGCGCAAGCAGCGCCATACGGCCAAACGGGTGTTCGATCGGCTGCGTGACGAGCACGGGTTTACCGGCGGCTATACGATCATCAAGGACTACATGCGCGCTCGGGCGCGGCGCGGCCAGGAGATGTTCGTGCCGCTGGCGCACCCGGCCGGGCACGCACAGGCCGACTTTGGCGAGGCTATGGTGGTCATCGGCGGCGTGGAGCAGAAGGCGCACTTCTTCGTGCTCGATCTGCCGCATAGCGACGCCTGCTATGTTCGCGCCTATCCTGCGGCTGTGGCCGAGGCCTGGGTGGACGGCCATATCCATGCCTTCGCCTTCTTCGGGGCCGTGCCGCAGTCGATCGTTTACGACAACGACCGTTGCCTGGTGGCGAAGATCCTGCCCGACGGCACGCGCAAGCGGGCGGCGCTGTTCAGCGGCTTCCTGTCCCACTATCTGATCCGGGATCGCTATGGCCGTCCCGGCAAGGGCAATGACAAGGGCAGCGTTGAAGGACTGGTCGGCTATGCCCGGCGCAACTTCATGGTGCCGATCCCGCGCTTTGCATCGTGGGACGAGTTCAATCTGTGGCTTGAGGAGCAGTGCCGTAAGCGCCAGAGCGACCGGCTGCGCGGCGAGAGCGAGACGATCGGCGAACGCTTGCTGCGCGATCTGGCCGCGATGCGGCCGCTGCCGGCATCGCCCTTCGAGGCCTGCGACCAGGCCAGCGGCCGGGTCTCCTCGCAGGCGCTGGTGCGCTACAGGACCAACGACTACTCCGTTCCGGTCGCCTTCGGCTACCAGGACGTTTGGATCCGTGGCTATGTCGACGCGGTGGTGATCGGCTGCGGCGGGGAGATCATTGCCCGCCATCCGCGCAGCTATGCGCGCGAAGAGGTTGTCTTCGATCCGCTGCATTACCTGCCGCTGATCGAGCAGAAGATCAACGCGCTCGACCAGGCGGCCCCCTTGCAGGGCTGGGAACTGCCGGAGGCGTTCACGACACTGCGCCGTCTCATGGAGGCGCGGATGGGCAAACAGGGCCGGCGCGCCTATGTGCAGGTGCTGCGCCTGATGGAAAGCTTCGATCTGGCCGACCTGCACGCAGCCGTGAAGCAGGCACTGCATCTGGGCGCCATCAGCTTCGATGCCGTGAAGCACCTCGTCCTGTGCCGGGCCGAGCGCAGGCCGCCCAGGCTGGACCTCGACATCTATCCCTATCTGCCCAGAGCCACCGTCGAGACGACGTCGGCCAAGGCCTATATGCGCCTGCTGGACCGTGAGGAGGAACCGGCATGAGCAGCGATGCTCCCGAACTCCTGCTCGTTCATCACCTCAAGACCTTGAAGCTGCCGACCTTCCTGCGCGAGCACCAGAAGCTTGCCCGGCAATGCGCGGTCGAGGGCGTGGATCATGTTCGCTATCTTGCCAGGCTGGTCGAGCTGGAACTGATCGACCGGGAGCGCAGGATGGTCGAGCGCCGCATCAAGGCTGCGAAGTTCCCGGCCGCCAAGAGCCTCGACAGCTTCGACTTCGCCGCCATCCCGAAGCTCAACAAGATGCTGGTGCTGGAACTGGCGCGCTGCGAATGGATCGAGCGCCGCGAGAACGTCATCGCGCTCGGGCCCAGCGGCACGGGCAAGACCCATGTTGCGATCGGTCTCGGCCTGGCAGCCTGCCAGAAGGGATTGTCCGTGGGCTGCACCACGGCGGCCGCGCTCGTCAGCGAGATGATGGAGGCCCGCGACGAACGTCGTCTGCTGCGCTTCCAGAAGCAGATGGCCGGCTACAAGCTGCTCATCATCGACGAGTTGGGCTTTGTGCCGCTGTCAAAGACCGGAGCGGAGCTGCTGTTCGAACTGGTCTCCCAGCGTTACGAACGCGGATCGACGCTGATCACCAGCAATCTGCCCTTCGACGAATGGACCGAAACCTTCGGGTCCGAGCGCCTCACAGGCGCGCTCCTTGACCGCCTGACCCACCACGTCAGCATCCTCGAGATGAATGGCGACAGCTATCGCCTCGCGCAAAGCAGGGCCCGAAAAGCCGCCGACACCACCCCATAAGAACGCCGACGCCGCATTCGGGAAACTCTGGTCGGGCTACGCCCTCCCGACGTTCCCCGAATGCGCCGCCAAGTGGCCTACTTTTGCGCCGCCCAATGGCCTGGTTTTGCTCCGCCGTTGACACGCATCACCTGTCCGGCGGGGAAAAGCGGCTGGTGACGCTCGCCACCGTCCTTGCGATGGAGCCCGAGGTGCTGCTGCTCGACGAGCCCACCAACGCGCTCGATGTGGACAACTGGGCGCGGCTGGTGGAGATCGTGAACGCGCTGCCGCAGGCGGTCCTGCTGGTAAGCCACGACCCGGCCTTTCGCGAAGCCGTCGCGCCCCGCGCGCTGCACCTGTCGGACGGACGACTGGCGCCGGTCTGACATTCAGCCGCTGGTCGGCCAGGACGGGTGCAGATCGTCGATGGTGAAGGTGTGGGCGTGCCGGTGCCCGCCCTGCACATGGGGATGATCGGGGGACAAGTCGGGGTGCTCATGCGCGATCTTGAGCGGGTCATCAGATGGCCATTGCCTGAGCGCAACGGCCAGCGCCCCCGCCGTCATCACGGCAAGCACCCACAGCGCCACCACCTCCCCGCCAAGGGTCATCAGCGCCCCGGCCAGAGGGTAGGTCAAGAGCCAGCAGGCGTGCGACAGGGCGAACTGCGCCGCGAAGACGGCCGGGCGATCCTCGGGCTGCGACGAGCGTCTGAGGAGCCGCCCCGAGGGTGTCAGAACCGCCGAGTATCCGATGCCGATCAGCATCCATGCCGCAAGCAGCGCGCCCTGAGACAATCCGAAGGCTCCATCCCAGAGGGCCAGGCCCGCGAGCCCACCAAGCATCGCCAAGGCTCCGAGACCCATGACCGGACGGTCGGGGACCGTGTCGAGCACCCTTGGCAGCACAAGCGCGGTCAGCATCGAGCCTGCGCCGAAGGCTCCCATGGCGACCGCCACCGCGCTGTCGCCCAGGCCGAGACCGTCCTTCACCAGCACCACCGTGTTCACAAGCACCATTGCCCCCGCCGAAGACACCGCCATCGAGAAGGCCAGAAGCCCGCGTAGGCGCGGTGTCTTGAGGTAGATGCGGATGCCGCGGGTCGTGCGGTCGTAGAAGCCCCGCGCCGCGGCCGGTTTCGGCGCCGGAAGCGCCACCGAGACAACCAGAAGCGCCGAGGCCGCGAATCCCACCACCGTGCCGAGGAACAACGCATCGTAGGACAGCGCCACGAGGAGCAGTGCCGCCAGCGCCGGGCTCAGCAGCGACTCGAGATCATAGGCCAGCCGCGACAGGGACAGGGCACGAGTATAGCGGTCTTCCTCCGGCAAAACGTCCGGGATGGTCGCCTGAAAGATCGGCGTGAACGCGGCCGACGCCGCCTGAAGGACAAGGATCAGGGCATAGACCTGCCAGACCTCACTGACGAAGGGCAGGCAGAGCGCCACGGCCGCGCGCACCAGATCGCGCGCTGTCAGGACGTGGCGGCGCGGCAGGCGTTCGGCCAGCGCGGCGGCGACCGGTGCGACAGTGACATAGGCCACCATCTTGATCGCAAAGACCGCGCCGAGGACCAGTGCCGCATTCCTGCCCGCGAGATCGTAGGCCAGCAGCGCGAGCGCGACCGTGGCCAACCCTGTGCCCATCAGCGCGACGATCTGCGCGAGGAACAGATGCCGGTAGGTGCGGTCTTTCAGGATATTCAGCATGGTTGGTGCTCGGCGCGTGTCGTCTCGACACTCGTGTGGAGGGTCGCAGGCGTCAACCCGGCCCCTTGCGGATCAGGTAGGTGTCCATGATCCAGCCGTGCTGCGCGCGCGCCTCGGCCCGTTTTGCGACGATGCGCGGCCCGGCCTCGGCCAGCGGCCCGGCGTCGAGCACCTGCTGAGGCATGCCGAGAAATCCGCCCCACCAGATGTGAAACCCGTCCGGCGGGAGGCTCCGGAAACTGCACTCCCCGTCCAGCATGACCACGACCGTGTCGGCTCCCTCGGGCCAGCCGTAGTCGCGCAAACGCCGACCTGTCGTGACGGTGACCGCCCCGTTCACCGTGTTGAACGGAATCGCATGGGCCGCCGTCAGCGCCTGCAGAGACGTGATTCCCGGCACCACGCGTAGACGCGGGCGCGGGGTCAAACGATCCGCAATCCGGAGCGTCGAATCGTAAAGCCCCGGATCGCCCCAGACCATGAGCGCGACCGGCCCCTCCGGCTGGTGGGCGGCGATCGTCTCGGCCCAGATCCGGGCGATCTCGTCGTGCCAGCGCGCGACACGCGCGCCGTAGGGCAGGCTTTCGTCGCGCACCGGCATGTCGAATTCCGCGACGGGTGCGGTGCTGCCGGAGGCCCGCAGGATCTCGTGACGCAGTTCGGCGAGGTCTGCCTTGTCAGGCCCCTTGCGCGGCACCATCACGAGCGCGGCCTCCCGTAGGGCGGCCTGGCCCTCCAGCGTCACATGGGCCGGATTGCCCGTGCCGATCCCGATGAGCCAGAGCTCATGCACCGTCGCCTCCGATCTCGGCCAGCGAGCCGTAGAAGATCAGCGCGGGCAACGGCCCCGGATCGGCCGCCAGCCGTGCCGCAAGCGTGGCGACGGTGCTGCGCGACAACACCTGTTCGGGCTTGCCGACCGCCTCGGCCAGCAGCGCCGAGGTGTCCCCCGGCAGGCCGCGCGCGATCAGCGCCTCGGCGAGGGCCGCGAAGGTGCGCTTGCCCATGAAGACCACGGTGCAGGCCAAAGGGTCGGCCAGCGCGTCGAGGTTCAGGTCTTCGGGCAGGCGCCCATCCACATCATGCCCGGTCACGAACTGTACCCGCCGCGCGGTCAGGCGGCGGGTCAGCGGGATGCCCGCGGCAGCAGCGGCGGCCAGGGGCGAGGCGACGCCCGGCACGATCTCGTAGGGAATGCCGGCTTCGTGCAAGGCGACGAGTTCCTCCTCCAGCCGCCCGAAGAGCCCGCCATCGCCGGATTTCAGCCGCACGATCCGGCCACCGCCTTGCGCGTAGTCTACGAGGAGGCGGCTGACGTGATGCTGCTTGGGCGAGGGTCGCCCGGCCCGCTTGCCGACACTCACGAGGTCCGCGCCCGGACGCGCATGGGACAGGATCGGACCGGCCGAAAGGTCGTCGTAAAGCACCGCATCGGCGTGCTTCAGCCGGTCCAGCGCCTTGAGCGTCAGAAGCTCCGGATCGCCGGGGCCAGAGCCCACGAAGCTTACGAACCCGGTCATGCGTCTTCGCCCGCGATGAGGTGAAAGAAGGTGCCGGTCACATGTCCACGCCGCGATCCGGTCTCGGGCACCGGGTTGCCATCGGCATCGGCCACGTCCGCCAGCGCCTCGTCGGGTTGCTCGAGGATGGTCGAGTAGTGGAACTCGTGGCCGCGCAGCGCAGCGCCCGCGGGCTGTCCGGGCATGGGGGCGCGCAGGACGGCGCGGCGATAGCCGAGGTGGAACTTGCGTTTCTCGTAGGACGTGACGAGACCCAGAAGGCCCGCCATCTCGTGCCTGACCCCGTCCTTGTCGATCAGCGCCTGCCCGAGCGCCATATATCCACCGCATTCGCCATGAACGGGGCGCGTCTCGGCGTGCCGCCGCAGACCCTCTCGGAACCGCGTCGCGGCGGCGAGCCGCCCGGCATGTAGTTCGGGGTAGCCGCCGGGCAGCCAGACCAGATCGGCGGAGGGGTCCGGTGCCTCGTCGGCCAGTGGCGAGAAGGGCTGGATTTCGGCCCCGGCTGCCCGCCAACCCTCCAGAAGATGCGGGTAGGTGAAGGAAAACGCCGCGTCCTGCGCCAGCGCGATGCGCTGAGCGGGTGGTTTCGGAAGGGCGCCCGCCTTTTCCGGCGCGGTTCCGCGCGCGGCGGCCCGGATCGCGGAAAGATCGACATGCTCGCAGAGGAAGGCCGCATAGCCCGCGATGGCGGCGTCGAGATCCGGGTGCTCGACTGCCTGCACGAGGCCCAGATGACGCTCGGGCAGGGTCAGGTCACCCCGCCGGGGCAGTGCGCCGAGAACGGGCAAGCCGGCGCGCTCCATGCCAAGCCGGGTCAGCCGCTCGTGCCGCGGGCTCGCGACGCGGTTCAGGATCACGCCCGCGAAGGGCAGTTCCTCGTCGTAGTGCGCGAAGCCGAGGGCGGTGGCCGCCGCCGACTGCGCCTGCCCGCCGACGTCGAGGACCAGCACCACCGGCCAAGCCATCCTCCGCGCGGTCTCGGCGCTCGACCCGAAGCCCGAGCGCCCCCGGGTCGCGACACCATCGAAAAGGCCCATGCTCCCTTCCGCCACGCAGATGTCCGCGCCACGGGCCTGCGCGGCGAGGGTCGCGAAGAGCGCCTCCCCCATCGCCCAGGTATCGAGGTTGAACGAAGCGCGCCCGGTCGCGGCCCGGTGGAAGGCGGGGTCGATGTAGTCGGGGCCGGACTTGAACGGCTGCACGGTCAGCCCGTCGTCGGAAAGCGCCCGCAAAAGACCCAGCATCACGGTCGTCTTGCCCGTCCCCGAAGCCGGGGCCGAGACGAGCAGTCCGGGGGGGAAGGCCCCGCCGTTGGAAACTGTGTCAGTCATCGCCCTCGCTCCACTCTGCCCAGGGGCTCACGGCGCTTTGCGGGCGGTAGCGCCGGTCGTAATCGGCGGCGTAGAGGCGGCTTTCGGCGAACTTTGTCGCGCCGAGCGCAGGACCGACGAGGATCAGCGCCGTGCGCTCGATCCCGTCGGGCAACACAGCCTCGATGGTGCCAAGCGTCCCCCGCACGATCCGCTCATCGGGCCAACTGGCCCGCCAGACGACGGCAACGGGGCAGTCCGCTCCGAGATGCGGGGTCAGATCGGCAACCACGCGCGCGAGGTTCTGGATCGAGAGGTGGATGGCCAGCGTCGCCCCCGTCGCCCCGAACGCGGCAAGCGTTTCGCCCGGTGGCATCGACGACGCGCGGCCCGGTGTCCGCGTCAAGACCACCGATTGCGCCACGCCCGGAAGCGTCAGTTCCGCGCCAAGGGCGGCCGCGGCCGCGGCGAAGGAGGGCACACCCGGTGTGACGGTGTAGGGGATACCCATCGCCTCGAGACGGCGCAGCTGTTCGCCCATGGCCGACCAGACCGACAGATCGCCCGAATGGAGCCGCGCGACGTCATGGCCCGCGTCCCGCGCCGCCGCGATCTCGGCCATGATGGCGTCGAGGTCCATCGGCGCCGTGTTCACGATCCGCGCGCCATCCGGGCAGTGGGCCAGCACCGCCTCGGGCACCAGCGACCCGGCGTAGAGGCAGACCGGGCAGCGCGCGATGAGGTCGCGGCCGCGCAGCGTCAGAAGGTCGGGGGCGCCCGGACCGGCGCCGATGAAATGCACTGTCATGGTCCGACCCCTTCCGCCAGCGCACAGGTGGCCATGCCGTCGCCCGAGATCACCCGCTTTGCCATCAGCTTCGCGCCTCGCCCTGCTGCGGCCAGCGCCGACGCCTCCGCGACGCTCCCCGATCCGCTCGCAGCGAGCGATGCGTCCGAGCGTGTCAGGGTCTCCTGCCGCGCAAGCGTTTCGGCGTCAACAGCGTGGATCGGAAGGGCAAGGGTCGTTGCAAGAGCCCGGAATGCCTCGGACTGCGCCTTGTCCTCGAGCGTGGAGAGCGCCGCGACCCGGCCCGCAGCCCCGGTTCGCGCCAAGGCATCGGCAAGGCTGTCGACCGTCGCCGCCGCGCGGAACCCGAAGCCCGCCACGATCACAGGACCACTCGCCACTGCACCACCGGATAGGCCGCCTTCCATCCGCGCCTGGCCCCGAGCGCCCCGGCCTCGGACAGTTCGACGCGCAGGAGGGAGCCGCCGAGCCGCTCCGACCATGCGGCCAGCACCGCCTCGGACTCCAGCGTCACCGCATGGGCGACGAGTCGTGTGCCGGGTGAGAGACGCTCCGTCAGATCGGTCAGCAACGCGTCGCTGAGCCCGCCACCGATGAAGACGGCCTGCGGGGCGGCGAAGCCCTCGAGCGCGCCCGGTGCCTGCCCCTCAATGACGCGCAGCCGGTCAACCCCCAGCCGGTCGGCGTTGGCGCGGATGCGGGCGGCTCGGTCGGCGCGCGGCTCGATGCTGACAGCCTCGGTCGTGGGATGTGACAAGAGCCACTCGATGGCGATGGAGCCCGAACCGCCGCCGATGTCCCACAAGGTCTCGTAGGGGCGCGGGGCCAGCGCCGACAGGGCCAGCGCGCGGACAGGGCGCTTGGTGATCTGGCCATCGGTGTCGAAGAAACCGTCGTCGATGCCGGATGCGATGGGCAGGCAGAGGCCGTCGCCCGCAACCTCCAGCGCCACGGCCACTGGATGGGCGAAGGCGTCGCCGGGCAGGGTTTCGGCGGTCGAAACGGTGATGCGCTCACGCGGCCCGCCAAGCGCCTCCATCACCGTCAGCCGGGTGTCTCCGAAGCCCTCGTCACGCATGTAGGCGGCAAGCGCCGGCACCGCCTCCCCGTCGCGCAGCAGCACGATGGCACGCAGGCCCGGGGCAAGATGCGGCCTTACACGCGAGAGCGGCGCGGCATGTAGCCCGAGACACAGCGTGCGCTCGAGCGGCCAGCCGAGCCGCGCGGCGGCGAGCGAAAACGTGGACGGCCCCGGAAGCGCGCGCCATTCGCGCGCGTTGAGGTCACGCGCGATCACCGCGCCCGCGCCGAACCAGAACGGATCGCCCGAGGCGAGCACCACGACGGGGCGGCCTCGATACCTGCGCAGGATCGGCAGACCGTCCGCGAAGGGCACCGGCCATTCGACGGTTTCGGCCTTCAGGCCCGGCAGCAAGGCAAGGTGCCGCTTTGCGCCCATGACCACCTCGGCCTTATCGAGTGCACGACGGCTTGCGGGCGGCAGGCCGTCCGGTCCATTTTCACCGAGGCCCACGATGGTGAGCCATGCAGTCTTCGACGGAGCCTCAGCCATGGAGCCGACCCTCCTGATCCTCGCCGGCACGACCGAGGCGACGGCGCTTGCACGGGCAGTTGCCGAGCGCGGGCTCACGGGCGTCGTATCTTTCGCCGGAAGGGTCGAGCGACCCCTGCGACAGCCCCTGCCGCAGCGGATCGGCGGGTTCGGCGGGGTCGACGGACTGACGCACTACCTGCGCGAGGCGCGAATTACCCATGTGATCGATGCGACGCACCCCTTCGCGGTGCAGATGAGCCGCAACGCCGTCGCCGCCTGCGCGAGGGCCGACGTGCCACTCCTGGCCCTCACGCGGCCCGAATGGCAGTCCGTTCCCGGCGACTGGTGGCAGCACGTGACAGACATCCCGGGCGCGGTGGCGGCGCTCGACCGGCCGCGCGCAACCGTCATGCTGGCTGTGGGACGGATGCATCTGGCAGACTTCGCCCCCAACCCGCAGCATCGCTACCTCCTGCGGCTGGTCGACCCGCCGAAAGGGCACCTGCCATTCCCGGATGCGGAGGTGCTTGTCGACCGTGGTCCCTTCGAGGAGGCGGCGGACCGCGCCTTGATGGAACGGCACGGAATCGAGATCGTTGTCTCGAAAAACGCAGGCGGAACCGGGGCCTACGCCAAGATCGCCGCGGCGCGAGCGCTTGGGCTGCCGGTCATCATGATCGACCGGCCGAAGCCGCCCGCCCGCCGAGAAATCCACGATGTGGACGCGGTGTTCGACTGGCTCGCTCATTCCGGCACCGACCTCGGCGTGTAGACGAAGGGCGCGCCGTCGCGGTCAATGATGCGCGTCGCCGACGACCCGATCAGGACGACGGTGCGCATATCGGCCATGTTCGGCGATGCATCCGCAAGGCGGACAACGCGGAGGTGCTCCTCTGGCGTCGAGACCGCCCTTGCAAAGACGATCACGCGGGACGGGTCACAGATGCCTCTGACCAATTGCAGCGCAAGGCTCATTCCCTTTGGGCGCGACTTCGAACGTGGATTGTAGAGCGCGATCGCGAAATCGGCCTCGATGGCATGGCGCAGCCGTGCCTCGATGAGCGCCTGGGGTTTCAGATTGTCACTGAGGTTGATCGCGCAGAAATCGTGACCGAGCGGCGCACCAACGCGTGCGGCGGCGGCAAGCATCGCGGTGATGCCGGGGAGCACCCGGATATCGAGACCTCGCCAGCTGCGCGGCCCGTGCTCGACGGCCTCGAAGACGGCCGCGGCCATGGCGAAGACGCCGGGATCGCCGGAGCTTACCACCACGACACGCCGCCCTTCGTGGGCCATCTTCAGGGCCTGCTGCGCGCGGTCGAGCTCCTCGCGGTTGTCCGTCTCGTGGCGCTGAAGCCCACGGCGGCCGGGAACGCGACGAACGTACGGAGCGTAGCCCACGACATCCGTCGCCTCGGCCAGGGCCTGCGTGACCTCGGGCGTGATCAACGCGTTGTCTCCCGGCCCCAAACCCGCGATGACCAGCCATCCGCTCATGGACGCCGCCCCTGTCCGTGAACGATCACAATGGAGAAGTAAGGCGACGCCCGATCCCCAGCCTCAGAGAGCGCAACGGCCCGTTCCTCGGCCATGCTGGCGCATTCCACGAGCCATGCGCGGTCGAGCTTGCCTGACTCGGCGAGAGCGTCGCGCACCTTCGGCAGGTTCCGGCCGACCTTCATCACGACGATGGCGTCCGCGTCGGCCATGCGCCGCGCGAGATCTGATTGCGGCATGGTTCCCAGGAGCACCGTCAGCACATCGTCGCCCCAGGTCACAGGGATGCCGGTCGCAGTCCAGGCCGCGGACATCCCGGTGATCGCGGGCACGACACGCACCGGAACATCGTCCCTCAACCGCGTGTAGAGATGCATGAAGGAGCCGAAAAAGAACGGATCGCCCTCGCAGAGGACGACCACGTCCGCGCCGGACCGGGCAATATCCCGCACGCGCCCCGAGACCTCGGCGTAGAAGCCCGACAGGCACTCTGCATAGGCGGGATCGTCCAGCGGGATTTCCGTTGTTACCGGGTACTCCATCGGGATTTCGACCGCATCGGCGCGCAGCATCCCCTCCACGATGGTCCGCGCGCGGCCCGGACGTCCGGCCTTGCGGAAATAGGCGACATGGGTCGCGCCGCGCACCAGCCGGTCCGCGCGGACACTCATCAGGTCGGGGTCGCCGGGTCCGAGGCCGACGCCATAAACCGTCCCGACGCTCATTCCGCGCGGCTCGCGATGGCGTTGATGGCGGCGACTGTGATCGCGCTGCCGCCGAGGCGCCCCTCGACGATCAGGCAAGGCGCGGGCTGCGCCTCCCACAGGGCGGCCTTCGATTCCGCTGCACCGACGAAGCCCACGGGGCAACCGATGATCGCCGCCGGGCGCGGGCAGTCGGGGTCTTCCAGCATCTCCAGCAGGTGGAACAGCGCCGTCGGCGCATTGCCGATGGCGACGAGGCCTCCAGCCAGATGCGGGCGCCACAATTCCAGCGCCGCGGCGGAGCGGGTGGTGCCCATCCTTGCGGCAAGATCGGGCACGGCCGCGTCCTGAAGCGTGCAGATTACGTCATTCCCGGCAGGCAGCCGCTTGCGTGTCACCCCTTCGCTGACCATGCGCGCATCGCAGAGGATCGGCGCGCCCGCCTCGAGCGCCGTACGCGCTGCTTCGACCATACCGGGGGAAAACCGCACATGCGCCTCCAGCCCCACCATGCCCGCCGCATGGATCATGCGGACGGCGACCTGTTCCTCGTCGGGCGCAAAGCGAGCAAGGTCCGCCTCTGCCCGGATCGTCGCGAAGCTCTCGGCATAGATCGCCGCGCCGTCTGTCTCGTAGGTATAGGGCATGGGTTAGCCGCCGATAAAGTCCGCCACCTTGCCGGGGGCGAGCCCGACGCGCGCAGGTTCATCCCACGGTGCGCCGTTCCGGACAAGATCGAAGCGGCCTTCACGGCCGACCATTGTGATATCGGCGCTCTTGGGTCGTGCGCAGCCCTTGGCGCAACCCGAGACATGCAGGCGGACACCGGACGGCAGGCTGCTCGCCACGTCACGCGCCATCGCGCGGGTTTCAACACTGGCTTGCGGGCAGGCAGGCAGGCCGATGCAGGCGTCCACCCTCAGGAGCGGGTCTGACCGATCGGTCAGCAGAGTCCGGTGGCCCGCGAACACCGCCGGGTCATATACCCCGGGAAGGAAGACCATGCGCCACGGCGTGATCCGGAGCACCGGACTTCCGAGGTCTGCCAGCGCCTCGAGGTCGGCGGGGCCCAGTTGACCGAACGCTGCCGCGACCAGAAGCCCGCCCGGGACCGGGCCTGGCTGCGGCGGCGTTGCGGCCGGATTGGGCACCGAAGCGCCAACGAGGCCAGACGGCAAGCCGGTTCCGTTCGCGAGGTGCCTGGCCATACGTCCGCGCCCATCGGGACCGACCCCGCCAGAGGCGATGAACCATCGGGCAAGGTCGAAGGCCAGGGCTGCTGCATCACGCGGGCCTTGCGCCTCACGCCCCGTGCCATAGCCGTCTGCGCGCACGATCAGGCGGTCTTTTGCGGCCTCGATGCGGATATCGCCGCTTACCTCGGCGAGTTGACGGGCTGGCCCGGTATCCACGACGAAACCGAATTTCGAAGGCAGGGCCGCGAATTCGGGCCTGCGCAGCCCTTCGGTCAGCGCGGACGCGATCTGCGTTTGAGGGTCGTCGGCGCTGCGCCCGCGGAACGGATCGACCACGATGTTGCGCCGGCCCTCTGCTGACGGGTCGTCGTCCAGAAGGCCGAGCCGCGCCAGCGCGACCAGAAGCGGTGCGTGCCCCGCCTCGGTCACGCCACGGAGTTGCAGGTTGGCCCGGTTCGTCAGGTCGATCAGGCCATTCCCGAATGCACGCGCGGCAGCGGCAAGCCCGCGCGCCTGATCCCCGGTCAATCGCCCGAGCGGTGGTCGGACGCGAACGACAAGTCCGTCGCCCGATTGCATCGGCCGGTGCGCGCCGGGGCACCAACCCCGGATGGCGGGGGCGCTCATGTCCCCGTCTCCAATCGTGTCTCCGGCTCTGCCAGGATCGAGTTGCGCCGCGACTGCCAGAGGCCGGCGGCGTGCAATTCGGTGAAGCGGTCGCGCATGGCGGCGAGTGCCTCGGGGTTCGCTTCCTCCAGAAACGCGGTCACATCCGCATCGCCCAGTGTCGCGTCCCAGAACTGATCGAATAGATGCGGGCCGACGACGCCCGCCAGATGCGCGAAGGCCGCCATGTTCTCCAGCGTCGCGGCGATCTCGGCGGCGCCGCGGAACCCGTGGCGGCGCATGCCGAGGATCCAGCGCGGGTTCGCCGCGCGGGCCTGCACGACGCGGGCGATCTCCTCGGTCAGTGCGCGGGCGCGGGGGCGCGACGGATCGGTGTTGTCGACATGGTAGAGCCGCGCCGCGCCGCCCGTGATCCCCTGTGCCGCGGCAAAACCCGCCTCGTGGCTGGCATAGTCCTCGGCCAACAGGAGATCGGTCTCGGGCAGGTCCTGGAGGTGGACGAAAGCGTCGGCCTTGGCCACGCGATGCCGGATGCCGCTTTCGTCGCGCACCTGCCGCTCGCCGTCGAGCGCCCAGGCCGACGCTGCAAGCCACGCCTCGCCCGCCGCGCGGCGCCCGTCCTCCGAATAATCGCCCAGCGACGGCCCCATCCCGAGCCCGAAACTGCCCGGCGCGGGGCCGTAGACGCGCGCCTCCTCACGGCCGACATAAGGGTTCCAGTCGGGCGCCTCGTCGCGCGCGCTCAGCACCCGCACCGCCTGTTGGAACAGCGCCGAGAGCGTCGGGAACACGTCCCGAAACAGGCCCGAGACCCGGAGCGTCACGTCGATACGCGGGCGGTCGAGCTCGGCGATAGGGACGACCTCGATGCCCGAAACCCGCTCGAACCCTTCGTCCCAGACCGGGCGCACGCCCAGCAGCGCCAGCGCCATGGCGAACTCTTCGCCTGCCGTGCGCATGGTTGCCGATCCCCAGAGATCGACGACCAGCGCCCGCGGCCAGTCGCCCTCGTCCTGCAAATGGCGGCGGATCAGCTCGTCTGCCAGCGCGACGCCCTGCCGGAACGCGGCGCGCGTGGGCACGCTGCGCGGATCGGTTGTGTAGAGATTGCGGCCCGTGGGCAGCACGTCTGTCCGACCGCGATAGGGCGAGCCCGACGGCCCCGGCTCGATCCGGCGACCCGAGAGCGCATCGAGCAGCGCCTGCCGCTCGGCTTGGGCCGAGGTTGCGGCGTCGAAAGCGCCTTGCGCGGCCGGCCCCCGCCCCCAGACATGCAGCCCGTCGCCGAACTGGCTTTCCTTCACGTCGCAGACGAAGCGGTCGATCCGTGTGATCGCCTCGGCCGGGCAGGAGGCGGCCTCGATGCCCAGATCGCTTTCGACGCCGAGAGCCCGCGCTTCGTCGCGGATATCGGACATCAGCCGGTCACGGCGGCGAGGGTCGAGGCCGTCAGCATTGGAGAACTCGTCGAGCAGTGCCTCGAGACGGGCGAGCCTTTGCGGGGTTCGCGACGCTTTCAGCGGCGGCGGGATATGCCCGATGGTCACGGCGCCGATGCGCCGCTTGGCCTGAGCCGCCTCGCCGGGGTCGTTGACGATGAAGGGGTAAATCACCGGCAAATCACCGATCAGCACCTCGGGCCAGCAGGCCTCGGACAGGGCCACCGCCTTGCCCGGCAGCCATTCGAGCGTGCCATGGGCGCCGATATGGATAAGCGCGTCGGTCTGCTTCCGAAGCCAGAGATAGAAGGCGACATAGGCATGGCGCGGCACGCGAGACAGGTCGTGGTAGTCATTCTCGCGGGTCTTGGGCATGCCGCGCTCGGGTTGCAACGCCACCAGCGCATTGCCGCGCCGGACGGCGGCGAAGGCGAAGCCGTCAGGGCCAGCGTCGGCGTCGTCTTCTGGCGACCCCCAGGCGGCGTCCAGATCATCACGGAGGCTCTGCGGCAGCTTGGCCAGCGCGGCGCGGTAATCCCGCATCGGCCAGTGAATACGCTCGGTTGAAAGCTCCTCGTGCAACGGCGCGCCGGGTGCAACCTCGTGCCCTGTCTCGGCCAGATCGGAAAGGATCGCTTCGGCCGAGGCCAGCGCGTCGAGGCCCACGGCGTGGGCCATGTTCCAGTCGCGCCCCGGATAGGTCGAGAGCACGAGCGTCACGCGCCGGTCGCCGGGCTGCGTGACGGACAGCCGGTGCCAGGCCGCGACCCGGTCGGCGATGGCGGCGATCCTGCCCGCCTCGGGCGAATGGGCATATCGTGCGAACTGCAGATGCGTGTCGCGCTCCCCTGGCTCCTTGAACGAGGCGACCCCGGCGAAGAGCCGTCCATCCACCTCCGGCAGGACCACGTGCATGGCGAGGTCGGCGGGCGACAACCCGCGCTCCGCCTCGGTCCACGCTTTCCGTGTCGATGTGGCCAGCGCGACCTGGAACACCGGCACGCCCGCCGCATCGAGTGGTGACGTGCCCGCATCGCCGCGCCCCGAGAAGGAGGTGGCGTTGACGATGGACGCCGGACCGAGCCCGCGCAGTTGTCCCTCCAGCCATTCCCGCGCGCCGGGTGCCTTGAGTGACGGCGCGAAGAGGCCGAGCGCCCGGAACCCGCGGTCGCGCAGGGCTGCGAACAGCGCCTCGATTGGCGCGAGGTCGGCCGCGACGAGGTAGGAGCGGTAGAACACCACCAGCACCAGCGGTACGCCTTCGGTGAAGCGGATCGGGGCCGGACAGCAGACGCCATCCTCGGGCGTCCAGGCCCCCACCTGCGGCAGGGTCTTCGCCCCCGGCACCGGCCCGGCATAGAGGCCCGCCGCCAAGGCCATCTGCGCCAGCGCAGCCTGAGCCGCCACCGCGCCGCCCGTGTCGCAGAGATGCGTGAGGCGGCGCAACGTCGAGGCAGGCACGGTCGAGACCGCATCGAGCCGCGCATCGGGGCGTCCATCGGCGGGCAGGACGGCCAGCGCGATGCCCTTCGCCCGTGCCAGTGCTTCGATCTGCTGCAACCCATAAGGCCAGTAGGGAACGCCGCCGATCAAGCGCATCAGGATGCCCTTCGCGCCCTCCAGCGTCTGCTCGACATAGGTATCGACGGACAGCGGATGCTTGAGCGCCGCGATGTTGGCAAGCCGAAGCGTCGGCAACCGCCCCTCGGGCCCGCCACCCCGGTGCCAGCCTGCCGCGAAAGCGCCGAGGTCGCTGTCGGAGAAGGACAGCACGACAAGGTCTGCGGGCGATTGCCCCAGATCGGTCGGCGTCTCGTTTTCCTCGAGCCCGTGGCTTTCGCGGAAGATGACATGCATTCAGGCGTCCCGCCGTTGCTTTCAAACCCTATTCGGCGGCCTGCGCGTCCGGCACCAGAATACCCCGGATCGCGGCAGCGTCGACATCGTCGTGCTCTGCGATGACCACAAGCCGACCGCGTCGCCCCTCCTCGGGCTTCCAGGGGCGGTCGTACTGGTGGCGCACCCGTGCGCCCACAGCCTGCACCAGAAGGCGCATGGGCTTGCCCGAAACCGCCGCATAGCCCTTGACGCGCAGGATGTTCTGCCGCTCGGCCAGCGCGGAGATCCGCGCAACGAGCTCCGCCGGATCGGTGATCTCTGGGATGTCGATGACCACGCTGTCGAAATCGTCATGCTCGTGGTCCTCATGCCCGTCATGGTGGCTTGGGCGCGCGTCCATGTCGTCCTCGGCGGCAGCCCCGAGCCCTAGGATCACACGGGGATCGACGGCGCCCTCGGCCACCTCGATGATCGGTAGAGGGCGTGGTGCCTCGGCCTCGATCAAAGCCTTGGCCCTGGCCACGCCCTCGGGTCCGGCGAGGTCTGGCTTGGTCAGAAGCACGATGTCGGCGCAGGAGATCTGGTCCTCGAACACCTCGGAAAGCGGCGTCTCGTGGTCGATGCTCTCGTCGGCCATCCGCTGCGCGTCCACCGCCGCGACGTTGGGCGCGAAGCGTCCCGCCGCAACAGCCTCGGCATCGGCCAGCGCGATGACCCCGTCCACCGTGATCTTCGAGCGGATGCCGGGCCAGTCGAACGCCTTCAGCAGAGGCTTCGGTAGCGCAAGGCCCGAGGTCTCGATCAGAATGTGATCCGGGCGCGGATCAAGCGCCATCAGCGCCTCGATCGTCGGGATGAAATCGTCCGCCACGGTGCAGCAGATGCAGCCATTGGCCAGTTCCACGATGTTTTCCGCCGGGCAATCGGGGATCGCGCAACCCTTCAGGATCTCGCCATCGACGCCGACATCGCCGAACTCATTGACGACGATTGCCAGCCGCTTTCCGCCGGGGTTCTTCATCAGATGCGAGATCAGCGTGGTTTTCCCCGAGCCGAGGAAGCCGGTGATGACGGTGACGGGGAGTTTCTCGAGATTGTTTTCGGGGCTGGCCATGTCAGGTCTCTCCAAGGTTGGGCGCGACAGGATCGAGCGGCGGGATGCGCGCGATGCAGTTCTTGCGGAAGTGTTCGGGGCGTTCGCGCCAAGGCACGAGACCGTCGGTCGTCGCGGCGTATTTGAGGGCGCCTTCGCGGATCGTGTCCGGATGGTCGAGTGGATCGAAGTTTCCGTAAACATAAGTCCAGCGCCCCGGTCCACGGAGCGCGATGGTGCAGCCCTGCGAACAATTCGATAGGCATTCGACCGGTGTGATGGCCACGCCATCAAGGCCCGACTCGCTCAGTCGACGAAAGAGTGTCGCACCGGGACGTTCGGCATCCTCAGACACGTCCTGTCCCTGCCGGCAGCGGGTGCAGACGAGGAGTTCCACTCGGGATGACAGGTGCGCCATGCATGCTCCCATTCGTCGGGCGGACGCGGGCACGGAGCGGATGGACGGCAAAGCTGCCGCCAGTCCGACACCGGGGCACCCCGCCCGGGTTCAGTCGTCGCGCTGGCAGGTCTCCCGGCTTACGGATGTCAGGAGGCAGTCGCCTTCCTGTCGGTCGCCCGGCCTTCCCGACCTGTCACAGGTCAGTGGCCATCGGGCGCCCTCTCCGGTCACGGTCGCGGGGGCGGCTGCGGTTCGGCCCGGACTTTCAGACCTCGCGCATTCCCTTTTCACCTGTTAGCACAGGCACCAGCATGCCCAGATGCTCAGGCCCGCCCGCCCCTGTCAAGATTAAAGGAGCTCCGCCCATGGATGACGTGACCCTTCGCCACAACGAAAAGATGAAGCGTATCAAGGCCGCGCGCGACGAAATGATGAAGACCAAGACCGAGGAAAAGGGTCTGATCATCGTGCACACCGGCGCGGGCAAGGGCAAATCGTCGTCGGGCTTCGGCATGATCATGCGCTGCATCGCCCACGGGATGCCATGCGCGGTCGTCCAGTTCATCAAGGGCAACTGGGAGACCGGCGAAAAGACCTTCCTGCGGGAGCGATTCGCGAATGAGTGCCGGTTCTTCGTCTCGGGCGAGGGCTTCACATGGGAAACGCAGGATCGCGAACGGGACGTCGCGGCGGCCCAGAACGGTTGGCGGATCGCGAAGGAACAGATCCTCGACCCCGAGATCCAATTCGTCCTACTGGACGAGATCAACATCGCGCTGCGCTACGATTACCTCGATATCGACGAGGTGGTCGATTTCCTTCTGACGCAGAAGCCGCGCATGACCCATGTCTGCCTGACAGGCCGCAACGCCAAGCCCGAACTGATCGAGGCCGCCGACCTCGTGACCGAGATGACTCTGACGAAACACCCGTTCAAGGACGGCGTGAAGGCGCAGAAGGGGGTGGAGTTCTGATGACAGCGCCGGCCCGCCGCCCTCCGGCGAGTCCCTGTATCGGCGTCTGCGTGATCGACGAGGCGAAAGGTCTTTGCACCGGCTGCGTGCGCACGCTGGACGAGATCGCCGCCTGGGGCAGTGCGAGCGAAGATCATCGCGCGGGCGTCTGGGCGGCCCTCCCCGCCCGCGCGGCGGCCATGGGCCTGTCGGTCCGGCGTCTCGACTGGCAAGGTGAGCGGCTCCCGGACGAGGTCGAGATGCGCTTCGCCGGGGCCTCTGGAACGTTCGTTGCAGGCGTCTATGGTGCGGTGGCCGAGGTCATGCGCGAAGCGGACGAACCGTTCGAGGCAAGCCGCAATGATGGCGTTCTGTCCATCAGGACAAGCCGCGCCGGATTGCGGCTGGAGGGAGCGCCCTATCTCACCGCCTTCGAGATCGCCCGGCCCGAACGTGCGCCGCTGATCGCGCTTGCCGTGCCGTTCGGGCGCGCAGGGCCCCGGGGGCCGTCGGATCTGACCGATCTTGGGCCGGACGCCGACAGCCTTCTGCCCCGTGACGCGGGCGGGCGGCGGTTCGACCTCGGCCTTGGCCGACGCGCGGCACGCTTCACGATCCGCTGCGCCGATGATCTGGCAGAGGCGATCACGCCGCATACCGGCACGCCCTGGCCCGCCTGTCTCGGCAAGATCGGGATTTCCGTTCTGACAGCCAGCCCCGTCCGCGTGATCGAGGCGCCCTGCCTGCGCGCCGAGGTCGATGCGATCATCCCGCCACCCGGCGGCACCTCACCCGACGGCCCGCACACCCACCTGCTCCCCGACCACATCGCGCAGGGATTCGATACGCCACCGACCGTGCCGCTGCCGAAGGGCTACGTGCTGTCGGCCCTTTTCTATCCCGGCTGACGCGATGCCCCGCGCGCTGATGATCCAGGGCACCGGCAGTAACGTCGGCAAGTCGCTCCTCGTTGCCGGCCTCTGTCGCGCGGCGCGCAATCGGGGCCTGTCGGTCGCGCCGTTCAAGCCGCAGAACATGTCGAATAATGCCGCAGTCACCGCCGACGGGGGCGAGATCGGGCGGGCGCAGGCGTTGCAGGCTCTGGCGGCGGGCCTGCCGCTTCATACCGACATGAACCCGGTGCTGCTGAAGCCCGAGACGGATGTGGGCGCGCAAGTGATCGTGCAGGGGCACCGGCTCACCACCGCGAAGGCGCGAGAGTACCAGCGCCTCAAGCCGCAGCTGCTGGAAAAGGTGTTGGAGAGCTTCCAGCGCCTGAAAACCGCCCATGACCTGATCCTCGTCGAGGGTGCGGGCAGTCCGGCGGAGGTCAACCTGCGCGCGGGCGATATCGCCAACATGGGCTTTGCACGGGCGGCGGACGTGCCCGTGATCCTCGCGGGCGACATCGACCGCGGCGGCGTCATCGCGCAGATCGTTGGCACCCAGTCGGTGATCGACGCAGGCGATGCGGCGATGGTCGCCGGGTTCCTCATCAACCGCTTCCGGGGCGACCCTTCCCTCTTTGATGACGGCTACCGGATGATCGAGCAGCGCACCGGCTGGCGCGGTTACGGTGTCTGCCCCTGGTTTCCCGACGCGTGGCGACTGCCCGCAGAGGACGCGCTCGACCTCTCCGCGCCGCGCCGCGAGACGGGGCTGCACATCGTCTGCCTCGCCCTCAGCCGGATCGCCAATTTCGACGATCTCGACCCCCTGGCGCAGGAGCCCGGCGTGCGGTTGACGATGCTCGGCCCCGGCCGCGCGATCCCGGGCGACGCGGATCTGGTGATTCTGCCGGGCACGAAATCGACGCGGGGCGATCTGGCCTTTCTGCGCGCGCAGGGCTGGGACGTGGACCTCGCCGCCCATGTCCGGCGCGGCGGGCATGTCCTGGGCATTTGCGGCGGCTATCAGATGCTGGGGCGCGAGGTGGCGGACCCGGAGGGCATCGAAGGTCCGGCGGGGGCCGATCCGGGGCTCGGCCTGCTCGATGTGTCGACGATCATGACACCGAAGAAGCGGCTGACCGAAGTCGCTGCGATCCACCTGGCAAGCGGCGTGGGCTTCCATGGCTACGAGATCCATATCGGCGAGACCGGCGGCCCCGACCGCGCTCGGCCCTTCGCCCATGTGGACGCTGCCCCCGAAGGCGCGGTCAGCGCAGACGGGCACATCGTGGGAAGCTACCTGCACGGCATGTTCCGTGACGACGGGTTTCGTGCGGCGTTCTTGGCAAACCTCGGCGTGGCATCCTCCGATACCGGCTACGATGCCGGAGTGGAGGAGACGCTCGACGCACTCGCTGCGCATCTCGAGGCGCATCTGGATGTGGACGGGCTACTCGCCGCCGCGCGATAGGGCTGCCGCGAGCCGCGCCCACACGGCCTCGTGCCCCGGCAGGCCGAGTCGCAGCCAGCCCGCGCTGTAGGGGAAGACCCGTGACCAGATCGCAGCACGCGCCAGTCGCGCCTGCGCGGCGACGGCATCGCCCGTCTCGTAGGTTCTGAAAAGCAGCGTGCCGCCTACCAAGCGCCAGCCCGCCCCATCGGCCAGGGCATCGAGGCGGCTTGCGTCGCGTGTCAGCCGCGCAATGGTCTTTGCCTGCCAGGCGCTGTCTGCCAATGCAACCTTCCCCGCCGCGATGGCCGGCCCGCTGACAGCCCAAGGGCCAGCGAGGGACCGGAGTGAAGTGGTGGTTTCCGGCCCGCCGAGCGCAAAGCCAAGGCGCAAGCCGGCAAGGCCGTAGCACTTGCCGAAGGACCGCAGGATGAGGACGCGCTCGCCGAGCGCCGCCAGGCGGGGTGCGAGCGACTGTTTGGGATGCGGATCGGCGAAGCTTTCATCGACGACCAGTAGCCCGACCCGATCCGCCAGGGCGGCGAGGGCCTCGGGCGTCCAGCGCCGGCCGTCCGGGTTGTTGGGATTGACGACGACGGCGAGGTCGGCCCCTGCCATGGACTCCGGCTCGACCACCTCGCTGACCCGCCAGCCCTGGGCGGCGAGCGCCGCAGCATGTTCGTTGTAGCTCGGGGCCAGCACAGACGCGCAACCGGGGAGCCTGAGCCGCGGCACGAGCTGGATCGCCGCCTGTGCGCCCGACAGGGCCACGACATCCGCCGTCGTGCCGTAGGCTTTGGCCGCGGCCGCCTCCAGTGTCGCGACGTCCTCCGCCGTGGGCAAGGCGGTCAGCGCATGCCGGGGCAGGTCCGGCATCGGGTAGGCGACCGGGTTGATGCCGGTCGACAGATCGATCCAGTCAGACCCACCATAAACCGCCCGTGCCCGGTCAAGATCGCCGCCGTGGTCGCGCATCCTCAAAACCCACCCCATGCGAAGGCCAGCAGTATCGCACCGCACAGGACCATGGCCCTGAGATAGAGCGCAAGCGCGCGGCCCATGTCGTCCGCACCTGGATCGGGGGCGCCATCGTTCACCCAGGGCTCTTCGGCCACACGGTCGCCGTAGATCCGGGGCCCGGACAGTCGAATCCCGAGCGCGCCGGCCATCGCGGCCTCGGGCCAGCCCGCATTCGGCGAGCGATGGTGGCGCGCGTCGCGCAGCATGACGCCAAGCGCCGCATTCGGTCGCCGAGACACCAGACCGAACAACAGACCGGTGAGCCGCGCGGGGATCAGGTTCGCAACGTCGTCGAGCCGGGCCGCGACCTTGCCGAAATCCTCGTAGCGGTCATTGCGATGCCCGATCATCGAGTCGAGCGTGTTGATGGCCTTGTAGGCAACTAGCCCCGGCAGGCCCAGGACCCCCCCCCAGAAGAGCGGCGCCGTGACCCCGTCCGACGTGTTTTCGGCTAGGCTCTCGATACCGGCGCGCGCGACACCGGCGGCATCGAGCCGGGCCGGATCGCGACCGACGATCATCGCCACGGCAGCCCGCGCGGCGTCCAGATCGCCTGCCGCCAGGGGTTGGGCCACGGCGGCCACATGGGTGTAGAGCGACCGCGCGGCGATCAGCGGCCAGGCGAGGATCGCAGCGAGGATCAGGCCGATGGCTCCATGTGGCAGGGCAGACTGGATCGCGACCGCGGGGACCGTCGCTGCGGCAAGCACGACCACGACGCATACCGTTCCCATGAGACGCCGTTGCAAGACGTCGCCCCGATTGAGCCGCGCCTCAAGTCCCGCGATCAGAGCACCGATCCAGGTCACGGGATGGCCAATCCGGGCATAGACCCGATCGGGCCAGCCGAGGGCAGCGTCGATGGCAAGGGCCAGGACCATGACAGCAGCCATGCTCATGCCCGACCCCCGGTGCGGAAGCGCAGCACATGGGTTAAGCCCGCCTCCGTCAACGTCGTCTCGGCTTCGGCCGGGGCCTCGCCCGGCGCGAAGATCAGCGCCCGAGCCGACCCGGTATGCGCCCGCGCGTGACCCGAGGCGCCCAGCCTTCGGGCGATAGCTGGCGTCGGATCGTCCTGTGGACCGCGCAAGGCCGTCGTCCGCTCCGCTGAAAGGGAGGCCAGCCGCGCGGCCTCTGCAAGCTGCGGCCCCTCCGCCCATGCCGCAACGAGGTCATCCATGTGGGGAAAGGCGAGGTCCTGTGGATCGGTGCGGCACGGCGGCCCCCAGAACCCGCCGACGATCTCGGCTTCGGGCGGCAGCGGCACCTCTCGCAGGGGCCGCGCATCGCGAGGCGCCCAAAGCACGCCATCGGGACGCGCCAGCATCAAGGGATCGGTGGCCCCCTCGACGGCGAGGCAGGCCTCGGCGATCCGGTCTTCCGCCGCTCCCGCTGCCCGGGCCAGCGCCACCAGCGCGGCCGTCGACATGCCCGCGCCGCCACCGGGCAGCAGATCGGCCCGAAGTCGCACATGTCCTCGCTCCACAAGCCCGAGAGCCGACAGGAAGCGCCGGCAGCGCGCGTCATCGACCAGGTCCGCGTTCTGCTCGATCGCGAGCGCACCGGACCCGGTCACCTCTGCCTGCACCCCGGCCACCGGACAGGCGAGGGTCACCAGAGCAACCCGTCGGTCCGGACCGACGGTGCCCTGTAACCATTCTCCGAAATGCCCCGCGACGAAGACCATGGCTCAGACCGTGGCATTGACACAGACGACGGAGAAAGCGCCCGGCAAGCAACGCAGCCGTGTCACCGACAGCGGTGCTACCTCGAAAGCGAGTGCGGCAGGCACATCTTCGAGCGCAAGGGCAAGACCCGTCCGCACCGTGCCTGCATGGGCCACGACGGCGACCGGCCCGTCTTCCATCGCAATCGCGGCGAGTTCGACAAGGGCTGGCGTCACGCGTGCGGCCATCGCCGCGAAGCTCTCGCCGTCGGGTGGTGAGACCTGCGCCAGCGCCGCCCGGTCGAGCGGCCCGAGGTCCGGCACCTCCTTCGGCAGAAGGCCTTCATGCGCGCCGAAATCCTGCTCCCAGAGCCGGGCATCTTCAGGCAGCACGCGCGCCGGAAACAGCGCCTCCGCCGTCTGGCGGCACCGCAGCGCCGGGCTTGTCACGACCGATCGCACACACCTCATCGCGGCACCGAGCCGCGAGAGCGCCGCACCATCCGTCAGCCGCGCCGGCACGTCACGCCGCCCCGCCAGCCGTCCACCCGCCTCTGAGGGTGCATGCCGGATCAGGATGAGTTCCGATGGTCCGATGGGTGTCATTGAAGCCTTGCCAAACTCTGCCAAACCTGTTTTTCACGCCGTGATGACAAAGTCGATCCTGATCACCGGCGGGGCCCGGTCCGGCAAGAGCTGTTTCGCCGAGCGCGTCACGCTGTCGCTTGGGCGACCGGCGATTTACATCGCGACCGCCGAAGCACGCGATGCCGAGATGGCAGACCGTATCGCGCGGCACCAGGCGCGACGTGGACCAGAGTGGACGACACGGGCCGAGGCGTTCGCGCTCTGCGACGTCCTGCAGACAAGCGACGGCGGCCCTCCGCGGCTCGTGGATTGCCTGACGCTCTGGCTGACGAACCTGATGCTTGGCGAGCGCGACTGGGAGGCCGAGGTTGCAGCGCTCACCGATCTCGTGCCGCGGCTGACCGCGCCGGTAGTCTTCGTCACGAACGAAGTGGGCGCCGGGATCGTCCCCGAGAACGCGCTCGCGCGCGCCTTCCGGGATGCAGCGGGGCTGACCAACCAGCGGATCGCCGAGGCCTGCGACGAACTCTGGTTCTGCGTCGCGGGCCATCCGATTAAGGTAAAGCCGCAATGACCAACCTGTCCGACCTGTCCTGCCTCGACGATCTTCTTGGTCTCGACCTGCCCGGCCCAGATACGGACGCGATAAAGGCCGCCCGCGCCCGGCAGGCACAGCTGACCAAGCCGCCGGGTTCGCTGGGACGTCTGGAGGACATGGCAGCCTTCATGGCCGGGTGGCGCGGCACCGACCGCCCGCGGATCGACAGGGCGCAGGCGCTGGTCTTCGCCGGAAACCACGGAATCTGCGCCCGGGGCGTGAACCCGTTCCCGCAGGCCGTCACCGCGCTGATGGTCGCGAATTTCGAGGCGGGGGGCGCCGCGATCAACCAGTTGGCGCGGGTTGCCGGGGCCGAGTTGACGGTCGTTCCCCTCGACCTCGACCGGCCCACGGCGGATTTCACGACCGAGCCGGCGATGTCCGAAGCCGAGTGTCTCGACGCCCTGAAGCGCGGCGCGTCGGCCGTCGATCTGGCAGCAGATGTCGTGATCCTGGGGGAGATGGGCATAGGAAATTCGACCGTGTCCGCCGCCCTCGCCCACGCTGTCTGCGGCGGCGCGCCCGAGGATTGGGTCGGGCGCGGCACCGGCAGCGATGCAGACGGGCTGGCGCTGAAAGCGCACGTGGTGGCCGAAGGCGTGGCCCGCCATGCGGGCCTTGCGCCGCTGCACATGCTCGCAGCCCTCGGCGGACGCGAGCAGGCCGCCCTTTGCGGCGCCGTGATCGCGGCGCGGCTCGCGCGCATCCCGGTGCTGCTCGACGGCTACATCTGCACGGCGGCTGTCGCGCCGCTCCACGGCGCGAAACCTTCCTTGCTCGATCACTGCCTCGTCGCGCATCGCAGCGCCGAGCCGGGCCATGCGCGGCTCTGCGCCGCGATGGGCCAGGACCCGGTTCTGGACCTCGGCATGGCGCTTGGCGAGGGCACCGGCGCGGCGCTGGCGCTTGGCGTGCTGCGCGGCGCGCTGGCCTGCCATGGCGGGATGGCCACCTTCGCCGAGGCGGGCATCGGATGACGCCTCTGCGCCGGCGCTTCGACGAGGCACGGCTGGCCTTCATGCTGCTGACGCGCCTGCCTGTCGGCAAGCTGCGCGATCCCGCGCCGAGCCTCGCCGAAGCGCAATGGGCCTATCCGCTCGTAGGGCTGGTTGTCGGCATCGTAACGTGGGCGGTCCTGCACGGCGCTATCGCCATAGGCATTGGACCCTACGCCGCAGCTCTTGCAGCCATCGCTGCAACTATTCTTGTCACTGGGGGTCTGCACCAGGATGGTCTTGCCGATTTCGTCGACGGTATCGGTGGGGGCCGTGATCGGACGCATTGCCTCGAGATCATGCGCGACAGCCGGATCGGCAGCTATGGCGTCGTGGCCCTCATCCTCGCGGTTGGCACAAGCGCGGCGGCCTTGGGCGACATCGCCGGCTATCTGACGCTGGCTACCGCCCTGACGATCGCGGTTTCCTCCCGGCTTGCCATGCTCGCTGTTCTTCTGGCGCTGCCGGCGGCGCGTGGTGACGGGCTTGGCTTTTCCGCGGCTGCTGGCTTGCGCATGGCATGTGTTCCCGGAGCAATGCTTGTCACGGGTTTGACGCTGACGATGGGCTGGTCCGCGCTTGTGGTGATCATCACAGCAGCGGTCGCGACGTGCATCATCGCGGTATTGGCGGTACGCCATATTGGCGGACAGACAGGCGATGTCCTGGGAGCTGTTCAGGCGGTATCTGAGGCGCTCGCCTGGCTCGCCTTGTCAGCGGCCCTCTCGCCGTAGCTCCGTCTCGGTCGCCCTGATTATGTCGTCGCCGCAGACTTTTCGTCGGTCAATGCTCTTTGCGTATTGATACTCTGTTGTGTTCTCTGGGAACTTGGCGTTTCGGCAAAGTTCAGAGGAAGGCTGGTGGCCGCGGGATAGGCAGCATCTGTCGTCTCTTGCCTGTGTCACCTTGGAGCCGCGGGGTCGATGCTGCCATCCTCGTGCAGGACGAGCCGGCCGGCGGCCTTCGCCTGTCTCGGATCGCGCCGCGCGACAGCCCGACATGGGCGGCGTACTGGCGCTCACTCATGCCCTGCATCGCCAGCTCCGATTATCATTCAAAGTCAGGTGCTTATCGAGTTGATAAGCCTCGCGGACAGAGCGAACTTCGATCCCACAAGGACGATGCAACTCACCACGGAGCCACCACGATGACCACCCGCCTGAACCCGATCACCACCCCGCGCCACGAACTCCGCGCCGAGAAGGCGCGCAGGAACAAGGAAGCCGCGCTCGCGGCCTTCATCGGCAAGAAGGCCGAAATCGACGAGATGCTCGCCCGACTGCAGGCGCTGAGCGACGATCATTTCAACTGCGCCCCCGACGAGGCGGGCTGGGCGATGGTCGGCACCCTCGAACACTACGCCAGCCTCTTGAAGCGCATCACCGACAGCGCCTTCGGCGAGGGCGAGCACGCCCGCTGATCTCCGGCGCGGCCGGAACTCCTGCCGCGCGCCCTGCGCGGCTCGGGGTCGTAGAAGGCGCCGCATGACGCGGGCCCGAATACGGAGACGACCCCATGACCAAGCTTTCCGACACGCAACTCGTGATCCTCAGCGCTGCCGCGCAGCGCGAGGACCGCAACGTCCTGCCGCTTCCCGGCTCGCTGCGCGGCGGCGCCGCCGCCAAGGTGATCGGCGCGATGCTCTCCAAGGGCTTCCTCGAAGAGGTCGACGTCGACCTGCGCAAGGGCGAGCCCATGTGGCGCGAGAGCGGGGACGGCCACGGCGTCACGCTGGTCGCCACCGACGCGGGCCTCGCCGCCATCGGCATCGAGACCGAGGACGCGAACACCGCGCCTGTGGGCGCGACGGACGCGCCGATAGAGGGGCCCGCGCCGGACAACCCCACCGGGGCCGAGACCGCGCCCAAGACGCGGACGCCGCGCGAGGGCACCAAGCAGGCGCAACTGATCGCGATGCTCCGCGCCGAGAGTGGCGCGACCATTGAAGAGATCGTGGCAGCACTCGACTGGCAAGCTCACACCGCTAGAGGTGCCATGTCCGGCGCGCTGAAAAAGAAGCTGGGCCTGACGATCACCTCCGACAAGGTCGACGGAAGGGGGCGAGTCTACGCCATCCGTGACTGACGCCTGCACCTCAAGTAACCGATGCCGCCGCCCGCCCTCGGGCGGCGGTTCTTCATTCTGCGCTCCGCATTCGGATCGCCTCGAACAGCCGCCTCAGCAGATAGCCGCGCACCAGCGAGACCCCGACGAAGGCAAGGCCGATGGTCAGATGCTCCGCGAGCCCCGTCTCGATCTCGAACCAAGGGAACACGACGATCTGCGTGGCGATGGCCAAAACGTAGCCGACGACAACGTTTGCCGTGGCCTCGACCATCGACATGGTCCGGCTCTGCTGCATCGCAGGCTCTCCAGAAACGCCGTCACGAACTCCGCCGCGAGCGGCGGAACGATCGCATTGCCGTAGCCCCGCAGCAGCCCCATGCGACCGGGTATCCCATCAGCCAGCGGGAATGTTCCGGGCTCAACGGGCCGCCAGCGGTCATCGCGGCAGAGAAGCCAGTCAGGATCGCTCCAGAAGCCGTCCGTCGGGCCGGTCCCAGCAGGGTCAGCGGCGGGTCCGTCCAGGTCACCAGCGCCACCGTCCGGCGGCTCGCGTCGGTGTTGCCGGCCGCATTGTACGCTGCCGTCGCGGGCGAACCCGCCATCGCCGTCGGCCAGCCCGCCAGCCAGACCTGCCGGCCGAGCAGCGCGTTGATCGGTACCGCCCGGCATTCCGAGCCGTCCTTGTGGTCCCGCGCCGAGGCTGTCGCCCAGCCCGCCTGCGCCTCGCTCAAGGGCGACGGCGCCGAAGAACAGCCGCTGCCGGATATGCGGCGCACCGACGCTCGCAGCCGGCAGATCGGCCGCCGCGACGGCGTAAGATGCCGCCTCCAGCGCATTCGCCAGAGCGTCGAACCACGCCCAGCCAGCCGGACCTGAAGGCGCTGTTCCAGCCGCGCTGCCAACCGGTCCGAGCACAGCCGCGCTGGCGACCTGCTCGCCGAAGACGAGCCGAGGCCGGCAGGCGGCGACAAGCCGCAGGAAGGCGGGGGCGAGATGGCGGTCATCGTCCTGTCCCTTGCGCTGCCCGGCCTGACTGAAGGGCTGGCAGGGCGGCGAGCCGGTCCAGACGGACAGGCACTCGGCCACGCCGGCGAGGCGCAGCGCGTAGGGCCAGCCGCCGATCCCGGCGAAGAAATGGCATTGCGCGAAGCCGCGCAGGTCGGCGGGCTCCACCTCGAGGATGGAGCGTCCGTCCACCTCGCCCGCGGGCAGCAGCCCGGCCGCGATCAGATCCCGCAGCCAGGCGCAGGCCGCGGGATCGGCGTCGTTGTAGTAGACGGCCATCAGGCAGCGGCGTCGGCCGTCTTGCCTAGCCGCGCGGCCTTCACCTGCGCGAAGGTCCGGCCGTCGCCGTCAAGGATCGCGTCGCGGCCGGTCTCGGCCTGCCAGCGCTCGACGGCGACATCGACATAGGCCGGGCTGATCTCCATCGCATAGACGCGCCGGCCGTTGGCCTCGCCCGCCATGATCTGCGAGCCGGATCCCGAGAACGGCTCGTAGCAGAGGCCGCCGCGGGCGACGTGCTGGCGCATCGGGATGCCGAAGGCGTCGAGCGGTTTCGGCGTCGGATGGTCGGGGCGCTCGTCCCTGGCGAAGGACGGCATCTCCCATGTCGAGGGCAGCGTCTGCTCGGCCACTTTGGGTGGCCGGTTCGGGCGGCGCCAGCCCATGAAGCACGGCTCGTGCTTCCAGAGGTAGTGCGACCGGGTCAGGACGCCGCGGTCCTTCACCCAGATGATCTGCTGATGGACGAAGGCGCCGGCCTTTTCCCAGCAGGCCTCCAGCATCGCCTGGCGGCGCGAGGCGTGCCAGCAGTACCAGGCGGCATCCTCGGTGATCGCCTCGGCCACAGCCGCGGCGATGAAACCGTCGTAGAGGTCCGCGCCCTGGCTGCTGTCGTCCCAGGTCACCCCATAGGACTGCGACCAGTCCTTGTTTCGTGTCGGGTGGTTCGAGCCGTCGTAATCGACCAGATACGGCGGGTCCGTCGCGAACAGGATCGCGCGCTCGCCGTTCATCAGGCGGCGGACATCCTCGTGGTTGGTGGCGTCGCCACAGAGCAGCCGGTGATCGCCGAGAAGCCACAGATCGCCCGTGCGCGAGGTCGGGTTGCGCGGCGGTTCGGGGATGACGACCGGCGGCACGGAGCCGCCGGCGCCGCCTTCTTCACCGCCGTCTTCCGCGACGTAGGCCAGCAGCTTGTCCAACTCGCCGTCGGAGAAGCCGACCAGCGAGAGGTCGAAATCCTCGGCCAGCAGGTCGTTCAGTTCTGCCGACAGCAGCGCCTCGTCCCAGGTGCCGAGCTCCGTCAGCTTGTTGTCCGCGATCCGGTAGGCCCGCCGCTGCGCCTCGGTCAGATGCCCAAGCACGATGACCGGCGCCTCGGTCAGCCCGAGCTGCGTTGCCGCCAGCACCCGCCCGTGCCCAGCGATCAGCTCGCCGTCCTCGCCCACGAGACAGGGCACGGTCCAGCCGAACTCGGCCATGCTGGCGGCGATCTTCGCGACCTGGTCGGGTCCGTGCACCTTCGCGTTCTTCGCGTAGGGCTGGAGCTTTGACAGCGGCCAGGTCTCGATCCGCTCGGGGGCGAAGTTCAGCGTCATGAGACTGCTCCTGTTCGGTTGATCGCGGCATGCCATGGCGCGCGGAGTGGACTCCGGCAGGGCGGAGTTCGGTGGCTTTTGGGGTGGACTCCGGAATCCGGGGGCATCCACCCCGCGTGGCCAGTCATGTGTTTGAATTCACGAGGTTTTCAGGGGGCGCCGGTGGACCCCGGACTCCGGTGGCTTCCCAAAAAATCGGCCCTGTCGCTGGCGATGTTTCGCGCCAAGCCCGCCAGCATAAGTTTCGGCCCGGAAAGGAACCGAAAAACAAGGGCTTGGCAGCCTGGACCCCGGCTGGACCCCGGAAGCCAGCCCTGGTGTCCACCTCGGGATGAGCGTCGGTTCGCCCGAGCGCACGACCCCGAGTATATCGCCATGGATAGCGTCAGCGGGGCGATCCGTCTCGCCGTCCGGTGTCTCGCAGGAAATTGTCTCACGCGACTGTCGAGCCTTGACACACTCAGTGCGCCGCCTGCGCCACCACGAACTCCATCGACCGCTTCCTCGGCACCTGCTTCCCATTCAGCCGCCAGACGATCACGGCGATCCCGTATTGCCAGCGCCGGTTCGCGGTGGCACGGCTGATGCCGAGTTCCCAGCAGATCGGTTTCCACGGCTTCCGGTTCGCCCGGAGCCAGAGCAGGCGCGCGTCGGCGGGATCGAGCCAGCGTAGCCAGAGCAAGGCGTCCTCGGCCTGCGTGATGTCGCGCGGTCCGGGCTTGGGTCGACGCATCCGAGGCTCCTGACCGACCTGGTCGGCGAAGCTGTAGAAGTACTCGGGCCATGCATTGAAGTAGCCCTGCGGTTTCACCTCGGGCAGCGAGCGGAACACGTCGGCCGCGCTCTCGAGCCGGTCCTCGACCATGGTGGGGGTCCACTCAGCCATTCGCAGCCTCCCGGTCGCCCGCCCGAGGTCCATACAGCTTCTCGCCGAGCTGACGCACCAGCTCGCGCTCCGGCCAGGTCAGGCGGTTGTCGTTGACGGAGACGGCCAGCACACCCTCGTCATGCCAGCCATCGCGTTTCACCTGGTCGGGATCCCGGCGCGTGCCGCCGTAGCCTTTCGGATACCACCTCATCCTAGGCCTCCGTTCGTCTCGAGCGCCCAATGGAGGATCGCGATGGCGTCGGCCTCGTTGTCGTCGGCGGGTGAGAAGCCTCTGGCTCGCGCCGCGGCGATCATCGCCTCCTTGGGCGCGTTGCCCTTGCCGGTGGCGTGGCGCTTGATCGTGCCGACCGGAACGCCCTGGTAGGGGATGCCCCGCAGTTCAGCCCATGCGGTCAGCGTCGCGAGGAGACCTCCAAACACATGCGCCGCGTCGGTGCCGGCGTGGCGGCGGACCTCTTCGAACCAAATCGCGGCAATGGGGCCGGACAGACGGTCGAGTTCGGTCAGCCAGTTGGTGAAGCGGAGATACCGCATGCCGCCGCCGTCGAAGCGTCGGGGGCGAAAGCTGACCGTGCCGCTGGTGATCAGTCCGTCATGGCTACGGAGCGCCCAGCCGGTCGTGGTGCCGAGATCGAGGGCGAGGATGCAGGACCGGGAGATCGCGCCCGGCTCGGGGCGGACGTCCTGCGCGGGGATCGGTGTGTTCATCATGAAGGCTCACAAGCTGTGGGCCTTCGGCTTCGGTCACCCCCAGATGTAGCATCCGGCGGTCTTCAGCCAAAGCGAAAACGACCTAGGACGAGGCGACAGCCTATGATCGACTTTCGACCCGCCCGGTCCCAACCTCTGATCGCGTGGTCCCAACCTTCGAGGGGGTTGGGACAGCCTTTTATCGTTTCACTCCAATGACTTGACCGGATGTGGTCCCAACCTCGGTGTCCCCAACGGGGGTCCTTCTCTTTTCGTATAGAAAAACATGTTCCCGACCTTTTCCGTTCTCCCACATGAATGTGTAGCAAAAGGTTGGGACCACGTGGTGAGGTTGGGGACACCGTTGTTTTTGAACGGCTTTTCGTGTCCCCAACCTCCTCGGGAGGTTGGGACAGGGTTGGGACTACTGGGGAGGTTGGGACAGGCGATCCGGCAGCCATGTAATCCACGGTGCCTAGAAGCCGGAAGCAAGCCGGTGTTCGACCAAGACGTCACTGGACTGAGTGCAGGTGTATCGGCAGCTGCTTGCTGCCGTGTCGACCTCGGCTGTCAGGGAGAAAGCCAAATCCGGTATGCGAACACATCGCCGCTTGTTACTATATCTGGGAGTGCGAAGAGGGTCTCTCCTCAACGCGTTGTAGCCTTAGGGTTTGGAAATGCGAGTATTGGCGTGCCAATCGAAGAAGTTGCCGTGATGATCGACGAGGTGCCCTCACCGTCGGAGTTCATGCGAATGCGGCGTCCAGAGCAGTTCTCGGATAGCTCTGAACGGTCGCTTTATCGCTTGTCGCGCGACGTGCTGGAACAACGACTGGAGACGCTCACAGCACGAAACGACATGCAGGCGTTTGAGCGGTTCGCGAGGGCTCTCTGCGAGCGCTTTGTCTGTCCGTTCCTGAAGCCGGCAACGGGTCCGGAAGGTGGGGGAGATGGCAAGGTCGATACTGAGAGCATCAGGACCGCCGAGGAGGTCGTCGAGCGCCACTTCGAGGGCCGCGCTGACCGCGGCAACGAGAGGTGGGGTTTTGCTTTCAGTACCAAGAGGGATTGGAAGGCAAAGGCAAGCGCTGATGTGGCTGGGATGGTCGGAACTCGGCGAGGCTACAAGACGGCATTCTTCGTCACATCTCGTTACGCGCGATCAAAAGATCGCTCTGAGCTGCAAGATGCGCTGGCGGCCGAGCATGGCATCTTGGTGGAAATTCTCGACCGGAATTGGATTGTAGACAACGTCATTGAAAAGGATGCCCGCGATCTCGCCTATATCCATCTCGGCATTGGCGAAAAGGTCAAGGAATCGAAGATTGGGCCGCGCGACAGGGAGCGCCGGGAAAGGTTGGCGTCGTTGGATCGTGACCTCGAAGCTCCCGACCGGGCAGCGGAGGCGCCGCTAGCCGTAGTGAAATGCGCGCTGGACGCCGCAATCCTGTCCCGAGAACTTGAGCGACCACGATATGAGACTGACGGCCGCTTCGAGCGAGCCATACGGCTCGCTGACCGCCATGGAGCGGACCGACACAGCCTCGCGGCGCGCTACGAGAAGCTTTGGACGGCACTGCACTGGTTCGACGACATTGGGGCCGTCCGCGATGGCTATCGCGACATCGAGGAGCGCGCCCTCGCTCTCAATCACGCATCCGCAATCGAGAGGGCCACGAACCTGCTTTTCGGGCTGTCAGGACCGTTTGCCCAAGCCACCTCAGACGGTGTGGATGTCGACGTACAAGCGGCATGGGAACGTTTGGAAGCCTGTCTTGAGTCGATGTGGAATGACGAAACCCGGCCCAACAACAGGCTGACCGCCCGGACGCTTCTGCTGATGCGTGGCATTATGGTGGACCTGGCAGCCAGCGACCTGAGTTCGATCGAGACACGACTATCGCAGATCATCGAAATCATCGACGCCGCCCGCGGATTGATGGAGTATGACTTTGATCGCCTGGAGCAGCTCGTGGAAATGCTCGGCGAGACGCTTGGAGGAAACGCAACGTTGTCCCGCGTCGTCGACCATCTTGGCGACGCGCTTCAACAACGGCGCGGCGAGACGGCACGTGGTATGCTTTTCTTGCGTCGCGCTAGGCAACTTGACATCGAACGGGATCGGTTCGAGGTCATTCGCCGCCTTGGCACGGTTGTCGAATGCCTGACAAAGGAAGAGCACCTCGATGAGTTGGTGGAAGCGGCATACCTGCTCGCTGTAGCCTATCGCGGGGCCGGGCTACCATGGGCGGCTAGAGCCACCGCTTTGTTCGGTCTATCAGCAATCGTGATACAAGCCGAAAAGTCGTCGTTGCCCCCAAGTGAGATACTTCCCACATTCCTCCTGTTGGGATGGATCGATCTGGAACTTGGTCTTGTCGCGGAGTTACTGGACGTCGTCGCAGTCTCACGCGGCATCCTTGCATCGTTGCCCTTCGACGAAGATTCGAAGAATAGAGCACGCGAAACACTTCAGACTTTCGACTTCTCGCTCGGAGGCCAATTCCTGAATGCTCGGGAGGGGGATCTGTCAGCCTTCCAGAGCCTGCCCGATGTCCTTATGGCAATGGACTTGCCGGCTGCATCCACTTGCCTTCTATATGCACTTGGCCACGAAGACGAAGCTCTCGGCCCGGCGATCGAAGATCGCGCAACAAATCTTGAAATGCTTGCTCAGCTTTCGGCGCAACCCGCTTGCGCCCTGCCTCGCCATGGCCTGATCGGAGAATTCGACGGTCCATTCGCCTTCACAACGAATGTCCTCGGGCTGCAGCTGACGATCTCCGGCGACAAGGGAGCAAGATGCGCCTTGGTTGCGCAACTTCTGATCTCAATGGCTGAAACGATGCTGGCGACAGCTTTCGAAGCCGGCTTCGCCGCACATCGCGAGCGCTATGAGGTGCGTGTAGTGTTGAGCGATGTGATTGCGGCTCCTTGCCCGAAGTTTGACGAGACCGCGTCGCAGGGCCTGCTCGAATGGCCAGCCGATTGGAATCCGGCTGAGCCAAGGACAGCATCGGATGCGCGAGATGCATTACTGACAACGGTCGCAAGCATCATTGGTTGGACCTGTTTCCTAAAGGACGGAGTCAAGTCACTTGAGACGCTCCTCGACAGCGATACAGCAATCAGCCGGATCACGACTTCACTCGGGCTGGGTGTCAGCATGAGCCGGGTAATGAAGGAAACGCCGATCACGCCCGCCGGCATTGTGGACCATTTTCGTGCTGATCCCCCAAGGCCTTTTCATTTTCGAGCGGTTCTTCCGTTGCCCAAAGTTTCCGCGCCAGAAGGATCGACGTCAGGGGACACGGCGGATCAACCATTCGGGACAATACGCAGCCATCGAGAACTGAAGACCCGATCTCTCATCGACGTCCCGCTCTGGAACGCAGCGAAATGGAGAGGTGTGGCGGTTATGAAGCTGTCACCTGTCGGTCTACCCATCCTGGCTTTGATGTTCGAGAATTCCGATGCCGGCTATCGCATCTTCGAATCCTGGCGGGAGAGGCTGGGGTCGGAAGATCAAGTCGGTGAACTCCTGGTGACTATCGTGACAGACCTGCCGGGTCGTCCGAGATCGCACTACGCCGTCATTCTGACGACCAACTTGGAAGCGCGGCCGGTGATCGGCGAGATGTTTTTCGTGGTCGCAAGATCACTGATCATGGAACCGAGTTCGGGAGAGAACCTGCAGCTATTCCTCCGTGATTGGGGGCGTAACGGAGCTTTCCTTATCGGCGGTGCTTCAATGCCCCAAGGTGCCAGGCCACCTGAACTGCGGAAGGAAACCACGATCCTCAAGAGGCACCTGCGGGTGGCGCGGCACGAGGATCTGGAAGAGTACGAAGTCGGTTTTCTTGGCGGCTCGAAGGGAGTCTAGATCGTCCCATGGTTTAGGGTCAGTCAAGTCCGATCCTGCCCCCTCCGATACCGCCACTCCCGCGGTGCCTCGCGCCCGCCCTCGTCGCGGCGTCGGTACCGCTCCCAGCCATTTGCCTTGAGGTAGGCCGAGACGCGCATCTGGTCGCCTCGGGTCCAACGGGCGGGTTCGAGCCCGATGGCCTCCTCGAGGATCTCGCCGACCGAAACGTCGGTCAGCGGCTCAGGGCGCGGCACGCTTTCGGTGCGGGAGTTGCCGTAGTCGGGGAAGCCGTCCGAGACGGTGCGGATTTCGTGCGTCAGCCAGTGTTCGATCAGGTCGTCCCAGGCGTCGGACTGGTAGCGGCGGTCCTGTTCCTCGCGGGCTTCGGCCAGCAGCGCCGGGTCGTCGATCCACCAGATCGCGCCGGCGCGGAAACGGTGGACGGCCTCGGCCCAGAGCTGGTCCCGGTCGCGGGCGAGCGCCGCGATGTCGATTGCACCGCAGCGGAGCGGCCAGAAGCGGCGGTTGCCGGTCTCGTCGCGCAGATAGGTGTCGGGGTTCACGGTGCCGGCGAAGACGCACTGGCGCGGCACCTCGACGGTATAGCGACCGTAAGGGGGGCGGAAGCGGTCGGTGGTGCGGGTCAGGAAGGCCTTGATGCGCGAGACCTCGGCGCGACCAATGGCGTCGAGTTCGGCGATTTCCACGATCCAGACGCCCTGCATGTGCAGCGCGGCGTCCTTCGAGCCCAGTTCCGGCAGCTCGTCGGTGAACCACTCTTCGCCGGCCAGCACCTTGATCGCGGTGGATTTGCGCGCGCCCTGCGGCCCCTCGAGGATCAGCATGTGGTCGGCCTTGACGCCGGGGCGATAGATGCGGGCGACGGCCGAGATCAGCCAGAGCGCGCCGATGGTGTGATGGAACGCCGTCGGCTCGGCGCCGAGATAGGCGCTGGTCCAGGTCTCGATCCGGGGCGTACCGTCCCATTTCAGGGTGTCGAGCCAGTCGCGGACGGGATGGATGCGCAGCTCGCGGGCGACGGCGCCGACGGCGCGGCTCACGACCACCGGCGCCACGTTGATCCCGCGGAGTTGGAGCCATTCAGCAGTGCGGATGTCGTCGGCGTCCTCCCAGGGGCGCGGGAGGGAGGCGGTTCCGGCGTCCCACGGCAGCGTCTGGCGCACCACGATCTCCTGCCCGAACTCGTCGAAGGCGAGAACGCCGGCGAAGGCCGGATCGGAGGTCAGGGCGACAATGACGTTGGCCTCGTTGCGCTCGGGCGCCCCCGCGAGATCGAGCCGAAGGCACCTGAACCAGGCGGGCTTCGGGATCGGCGCGTGCGGGTCGCCGGTGGCGTTCACGCGGCGGCGGAGTTCGACCAGCTGCTGGGTGAGGACGGACATGCCGATCCCGGTCGCGGACTTGATCCGCGCGATGACCTGCCGTTCGGGAAGCGGGTCGAGTTTCGCCAGCGCGATGCGCCCGAGCAGCGTGGATAGGGCTTCGAACTCGGGCGGGTTGGTCAGGGCCTCGGCCGCGGCGATCAGCATTGCGGGATCGTCGGCAGAGGCGACGATGGGGGTGGCCGTCTCCGGCTCGACCGGATCGCCGGCCTGCGGCTCGGCTGCGGTATCTGTCTCGCGCGCGTAATCCTCGGCGCGGGCGCCACGCAGCAGGTCGTCGTTGAAGTCGTCGCCATGTAGCGGCGCGACGACCTCGTTCGGGATGTCGGCCCGGTTCAGGCGGTCCGAGAGCGTCGCGGCCGCCTGGCGACCGGCGTCCCCGGCGTCAGCGTAGATGGTGACGCGCCGGGTGCCCTCGGGCCACTGGAACCGCGCCAGACCGTCGGCCGACAGCGCCGCCCAGACCGGTGTGCCGAAGAGCGCGTGCGCGGCGAGCGCCGTCTCGATCCCCTCGGCGATGCCGATGTGGCCGTCCTCGGGCATCGGGCACAGCCGGACCACTGCATCCTTCACGCTGCCGAGCATCTTCTTGCCCGGGGGCGCCTTGGCGCTGCCGTCGTCGAGCAGGAAGGTGCGGTGGATGCCCGGCGCGCGCTCCCCGCCCGGCAGCCGCAGGATCGCGATCAGGCCTGGCCAGCCACGGCAGCTGTCGAAGTCCGGCAGATCGGGATGGAACAGCAGGTCGGGCGATCCGGGATCCGACAGCCCGCGTGCGCGCAGATAGGTCTCGCCCAACGTGCCCGCGAGCGGTACCGCCCCACCGACAAGACGCACGATCTCGGCCGAATGGTCCGGGCGTGCGCGCATGGTCGACGACGGCGCTGACCGCGGCGCCGGATGGTCCATCCCCGCGAGCCGCGCCGCCTCGTCGAAGAGCGCGCCGTCGCAGAGGCCGGTCGCCTGCGCGATCAGGTCGATGGGACCGGCCCGCTCGCCGGTGGCGTAGTCGAAGCCCCAGCCGGCATAGGGCCCGTCGAGATGGATGGTGCAGGAGCCCTCCTTGCGCGGCGGGCGCCCGGAGAGGTCTGCGCAGCGCAAGGATCGACGGTCCCGCGCGAGCCGGGCCTCGGGGAAGAGCCCCGGCAGCCAGTCGGCGGCCGTGTAGGCGAGCCGCTCCTTCACCGCCGCCAGATCGTGCCGAGTCTTCGGAACCGCGATGTCGTTGAGATCGATCATCGCGCCCCTCAGGCCAGGAGGACGAGCCCGCGCTCGGCCCGGGTGATCGCCGTGTAGAGCCAGCGGCGGCGGTCGATCTCGCTGCGACCCAGCCCGTCGTCCCAGACGATCACGTTTTCCCACTGCGAGCCCTGCGCCTTGTGCGCGGTGATCGCCCAGCCGAAGGTCGCCTCCGTCAGTAGGCGCTTCTCCTTGTAGTCGCGGTCATGGCGCTTGTCGTCGTAGGCGACATGATCCTCGAAATGCCCCTTGTAGATGCGCAGCCGGCCCGGGCGCCCGTCCTCATAGGGCTCGCCGATGTGGCGCCCGTCCTCGTCATGGACGACGGCGGAGAAGTAGAGGCTCCCCTCGTCGACGATGTCCTCGAGCGTCACGAACATCCCGTTGATCAGCCCCAGATCGTTCTGGTTCTTCAGGCAGATGATCTTCTCGGCCGGCCCCGTGGGCAGCCAGGTCCCGCCGAGACCGGCCGCCGCGCGCATGGCGTTGTTGATCTGCAGCCGCGTTGCGTTCAACCCGCAGATCAGCTGGCCACCGCGCAACGCCTGTTCCGGCGTGATGTCGCCCTTGCGAAGCTTGGCGACATGATCGTCGTAGATGCCGAAGCCGATGGGCCGACCCTCGCGCGCCATGGTGGCGAGGCGGATGATCGCGCTCTCGGCCGCCTGGCGGTGGATCTCGGTCAGCATCACGTCCGGCTTGTCGCGGGTGAAGGCGCCTTCGCCCCGGATGGGCGGCAGCTGGCCGGGATCGCCGAGCACGAGGATCGGCTTGCCGAAGCTCATCAGGTCGCGCGCCATCTCCTCGCCGACCATCGACACCTCGTCGAGCACGATGAGCCGAGCGTCCGCGGCGTCGCTCTGCGGGTTCAGGGCGAAGCGCGGATGCTTCATCGCTGAGAGCCCCTGGCGCATCGCCTCGATCGCGGCATCGGCCGTTGTGCGCGCGAACCCGGTGAGACGGAGCGCGTCGCGTTCGGCCATCGCGATCTTGCGGGCAGCCTCCTCGATTTCCTCCTCGGTCGCCTCGATGACCGAGTAGATCAGGCTGTGAATGGTGCGCGCGGGCGTGCCCTTGCGGGTCAGCACCAGCGCGGCCTTGCCGGTGAAGGTGGCGGTGACGACGCCGGGCACGCAGCGGCCGTCCTTCGCGCTGCGGTGGGGCGAGAGGCCGAGCTCGTCGAGCGCGAACTTCAGCACGGTGCTCTTGCCGGACCCGGCATAGCCGAAGAGGCGGAACACCTGCTGCTGCTTGGTCCGGGTCTCGAACCAGTCCTTGATCTCGCGGATCGCGGCGGCCTGCGTGGCGGATGGGGTGAACTCGGTCATTGCTGAGGCATCTCCACTGCGTAATCCTTGACAATCCCGCCGCGGGTCGGATCGCCCACCTCGCATGGACGGACGAAGACCCGGCGCCCGTCGGCGAGCTGCCGCCAGTGACCGCGGCGGATGTGCCAGCGCGGGCTGGCGTGACTGCCGCCCTGCGGCGGCGTCGCTGCACGCAGACGCTCCGGATCGATGGCGACCTGGCGCCAGACCCATCCGCGCACGCCCTCACGGGACAGGCGGGACCGTTTTGCAAGCGACACCTTGCGGTCGCGGATTTCCGGGGACGCGCCGAGGATGGTCAGGGCGCGCCAGACGATGCCGGCAGCGACTTCGCCGTGACCGCGGACCGTCTCGTCGCTCTGCTCCGCCGGGTTGCCCTCGATCTCCGCCTTGCCGTCCGGATGCATCCAGATCCGCACCAGGCAATCCGTCCAGCCGCGCGGCGCCCGCTTGCGCATGAGGAACGTGGCCTCGACGATATCACCGTCGGCGCGGGCGCAGACGATCAGGCCCGATGGAGACGCGCGCTGCTCGCGCACCTCGAAGATCACGGACGGGTGCGGCAGCCGAAGCGGACCGGTCAGCACCCGGGTCATCGCGCGGTCGACGATATCGCCATCGAAGGCGGCCTGATCGTCGAAGAAATAGATCGGCGCGAACTCCGCTGCTCCGAGAAGGTCGGAGCACCAGAACCGCTCGCGATGGGCGCGGACGATCCGCTTGAGCTCGTAGGCGTCAGGGATCATGACCGATCTCCCCAACACCGTGTCGCCCAGGCACAGGGGGCGTGCCACTTGCCGGCCGCCATGCCGCCACGGCAGAGGACGGCCGTGGGCTCGGCCGCGGCGCGCGGCAGCCATTCCCCGGCCTCGGAGGCACGAACCACGGCGACGGCGCGATCCGACATTTCCTGCGCGAGATGCGCATCGAAGGGCACGAGCTCGGCGTGCAGCTCCATCGTGTCCCGGTTCAGCGCGGTAAAGAGCGCCGGGTTGGGCAGCTCCATGTAGGCCTGATAGAGCGCGATCTGGGCCGCGTAGACCGGCCGTGCGAGGCTGACGCCGCGCTTGACCACATCCTTCCAGCTGGCCGCGCCGAGCGCCTTGTTCTCCCAGAGCGCGGGATAGTCCATCGCGACCGGGCCCGAGACGAGACAGCCGTCGATATGGCCCTTGAAGCGCCCGCCGAGGGCCTCAAACCCGAACTGGCGGCCGTCCGGACGCTCGGTCCTCAGGTCGAACCCGGCGATGCGGAACCAGCCCGCGACGATGTCCTCGGCCCGATGGCCCGCCTCGAAGATGCGCAGCGTGCGCGGCGCGAACTCCTGGCCTTCGTCCTTGGGCACCGCGAGGAAGTCGTACTGGATCTGGCGCAGGCAGTCGCGGCCGAGACCCGAGGAGCTTACATAGGTGCGCGGGCGTTCGGCGCGGTTGCGCGCGGACAGCGCCGTGTCGATGGCGGCGGACACGGCCTGCGCGATGGGCGGACGCGGCGCGTCGGCGCCGTAGAGGAAGCCCGAGCCATGGTTGAGGTCGATCATCGCTCGCGCTCCCAGAACCCGCCGGCCTGCGCGATGCAGGTCAGCTTGTGGAACTGCGCGTCCGTCAGCCGGGCGCTGTCGCCGAACCGCGCGAGCTTTTCGCGGAGGCTGTCGCAGAACTCGATCTCGAAATCGGTGACGGCGTTCTCGGTGGCCGCCTCGAGCAGGTGCTTCCAGCTGCAGGACGCGGTGTCTTCGTTCAGGTCGATCATGACCGTGCTCTCCGACGCTTGCCGACGGCGACGGGATGACGATCTCCGGTCCTCCCGCGGCAGTATTCGAGGAAACCGGGCGCGTTCAGGTTCTCGCGCTGCGTCCCCCACGCGAGGTTGTCGGCGCGATTGTTCGCGGCGTTCTCGTCGAGATGCATGACGACGGCGCGGTCGAATGGCGCGGGTCCGTGGAACGCCTCCGCGACGAGCCTCGCGACCTTGTAGGTCGTTCCGCGCACCACGATGATGAAGCGGGCATCCTGCTTGTTCCACACGCCGAACGTCGGCGTGCCCCCGTAGGATCGTTCGCCGCCCTTGGGCATCGGACCGCGATAGGGCGCGAGCATCACGCGCCCCTCGCTGCTCACTAGCAAGTCGGGGGCGCTCGGGACGGTTCTCCAGATTTCACCGTTGGTCATTTCGCTCTCCGACTAGAATGGCAGAGGGTCATCCAGGACCGTGCCGGTGCGCTCCTTGCGCGCGGCCTGGTCCTGCATGCTGTCGATGTAGCCGGTGACGGCCGCCTCGATCAGGCGGTCGATGTCTTGGGCGCTGCGGTGGAAGAAGGGCTCCATGAGCCCGAGGTCGGTGAGCGCTTCGGCGAAGAGCGTCCGCGCATCGCGGATCGCCTGCGCCTCGCGCGCGGTCTTGTCGATCATGCCGTTGTTCCTTTGGGCGATGGCGCTGCCCGCGTCCTGACAGCGGCGCGAGCAGAAGCGGTGGTAGGGGGTGAGGAGCGGTGGCCGCAGGCCAGCGGTCGATCCAGTGGATCGATCGCAGCGACGAACAGACCAGCGGAGGCCGTGGCAGTAGCCGAAGCCGCGCGCCTCGCGGGCGCAGACGGCGCAGAGCGCTACCCGAGCAAGAAGGTCGCGATCGGGTCCTCGGGCGGCCAACCCGCCCTCTGGAGCTTTTCGGACTGGAGCACGATCCAGCGCGAGATCGCGTTGCTGGCCATGGCTTCGAGGTCGCCGAGGCCGAGGCTTGCGATGGGGGCGTGCAGTCTTCCTCGGGACTCGAGCCATCGTCCGATCTCCAGCGCCGCCTCGCGCGTCACATGCGCCTGCCATTCATCCGGGGTCATCGGCCCGGCAGGATCACTTTGGGCCTCGGGCAGCGGCGAAGGCCGGCCAGACCTCCGCCGCCGTGCTGCCGACCGCGCCTCAGCCATTGAGCCAGGCGGGCATACCGGTCGCCGGCGCTCCGCTCGGCGCGGACGGCGGGGATGCGGGCGACTGCAGCGTGGGCTGCTGCGGGGTCGGCGCCTGTGCGCCCCAAGCCGGAGCCGCCGCCGGGGCTTGCGGCTGCGCGCCCCATGCCGGCGTGGGCGCCTGCCAGCCCGGCGCCGGCGCGCTCGCGGCCTTGCGCGGCGGGGCGTTGACGGGCTCCGGAGGAACGGCTTCGCCGCGCATGATCGGGCCGTGCTGCGGCTCGTCGGGCAGAACGACGTTCGCGATCCGGTTCTGGTCGCGGTATTGAGGGTTGGAGGCGGGCTCCACCATGATCCGCGCGGCGAAGACGATGCCGTCGAGATGCTTGAGCCCGGGCAGCACCCGCTTGGCCTTGGCGTCGGGGCTTTCGTCTCTGGGATCGAGCCCGAGAGCGCTGTCGACCATCGCCCGAAAGGTGGACTTCGAGATCTTCCAGCCGATCGACTGGCCCTTCTCGTCGACCTTGCCGCCCGCCACGGTGAAGCTCTGCCAGAACTTCCGCCGGGCATGCGGCCCCTCGAGGATGGTGAACTCGCAATCCAGCATCTTCGCGTCGCTCGACTGCGAGGCCTTCAGGAGCTTCGCGTCCATCGGCGTGGCGCCGTCGACGCCGCCGGGGCGCACGGTCAGACGGACCTTGGCGAAGGTGCCGTCGGGGATCAGCTCGCCGATGGGGGCCATCTGCGGCTGGGCGTCGTTGAGATCGTAGCTCATGAATCTGTCCTTTGCGTCTGGATCAGGAAGGGGTGGCGGATTGAGCGGGTGCCCGGCCGTCGATCTTGGCGATCAGCGCGCCGAGATCGGGCGGCTCGGTCACATCGAGGCGGCCGGAGCGGTCCTTGGCGGGAAGGCCCCAGGGGTTGCCGGAGCGGCAGACGAGGCGGCGCTCGGCGGAGGTCTCGTCGAGGGTCCAATCGCCCTTGGCGTCGCGACCGAAGAGCTGCATGGAGACGACCTGATCGACGATCCCCGGCAGCTCGCGCCCGGCCTTCGTGCCCTCCATCTGCGGCTGCCAGGTCGTCGCGCCGAACTCGTCGGTCACCTTCTCGAGCACGCCGACGAAGATCACCGTCTTGCCGCGGGCGTGCTGCAGGTGCTTCAGCGCCTGGATCACCTCGCGGCCGAGCAGCCCGTAGGCGCCGCGGACATCGGGCTTGCCGGTCCGCTCGGAGAAGGCCTCGGGTTGCTGGCGGGCATAGGCCATGGCCTGCCGCGTCAGGTCGGTGATCGAGTCGACGAAGACGACCCGCTTTCTCGCTAGGAAGTCCTCAATGCCGGTGCCGAGGTACTGCTGTTGCAGCCAGGCGTGATACTCGGCGCCGTACCAGGACTTCGGATGCTGGGCCGGGTCGTGCCCGCCGATCAGCACGGCGAGGTCGCGGAAATCGGTGAAGCTGCGCACCGGGATCGAGTCCCCGCGCCAGTCCTGCACCGACTTCATGCCGGCCTCGAGGTCGAGGCAGACCGTCTCCTCGGCGGGCAGCGTCTTCAGGAGCGTCGTCTTGCCGACGCCGGGCGGGCCGAAGATGGCGAGCGAGGTCTTGTTCTCGGCGGCCGAGAGCCGTTCGTCGGCGGTGATGATGCGGAAGGCCATGGGGTTCTCCGGGGTGTGAATTCAGGGGGCGCGGCGGCGGGGGTGACCGGGTGCCGAAGGGGAACCTGCCCGGCGTTGCCGCTCGGGCGTCCCGCCGCCGCGCGTCACCGGTCTCGAGCCTCGAGCCGGAAGACGGGTTTGCCGGTGGTCTCGGACCGGGCGGCTGCGAAGCCTTCGCGCATGGCGTCGGGCCAGGCCCCGAAGCGGCGTTCGGGCACGCGATAGGCGATCTCGAGATACTGGGTCGGATCGTCGCCGGCCTCTCGGATCCGGGTTGCCATGGTGGCCAGCCGGTCCTGATCCCACGTGACCTTCTTCGGCAGGTCCGCGACGATCACGACGCCCTCGTCCTCGACCCGCACGGTGCCGCTGGTCTTGCCCTGCGCGGTCCGCTCGGCCGCGGCGGCGCCCTCATAGCGCTGCGCGATCCCGGCCTCGAGCCGGTCCCGCAGCCGCTTCACGCGGGCGGTCTCGGCGAGCGCCGTCGTCTGCAAATCCAGCAGCATCCCGGGCGGCAGCGCCGCGATGTCGCCGAGGGCGAGACCTTCGAGATCGTCGAAGCGGGGGGCATTGTTGGGGTGCGGCATGGCGGGGTCTCCGTTTGAAGGGAATGGCAGGGCCATCACGCGGCGCGCTCTTCGAGGAGCAGCGCCGAGAGCGAGGCGTTGGCGGCTCTGGGTCTGGGTCGCGCGACGGCGATGTAGGCGAAGCGATCGGGGCCCACGCGCTCCTGCACGAGGTGGACGAGGCCCTTCTCGAAGGCGCCCAGCGCGGCCTGACCGAGGTCGGCGAGCTGACGGCGCTCGGCCTCGGGCAAGGTCGAGATCACCGGCGTGACATCGATCCCGAGAAAGCCGCGGTGATACTCGATCCGGGCGCCAGCCTCGGCCTGAGCGATCCAGGCGTAGAGCTCGACATCGATGAGCTTCGGCATCGCCACGCGGGCGCCGACAGGGATCGCGGCGACCATCAGCATACCCGTGCGGCCCGCGCGGGGTCCGCGGTCAGACGGCGAGGCGCGTGGCCGGCGCGCGCGACGGCCTCGCTGATCTTCAGCGCACGCTGAAGCTGGCTCTGCTCGAAGGCTTCGACGTCGGCGAGCCGGTAGAGCACGCGCCCACCGAGCTTGAGGAAGGCCGGTCCCTGGCCGCTGTATCGCCAGCGTTCCAGCGTCCGGTGGGAGATCCCCCAGCGCCGGGCCAGCTCCTTCTGGTTCAGGCAATGCCTCTGCAGCATCGGTGTCTCCTCTCGTTGTCGAGGAGAACATGCGAAATTCCGCAGTGGGATGTCGTCAGGATCGGCGGGGGATGCGGAGGGGGATCAATCAGCCCTTTCAGGACTGGTGTTTGGCCGCTGGCGGGGCGCCGTCATCCCCCACCATCCCTCACTCATCCCCCTCCCGGTCCCACAGAGGCCGAGCGGCAGGGGATAGGTCAGTCGAGATTCAGACGGTAGCCGCCACGCCGGTCGGAGCGGATCAGATGCCGCCAGTCCTTCTGCGACTTGAAGACGTCGGCCATGCGCAGGCTTTTCGAGCCGGCGCGCGACAGGATCGCCTTGCCGTTCTGCCAGGGCGCCCCGGCCTGCGCCGCCTCGTGCAGCGCGCGCACGACTTCCGCCTGGATCGGGCCCAGCTTGAACCGGCATCCGTTGCAGCGGACTTCGAAGTAATCGACCGAGTGGATGAAGGTCGCCTCCTCCATCGGCTGTCCGCCCGGCGAGAACCCGGTCTCGATCTCGAAACGGTCGCGTTCATCTCGCCTTAGAAGGAGGTCGCCGATCATGACGAGGACGGGCTTCGCATCGCCCCAGGTCTCCGCGTAGTCGGCCTTCGGCGTCCGGAAGCTCTCGAGATGGACCTCGCCACACCGGAAAAGCTGGAACACGTCGCGGGCATGGAGATCGAGCAGACCGCTGTAGTAGCTCTGCTCCCACGGCACCCTGTAGGTCTCGCCTCTCACGTCCTCCTCGATGTCGCCGAACTCGATCGGCACGCTGAACACGCGCACCGACAGGCGGAGCTTGTCGTTCTCAGCGAGGTAGATCAGGTCCGCTTCAGTGATCTGCCACCGCTCGAGGATCTCGGGGAGCGTGAAGTACGATTTATCGATGTGCATTCACTGCCCTCCAAGCCGATTCCCGTGTAAGATGTTTACCTTCTGTTCTTATTCGCTTGACGGGCTTCGATCAATCCGATTTTATCCTATTTCATCCACAGTTGGGTGGGGATGACATGACCGAGCACCACACGCTTTCCGACCGCCTGAGGGCCCGGGCCAACCAGCTCGGCATCAGCCCCGCTCACGTCGCCGAGATGGCCGGCGTGAACCGGTCCTTCGTCTACGACATCCTGCGCGGCCGCTCCGCCCGCCCCGGCCTCGACCGGCTGGCCGAGGTCGCCCGCGTGCTGAAGGTAGACCGCGACTGGCTGATCCACGGCATCGGCGAGGTGGAGGGCACGCCGCCGTTCGTCGACAATCCCGACGATGCCTTCGTCGCCATCGCGCATGCCACCCCACGCCCCGCAATGGGCGGTGGTGCAGTCGTGACCGAGGACGGCGACACCCCCGGCCGCGTCTATCACTTTCGCCGCTCCTGGATCCGGAACAGCCTCAAGGCCAGCCCGTCGCAGCTGCGCATCATGCATGTGGAGGGCGACAGCATGGCGCCGACGCTGCTGAGCGGCGACGCGGTGCTGGTCGACATGACCCGCCGCGCCCCAAACCCGCCTGGCATCTTCGTGCTGGACGACGGGATGGGGCTGGTCGCCAAGCGGCTCGAGCACATCCCGAACAGCGACCCGCCCGCGGTGCGCGTCATCTCCGACAACAAGCACTACCCCGAATACGAGCGAACGGCCGACGAGATCCACATCGTCGGCCGCATCCGTTGGTTCGCGCGGGAGATCTGAGGTGATCGGGTTCAGGGAGATGGACGATTCCGATCCGGCGCCGGCGTTCTCGCCGCTGGTGCGGGGGATGGAGAAGACCTTCGCCTGGATCGGCGAACACGGCGGCATTTCCCTGACGCCGTCCAGGGCCTTCAAGCGGGTCTTCGTGCACTGGGCCGCGGCCGAGTTCGACTGGCCCGGCCACACCGAGGCGGACCTCTTCGCCGTCAACAAGGTGCTGAACGAGCCCGACTTCGCCCCGCTGATGGTGCTTCACGACCTGATGATCGCGATGAAGCTCGGGCGGCACTACAAGGGCGAATTCCGGCCAACCAAGGCTGGCCAGGCACTGGCGGGCCATCCCGGTCGGATTTTCGGCACGGTCGTCCCGTTCTTCCTGTTCCGGATCAACCACGCCAGCATGTCGCGGTTCGACGACGCGCCGATCCTGGGCAACTGGGACGTTTTCCTGAACGTGCTCAACGTCGAGTCCGAGAACGGCGCCACCGGCGCCCACCTTCGCCGCGTGCTCTTCGGAGAACCCGAGATGGGGCCGTTGCCGCGCTACGACGAGGTGATGGGCCAGCTCTACATCCAGGTGCTGCGCCCGCTCTGCTGGGCGGGGCTGCTACAGCAGGGACGCGGCACGGCTAGCTATCGCTTCGAGGAGGCGGTGTTCATGAAGACGCCGCTCTGGAGATCGGCGCTGGTTCTCGACACCGATGCCCAGGTCGCGCCGGCGATTCGTCACTGAGGCTCCGCCGGTTCCTATCCTCTGCGCAGGCTTACGCGGGACTCCCATAAGCCTTTGAATCCGATTGTTTTCGGAGGGTGTGCGGGTAGCGTTTCCCCCATGCGAAACGTGCCGACAAATCCACAGCGGGGTTCAAACCCGCTGCCGCCCGACCAGATGACTCCCGCCGAGCGCCGCGGCGAACTGTGCGGCCTGCTGGCGCTCGGGCTGGTCCGCCTGCAGCTGCGGGAACAGGGCGAACCTTCTGACGATACTGGAGAAATTCGCCTACACTCTCCGGCCGACCGATGCCGTCATGCAACTCCAACTCACCGGAGACCCGCATGACGACCCACGATCCAATTCTCGCGCGCCTGGCTGCGCTGAAAACCGCCACGACGCCGGAACTGAAGGCGCAGTGGCGCGATCTGTTCGACAGCGAACCGCCGCCGTTCAACCGGCGTTACCTGGAGAGCCGGCTGGCCTATCGTATCCAGGAGCTCGCCTATGGCGGGCTGAAGCCGGAGACGATCCGGCGGCTGGAACGGCTGGGCAAGGAACTCGACGGCGGTGACAAGAAGAAGCGCGGCATGCGCCTCGACCGTGACCGCCCCATCACCGGCACGCGGCTGCTCCGCGAGTGGCAAGGTGTCGAGTACATCGTCACCGTCACCGCCGACGGCTTCGAATGGCAGGGGCGGCCGTACAAGTCGCTGTCCGCTATCGCGCGCGCCATCACGGGCACGCGCTGGAATGGGTGGGTGTTCTTTGGGCTGAAGAACCGGAGGGCGCGGACATGACGAAGGCCCCTGCGAAATCAGGAATGGTCCGGAAACTCCGGTGCGCGATCTACACTCGGAAATCCTCCGAGGAAGGGCTGGAGCAGGAGTTCAACAGCCTGCATGCCCAGCGCGAGGCCTGCGAATCCTACATCGCCAGCCAGCGCTCGGAGGGCTGGGTGCTGGTCCGCGATCAGTATGATGACGGCGGCATCTCGGGCGGCACGCTGGAACGCCCAGGCCTCAAGCGCCTGATGGCCGATATCGAGGATGGGCTGGTCGATGTGGTCGTGGTCTACAAGATCGACCGCCTCAGCCGCTCGCTCGCCGACTTTGCTAAGCTGGTCGAAGTGTTCGACCGGAACGGCGTAACCTTCGTCTCCGTGACGCAGTCGTTCAACACCACCACGTCCATGGGCCGGCTGACGCTGAACATTCTGCTGTCCTTCGCCCAGTTCGAGCGGGAGGTCACGGCCGAGCGCATCCGCGACAAGGTCGCCGCCAGCCGAAAGAAGGGCATGTGGATGGGCGGGGTGCCGCCCTACGGCTATCGGGTCCAGAACCGGAAGCTGGTGATCGACGACGAAGCCGCCGAGCATGTCCGCTGGATCTTCGGTCGATTCCTCGAGATCGGATCCGGGACGGAACTGGCACGCGAGGTCGCGAAGCGCGGTATCCGCACGCCACGGGGCAACCGGATCGACAAGAAATACATTTACCGGATGCTGAGCAACCGCGCCTACATCGGCGATGCGGTCCATAAGGGCGACAGCTATCCCGGCGAGCACGACGCGATCATCGACCGCGAGACGTGGGATCGCGTCCACGCCATTCTGCAGGAGAGCCCGCGCAAGCGGGCGATGCGAACACGCGCCGAGTCGCCGGCACTGCTGAAGGGTCTGCTGTTTGGACCCGACGGCGCGGCCTTCTCCCCGACGCACACCCGCAAGGGCGAAAAGCTCTACCGCTACTACGTAAGCCAGACGGTGCTTAAGCATGGTGCGGGTTCGTGTCCTGTTGGACGCTTACCGGCAGGGGAGATTGAGGCGGCAATCATCGACCAGCTGCGCGCCGTGTTTCGCCAACCCGAGATCGTGGCGGGCACGTGGAAGGCCGCGCGCGTCCACGCCGACGACATCACCGAGGCCGATACCCGCGCGGCCCTGCAGCAGCTCGATCCGATGTGGGACGAGCTTTTCCCGGCCGAACAGGCGCGCATCGTGGCGCTGTTGGTCGAGCGTGTGGACATCGGCACGGACGGGCTCAACGTGCGCCTGCGCGTCGACGGGCTCGGCAGCCTCGCGCGCGAGATGCTGGCCGGCGGCATCGAGGCGGCCGCATGAACCGCAGCACGCCGATCCCGGAGACTGTAACGCTCCACGTCCCGTTCCGGATCGTGAAGCGTGGCGGGAAGAAGGAGATGCAGTTGCCCGAGGGCGCCACGCAATCGCAGCGGACTGACAGCACACTGGTCAAGGCGCTGGCCCGTGCGTTCCGATGGAAGCGGATGCTCGAGTCGGGCGAATACGCCACCATCGCCGAACTGGCCGAACGAGAGGGCATCGCGCCCTCCTACATGACCCGCGTCCTACGGCTCACGCTGCTCGCGCCTGACATCATCGACGCGATCCTGGACGGGAAGCAGGGGCCGGAGGTGACGCTCGCGCAGGTGCTGGAGCCGTTCCCGCTCACATGGCAGCATCAGGCGCTGCATTTTTCTCTGTAGGAAGAAAACTGCGCTTTGAAGGATTGACTCGAGGGACGGGCTCGCATAGATCTCTGTAAATCGCCTTACAGAGGATTCTTTCATGCGGCTCGCGGAGCTCTCGGACATTCACTCCGGCTACACGGCGCGCGGCAGGCTCGATCCGCTGTCGGAGGGTGGCGTGCCGGCGCTTCAGCTGCGAGACGTCGGAACGAACGGTGAAGCGCCAGGACCGGACTTCCAGAGGTACGACCTGGACAAGCTGTCCGACCGATACTTCGTCCGCGGCGGCGAGGTCGTCTTTCGATCGCGTGGCGAGCCGAACGCCGCGGTGGCCATTCCCGCTTCGCTGCCGGAGCCCGTCGTGGTCATTGTCCCGTTGGTGATCGTTCGCCCCGACAGGGACCGCGTTCTCCCCGAATACGTGGCATGGGCCATTAACCAGCCCGACGCGCAGCGCAGGCTCGGCGCGGAAGCGCAGGGCACAAGCCTCAGAATGATTCCCATGGCGGTCCTCGAGAACCTCGAGATCGCCGTGCCCGACCTGCCCACGCAGAAACGTATCGTCGAACTCGACGCCCTGGCCCGGCAGGAGGGGCAGCTGCTCCGTCAACTCGCCGCTCGCCGCGAAGAACTCGTAAGCGCCATTCTCGGCGATGCAGCGAAGGCCGCCGACCAGAAGGAAATTGCCTGATGACCGATCAGATTACCCAACAGCAGATCAATCAAACCGCCTGGGCGGCCTGCGACACCTTCCGGGGCGCCGTCGATGCCGGCCAGTACAAGGACTACATCCTCGTCATGTTGTTCCTGAAGTACATTTCGGACCTCTGGAACGACCACGTCGAGACCTACCGCAATCAGTACGGCGGTGACGAGGCCCGCATTCGCCGGCGCCTCGAGCGCGAGCGTTTCATCCTGCCCGAGGGCGCAAGCTTCTACGACCTCTACGCCCAGCGGAACGAGGCCAATATCGGCGAGCTGATCAACATCGCGCTGGAGAAGATCGAGGACGCGAACCGGGCCAAGCTCGAGGGCGTCTTCCGCAACATCGACTTCAACTCCGAGGCCAACCTCGGCCGCCCGAAGGATCGCAACCGCCGTCTCAAGAACCTCCTCGAGGACTTCGCCAAGCCTGCGCTCGACCTGCGCCCGTCGCGGGTGACCGAGGACATCATCGGCGAGTGCTACATCTACCTGATCTCGCGCTTCGCCTCGGACGCCGGGAAGAAGGCGGGCGAGTTCTACACGCCCACCGCCGTCTCGCGCCTGCTCGCCAAACTGGCGGCGCCGCAGCCCGGCAATACGATATGCGACCCCGCCTGCGGCTCCGGCTCGCTGCTGATCCAGGCCTCGCAGGAGGTCGGATCCGAGAACTTCGCCCTTTACGGGCAGGAAGTGAACGGGGCGACGTGGGCGCTGGCCCGCATGAACATGTTCCTGCACGCCAAGGACGCCGCCCGCATCGAATGGTGCGACACGCTCAACAGCCCCGCGCTGGTCGAGGGCGACCACCTGATGCGCTTCGACGTGGTGCTCGCCAACCCGCCGTTCTCACTCGACAAATGGGGCGCGGAGGATGCCGACAGCGACCAGTACAAGCGCTTCTGGCGCGGCGTGCCGCCCAAGTCCAAGGGCGACTACGCCTTCATCACCCACATGATCGAGATCGCCAAACGGCAGTCCGGCCGCGTCGCAGTGATCGTGCCGCATGGCGTGCTGTTCCGGGGCGGGGCCGAGGGGCGCATCCGCCAGCAGCTGATCGAGGAAAACCTGCTCGACGCCGTCGTCGGCCTGCCCGCCAACCTGTTCACCACAACCGGGATCCCGGTCGCCATCCTGATCTTCGACCGTTCGCGCGAGGAAGGCGGCGCGAACGCTGACCGGCGCGACGTGCTGTTCATCGACGCCAGCAAGGAGTTCACGCCGGGCAAGACCCAGAACGTGATGGACGAGACGCATGTGGCCAGGGTGCTGGAGACCTACGCCACCCGCGCCGAAGTCGAGCGGTATTCGCACCGGGCCAGCCCAGAGGAGATCGCCGAGAACGGCTACAACCTCAACATCCCCCGCTACGTCGACACGTTCGAGCCGGAGGAGGAGATCGACGTCGCCGCCGTGCAGAAGGACATCGTGCGGATCGAGGCGGAGCTTGCCGACGTCCGGGCGAAGATGGCCGGGTATCTGAAGGAGCTCGGCGTCGATGTCTGATGGCGAAATCATCCTCTACAACACCGAGGACGGTCAGGCGGAGATTCAGTTCCGAGCCGTCGATGGGACTGTCTGGCTCAGCCAGTTGGAGATGGCGGAGCTCTTCCAGACAACGAAGCAGAACATCAGCCTGCACGTGCGCAACATCCTTGCCGAGGGTGAGCTGGACCAGGAGTCAACGGTCAAGGAATACTTGACAGTTCAAGCTGAGGGCAAACGGCAGGTGAAGCGGTCGGTGACCGTGTACCGGCTCGAGATGATCCTTGCGGTCGGGTATCGCGTGCGCAGTCCCCGTGGAATTCAGTTCCGCCGGTGGGCGACCTCGGCACTGAAGGAGTATCTCGTCAAGGGCTTCGTCATGAACGACGAGCGCCTGAAGGATCCCGCCTGGGACTACTTCGACGAGCTGCTCGAGCGGATCCGCGACATCCGGGCGTCCGAGGCGCGGTTCTATCAGAAGGTCCGCGACATCCTCGCCCTGAGCGAGGATTACGACGCCAAGTCGCCGACCGTGAATACCTTCTATGCAACGATCCAGAACAAGATGCTCTACGCCGTCACAAGCCACACGGCGGGAGAGCTGATCCGCGCCCGAGCCAATCCCGATCAGCCGAACATGGGGCTGACGACCTGGAAGAACGCCGACAAGGGGCGCCCCCTGCGCAAGTCCGACGTCGGCACGGCCAAGAACTATCTCGGCGAGGCCGAGATCCGGGAGCTCAACCTGATCGTCGAGACCTTCCTGAACACCGCCGAGTTGCGGGCGACACGGCGGCAGACCATGCGGCTGGCCGAATGGGAGGGGGTGCTCGACACCTTCCTGACCTCCAACGAGCTGCCGAAGCTGCAGGGCGCCGGCTCCGTCTCGGCGGAGGCCGCGAAGCGCATCGCTCACGATCGCTACGACGCGTTCGACACCAAGCGGAAGGAAGCCGCGCGGCAGGTGGCGGCCGAGGTGGACGACCTCGAAGAGCTGAAACGCATCGCCGACGTTGCGAAGGCGGAGAAGAAGGGCCGTAGCGATGCGTAATGGTTGGGTTCGCGTGCCATTCGGATCGGTTGTCACGATTGCTTCCGGACAGGTCGACCCCAAAAAGGAGCCGTTCGCTGATATGATCAGCGTCGGACCGGACAACCTCCTGTCCGGTGGAGGCATAGACAAGGAAGGACTCAGGACCGCGCGCGAACTTGGTCAGATTTCAGGCAAGTACGCCTTCGATGCCGCGTCGATTTTGTACTCCAAGATCCGTCCAAACCTAAACAAGGTCGCACTTCCAGACTTCTCTGGAATTTGTAGCGCGGATATGTACCCGCTTTGGCCGGTTGATGAGAACCATACGGATCGCGGGTTCCTATTTTTCACACTGATCTCAGAGCGCTTTGTTTCAGAAGCAACGTCGAGATCATTCCGCACCGGGCTTCCCAAAATCAATCGCCCTGACCTCGAAGGCATCGAAATCCTTCTTCCTCCGATTGCTGAGCAGCGTCGTATTGCCTTCGTCCTAGAAACTTGGGGGCAGGCAATCGAAAAGCTTGCCGTCCTCCGCGCCTTGAAGGAACAGCGCCTCGTCGGCCTTCGCGCAGCCCTCTTGTTCGGAGAGCTCCGCCTGAACGGCCAGCGGCGCAACTGGGCGCCGACGCGCCTTGGCGCAGTGACTCACGAACTGACCAGGCGGAATGGGGCCAAAGGGCTTGGCCGCGATTTGGTCATGGGCGTCACGAAGGCTGAAGGCGTCGTCCCCATGCGGGAACAGACCATCGCCGGCGACATCAGCCGCTACAAGCGCCTGCCGCCCCGCGCCTTCGCCTACAACCCGATGCGCATCAACGTCGGCTCCATCGCGATGAACGAACGCGAGGACGAGGTGCTGGTCAGTCCCGACTACGTCGTCTTCGCCTGCAACGCGGACGGGCTTGATGCCGACTACCTCGACCACCTGCGCAAGACGTCCTGGTGGGCCCACTACATCAACAGCGGCGGCTCGGGCAGCGTCCGTCAGCGGACCTACTACGATGACCTCGCCGCGCTGAAACTGCCCTTGCCTCAACTCGACGAGCAAAAGGCCATCGCCGCCGTCCTGAACACTGCGCGCGCCGACCTGGCCGCGACCGAGCGCGAGATCGAAGCCGTCACGCTGCAAAAGCGCGGCCTGATGCAGAAGCTCCTGACGGGCGAATGGCGAGTGCCGCTTGACCCCTCCGAACCCTCCGCAGCCACCGAGGAGACCGAACATGCCGGATAAGAAGAACTACTGGACCCAGCAGCGCCCGGACGGGAAGTGGGAGTCCAAGCGCGAAGGCGCGACGCGCGCCAGCAAGGTCACGGACACCCAGTCCGACGCCTGGGCGCATTCGCGCGGGAAGGCCGCTGAAACCAAGGGGGAGGCCTTCCTCAAGGGCCGCGACGGCAAGATCCGTGAGCGGAACACCTATGGGAAAGATCCCTATCCGCCGAAAGGGTGACGCATGGCAGACTTCCTGACATTCGATGAAGCCATTGGGCATTCAGCGCAATTCAAGAAGCGGCACTTGTTGCTTGGAAACGGTTTCAGCATCGCCTGTCGTCCGAAAATCTTCACGTACGGCTCTCTGTTTGAGCAGGCCGACTTTTCGACGGCACCCCGCTTGCCTGACGTATTTGACGCAGTCGGAACGACGGACTTCGAGCATATCATCAAGATGTTGGAGGACGCTTCGCGTGTTGTCCCCGTCTATTCAAAGGAGGCAACGGAGGCGGCCGCTCAAATGGCTGCGGATGCCGAAGCCCTGAAAGATATCCTCATTCAGACAGTGGCCAACAACCACCCCAATATTCCGAATGAGATCAACGACGAGCAATTCTGGGCATGCCGCCGGTTCCTGGCGCACTTCCTTGGCGACGAGAACAAGGACGGAAAGGTCTACACCCTAAACTACGACCTCCTGCTCTATTGGACCTTGATGCATGAGGACATGGGTTTCGACGACCCCATCAGCCTTGCTGCAAACGATGGCTTTGGGCGCGACGAGGACACGGAGCCGGAATATGTGAACTGGATGGGCGAGAGCGGGGCGCACGGACAGCGCGTTCACTACCTCCACGGCGCTTTGCACCTGTTCGATGCTGGTGCGGAGCTTCAAAAATACACTTGGGTCAACACTGGAAAACCCCTGCTTGAGCAAGCTCGCGAAGCCATGGGTGCGCGCAAGTTCCCCCTTTTTGTCGCCGAGGGAAAAAGCAATCAGAAGTTGGCTAAAATCAAGCATAGCGCTTACTTGCACCATTCATACAAGAGCTTCTCCTCGCAAATGGGTCAGAGGAATGATGCGCTCTTCATATTTGGGCATAGTTTGGCCGAGAACGATCAGCACATCCTGAAAAAGATTGCTCGCGGCAAGATCGGGCAGATTTACGTCGGTCTCTATGGCGAGCCCAATAGTGATGGTAACAAGGCGATCAGGTCGGCTGCGAACGCCCTTGCGGCTCACCGTGATGAACGTGTCCCGCTGTCTGTTGCTTTCTTCGATGCCGGATCCGCCGAGGTGTGGGGGGCGTGATGGATCGAGGCCATGGGTTCGATACCCGCGAGAAACACCAGTCCCAGGTTCCGGCGCTGCAGCTGCTCGTGGCGCTCGGGTTCATCCCGCTCTCGCAGGAGGAAGCGCTGCGCCTCCGCGGCGGGCGGCTGCGGAACGTGGTGCTGGACGACGTGCTCGCTGAGCAGCTGATGCGCATCAACCGCTTCACGCACCGGGGCCGCGAGTACGGCTTCGACCTCGAGGACGCGCACGAGGCGATGCGGCGGCTCAAGCCCACGCCAGATCGGTTGAAGGGTCTGCGCGGCACCAATCAGGACATCTACGACACGCTCGTCCTCGGCACGACGATCACGAAGTCCATCGACGGCGACTCGAAGAGCTACTCGTTCCGCTACATCGATTGGGAGCGGCCGGAGAACAACGGCTTCCATGTCACTGCCGAGTTCTCGGTCGAGAGGACAGCGTCGAGCCAGACCAAGCGTTGTGACATTGTCGCGTTCGTGAACGGCATCCCGATCCTGGTGATCGAGAACAAGCGGCCGACCGAGAGCCTGAAGAAGGCGGACAGCCAGCTGATCGGCTACCAGAACGAGGACAACATCCCGCAGCTCTTCCACTTCGCGCAGCTGCTGATCGGCATGAACCGGAACGAGGCGCGTTATGCAACCGTCGGCACGCCGCGAAAGTTCTGGCAAACTTGGCGGGACGAGGAAGACACCGACGAGGCCATCGCGCCCTTCTCAAACCGCGTGCTCACCGTGGCGGAGAAGGACGCCATCTTCTCCGGCGACTTCGCGGATGCACGCGCCTATTTCGACGCGATGGCCGCCGAGGGCGAGCGCGCGGTCACGGCCCAGGACCGGACGGTTTATGCACTCTGCCGCCCCGAGCGGCTGCTCGATCTGATCCGCCGCTTCACAGTGTTCGATGGCGGCGTCCGCAAGGTTGCGCGCCATCAGCAGTTCTTCGGGATCCGCCGCGCCGTCGAGACCGTCAAGCAGCACGACGTTAGCGGCGCCCGCAAGGGCGGCGTGATCTGGCACACGCAGGGTTCAGGGAAGTCACTGACCATGGTGATGCTGGGGCGCTCGCTCGCTCTCGAGCGCAGCATCGAGAACCCGCGGATCATCATCGTCACGGACCGCGACGATCTCGACAAGCAGATCAAGGACACCTTCAAGTCCTGCGACCTCGAGCCGGTCCGCGCGACGAGCGGGGCTCACCTTCTGGAGCTCGTCCAGGACAAGGCTCCGCTGGTCACCACGATCATCAACAAGTTCGACACGGCGCTGAAGAACAGCAAGCTGATGGACGAGGATCCGAACATCTTCGTGCTGGTCGACGAGAGCCATAGAACGCAGACGGGGCGCTACGGCGGCCACAGCCAATTCGCCGCCAAGATGCGCCGCCTCCTTCCGAAGGCCTGCTACCTCGGCTTCACCGGCACGCCCCTGCTCAAGAAGGAGAAGAATACGCTGTCGACCTTCGGGCGGCTGATCCACCGCTACGCCATCGACGAGGCGGTCGCCGACGGTGCTGTCGTGCCGCTGCTCTACGAGGGACGGCTCGTTGAGCAGCAGGTCTCGGGCGCCGTTATCGACCGTTGGTTCGACAAGATCAGCGAGGGGCTGACCGAGAACCAGAAGCGTGATCTGAAGCGCAAGTTCTCCCGGATGGACGCCCTGGCCAAGACCGATCAGGCCATCCGAGCCAAGGCCTTCGACATCTCCGAGCACTTTCGCCAGCACTGGCAGGGGACTGGGTTCAAGGCCCAGCTCGTTGCCCCCTCGAAGGCCGCAGCCGTCCGCTTCAAGGAGGTTCTCGACGAGATCGGCCACGTCTCGAGCGCGATTGTCATCTCCCCGCCGGACGAAAACGAGGGCAACGAGGAGGTCGACCAGGAGTCCAAGGACCTCGTGCGCCGCTTCTGGTCGCAGATGATGGCGAAGTACAAGACCGAGGAGGAGTACAACCGCCAGATCATCGATGGCTTCAAGGGCTCCGGCGATCCGGAGATCCTGATCGTCGTCTCCAAGCTCCTCACCGGCTTCGACGCGCCCCGGAACGCGGTGCTTTACGTCTGCAAGTCCCTGAAGGAACACAATCTCCTGCAGGCGATTGCGCGCGTGAACCGTCTCTACGAGGACGGCGGAACGGAGAAGCAGTTCGGCTTCATCGTCGATTACGAGGGGCTGCTGGGCGAGCTGGACAGTGCCCTGACGACCTATAGCGCCTTCGAAGGTTACGAGGCGGCCGACCTTGCCGGGACGGTGCATGATATCCGGGAGGAGATCCGCAAGCTGCCCCAGCTTCACGACCAGCTCTGGGACCTCTTCAAGCCGGTTCGGAACAAGAAGGACATGGAGCAGTTCGAGCAGCACCTTGCCGACGAGGCGCTGCGCCACGAGTTCTACGCGCGCCTCAAGGCATTCAGCCGCTGCCTGCACATCTCGCTCTCGTCCGACAAGCTGTTCGATGTCTTCGACGAGGCCAAGGTCGATGCCCTGAAACGCGACTGGAAGCAGTTCTCCGAACTCAAGCGCTCGGTCCAGCTCCGCTACCAGGAGACGGTCGATGTCCGCGAGTTCGAGCCGAAGATCCAGAAGCTCCTTGATGACCACGTCGTGGCAATGCCGGCGGAAACCATCATCGAGGTGGTCAACATCAACGATCCCGACGCGCTGAAGGCCGTCGTCGAAGAGACGGGGGTGTCCGAGGCCTCGAGGGCCGATCGCATCGCCAGCGCGACCCGGCGGGCGATCACCGAGAAGATGGATGAGGACCCGACGTTCTACAAACAGTTCTCCGAGCTGCTCGAAGAGACCATCCGCGCCTACCGCGAGAAGCGGCTGTCCGAGCGCGAATACCTGAACAGCGTCGTGGACCTCGCGAGCAAGGTCGCGCGCAAGGATCGCGGCCGGGATGTTCCCGAAAGCATCCGTGGCGATGAGGATGCACAGGCGTTCTTCGGCGTCCTGGAAGGTCAGCTCAAGATCAAGGACGATGAGCCGGTGGCCGGCGACGAAGCAGCATCCATCGCCCTGGAGATCATCGACATCATCAAGTCCCACCTGATCGTCGACATCTGGTCGAACGAAGTGGCCCAGAACAAACTGCGCAATGCCATCGATGACTACTTCTTCGACGTTCTGCGTGACGAGAGGGGAGTCGACCTGCCCGTGGAGGTGCTCGACGACCTCGAACTCAAGATCATGGACCTCGCCCGAGCCCGGTTCGCGGCATGACGCGGGAACTGCACTGCCTGAAGTACGGCGAGCAGGAGATCCGGTACGAGATCGTCCGCCGTCCGAGGAAGACGCTAGAGATCGCTGTCGAGCCGGATGCTTCGGTGGTGATCGCGGCCCCGGAGGACGCGACGCTCGACGCCATAGAAGCCAAGCTGCGGAAGCGCGCGGGATGGGTGACGCGGCAGCAGCGGTACTTCGCCCAGTTCCTTCCAAGAACACCGGAGCGCAGGTTTGTCGCCGGTGAGACCCATCTCTACCTCGGGCGCCAGTACCGGCTGAAGGTGGTCCCGCATGTCCAGGAAAGCGTGAAGCTGATCCGCGGCTTCATTGTCGTGCAGACTCACCGGCCGACCAGGCCGGAGGTGACACGCGAACTGGTCGAGACATGGTACCGCGATCGGGCCCACATCAAGTTTCCGGAGCGGATCGAACTCTGCCTCGGTCTGTTCCCGGATCCCGAAGCATTCAGGCCGAAAGGTCTCATCGTACGCCAGACCCGGCAGCGATGGGGGTCCATGTCGCCGGCCGGACGCTTGCTGCTGAACCGCCGCCTCGTGCAAGCGCCGGTCGACGCCATCGACTATGTCATCACCCACGAGCTTTGCCATGTGGCCGAGCCACATCACGGCCCCGCATTCTTCGAGCTACTCGACAAGGTGATGCCCGATTGGGAGCTTCGGAAGCAAAGACTGGAGCGGGCAATGGCCTGAGAACTTCCGAACCCGGTCGCGGCAGCCCCAAACGCGACTCCAATCCAAGCAATTTAGGACGCTAGATTTTTTTTCTATCTTACAAGGACTTATAAGAAATTCACCAAACGGGCGCAGTCATCAGGTCCGGAGAATATCGCCTTGGAGAGACCGCTTCCGGCCCACCTGGTGCCCGAGCCAGTGCTCAGCCCAACCCGCATAACCCTTGAATACAACGGAAAAATCCGGCCGCAGCCGGATCGGGAGAACGCTTTCGCGAGGGCAAGTGGCGGAGAGGGTGGGATTCGAACCCACGGATGGCTTGCACCATCAACGGTTTTCGAGACCGCCCCGTTCGACCGCTCCGGCACCTCTCCGCATCGGTGGTCGTCGTGGAGCGGGGGTTTAGCGGTGCTCCGGGGGCAGTGCAACCGCTTTCTCGGGACTGGCACCGCACCGGGGGCGCACCGGGGCGGCGGCGTACGGCGCGACGAGAAGGCGCCTTGGCATCCGGGTCCGGGCTGGCTACCTGTGGTCCGTAGGCTTCGAGGTGGTCCGACCGATGCGCATCTTCCTGATCACGCCCCTCCTGCTCGTCCTGTCCGGGCCCGCGCTCGCCGGGGACGGAACCGAGGCGCTGCTCGATGCGCTGGCGATCGACGAGGTGGCCGCGATCATGGGCGAGGAGGGCCTGGGCTACGGCCGGCAACTCGAGGAGGACCTGTTTCCCGGCAGGGGTGGCGCGGCATGGGCGCGCGAGGTCGCGGACATCTATGCGCCCGACCGGTTCCTGCCCGAGTTCCGCAAGGTCTTCGGCCGGACGCTTGCGGCGGACGGCGGGGATGTCGCGGCGATGACCGCCTTCTTCACCTCGGACACCGGACGGAAGACCGTCGCGCTCGAGCTTTCCGCCCGCCGGGCGTTTCTTGACGACTCGGTCGCGGAGGCAAGCAAGCTCAAGGTCGAGGAGATGCGGGCCGAGGACGATCCCAGGCTCGCCGCGGTCGAAGCCTTCATTGAGGCCGGCGACCTGATCGAGGCCAACGTCTCGAGCGGCCTCAATGCCAGCCTGTCGTTCTACCGGGGCCTCGCCGAGGCGGGTGCAGTCCCCGGGGGCATGGCCGAGGACGAGCTTCTGGCGAGTGTCTGGTCGCAGGAGGCCGACATCCGTAGCGAGTCCACGGACTGGCTCTACAGCTACCTGACCATGGCCTATGCGCCGCTCTCGGACGAGGAGCTGCGCGCCTACATCGCCTTCTCCGCGAGCGAGGCGGGCCAGGACCTGAACCGGGCGCTGCTTGCCGGGTTCGACGCGGCGTTCCAGAGCATTTCGAGGGACCTCGGCAAGGCCGCGGGCGCCCGGATCGCCGGGCAGGATCTCTAGAGCCTGTCCGGCAAAAGTGGACTCCGGTTTTGGCGAACGACAGGCGCAATCAGGAATCCAGAACCTGTCTGGCGCTTCTATCTGCGTCAGACAGGTTCTAGGGCCGGCCCGCAGGCCCGCCCCGGGGCTTGGCGCAAGCGCTGAAGGCTTTTCCCCTGACGCTGCGCAACCCGATCAGCTCCGCGCCGGCCCCCGTTGCCCAACCCGCCCAAACGGGCAAACCGAAACCCGGGGTCTCGCTCACTCTGGATAAAGTTGGGGGCAACGTCAGAGTCCGCTTTTGCCGGACAGGCCCTGATGAGAACTTACAGCCAGGCCATAAGGCAGCCCCAAACGAGACGAACGACAGCGCCGCTGCTCTCGCGGAGCCGGACGGCCGTGATGTCGAGAGATCGGCTGGGAAGGATGTCGCAGAGGTCGCTGACGTCCTTCCTGCGCAGCCTGTCGCGCGCGAGTGACTCCGGCACCCAGGCGACTGCAACCCCGACCGATGCCATCTCGACTGCGGCGAGGGTCAGCGCCGTTTCTGCCCGCACGACGATCTGATCGAGGTTCGCGACCTGCGTCAGGATCGTGCGGTTCATGACCTGACCGAGGAAAACGTCCTCCGGATAGGCAACATAGTCGAGTTCGCCCTGCGCGATCCGCGAGCGGACGTCAACGGCGCGCCCGGTCGAAACTATCGGAATAAGGCGGTCGGTGCCGATCACCGCCGTCTCGATGTAGTCCGCGTTGATGGGATGCTCTTCCTCCGGAAGACGGTAGGCGAGCGCGATATCGGCTTGTCCGGAAAGAAGGAGCGCAAAGCACTGGTCAAGGTTCGCCGACCGCAGCCTGACATGGATGTTGTGCCCATCCCGGCCCAGCCGCGCCACCAGGGACGGTGACAGAGACACGGTGAGCGAATGCTGGCTTGCAATCACAACGCGGTCGGCCCCCTCCCGATCGCCGCGCCGCAGTTCGCCTGCGAGCTGGCGCACGGCCACGACCAGCGCGGCAATCCGATCCTTGTGTTCGGCGATCGCCGGACGCAGGTGCACGGGCTTGCGCGATCGGTCGAACAACTCAACTCTGAGGGAATCCTCGATTGCCTTGATCCGGCGCGAAAACGCCGACTGTGTCAGATGCCGCCGGCTTGCCGCCTCCGTAAAGGAGCCGGTCTCTGCGACGGCCAGTATGTCCTCAAGCCACTCGATCCGCACAACCGACCACCCATCTCATCATATCATGCATGAATTGCATGATATGAGGTAAATTTCGAATTTGTAAACCAGGGTATGGCGTGCAAGTTTCTGAACAAGGCATGTTTCCAAAAGGAAGATCGAATGCACCTCGCGCGCTTTCCCCGCGTCTTCCTGGCGCATCTTCCCACCCCGCTCGAGCGGCTTGACCGGCTGAGTCACGAACTGGGCGGGCCGGAGATCTGGATCAAGCGCGACGATTGCACCGGCCTGTCGACGGGCGGCAACAAGACGCGCAAGCTCGAGTTCCTGATGGCCGAGGCGCAGGCAATGGGCGCCGACCTGGTGATGACGCAGGGCGCGACGCAGTCGAACCATGCCCGCCAGACGGCAGCGTTCGCCGCGAAGCTCGGGATGGACTGCCACATCCTCCTCGAGGACCGGACCGGCTCGAACGACGCCAACTACAACGGCAACGGCAACGTTCTTCTGGACCATCTGCACGGAGCCACGACGGAAAGGCGAGCGGGCGGGCTCGATATGCAGGCAGAGATGGAGGCCGTGGCTGCAAACCTTCGCGCGAAGGGCCGCAAGGTCTACATCATTCCGGGCGGGGGATCGAATCCGACAGGCGCGCTCGGCTACGTCAATTGCGCCTTCGAACTCGTGGGGCAGGCAAACGACCGGGGGCTGGTCATCGACCAGGTGGTCACCGCAACCGGCAGCGCGGGGACACAGGCTGGACTTGTGGTCGGGCTGAAGGCCATAAACGCCGGCATCCCGCTGCTGGGTTTCGGAGTGCGCGCGCCGCGGGCGAAACAGGAGGAGAGCGTTTTCAATCTCGCGTTGCGAACGGCGGAAAAGCTGGGCTGCCCGGGCGTGGTCGGGCGCGATGATGTCCGCGCCGACAGTGACTACGTAGGGGCGGGGTACGGCATTCCGGGAACGGACACGATCGAAGCCATTCGCATGTTCGCCGAGATCGAGGGCATCCTGCTCGACCCGGTGTATTCCGGCAAGGGCGCCGCGGGCCTGATCGACTACTGCCGCAAGGGGCGGTTCAGAAAAGGCACGCGTGTCGTCTTTCTTCATACCGGCGGGTCCGCGGCGCTGTTCGGCTACGACTCGGTCTTCGCCGAGCCGGAACGCGGCCGCGACGGCGGGGCACGTCGCAGATGAGGCTCCGTCCATTTGCTGGCACTTTCACGCGACAGATCCCGATCCTGTCCTGTCTCTTCGGCATGCGTCCGCCGCTGACGTTCTCGCCCCACGGCTGCGCGCCGATCGCCGACCATATCGACAACGCCGTCGCGGGTCCGCTTCACGAGACGCCGCCATGACGCGTGCGACCGTAGGCATTCTCGGCGGCATGGGACCGGAGGCCACGATACTCCTGATGCAGAAGGTCGTGGCTGCAGTGGATGCGCGCGACGATGCCGACCATGTGCCCCTGCTCGTGGACCAGAACCCGCAGGTGCCCTCCCGCATTCGCTTTCTCCTTGACCGCAAGGGGGACGATCCCGGCCCGGTTCTCGCTGCAATGGCAGCGCGGCTTCAGCGAGCGGGGGCATCAGCCATCGCGATGCCCTGCAACACCGCGCACCATTTCGCGCCATCGATCCGCGCCGCTGTTTCAATCCCATTTCTCGATATGGTCGCACTTTCTGTTGTCCGAGCGGTACAGCGCGCGGGTCCCGCCGGCCCGATCGGCATCCTCGCCTCACCCGCCGTGCGCCGGATTGGGCTGTTCGATGCGCCCCTGGCAACCGCCGGGCTCAAGCCGCTCTATGCGGACGATGAGGATGCCGTGCTGGCCGCCATTCGCCGCATCAAGGCGCAGGGACCAGACAGCGAGGCGCGTGCGGTGCTGCGTTCGGCATCTGCCCGGCTGATCGAGCGTGGCGCGCACGTCCAGATGATCGCCTGCACGGAATTCTCCCTGATCGCGGATGCAGTGGCGCCCGGCGCCGATGCCTTCGACACGCTCGATTGCCTGGTCGAGGCGATCGTTCGCTTTTCACAAGATCGCGGGCTACGCGACGGCAACCGGGCCTCGCCCTCCCTCGCCGCAACGGCTGGAATGGCGCACCCGGATCATCTCATCCAACCAGAGGAGTGAATGGACAATGACGACCCTTGCAAAGAGACTGCTGCTCGGCGCTGCGACTCTGGCGCTGATGTCCTCGGCCGCGCTCGCAGAAAAAGTCGTGATCGGCCAGTTTGGCAACCCTACTCCGTTCCAGGCCGCGCGGGCGGATGGGAAATTCGATGCGGCGACGGGCTGGACCATCGAATGGCGCCAGTTCGGCTCGGGCACCGAAGTGATCGCTGCAATGGCCTCGGGCAGCATCCAGGTGGCTGAACTCGGCTCGTCACCATTGGCCATCGGCGCCAGCCAGGGTGTCGACTTCCAGCTCTTCATGCTCAGCGAAGGCATCGGCACCGCCGAAAGCCTGATCGCCAAGAAGGACAGCGGGATCGCATCCGTGGCCGACCTCAGGGGCAAGCGCGTGGCGGTGCCGGTCGGCTCGACCGCGCACTTCTCGCTGATGGGGGCGCTTGCGAACGCGGGCATTCCGGAATCCGAAATCACCATCGTCAACATGCCAGCCGACCAGATCGCGGCGGCCTGGGATGGCGGGCAGGTCGATGCAGCCTGGATCTGGGAGCCGGTGCAGAACCAGATCCTGCAGACCGGAACCTTCATCATCGGCGCCGACCAGACGGCAGCCATGGGCTATCCCACGTTCGACGGCTGGGTGGTGAACACCGAATTCGCGAAGGAGAATGCCGACGCCCTCGTCGCCTTTGCACGGACCTTCGACGAGGCAAACAGGGCCTATCTCGCCGACCCCGCAGCCTGGACCGCCGACAGCGATCCGGTGAAGAAGATCGCCGCAATGACGGGTGCCGATCCCTCCCAGGTGCCGACGATCCTGAAGGGCTTCACCTTCGTGCCACTGGCGGAACAGCTAAGTGACGCGTGGCTGGGCAGCGCGCCTGCGAAGATGAAGGCGACCGCCGAATTCCTGGTCAAGGCCGGACGGATCGATGCGGCGATCGACGACTATTCCCCCTTTGTGAATACCTCGATCCTCAAGGCAGCGATCGCGCCTTAGGCGCGTGAGCCTGTCAGCCAATCCCATCGGCCCGGCATGCGCGCCGGGCCGCCCCCCGCAAGTCGGAGGATCAGCGCCATGGGACTGAACGTCAGCAAGGTGTCGGTCGTCTATCCGGCCCAGGGGGGGCGCAAGCCCGTCGCAGCGCTTACGGAGATCGACCTCGCCATCGAGCGCGATGAGTTCGTTGTGGCCCTGGGTGCCTCGGGCTGCGGCAAGTCCACTCTTCTCAACCTGATCGCCGGGTTCCTGTCTCCGTCGTCGGGGGAACTCCTTCTGGACGGCAAGCCGGTGACAGGTCCCGGTGCGGACCGTTCGGTTGTGTTCCAAAAGCATGCCCTGCTGCCCTGGCTGAACGTGCTCGACAATGTTGCCTTCGGTCTAAGAATGCAGAACGTCGCGCAGGCCCGCCGCCATGAAGTCGCCGAAAAGTACATCGGGCTTCTCGGCCTCGACGGCTTCCAGAAATCGCCCGTGTACATGCTGTCGGGAGGCATGCAGCAGCGCGTCGGCATCGCCCGTGCGCTGACCTGCGATCCGAAGGTCCTGCTGATGGACGAACCGCTCGGCGCGCTGGACGCGCTGACCCGCGAGAAGGCGCAGGAACTCATCCTGTCGATCTGGGCGGCAACGCACAAGTCGGTGTTCTTCATCACCCATGATGTCGAGGAGGCGCTGTTCATGGGTACCCGCCTCATCGTCATGTCACCGCGCCCCGGGCGCATCACCAACCGCTTCGACCTGCCGTTCTCGCGTCAGTTCCTTTCCGGAACGCCCGCGCGGGCGGTCAAGGCCTCGCCCGAATTCATCCGGCTCCGCGAGGATGTCCTGAGGATCATCTTTGCCGACGAGGAGGCCACCGCGTGACCGACCCGACCCGCGAGACCGACCCGACCCGCCCTGCCCGCCTGTTCTTCTTCGCAAGCAAGGGTCGCGCCACCAAGCCCGGCGAGATCTATGGCGTGCCCGGTCAGGGCGACACCCTGTGGCTGTCGCTTCTGTCGATCGTCGTCCTCGTCTTCGTGTGGTGGCTGGTCACGGCTATGGGCTGGGTCAAGCCTCTGTTCATCCCATCGCCAGGCGCCATTGTGACCAAGTTCGTTCAGATCTGGCAAAACGGCTTCACCAACACGCCTTTCCTCGAGCATGTGGCGATCTCGACCGCCCGTGTCTTCGGCGCCTTCATTCTCGCCTGTCTCCTGGGCATCCCGCTCGGCCTGGCCATGGGCATGAGCCCGGTGATCCGCGGCATCTTCGATCCGCCGATCGAGTTCTACCGCCCGATACCGCCTCTCGCCTACCTGCCTCTGATGATCATCTGGTTCGGCATCGGCGAGACTTCGAAGGTTCTGCTGATATTCCTGTCGGTCTTCGCCCCCCTGGCACTCGGCGCCCGGGCCGGGGTGCGGTCCGCGGCCATCGAGCAGATCCACGCCGCCTATTCCTTCGGCGCGACGCGCTGGCAGGTGCTGCGTCATGTCATCCTGCCTTCGGCCCTGCCGGAGATCCTGACGGCCATGCGCATCGGCATCGGCTTTGGTTGGACCACGCTTGTTGCTGCAGAGATGGTCGCTGCGACCTCGGGGCTTGGCTATATGGTTCTCTCGGCCAGCCAGTTCCTGCAAACCTCGACCGTCATCATGGGGATCATCGTGATCGCCGCCATCGCCTATGCGTTCGACCTGCTGATGCGCTTTGTCGAACGCCGCGTCGTGCCCTGGAAGGGTCGCATGTAGCACGGGAAGCCATCCATATGATCTACCTCAAGAAAGCCTCGCACACGGCGGAGACCGGCCAGGTTGACATCCGTGCTGCCGTTGAACGGATGCTCGGCGAGATCGAGCGTGGGGGCGACGACGCCGTCCGCCGCTTCGCCCGCGATCTCGACAACTGGACCGGCGACATTGTCGTCCCGCGACATGAGATCGAGGATGCCGCGCGGCGTGTGCCGGAAAAACTCAAGGCCGATATCCGCTTCGCACACGGCAACATCCGGCGCTTTGCTGAAGCGCAACTGGCCACCGTCACCGACTTCACCGTCGAAATCCTTCCCGGCCTCGTCGCCGGTCAAAGGCAGATTCCGGTCTCGGCTGCAGGATGCTACGTTCCGGGCGGGCGCTACAGCCACATCGCCAGCGCGATCATGACCGTGACCACAGCACGGGTTGCAGGCGTGCCGCACATCGCAGCCTGCTCGCCGCCGCGGCCCGGAACGGGCATCCCGCCCGCAATCCTGTTCACCATGGATCTCTGCGGCGCAGACGTGATTTTGAATCTCGGCGGGGTCCAGGGTGTCGCTGCGATGGCGATGGGACTCTTCGGCCTTCCCAAGGCCGATATCCTGGTCGGCCCCGGAAACCAGTACGTGGCCGAAGCCAAGCGCATCCTCTTCGGCCAGTTCGGAATCGACATGTTCGCCGGACCAACCAACAGCATGGTGATCGCGGACCACATCGCCGACCCGCACCTCGTGGCCTGGGACCTGATCGGCCAGGCCGAACACGGCTACAATTCACCGGTCTGGCTGGCGACGACCGACCGGGCGCTCGCCGACGCAGTTATCGCGAAGATCCCGCAGATCATCGACGAACTGCCGGAAATCAACGCGCGGAACGCGCGCGCGGCCTGGGACAATTATGCCGAAGTCATTCTCTGCGACAGCGCGGAGGAGATGGCCCGGGTCGCTGATGAATACGCGCCCGAACATCTGCACGTGCAGGCGCTCGACCCGGACTGGTGGCTGCAGCGGCTGCGAAGCTACGGCTCGCTTTTCCTCGGTGAGGAAACCACCGTGGCTTTCGGGGACAAGGCGGCCGGACCCAATCATGTGCTGCCGACGTCCGGCGCCGCGCGCTACACTGGCGGTCTGTCGGTGCACAAGTACATGAAGACTGTAACCTGGCAGCGCGCGACGCGGGACGCCGCGCGGTCGCTCGCTGTCGCCACTGCCCGTATCTCCCGACTGGAGGGAATGGAGGGCCACGCCCGTTCTGCCGATGTCCGGCTGGAGAAGTTCTTCCCCGGCGAATCCTTCGACCTGCGCCCGACCGACGACGCCGCCTGACAAGCAGGCCATCCCGAAAGTCCGACCCGCGACCCCTTCGATCCTTGCCGGACAGGCTCCGGAGAAGGCGGAACCGGATCGGGATCCTGTTCGGCCGGCTGAAGGACCGGCGCCGGATCGCCACCCGCTACGGCGCTACGGCGCTACGGCCGGTGCCCGAAGGTCTTCCTCTCCGCCGTCGCCCGCGCCGCTGCCGTCATGTTCCGGCTCTGACGAGCAATGGGGCCGGGGCCTGTCAACCCCGCCTCTTGTACATGATCGAGGGAACGGTCTTTATGCTCCCGCATGAGCACGGCGACGATGGCGCCGGACAGAAACGTCAATGCAGCAATGGATGTGATCGCCCATGACAGCCCCAAGCTGTCGGCGATGAGGCCCGCAGAGAGCGCCCCAACCGCGTAGCCGAGGTCTCGCCAGAACCGGTAGACGCTGAGCGAGCGGGCACGCCAGGTCGGATGCGAGGCGTCGGAGACGGCGGCGATCAGGCTGGGATAAACCATGGCGGTGCCGACACCGAGCATCAGGCTGCCGACGATCCACCACTCGAACCGGGCCGTCGCCGCGGTGAGGAACAGAGCGGCGGCCTGGACCCACATGCCCGCGACGATCAGGCCCTTGCGGCCCCATCTGTCACTCAAGGGGCCGGTCGCGATCTGCAGGATGCCCCAGGTCGCCGGATAGATCGCCTTGAGAATGCCGATGCGCTCGACGCCGAGGCCGAAGGAGGCGAAGAACAGCGGGAAGATGCCCCAGCTCATGCCGTCGTTGAGATTGTTCACGAGACCGGCTTGCGAGGCGGCGAAGAGATTGCGGTCCCGGAAAGAGGTGAGCGCGAAGACCTCGCGGAAACTGATCGGGGCAGCCTGCTGCGCATGGCCGGAGACCTCCAGCCGGACGTGGTCGCGCGTGTCGCGGACGAGCAGGATCGACAGCGCGGCACCGAGGACCGCATAGCCGATGCCGAGATAGATCGGCACCGGCCGCAGTCCGTAGCGCGAAGCGAGATAGCCGGTGAGGAACGCCGTGACACCTACGGCGAGGTAGCCTGCGAACTCGTTGAGGCCGACGGCAAGGCCGCGCGACTTCGGTCCGGCGAGATCGATCTTCATGATCACGGTCATCGACCAGGCGAGCCCCTGGTTGATGCCGAGAAGGGCGTTGGCCGCGATCACCCATTCCCAATTCGGCGCCCAGATGATCATGAAAGGCACCGGCAGGCCGGCCAGCCATCCCAACACGAGGACGCGCTTGCGTCCCCAGGAATCAGCGAGCTGGCCCGAGATCAGATTGGCGAACGCCTTGATCACGCCGAAGCTGACGATGAAGGAGACGATGAGCGTCGTCGACGCGAGATTGAATTCCTCCGATCCGATCAGCGGCACCACCGTGCGTTCGATCCCGACCATGCCGCCGACGAAGGCGTTGATCAGGACGAGCAGCGCGAATTGCTGCCAGTTCTCCTTCAGGCCGAGCCTGACCAATGCGCCTGCCGTGTCTGCCGATGCCGCTTCGCCCATGGATCAGGCCGCCGCAGCGGCGCGGCCGGAGTTGGCGGCGCGGAGTGCCGCGGCCTCCGGCGGCGCCGGTGGGATCTCGGCGAGCATGAAGCGGATGAACGCGGCCACGTCTTCGATCCGGAGAGCCTCGTTGTGGCGCTTCTCGAAACCGATGGTGGACCAGGGCTTGCCGCTCAGACGCCGGCCGCAGACCGAGCCGGCATAGGCGCCCGGCAGCACCTCGACATGGTCCGGCAGGGCCTTGAGGCGGCTGGCGCTGCGGAACAGGTCCTTCGCCCCCTGTTCCGCACTGACGGCAAGCTCGGTTCGGCCGAGATCGCCGACCATCAGCGTATGGCCGGTCAGGACGAACCACGGCTCCTCCGCCCGCGTGCGATCGCTCACCAGCAGGCAGATGTGCTCCGGCGTGTGGCCGGGTGTGTGCAGCACCTTCGCCGCGACATTGCCGAGCGGCAGCACTTCCTCGTCGCGCGCGCCTCTGAAAGGGAAGGAAACCTCGGCGTGCGCCGCCAGCACATACTCGGCGCCGGACGCCTCGGCGAGCTGCCGCCCCGCCGAGATATGGTCGGCATGGACGTGCGTGTCGATGACGAAGCGGATGCGCATGCCGGCGGCTTCGGCCGCGCGCAGATAGGGCGCGATGTCGCCGACCGGATCGACGACGGCTCCGGCCGCCTTGCCGCCGCAGCCGAAGAGGTAGGAGATGCCGACGGGGTCCTTGTGAAGGAACTGGCGGAGGATCATGGGCTTGCGCTCCTTGTCTCGAAGGGCTAATAACATTCAATCATTCTGCTGAATGTTCCACCGACCAGGACCCATGTCAACCACCGGACCGAAACAGGCGATCTATGGCAGTCTCGCCGGGGTGGCCCAGGCGCTGGGCCACGCGCACCGGCTCGAGCTGTTGGAGCACCTGGCCCAAGGGGAATGCAGCGTCGAGGAACTCTCCGCCCGCGCCAGCCTGACCTTTGCCAATACCTCGCGTCATCTGCAGATCCTTCGCCGGGCGCGGCTGGTCGAGACCGAGCGCCGCGGCAAGCACGTGCTCTATCGGCTCGCCGGCGAGGCGGAGGTGGTGGTGCTGATGCAGGCGCTCGGCCGTGTGGGCGAGCGCAACCTGGCCGAGATCAGCCGCGTCATGACCGACTACTTCCAGGCCCGCGATGCGCTGGAGGCTGTCTCACGGGGCGATCTGCTCGCAAGGCTGCGGGACGGTCTTGTCACGGTTCTTGACGTGCGGGCGGAGGACGAATTTGCGATCGGGCATCTTCCGGGCGCGCTCAATATCCCCCTCGCCGAGTTGGAACACCGCCTGGGCGAGATCCCCGCTGACAGAGAAGTGATCGCCTACTGCCGCGGCCCCTACTGCGTGCTTTCCTTCGAGGCGGTCGCCGCCTTGCGGGAGCGGGGCTATCGCGCCCGTCGTCTTGAGGATGGCTATCCCGAATGGAAGGCCGCCGGCCTGCCGGTTGAAGCGGCCGCATGACTTCGAGATCGGATCCAGCAAGCCCGATGGATGAGAAAATCGACGATGATCGGCCGGCCATTCTGGCGATGAAAAGGCGGGATGGTGCACCAGCGTTGATGAAACTGATAACCGCGTCTCCGCTGGAGCACTCTGATATGTCCGCCCTGGACTCGCGAAGCCATCCGCGAATATCCGTGGCTCGCCAAATCTGCCAGGATTGCTCACTCTTTCAGGAGTACGACGGCACGATGCCAGGGTCGCAAACCGCCGAAACATCGCATCAATCCCCTTGAGGCGGCAGTCACGCCCCCGTCAAGCGACCAGGTCAACATCGCCGGCTTGATCGCTCGAATGTGCTTCCAGCAGACAGCACGACCTTATCCTTGAAGCGGTGCCCTGTTCTGATAATGCGCGATGAAGGCCGATTTGATGAAGTCGTTGAGGCCAAGCGAGCAGACGAGTGCGTAGCCGACGATCAATGCCGTTTGAATCGGAGGCAGCGGTCGCAATTCAGCCAGACCGTATGCGCCAATCAATATCCCCGCGAATGCATCGGCGAGAAGCGCCGCGGCGAGTACCGTGCTCGGCCGCGAGGCCCAGAATGCCCCGCGCTCGCGAATCGACACGATGGAGAACAGCGCGAAGAACAACAGCGTCTGAAACGTGAATGTCTGTAACTGGCCGGGGTCGCTGCCGAGGTCGAAGCGCTGCCACGCAAAGGCGAGCAGGCCCAGCGCCTCGATCAGCATGACCAGCCCGAGGAGAACGGCAAGCGTCACCAGCGGGCCGATATTCCAGGTTTCCGGCTTCTGCGAGGGACGCACGTTGTCCGTCGAAAGCGCGATCTTGACGAAGTCCGTCATGAACACGAGCAGGATCATCCCCAGCGCGGAGATGGCGAATTTGCCCGTGACCAGGAACGCGATCACCACGAAGCCCGACTTGAGAATGGTCCGGCTCACCTTGTTGACGATCCAGGTGAGGACGCGCTGATAGATGGCACGTCCGTTCCTGACCAGGTCAATGATGCCCCCGAGGCCTTCCGTCGTCAGCACCACGCTCGCCGCGCCCTTGGCGACATCGGTCGCGCCGCTGACGGCGATGCCGACTTCGGCTTGGCGCAGGGCCGGCGCATCGTTGACGCCGTCGCCGGTCATGCCGACGACATGGCCGGCCGTCTGCAGGTTCTCGACGACGAGGAACTTGTCTTCCGGAAACACCTCCGCGAAGCCACTCGACCCTTGGACAAGTTCGGCCGCATGCGCCGTCGGTGCATCCTGCGCGGCGCGCAATTCGGGGGCCCGAACGACTTCGCCAAGGCCGAGCTCGCGCGCAACCTCACGCGCAACGGGCAGGGCATCGCCGGTCAGCATCTTCACGGTGACGCCCAGCGAGCGCAACTCGTCGATGAGCTGGCGCGAGTCAGGACGCGGCGCATCATAGAAAAGCGCGAGGCCGACGAATTGCAACGGCCCGTCACCGTCCGCGCGCGCAACAGCCAGGACGCGGACGCCCTTCTGCGCCTCTTCCGTGGCGCGCGCCTCGAGGGCCTCAATCGCCGAAGCGTCGAGGCCCACGGCCTCCGCCACGGTGCGGAGCGCGCCCTTCATCACGCGGGTCTTGCGCCCGCCGCTCTCGACGAGCGCCTCGGTCCGGCGGGTCTTGGGAGAAAAGGGCGTGAACGAATGCGTCCTTTCCGTGCCATCGAGGAGCTGGCGCTCTCGGGCCGCGCGCAGGAAGGCGAGATCGATCGGGTCCTGGTTCGCCTCGGTCGACGCCATGGCCCCATCACGTGCAACGTCGTTGTCGGTGAATCCTGGCTGCGGCAGCGCGCCGGTGAGCGACAGCCGGTTCATTGTGAGCGTCCCGGTCTTGTCGGCGCAAATGACATCCATGTTCGCTGCATCCTCGGCGGCGCTGAGCCGCGTGACGAGGACGCCGCGGCGGGCAAGCTCCATGGACCCCACAGCCATGCTCACCGTGAACATGACCGGGAGCGCCACAGGCACGGCGCTCATCAGCAGCACCAGCGAGAGCGGCAGGATGTCGACAAGCCCCAAACCCTCGACGAGCGAGGCGATGATTGCCACCGCGACGAGGATGCCGACGATGAGGAACAGCCACTTGACGACCCGCGTGACAACCGCTTCCACGTGCAGTTTCGGGTGCGCGCTTTCGACGAGCCGGGTGGTGCGTCCGAAATAGGTCTGCTCGCCGGTCGCGACGACCACGGCGGTCGCCTCGCCCTGTCGCACGATCGATCCCGAATAAAGAGCGTCGTTGTCCGTCTTGGCGAGCTCCTGCGATTCGCCGGTAAGCACGGACTGGTCGACCTGCAATGCCCCCTCGACGATCTGCACGTCGGCCGGAACGAAGTCGCCCGAACGGACCCGGATGACATCGCCGCGAACGAGATTCGGTGCCGGGATCGTCTGCCAGGCTCCGTCGCGGAGCACGCGTGCGGCCACCTGCAGCCGGTGGCGCAGCGCCGATACGGCGGCCGAGGCGCGCTGCTCCTGAAGGAAGCTGAGGACGGCGTTGACGACGAGAAGCGACAGAGCGACCCACAGGTCGGCCCATTTGTGCAGGATGAAGGACAGAAGGACGATCAGCTCGATCATCCACGCCGACAGGCCCCAGAACTTCCGCGCGAGACGCGCGAGCGGATGGGCCTTCCCTTCCGGGACGTCGTTGGCTCCCTCCCGCGCGAGCCGGGCGGTTGCATCCTCGCTTCGAAGTCCGGTCTCGCGGCTGGAGCCGAGAGCGGAAAGCGTGGCGGCGGCGGTTGCCGGGAAGGGGTGCTTCCGCCGTTGTCCCGCCGGCTCCTGGCGTTCGTTCACCTCTTCGCTCGTATGACCAGAACGGGACAGGACGCGTGACGCATCACCCCTTCGGCGACGCTGCCCAGCAGGGCACGTTGTACGCCCCCGCGGCCGTGGCTGCCGATCACGATGAGGTCCGCGGGCCATTCTCCGGCGGCCTTCACGATCTCGTCGGCGGGCATTCCCGCAACGACGAACTCGAGCGCCGACGGCTGCAGCGACAGACGCTGACGGAAGCCTTCCAGCAGCCGCTTTCCGTCTTGCTTGGCCTGGTCGATCAATTCGTTTGGCCAAATACCGGTGTCGGCACCGGAGCCGGGAGACGTGTCGATGGCGTGGACAAGCGCCACGTTGGCGCCAAGCGAACGTGCAAGCTCGACACCCACATCAGCGGCATGCGCGGCAACCGGCTCACTATCGACTGCAATAAGGATTCTTCGAAAACTCATGCTCAACTCCCGTGTGACTCCATCTCGGTGCCTGGCGAGCCCGCGCGCTTCCTGCTGTGCCCCCCGATGCTCATCCGGCTGAGACCAGAGTCCTCGGTTGAATTTGGCGCGGTTGCGCTGACGGAGCAATGGGCGATCTGCGCAGCGGTTCAGGTGTGCGGAGCTGATCGCCCGTTGCGGCGAGGTGGGCGGCGGAGACCGCCGGGGCCTGGTAGCCGAGGGCTGAATGGGGCCTCTCGGTGTTGCAGTTGCTTGTCCCCATCTCAGCCTCCTTGCCGCAAAGTTAGGGGGCAGAGCATCTACAAATCTAGGGGCACCTCACCCGGCGATGTGCGCGCTGCCGCGCGGTGGACGCCCGCAGATAGAGGACGGCGCGCAGCGGTACGGTCATGACGGCAGTCTCCTCAGCTCATCGGCATGGCCCGAACATCTCGTCAGACATCTCACCGAACCAGCGCTCGAGAACCTCCACCTCCGTCTCGGTGACCGGGACGGGTTCCGGCCAGTCGCCGGTGACGGTCCAGGCCGCGAGGTCATGCTTCGGCGGTCGGCGGGCGGGTTTGGACGCGCGAGGCATGGCGACAGGATCGCCGAACCGGGGCGATGGCAGAACAGCGTTTCTCCACGCTGCCGCACGCTGCCCTTGCCCGTCCTCATGAGGCCGCCACCGGCCGCTCCACCGTCCGCAACGACAGGACGAGCCGCAGGGGACTCCGGCAGGCGGACAAAGCCGTGCGCGGCATAGAAGGCCGCGGCGCCCTCGTCCAGGGCATCGACCACGGTCATCGAGACGGCGCGTGCAGCCAGCCCGTGTGCCTGATCGCAGGGCGGATACTCTGACAACGGCCGGGGGCGCGTCGGGCAGCACATCATCCGGATGGGACGGACTGGACACTTGCAGAATTGCGTGGAGTCTGGAATGGACAGGCAGGGAAAAGGGCTATGGGCGGGCGGGCAATCAACTGCGGCACCGGGACGGAAAGCCAGCGCGCATGTCGGTGACACGGCGGATCGCTGCCGGAAGCCTTGCCGTCGGCGTGCTCGTCCTCGCCCTCAAGCTTCTCGCCTGGCGCATGACGGGTTCGATCGCGCTGCTGTCGGATGCCCTTGAAAGCATCGTGAACCTCGTGACTGCGGTCGCGGCGCTGATCGCGATCCAGGTGGCCGCCCGCCCGGCGGATGCGAACCATCCCTATGGCCACCACAAGGCCGAATTCTTCAGCGCCGTGCTGGAAGGCGTGATGATCATCGTGGCGGCGCTGCTGATCTTCCGCGAGGCGTGGCTCGGCTTTCTTGCCCCGCGTGCGCTCGACGCGCCGCTGCAGGGCCTTCTGGTCAACGGGGCGGCGAGCCTGCTCAACGGCATCTGGTGCTGGGTCCTGATCTCGCAGGGGCGGCGCCTCCGCTCGCCGGCGCTGGTCGCCGACGGCCGGCACCTTCTGTCCGACGTCATCTCCTCGGCGGGCGTCACCCTCGGGGTGCTGGCGGCCGTCGAGACCGGCTGGACGGTGCTGGATCCGGCACTTGCGGCGCTCGTCGCGCTGAACATCCTCTGGTCGGGATGGAAGGTCGCCGCCGCCTCCCTCAGCGGGCTGATGGACGAGGCCGTACCCGACGACATCCTGAACGTCATCAGGACCGTGATCTCCGCCGAGGCCGCCGGCGCACGCGAGGCCCATGACCTCAGGACCCGCCATGCAGGCCGCGTGACCTTCATCGACTTCCACCTCGTGGTCGACGGAACCACCCCGGTGATCGAGGCCCATGACATCTGCGACCGGATCGAGCGCGCCCTGAAGGACAAGGTTCCGGACGCCATGATCACCATCCATGTGGAACCCGAGAACAAGGCCAAGCACTCGGGCGTTCTGGTGATTTAGGAAGGAGGGGGCCGGAATGATCCGCCTGAGGGGCCGCCTTCGCTGTCTGACCGACGACCAGCGCGCCGCCGTTCTGGCGCACCGGACGGACCACATGCGCCTCAGCCGCGCCGGACCCGGATGCCTTCTCCTCGACATCGCCGATACCGACGATCCGATGACCTTCGAGGTGATCGAGGCCTTCCGCGACCGGCCGGCCTTCGAAGCCCATCAGGCCCGCACCCGCGACAGCCGCTGGTTCGCCGCAACCCGCGGGGTGCTGCGGGACGTGGTGATCGAGGAAGTGGCGGACTGAGCGCCCATCAACCGAGCGCCCATGTCCGGGCCGCCCCTGACAGGATCCGGGACACTCGGACAGACCCCTCCGCCCGGAGTGGCCAGCGGCCATGGCGGCAAGGGTGCGCAGCGGGACGGTCCGACGGATTCGATGACGGCCGAGCCTGCCGGCACCGCGCCGCCAGGCACCTTGCGACCGACACAACTTCGGCGCTGGAACGCCGCCGGGCCGGACGCTAGGCAGGGGGCATGGCCCCGCGATTCGCCCGACATGCGTTCCTGTTCCGCCACCGCGACTTCGGACTCTTCTGGCTTGCGATGCTCTTCGTCAACATCGCGGTGCAGATCCAGGCGGTCACGATCGGCTGGCAGGTCTACGCGGTGGGTCGCGAAACCCGGACGATCGAGGAAAGCGCGTTCCTCGTCGGAATGGTTGGTCTGGCACAGTTCGTCCCCCTGGCCGTGCTGTCGCTCTTTGCGGGATCCACGGCGGACCGTCACAGCCGCCGCCTGATCGTCGCCGTCGCGCTCGGCGTCGAGATCGCCTGCATCGTCGGGCTCGTCGCCGTGGCGCTGATGCCCGCGCCGGATCTGCGGCTCGTCTTCGTCATCGCGGCCGGGTTCGGCGCGGCCCGGGCCTATCTGAACCCCGCCGCCACGGCGCTGGTGCCGATGCTGGTCCCGCGGGCGGACATGCCGCAGGCGATATCGCTCAAGTCGCTGTCGTGGCAGGGGGCGGTGATCGTCGGCCCCTGGATCGGGGGGATGCTCGTCGGCCTGTCCACCGCGGCCGCCTACGGTGCGGGCGCCCTGCTCTACTTCCTCGGGCTTGCCATCATCCTCTTCATGCGTGCCAGCACGACCCCGGAACGCCAGCCGGGCAACCCGATCGGCCTGATCGGCGAGGGGCTGGCCTATGTCTGGCACAACAAGATCATCTTCGGCGCGATCTCGCTCGACCTCTTCGCGGTCCTGCTCGGTGGCGCGACGGCGCTTCTGCCCGCCTTCGCGAGCGACGTGCTCGACGTCGGCCCCGAGGGCTTCGGGCTTCTCCGCTCGGGCCCGGCCATCGGCGCTCTTCTGATGGCGGCGGCGCTGGCCCGCTGGCCCCTGAAGCGGAAGGCCGGGGTGCGGATGCTTCTGGCCGTGGCCGGCTTCGGGCTGGCGACCGTCGTCTTCGCACTGTCCCGCTCGATGATCCTGTCGCTGGCGGCGCTGGCCGCCCTCGGCGCGGCGGACATGATCTCGGTCTATGTGCGCCAGACGCTCGTCCAGATCGTGACTCCGGACCACATGCGGGGGCGTGTGTCGTCGGTGTCCGGTCTCTTCATCTCGGGGTCGAACGAACTGGGCGAGTTCGAATCGGGCGTGGCGGCACGCTTCCTCGGGCCCGTCGGCGCGGCTCTCTTCGGCGGGCTGGGGACGCTCGCCGTCACCGGTCTCTGGGCTGTCCTGTTTCCCGCCCTCCGCAAGGCCGACCACCTCGACGGCCGGGCCGAAACCGACACGGGCGAGACGGGGCGGCCACACTCGGCCACCGCGCCGGCGAGCTGAGGCGCCGCCGGTCTGGCCAGACCGCGGGAACCCGTGGCATGGTCGGACGCGGGTTGGCCGCAGAGGTCGTGGCGATGCTGGCAACGCGGCTTTTCAGGCAGGGGGATCTGCGCAGCGTGACGGTCCCGGACCCGGAGCCGGGACCGGGCGAACTGCTCGTGCGTGTCGAGGCGGCAGGGGTCTGCGGCACCGACCGTCACCTCTACCGCGGCGAATTCCCGTGCCGCCCCCCGGTCACGCTCGGCCACGAGTTCTCGGGCATCGTCGCGGCGCTCGGGCCGGGGACCGCGGGGCCGCCGATCGGCACGCGCGTCACCTGCGACCCGAACATCGCCTGCGGGACCTGTCCTCCGTGCCGCGCGGGACGGGTGAACCTCTGCGAACGCCTCGTCGCGATCGGCATCCACCGCGACGGCGGATTCGCCGACCATGCGGTGATCCCCGCACACCGCGCCTTTGCCCTTCCCGCTACGCTCGACCCGCTGCACGGCGCATTCTGCGAACCGCTCGCCTGCTGTCTGCATGGGACCGATCTTGCCGCGATCCGGGCCGGCGAGCGCGTGGCGGTGCTCGGCGGCGGCGTCATCGGGCTTCTGGCCGTGCGGCTCGCCGCGCTCGCCGGGGGGCGCACCCTGCTGGTGACGCGCAGCCCGGCCAAGCGCGACCTGGCCCTGGGCTTCGGGGCCGAGGCGACGGCGCCCGGCCTTGCCGAGGCGCGAACCCTCTGGCCGGGCGGGGCCGATGTGGTGATCGAATGCGCCGGTGTCCCGGAAACGGTCGCGGCAGCCCCCGGCCTCGCCGCGCGGGGCGGGCGGGTCGTCATCCTCGGCGTTCTGCCGCAGGGTGCCTCGGTCGCCTTCGATCCGTTCGACCTGCTCTTCCGCGAGATCGCCCTCGCCTTCTCGTTCCTGAACCCGTTCACCCATGCGCGGGCCGCCGACCTGATCGCCCGCGGGGTCGTCGGGGTTGCGCCTCTTGTGTCCCGCACCGTTTCCCTCGCCGACCTGCCCTCGGTGGTCTCCGGCCCTCCCGCGCCGGGCGAGGTCAGGGTCCTGGCGACGCCCGGCTGAAACCCGCATGCCGATCACGCTGACCGGGTTCCTGACCTGCCGGACGCTCGCGGAGGCCGACCGCGCTTCGGAGACCCTGGCCGACCACCTCCGCTCGACGCTTGCCGAGGACGGCTGCATGTCCTTCGAAATCCACCGCTCGATGGCCGATCCGGTCTGCTTCGCCGTCCGCGCCGTGTTCCGCGACCGCGAGAGCCTCGCCGCCCACCTGGCGCGGGCCGGGACAAGCGACTGGGGCAAGGCCACGCGGCACGCGGCGCGGGATTTCCGCCTGAGCGAGACCTGGTCCGGGAATTGACCGGGCCCCACCGCGACCGCCGGATACGGCCGGCTAACTGCCGAGAATGGCGACCACGTAGCTCTGCGTCTCGTCGAAGGGCGGCACGCCGCCGTACTGCTCGACCGCGAGCGGTCCGGCGTTGTAGGCGGCCAGCGCAAGCCGCCACGTTCCAAAACGGTCGTACATCATCTTCAGATAGCGCGCCCCGCCGTCGAGGTTCTCGTGCGGGTCGGCGATGTCGATGCCGAGAAGATCGGCGGTGTCCGGCATGAGCTGCGCAAGCCCGGTCGCGCCCTTTCTCGACACCGCGCCGGGGTTCCAGCCGGATTCGCGCTGGACGAGCCGGAGAAACAGATCCTCGGGCACCCCGTACCGCCGCGCCGCAGCCCTGGCCGAGGCAAGGAACTCGCCCCTGTAGCGACCGGAAAAGCCCGGGATCGGTCCGTCGGCCCTGCCGGAGGACGTGCCGCGCGGGGTGAGGCGCACGGAATTCTCGTACTGGGTCGCGGCGCGACCGTCCAGTATCGAGGTCTGCGATCTGAACATCGCCAGCCGCGACTTAGCCGGGGCGGAAAAGACCAGCCCCTCGGATTGTGCGGCCGAGGCGCCGATTGCCGTCGCCGCAGCCGCCGCCAAGGCCGTGCATGCGCGCCGCATCGCTCCCCGATCCCCCTTCTCCCCGACATCCCCCGGGCCGCGCGCGACCATACAGCAGCCCGAAGCTCACTGCCAGAGTCAGGACGCGGTCCGCCATGTGCGACGCGCCCTGCGGTTCCCGATGCCCGGATCCGTCCGGGGATTCCGGCCGTCGCTTGCGCGAGATTCCGGCAGGTGCGCGCCCGCATCCGCCCCCCGCCCCCCGGCTCCCCGGCCCGGGTCGCGGCCGTTGCCCGGCCTTGCCTGCCGCGCGCGGGGCTGCGATGCAGGGCCCGCAATGTCGCGGCCAGCGGGAGGAGCCCATGCACGACCTGATCGAGACCTCGGACGAGGTGGGCCAGGCCCTGCGGACCGGCACGGCCGTGGTGGCGCTCGAATCCACCATCATCACGCACGGGATGCCCTACCCCGAGAACCTCCGCACCGCGCTCGGCGTCGAGTCCGCCGTCCGCGCGGCGGGCGCGGTCCCGGCAACGGTCGCCGTGGCCGGCGGGCGCATCCGCGTCGGGCTGCCGCCGGACGATCTCGACAGGCTTGCGCAGACGCGCGATGCGCTCAAGCTCAGCCGCGCCGACCTCGCGCATTGCCTCGTGACCGGTGCGACCGGCGCCACCACCGTCGCCGCGACGATGATCTGCGCCCGGCTGGCCGGTATCGACGTCTTCTCCACGGGGGGCATAGGCGGGGTGCACCGGGGGGCGGAGACGAGCTTCGACATCTCGGCCGACCTGCAGGAGCTGGCGCGGACGCCCGTCACCGTGGTCGCTGCGGGGGCGAAGGCGATTCTCGACATCCCGAAGACGCTCGAGGTGCTCGAGACGCTCGGCGTGCCGGTCATCGCCTACGGGCAGGACGACTTCCCGGCGTTCTGGTCGCGCCGCTCCGGGCTTGCCGCCCCGCTGCGGATGGACGATCCCGCCGCCATCGCCCGTGCCCACCGGATGCGTGCCGCGCTCGGCTTGCCCGGCGGCCAGCTCGTCGCCAACCCGGTCCCCGAAGCGGACGAGATACCGCTCGCAGAGATCGGGCCGGCGATCGAGACCGCCCTGGCCGAGGCAAGGGCCGAAGGGATCGCGGCAAAGGCGGTGACGCCGTTCCTGCTGTCGCGACTCGTCGTGCTGACCGGCGGACGGTCGCTGGCCGCGAACACCGCGCTCGTGCTGAACAATGCCCGCCTCGCCGCCGCCATCGCCATCGCCATCCGGGCGGGCGGGGTCAGTTGAACAGCCGTTCCAGATCGACGCTCGCCCCGTGGTTCAGCCGGTCGCCGCTCCGCGCGAGGAAGCGGTCGGCGGCCCGGCGGCCCGCCGCCTTCAGGTCCGCGATCAGCCCGGGAAGCGCAAGAAGCTTCGTATCCTCCCCAAGCGAGTTCATCAGGTCGTCGTCCGCGACAAGGTGGATGTAGACATCCTTCATGTGCCCGCCCGGCAGCACGCCGTCGGCGATCAGTTCCTTGACGAAGTTGATGGCGCGGAGTTCGCGCAGGAGCGAAGAGTTGAAGCTGATCTCGTTGATGCGGTTCTGGATCTCGGCGACGGTCGTCGGCACCTCGTTGCGCACGAGGGGGTTGATGTTCACGATGACGATGTCGTTGGGAAGCTCGGGATCGAACAGCGGGAAGAGCGCCGGATTGCCGGTGTAGCCCCCGTCCCAGAAAGCCTCCTTCCGCCCCGTCGCCGGATCGCGGATCTCGACCGCGCGAAAGATCGTCGGCAGGCAGACCGAGGCGAGCAGGACATCGGCGCTGATCTCGGCTCCGGAGAATACCCGGATCTTGCCGGTGCGCACATTGGTCGCCGCGACGAAGAGCTTCGGTCCCTCGGCGGCACAGACGTGGCGCCAGTGGAACTTCTCGGCGATCGGGCGGAGCGGGTTGTCCATCGCGAACGGCCAGTCGTAGGGGCTGAAGGCGCGGGTGAAGGCGTCGAGCGCCGGGAAAACGGCCATCCCCGCCCAGGCCCGCGTGATGCCTTCGGGCAGGGAGAGCGGCCCGATCATCCAGCGCGGAAACCTCAGGTCGGCGATCGCCATCACCTCCGACCAGAACCAGTCGAGGTTCTCGCGCGCCCCGGCGCGGCCGCCCCGGATCAACCCCGACTTCAGCGCGGCACCGTTCAGCGCCCCCGCCGACGTGCCCGATATGCCCGCGATCTCGACGCTCTCATCCTCGAGCAGACGGTCCAGAACGCCCCAGGTGAACGCGCCATGCGCCCCGCCGCCCTGAAGCGCCACATTGATGCGCCGCACGCCCTGCCCGGCCGGCGTCCCTGCCCGGCTCACAGCGCGGTCCATCCGCCATCGACACTGATCGTCGTGCCGGTGATCTGCTCGGCCGCGGCCGAGCAGAGGAACACCGCCGTGCCGCCGATCTGCTCGACCGTCGCGAACTGCTTCGAGGGCTGGCGGTCCAGCATCACCTCGCGGATCACCGTCTCGCGGTCCATGTTGTGCGCCTTCATCTGGTCGGGGATCTGCGCCTCGACAAGGGGGGTGAGCACATAGCCCGGGCAGATCGCGTTTGCCGTGATCCCCTGCCCCGCCGTCTCGAGGGCGACGGTCTTCGTCAGCCCGACGAGGCCGTGCTTTGCCGCGACGTAGGCGGCCTTGAAGGGCGAGGCGGTGAGGCCGTGGGCCGAGGCGATGTTGACCACCCGTCCCCACCCCGCCCTGCGCATCATCGGAAGGGCCGCGGCCGTCGTGTGGAAGGCCGAGGAGAGGTTGATCGCGATGATGCGGTCCCACTGCTCGGGCGGAAAGCTCTCGACCGGGGCCACGTGCTGGATGCCGGCATTGTTGACGAGGATGTGGCAGTTGCCCGCTTCGGCGACGAGCGCACGCGCCTCGTCGGGCCGGGCGAGGTCGGCGCGGATGTAGCGGACGCGGACCCCGTGCTCGGAACCGATCCGCTTGGCCAGCGCATGGTCCTCGGGCCTGTCGGTGAACGAGTTGATGACGACCTCGGCACCGGCCGCGGCCAGGGCCTCGGCGATTCCTAGGCCGATTCCAGAGTTCGAACCCGTGACGATCGCGGTCTTGCCGGTGAGCAGCATCGTTTCGCCTCGCAGTCATGTTGCACTGCAGCAAAGATATGCGCCACGGCAGCGAAAGCCACCCCCGGACGCGCGCCGATCATGCCGACGTGACGTGACGTGCGGCAAACCGTGTGACAAACCGTGCGACAAGGGGGGGCGGAACAAAAAAGCGCCCGCACAAGGCGGGCGCTAAGTCATTGAGGCAGGTTTCATACAGGCAAGAAACCTATCGAGCAGTGACTTATCTATACGCGCATCCTCGCCGCCGTCCAAGCTGAAAGTTTGTAAACGCGCGCCGGGGGCGATAGCGTCCGGGCGGCCGAGGCGTTGCAGGGGGATCCGGGGAATCATGCGTCGTTTCGTTCGTGCCGCCGCCGCGGCGGCGATCATCGCCCTGCTGACCGCCGCGCCCTCCGCCGCCGCGCAGCACGGCATAGCTATGTATGGCGAGCCGGCCCTTCCACCTGATTTTGTGGCGCTGCCCTATGCCAATCCGGAGGCTCCGAAAGGCGGGCGGATCGTCTTCGGCGAGCCGGGCGGCTTCGACAGCCTCAACCCCTGGATCCTCAAGGGAAGCGCGGCGGCCGGGATCGGGCTCTTCACCGTCGAGACGCTGATGACCCGGTCGATCGACGAACCCTTCACCCTCTACGGGCTTCTGGCCGAATCGGTCACAACCGACGAATCACGATCCTGGGTCGAATTCACGCTGCGCGAAAACGCCCGCTTTTCAGACGGTTCACCCGTCACCACCGACGACGTGATCTGGAGCATGCAGACCCTCGGCACCGAAGGCCATCCGCGGTACCAGACCGCCTGGGCAAAGGTCGCCTCGATCGCGGCGACCGGTCCTCGCACGGTCCGGATCACCTTCAGCGTGCCCGACCGCGAACTGCCCCTGCTGATGGGCCTCCGTCCGATCCTCAAGAAGGCGCAGTGGCAGGGAAAGACCTTCGGCGACTCCTCGCTCGAGGTCCCGATCGGTTCCGGACCCTACGTGATCGACAGCTTCGAGCCCGGCCGCTTCATCAGCTTCCGCCGCAATCCCGACTGGTGGGGCAAGGACCTGCCGGTCAACCGCGGCCTGCACAACTTCGACGAGATCCGCTACGACTACTTCGGCGACGGTGATGTCACCTTCCAGGCCTTCACCGCCGGCGAGACCTCGACCTGGCGGGAGACGAACGCGGCCAAGTGGCAGACCGCCTACGGCTTTCCGCGTGCCGTCTCGGGCGACGTTGTGCGCGAGGAGATCCCGCACAGCCGCCCCTCGGGCATCGCCGGGCTGGTGATGAACACCCGCAACCCGATCTTCCGCGACTGGCGGGTGCGGGAGGCGATGATCCGGGCCTTCAACTTCGAATTCGTCAATCAGGCCCTGAACGGCGGGACCGAGCCGCGCATCACCTCCTACTTCTCGAACTCGCCGCTCGGCGCCGGCAGCGGAGCGGCCGCCGGCAAGGTGCTCGAGCTTCTGAAACCCTATGCCGCCGAACTTCCTCCGGGGGCGATCGAAGGCTATGCGCTTCCGGTCTTCGATGCCGGCGACGAGGTCAACCGCAAGGGCATTCGCGCCGCGACGAAGCTTTTCGAGGACGCCGGATGGACCGTGCGGAACGGCGTCCTGGCGGATGCCGCGGGCCAGCCGTTCACCTTCGAGATCCTTCTGGCGCAGGGGGCGAGCGACAGCCAGAAGGTCGTGGACATCTACGTCGAGGCGCTGAAGCGCCTCGGAATCGTTCCGCGGGTCACGGTGGTGGACAGCGCACAGTACAAGGAACGCACCAACACCTACCAGTTCGACATGGCCTGGTACACGCGCGCCTTGTCGCTGTCGCCGGGCAACGAGCAGTATCTCTACTGGGGCTCGAAGGGCGTGTCCGAGCCGGGCAGCCGCAACTGGATGGGCATGGACAGCCCCGCCGCCGAGGCGATGATCGACCGGATGGTGAATGCCCGATCGGCCGAGGACTTCACCGCCGCCGTACAGGCGCTCGACAGGATCCTGACCTCGGGGCGCTATGTCGTCCCGGTCTGGTATTCCCGGGTCTCGCGACTCGCCTATTCGAAGACCCTCCGCCACCCCGACCGTCTTCCGCTCTACGGCGACTGGCCGGGCTTCCAGCCCGAAGTGTGGTGGAACGACCCGGGGTGATCCCGCGATGCTGTCACCCGGGCGCAGCGGGACCGCCCGGACAGCCCTGAACTCCGTCCCGCGGCCCGCCCCTGATCCCTTCCGCCCCTCCCAACCTTGCCAGCAGGTTCCCATGTCCAGACCCCTCCGCCGCCTTCTCTCCCTGATCCTCGTGACCGGAGCCCTCGCCGGCTGCAACACCGTCGCCGGACTGGGCGAGGATGTGGCCGGGGGTGCCCGGACCGTCCAGAGCTGGTTCTGATCCGCGCCGGGGTCGGCCGCGCCGGAGACGGCCGCCGACCGCCACGCTCCGCCATCCCCGCGTCGCAGCGGAACCGGAATTTCCCCTGCCGGCGTCGACCCGTCGCCACCGCGCCCGAGCCACCGGCATCCTGCGGACTTGCGGCCGCAGGACACCCTGCCTACCTCTTTCGGCAGGGTTCGCGTCCGCCCGCCCGTCCGACAAGTCACGAGAGACACCATCATGAAATGGCATCACGTTCAGCAAAACTGGGCCGCCTTCTACGAAGCGATCCTCGACCGGTGGCCGGACGCCGACGAGGCGGGGCTCGAGGAGGTGGATGGCGACCAGCGCGCCTTCGTCTCCTACATTGCCGGGCTGACCGGACAGGAACCTGACGACGCGCGCGAGGAGATCCGCGAGTGGCTGGCGGGCGAGCTGCCATCGGACGTCGTGATGGATCCGCGGCACGACGACCATTCCCTGCAGAATTCGGTCAAGTACCTTCCCGAGGGCGAGGACGAATACGACGACGACGCCCGGTTCGGCGACGACGACGCCGAGGCGTGACCCCGGGCGCGATGCTGCCGGAAGGACGCGCCCCGGGCCGGACGGCACGCCCCTTCGCTTGCATCCCCGCCGGCAAAGTCGTAGCCCGGCCCGCAGCCGGCCCGCAGCCGACCGGCACCCGGTCGGCGCGCAGGACCGGACGCGGACCGGAAGGCGGCGGACCCATGGTGAAGCTCGACATCGTCTCGGACGTCGCCTGCCCCTGGTGCCATGTGGGCAGGGCCTATCTGTGGCGCGCGCTCGAAGCGCGGCCCGACCATCCCTTCGAGATCGAATGGCACCCCCATGAGATCAACCCGGGGATCCCCGCCGGAGGCATGGACCGGGCCGAGTACATGGCGGCGAAGTTCGGATCGCGCGAGGCCGTCGTGAGGGCTCACGAGCCGCTCCTTGCGCACGCGGCCGCATCCGGCGCCGAGTTCGACCTTCCCGCGATCCGCCGCACCCCGAACACCCGCGACGCGCACCGTCTCATTTACTGGGCCGGGCTGGAGGGCCGGCAGTCGCCGATGGTGGAACGGCTGATGCGTGCCTACTGGGCCGAGGGCGAGGACATCGGCGAGACTGCGACGCTCGTGCGGCTGGCCGGCGAGGTCGGGCTGGATGCCGCGATGACCGCCCGGCTTCTCGAAGGCGGGGCCGACCGGCAAGAGATCGCGGCACGGGAACGCCACTCGCGCGAGCGCGGGGTGTCGGCAGTTCCCACCTTCATCATCGCCAACCGGTACGTCCTGCAGGGCGCACAGCCGACGGAGGTGTGGCTGAAGGTGATGGACGAACTGGCCGAACGGTCGGCCCGGGCCAGCCGATGACGGCGGCGGCCCGGCGTCTCGGGCTTCCCGAATTTACCGCCATGCTGGCGATGCTTTTCGCCACCATCGCCTTCTCGATCGACTCGATGCTGCCGGCGCTGCCCACGATCGCGGCCGAGCTGACGCCCGCGGCGGTGAACCGGGCGCAGCTCATCCTGACCGCCTTCGTGTTCGGGATGGGCGCGGGCACGCTGCTGGCCGGACCGATCTCGGACGCCACGGGCCGCAGGCCCGCGATCATCGGCGGCTTCGCCCTCTACGCTCTCGGAGCCATCCTCGCATACCGCGCGACCACGATCGAGCTGCTTCTCGCGGCACGGGTGATCCAGGGCATCGGCGCCGCCGGGCCGAGGATCGTCGGCCTGGCGCTGATCCGCGACCTCTACGAGGGCCGCGAGATGGCGCGCGTCACGTCCTTCGTGATGATGGTGTTCATGATCGTGCCCGCCGCGGCCCCGTCGCTGGGGCAGGTCGTGATCCGGGTCTTCGGCTGGCGCGGGATCTTCCTTGCCTATGTCGTTTTCGCCGCGGTGGGTGCGCTCTGGTTCTGGACCCGGCAGCCCGAGACGCTTCCCGCCGTCCGGCGCCGTCCCCTCGCCCTCGGGTCGCTCGCCTCGGCGGCGCGCGAGGTGCTGACGGACCGCGACGTGCTGATCTACACGGCGGTGATGACGCTGGGCTTCGGGCAGATGTTCGCGCTTCTGTCCTCGATCCAGCAGATCTTCGCCGAGACCTATGGGCGGGGCGCGCATTTCCCGCAGTGGTTCGCTCTGATCGCCGTCTTTTCCGCCAGCGCGTCCTTCATCAATTCCCGGCTTGTGATGCGGGTGGGCATGCGGTCGGTCTGCCTCGGCGCCTACGGGGTGCAGGCGGTGGCGTCGGCCGTCGTGCTCGCCGTGATGGCGGGCGGTGTCCTTCCGCCCGGCCCGGCGTTCGCCGTCTTCTTCGCCTGGGCGACCGGGGTGTTCTTCATGGCCGGCCTCACCTTCGGCAATCTCAACGCGCTGAGCCTTCAGCGCATGGGCCACATCGCGGGGATGGCCGCCTCGATCGTCGCCTCGGTCGCCACGGTCGGCGCCGTCGCGATCGCCGCGCCCGTCGGCCTTGCCTTCGACGGAACGGCCCTGCCCGTGATGGCGGGCGCCGCCCTCGCCTCGGCGGCCGCCTGGGCACTGATGCGGAAGTCGACGCGCCCCGGCGGGTCCGGCTGAGGCGCACCCCGTCACGCCCGCCGCCCCGAAGACCCGCGCCCCGCCGGTTCACGCCCGCCCTGTCATGACGGTCGCGGCACGCGGCGCCTGGCCCTCGCCGGCCTTCGCCGCCAGGTCGCGCGCGATCTGGAAGGCACCCTTGACCCGGTCAGCCTCGGTCGGCCAGTCGCCGGTCACGACGATCCTGTTGTCCTTGACGCGCGCGACGCCCCTGCGTTCCTGCAGGAACTCGACCAGCCCCTCGGGATTGGCGAACTTGTCCCGGTGGAACTGCACGGTGCCACCCTTCGGTCCCGCATCGAGTCGGGCGATCCCGGCCTTCCGGCAGGTCGCCTTGATGCGGATGACGTTGAGAAGCGTGCCCACCTCGCGCGGAAGGGGCCCGAAGCGGTCGATGAGTTCGGCCGCGAAGCCCTCGAACTCCACCTTGGTCGAGAGTTGCGACAGCCGGCGGTACAGGCCGAGGCGCACGTCGAGGTCCATGACGTAGCTGTCCGGAATCATCACCGGAACGCCGAGGTTGATCTGCGGCGACCAGTCGCCGTCGCCCTCGGGGCCTTCCTGCAGCTCGCCCGACCTGAGCTTCGCGATCGTCTCTTCGAGCATCGCCTGGTAGAGTTCGTAGCCGACCTCGCGGATGTGACCCGACTGTTCCTCGCCCAGCAGGTTGCCCGCCCCGCGCAGGTCGAGGTCCTGCGCGGCAAGCGAAAAGCCCGCGCCGAGGGAATCGAGCGAGCCGAGCAGCCTGAGCCGCTTCTGTGCGGCGGGCGTCAGCGGCGCGCGGGGCTTCGTCGTCAGGTAGGCATAGGCGCGGACTTTCGCGCGCCCCACCCGCCCGCGGATCTGGTAGAGTTGCGCAAGGCCGAACATGTCGGCCCGGTGCACGACCATCGTGTTCGCGGTCGGGATGTCGAGACCGGATTCCACGATCGTCGTCGCCAGCAGAACGTCGAACCTGCCGTCGTAGAAGGCGTTCATCTTGTCGTCGAGTTCTCCCGCCGGCATCTGGCCATGGGCGACGACGAAACTGACCTCGGGCACCTGGTCGCGCAGGAACTCTTCGATCTCGGGCAGGTCGGCGATGCGGGGAACCACGCAGAACGACTGCCCGCCGCGGTAGTGCTCGCGCAGCAGCGCCTCGCGGATCGTCACGCTGTCGAACTCGCTGACGTAGGTGCGGATCGCCAGCCGGTCCACCGGGGGCGTCCCGATGATGCTGAGATCGCGGACACCCGTGAGCGAGAGCTGGAGCGTGCGCGGGATCGGCGTTGCGGTCAGTGTGAGGACATGGATCTCGCTGCGGAACTCCTTCAGCCGTTCCTTGTGCTGGACTCCGAAATGCTGCTCCTCGTCGATGACCAGAAGCCCGAGGTTGCGGAACCTGACCGACCTCGACAGCACCGCGTGGGTGCCGACGACGATATCGACGGTGCCCTCGGCCAGCCCCTGACGGGTCAGATCCGCGTCCCTCGCACTGACAAAGCGCGAAAGCGGGCGCACGGTGATTGCGGTGCCCCGGAAACGCTCCGAGAAGGTCTTGAAGTGCTGCCGGGCGAGCAGGGTCGTCGGCGCGATGACCGCCACCTGCACACCCGACATGGCGGCGGCGAAGGCCGCGCGCATCGCCACCTCGGTCTTGCCGAAGCCGACGTCGCCCACGATCAGCCGGTCCATCGGTCTGCCCGAGGTCATGTCGCCGACGACATCGGCGATTGCCGAAAGCTGGTCGTCCGTTTCCTGATAGGGAAACCGCGCGGCGAAGGCGTCCCATTCGTGGTGCGGCGCCTCGAGGATCGGCGCGTGGCGCAAGGCCCGTTCCGCCGCGATCCGCATGAGCCGGTCGGCGATCTGGCGGATGCGTTCCCTGAGGCGCGCCTTCTTGGCCTGCCACGCGCCGCCGCCGAGCCTGTCGAGCAGCCCCTCCTCGTGCCCGTAGCGGCTGAGAAGCTCGATGTTCTCGACCGGCAGATAGAGGCGGTCGCCGCCCGCATATTCGAGATGCACGCAGTCGTGCGGCGCGCCAAGCGCGGTGATCGTCTCGAGCCCCATGTAGCGCCCGACGCCGTGATCGACGTGGACGACAAGGTCCCCGGGCGACAGCGAGTTGGCCTCGGTCAGGAAGTTCTCGGCCTTGCGGCGCTTCCTGGGGCTCCGGATCAGACGTTCACCGAGGACATCCTGTTCCGAGATGACGGTGAGCCGCCCCTTCGGCCCGCCCGCCTCCCACGGCGCCTCGAACCCCTGTTCGAGCGCCAGCACCGCAAGCGACAGTCCGGCCGTCACCTCGCGCAGGTCGCGCACCAGCGCCGCACCCTTGAGCCCCTCGTCCTCAAGCAGCCCCTTCAGCCGTTCGCGGGCGCCTTCGGAATAGGCGGCGACCACCACCGGACCTTCCGTCATCCTGGCCCGGACATGATCCGCCATCGCCCCGAAAAGGCTGACATCCTCCAGTTGCCGCTCGGGCGAGAAGTTGCGTCCGATGCGACCGCCCGCGTCCACCACCCCCGGCCCGACCGGCTGTGGCAGGGGGTTGAGCTGAAGGACGCGCCGCCCGGAAAGCGCCTCTCCCCATCCCGCATCGTCAAGGTAGAGAAGGCCGGGCGGACAGGGCTTGTAGACCGACTCCATCGTGCCCTTGCGGGCCTTCATCGCCTCGACGCGCGCGTCGTACTGGTCGTCGATCGACTCCCACCGCGCCAGACGCGCGGGCGTCACCTGGTCGTCGAGCATCACGCCCGCCCCGGGCAGGTAGTCGAACAGCGTCTCGAGACGGTCGTGGAAGAACGGCAGCCAGTGCTCCATGCCCTGATGCTTGCGCCCCGCGCTCACCGCCTCGTAGAGCGGGTCGTCGGTCCCCGCCGCGCCGAACTCGATCCGGTAGGACTGGCGGAACCGGGTGATCGCGGCCTCGTCGAGGATCACCTCCGAGGCGGGCGCGAGGTCCACCCCGGTCAGTTTCTCGGTCGTCCGCTGGGTCGCCGCATCGAAGCGCCGCGCCCCGTCGAGCACGTCGCCGAAGAAGTCGAGCCGCACCGGCCCGCCCTCGCCCGGAGGGAAGATGTCGATGATCCCGCCCCGGACCGCGTAGTCGCCCGGTTCCGAAACCGTCGAGGTCTGGGCGAATCCCATGCGCGCAAGGAAATCGCGGAGCGCCTTCCCGTCGACCCGCGCGCCGACCTTCGCCGCAAAGCTCGCCCCGCCGATGACCGCCCGCGCCGGCACGCGCTGCGTCGCTCCGTTCAGCGTCGTCAGGAGCACGACCGGCCCGGACAGACCCCTCGCCAGCGCGGCGAGCGTCGCCATCCGCGCGGCGCTGACATCGGGGTTGGGGGACATCCGGTCGTAGGGCAGGCAGTCCCAGGCCGGAAAGGCCAGGACCGGCACGTCCGGGGCAAAGAAGGCCAGGGCCGCCCGCATCGCCTCCATCCGGCGGTCATCCCGCGCCACGTGGATGACGCTCCGGCCGCTCCGCGCCCGTTCGTTCGCCAGAAGGCGCGCGTCGAAACCCTCGGGCGCGCCGGAGAGCGTGATCTCTGTGCGGGTGTCGGCCATGGCCGCGTCAGATACGCCGCACGGTGGCGGAGTCAACCGTCGCCGGCACCCGTCAGGGCACCAGGATCGACACGTTGAAGTTCTGGAGCATTCCCCAGAAGGCGGTGACGAAGATCGATACCATGCCGAGCGCCTGGACCGCCATCCGATGGCGCCCCAGGCGCGTGCGCAGCGCCTCGCCGCGGTCGCCGGACTGCCGGATCCGCCGCGCCGTGCGCAGGCTCAGCGCCCCGACGATGGCGAGCGGAAACGCGATCAGGAAAACGGCCTGCGAGAACTCGACCCGGTACCAGAACCCGAGGATGGCAAGGCTGGTCAGCGCGAAGGTCGCAAAGGCCAGGATGGGTGCCCCGGCGAGGTCGGCCATGGTCAGCAGGCGGTTGACGTTGACGCGAACGATGGCCTCGAAGTCCTCTTCCGCCTCGCCGCCGACACGGCGGGCGCGCAGCGCCATGTCCCACGGCACGCCGAGCACCCAGTGCGACGCCGAGGACCAGGTGACGGCGAGCGCGATCCAGTACCAGAGATTCGAGAAGGACCGCATGTCCAGAAGATCGAAGACAAGCCCCGTCCAGTCCAACCCCAACCCCCGGTTCCTTCCGCGGCGTGACACTATCCGGCGCCCGCGCCGCTTTCCACCCCTTGAGATGCGGATCGATACATGCGACCGCTTGACCCGTGCACCCCGCCGGACACGCCGGACCGGGGCGCCAAGCGGCGGATCTGTCCCATGATCGTCTCCCTTGCCCCGTTCCCTTCGCTTCGGTTCCGCAGGCTGCGACGGACCCGGGCGCTCCGCGACCTGGTGCAGGAGAACCGGCTTTCGGCACGCGACCTGATCTGGCCGCTCTTCGTCACCGACGTGCCGGGGGCGGACGTCCCGGTCCCGTCGATGCCCGGGGTCGCGCGGAGGACCGTCGAGGGCGCGGTGAGGGCGGCGGAAGAGGCCGCGCGCCTCGGGATTCCGGCCGTGTGCCTGTTTCCCTACACCGACCCCGCGCTCCGGACGGTGACCTGCGAAGAGGCCTGGAACCCGGACAACCTGTCGAACCGGGCGGTCCGGGCGATCAAAGCCGCGGTGCCCGGGGTCGCGGTGATGACCGACGTGGCGCTCGACCCCTACAATGCGCTCGGGCACGACGGGATCGTGCGCGACGGCATCATCCTGAACGACGAGACGGTCGAGGCGCTGGTCCGGATGGCACTGGCGCAGGCGGACGCAGGCGCCGACATTCTCGGACCCTCGGACATGATGGATGGCCGCATCGGGGCGATCCGCGCTGCGCTCGAGGCGGCGGGGCACGGGGATGTGGCGATCCTGTCCTATGCCGCGAAATACGCCAGCGCCTTCTACGGCCCGTTCCGCGATGCGGTCGGGGCCGCGGGCGCGCTGAAGGGCGACAAGAAGACCTACCAGATGAACCCCGGAAACGCCGACGAGGCGCTCCGGCTCGTCGCGCGCGACCTCGCCGAGGGCGCGGACATGGTGATGGTCAAGCCCGGGATGGCCTACCTCGACATCTGCACCCGCGTGAAGGACGCCTTCGGCGTTCCGACCTTCGCCTACCAGGTGTCGGGCGAATACGCGATGCTGAAGGGCGCGGTGCTCAACGGCTGGGTGACGGAGGAGGTGATTCTCGAAAGCCTGCTCGCCTTCCGCCGGGCGGGATGCGACGGCATCCTGACCTACTTCGCGCCTGAGGCGGCAAGGATCATCGGCCCCTGACGCGCCGGTCGCCGGACGGCGGCCCGGGATGCGCGGCTTGAAGCCGGCCGGCCACCCGGCCACACAAGAAAAGGTGACAGAGCGTCCGATTCCCCATAAGGATGGTGCATCGACCGGCCGGGAACAGGCCGGACAGCAGGGCATGGGGACGACGGGCCGGACGGGCAGGTCATCCCTTATCGGGTGGAGAGGGTGGCGATGAGCGGCATTTCGCGGCGTGGTGTGATCCTGTCGGGCGGGGCGACCCTCGGGCTTGCCGCCTGCGGCAACGGGATCGGCGGCAAGGGTGCGGCACGGATCGACGCGCGCGTCGATGCAACGCGCCAGTTCCTCGTCTCGCGCTATCCCGGAACGGCCGACCTGATCGCCAAGGCGGCGGGCGTCCTCTACATGCCGCTCGTCACCGAAGTCGGCTTCGGCTTCGGCGGGGCCTATGGCCGGGGTGCGCTCAGGATCCGGGATGTCACGGTGGATTACTACTCGGCCACCTCGGCAAGCTGGGGCCTGCAGATCGGCGCCCAGCAATACGCCCACGCGCTGTTCTTCATGACCGACCAGGCACTTCAGAGCTTCCGCAGCTCGGTCGGCTGGACGATAGGGGCGGATGCGAAATACGCGCTGCCCGACCAGGGCGGTTCGCTCGGCGCGGACACGCTGACCACCACCGCGCCGGTCGTGGCGCTGGTGTTCGGGCAGTCGGGCTTCATCGCGGGCGCGACCCTCGAGGGCACCAAGTACACCCGCATCATCCCCTGAGGACCCTCCTTCCCGGCCGCCGGCCCGTGCCGGACCGCCTCAGGGCACCTTCGCGGACTCCGGCCTCGGCTGGCCCGCCCCCGCCTCGGCCGAAGGCTTCGGGCGGAGCACGGTCACGCCGGTGGCGGCGGCCCGTGCGAGTTCGGGATCGAGCGACATCGGCACGTATTCCCCGCGCCGCCAGAGTTCGCTCAGGTCGTCGTAGCGGCGGCTGAGGGGGTTGCCGGACTGGCCGGTCGAGATGATGAACACCGACGAATCCGGATCGGCGAAGTCATAGACCCCCCGGAACCCCGCGCCCTGGACATTTGCGAAGGGGTCGGGTTCGGTGCCCTTGGTGACGCCGCGCATCAGCGTGTCGTCACCGCCGCTCGTGGACTGGCGGATGTTGACGAGCCAGTTGAGGACGGGCATGCGGCCCAGCACCGGATGGTCCTGCTTGGCGACATGCGCATCGCCCCAGCGCCAGCTCTCGATCGAGGGGCCGAAGCGTTCGGTCAGATCGACCAGCGCGTCGTCCAGCGCCATGCGGGCGATGTCGGTGCAGTTTTCGCGCGGTCCCGACTGCAGCACGTCGCACCATCGTGCCGCACCGTCAACGTTGCGGAACACCCGTTCGAGAAAGAGCGGCTCGGGGCGGGAGAAGCTCGCCGCGAGCGGCCCGAGTTCGTCGCGGACAAGACGGTTCTGCAGCGCCCGCACCCATGCGGCATAGATGAGCGGCTCGGGGAGATGCTCGTTCATGTCGCCGTCCCATTTGGCGAGCATCTCGAGCGCCCGCTGCCTCAGGCGCTCGGGGGTGCCTTCGGGTGCGGCCTCGCCGGTGAACCACAGGTCGCGGCCGATGAGCGGAAGGATCGTGCGGGCATCCTGCGAAACGGTGTCGAGCTGGGCGGCGATGAAGCTTTCCCGGGTGTGGACCTCGCGCTCCTGCATCAGCCGCGTCCAGCGCTGGATGCGGCTGGTGTCGCCCCAGGTGAAGCTCATGTTGCCCGGAAACGGGCGGTCCACGATCTTGTTGTTGGTATTGCCCACGATCCCGCCCGCCGGATCGAGAAATCGCGGGTTGGACTCGTAGGGCAGCATGCCCTTCCAGCGGTTCTCGGGCAGCCAGCCCGGCGTGGGCATGCGGCCCTGCGACTGGTTGCGCGCGTCGCGGTCGGGCATCCGGCCGACGGTGACCATGCCCACCCCCGACTTGTCGGCGAGCACGAGGTTCATCGACGGGGCCACGTAGAGACGGCCCGCCTCGACCGCCTCGGGGATGTTCCGGGCCCCCATGAGAGCGATCAGCGACGACATGGTGGTGTCGGCCGGGTCGAGCGCCGTCCAGGACAGCGACATCACGCTGCCGGGCGGGGTCACGCTGGCGAGGTCGTACTGCGTGCCGGACAGGACGGGTCCGTTCTCGGTCCAGCGCAGGGTCACGGTCACCGGCGGCGCGCCCTTCACGCGGATGATCGACTTGCGCGTCCGGAACGGCTTCCAGCCTTCGGGCGTGCGGTAGCGCTGGGGGTCGGCGGGGTTCAGTTCCTCGATGCGCAGGTCCTGGTCGTCGAGGTAGCTCGACGCGATTCCCCAGCCGATCGACTCGCTCCGCCCCGTCAGGATCGCCGGCACGCCGGGGATGGTGCCGCCGATCACCCCCCCGCGGGCGAGGTCGAGCCGCGCGAGATACCAGATCGACGGGGCGGACAGCTCGAAGTGGGGATCGTTCGCCAGCAGCGAGCCGCCCGCGGCCGACCGCGAGGGCGCCGCCGCCCAGGCGTTCGACGCGCCCCCGAAGGCCGGCGGCCTGACCGGGGAAAGCGGCCCCTTCGGCTCGAACGCGAGAGCGGCGAAACTCGCCTCCACACCCGGCGCGAGGCTGGCATAGGGCGGCAGGGCCGCGACACCGGGGCCGGGAACATCGGGAAACAGGTCCTTGGTCCAGTCCGTCGAAAGCAGCGACACCCGCGCGCGCAGCACTTCGGACTGGAGATGGGTGGAGAGCCTGAGGGCCATCAGCTTCATGATCGCGATCGAATCGGCCGGCTGCCAGACGGCGACCTCGCTCGGGAACAGGAAAAGCTCGGGCGCCCCCCGGCCCAGCGCCTCTTCGTTGACCGTGGCGATCCAGGCGTTGACCCCCGCCGCATAGGCCTCGAGCGCCGCCCGCGCCGCGGGCGTCTGCGCGTCCACCGACGAGACGGCCAGCCCGTAGAGATCGAGACGGCGCATCAGTTCATCGACCCCGAGCGTGCTCTTGCCGAAGATCTCCGACAGGCGCCCCTGCGCGGTCCGCCGCAGCATCAGCATCTGCCAGAGGCGGTCCTGCGCATGGGCGTAGCCGAGCGCGAAGAAGGCGTCGCGGTCGTTGGCGGCGAAGATGTGCGGCACGTCGGCCGTGTCGCGCACGATCTCGAGCGGGGCGCTGATTCCGGCGACAGTGCGATCGGCCGAGTAGTCGGGCAGCGACCGGGAGGCGAAGTAGTAAGCAAGCGCGCCGGCAAGGAACACCAGCACCAGGGCGGCCGAAGCGAGCCGCAGAAGCCAACGGAAGGCGGTGAGCATGCGGTACTGGCTTGAAAAAGAGGTCGGTTGACGGCGGACGCCGGGCGGTTAACTAGGGCAGAACGCGTCAGACCGCAACGGCGAGGTGGAAGACATGGCCAGGGTCGCATTTCTGGGCTTGGGCGTGATGGGTTTTCCCATGGCCGGTCACCTGGCCGCCAGGGGGAACGAGGTCACCGTCTGGAACCGCACGACCGCCAGGGCCGAGGCCTGGACCGCGAAGCACGGGGGGGCAAGGGCCGGAACCGCCCGCGAGGCGGCCTCGGGGGCCGAATTCGTCATGGCCTGCGTGGGCAACGACGACGACCTCAGATCGGTCTGCCGCGGGCCGGACGGAGCCTTTGCGGGCATGGCCGCAGGCGCCGTCTTCGTCGATCACACGACCGTCTCGGCCAGGGTGACGCGCGAGCTTGGCGCCGAGGCGGCCGCGCGCGGCATCGGTTTCGTGGACGCGCCGGTGTCGGGCGGCCAGGCAGGGGCCGAGAACGGCGCGCTTTCGGTGATGTGCGGCGGCGCCGAGGCGGACTACCGCCGCGCCGAACCCGTCATCGCCGCCTATGCCCGGATCTGCCGCAGGCTGGGCGACGCAGGCGCCGGACAGCTCGCCAAGATGGTCAACCAGATCTGCATCGCCGGACTGGTCCAGGGCCTCTCCGAGGGCCTGGCCTTCGCCGAGAAGGCGGGGCTCGACATCGTGGATCTCGTCGAGGTGATCTCGCAGGGGGCGGCGGGGTCGTGGCAGATGGTGAACCGCCACCGGACCATGGCCGAGGACCGCTTCGACTTCGGCTTCGCGGTGGACTGGATGCGGAAGGATCTCGGGATCTGCCTCGATGCCGCGGACGAGATCGGCGCGAGCCTGCCCGTCACAGCGCTCGTGGACCAGTTCTACAAGGACGTCCAGAACCTCGGCGGCGGGCGGTTCGACACGTCGAGCCTGATCCGCCGCCTTCGCGCGATCGGCTGAGGCACCCCGTCCCTCACCCGGGAGAGGGCGGGGGACCCGACCGCCAGCGCGCCTTCTGCCGGGCGGTCCAGCGGACCCGGACAATGTGGCCGCCCTCGGCTTCGCGTTCCGACAGGACGATGCCCTCCTCGTGCAGCCGCGCGCGGGCGCGTCCGTCGGCGAAGGGCACGAAGATGTCCTCCTCGGTCCGGTCCTCGTCGAGCGCCTCGGACACCCCGGAGAGGAGCGCCTCCAGCCCCTCGCCCGTCACCGCGCTCACCGCGAAGACATCGGGCGAGCGCGCGTCCTGCGCGGCCAGCACCTTGCGCGTCTCGGCCGACAGAAGGTCGATCTTGTTCCAGACCTCGAAGAGGGGGACATCCTCGTCGACCCCCAGTTCCTCCAGGATCGCGCCCACGTCCTCGGCCTGTTCCTCGGTTTCGGGATGGGCGATATCCCGGACGTGCAGGATCAGGTCGGCCTCCAGCACCTCTTCCAGGGTGGCGCGGAAGGCAGCCACCAGGTCGGTCGGCAGGTCGCTGATGAAGCCCACGGTGTCGGACAGGATCACCTTGCGGCCGGATGGCAGGGCCACGCCCCGCATGGTCGGGTCGAGCGTGGCGAAGAGCATGTCCCTGACCAGCACCCCGGCCCCGGTCATGCGGTTGAAGAGCGTGGACTTTCCGGCATTCGTGTAGCCGACGAGCGCCACGATCGGAAACGGCACCCTGGCCCGCGCCGCGCGGTGCAGCTCACGCGTCCTGACGACCTTGGCAAGCTGGCGCTTCAGCTTCACCACCTCGTCGTCGATGGCGCGCCGGTCGCTCTCGATCTGCGTCTCGCCCGGGCCGCCGACAAAGCCGAAGCCGCCGCGCTGCCGCTCGAGATGCGTCCAGGCCCGGACCAGGCGGGTGCGCTGGTAGCTCAGCGCCGCAAGCTCCACCTGCAGCACGCCTTCGCGTGTACGCGCCCGCGAGGCAAAGATCTCGAGGATCAGCCCCGTCCGGTCGAGCAGCTTCACCTTCCATTCGCGTTCGAGGTTGCGCTGCTGGACCGGCGAGACCGGCCCGTCGACCAGCACAAGCTCGACCTCCTCGGCGGCGAACTTCTCCTTCAGCTCGGCCACCTTGCCCGAGCCGAACAGCATTCCCGCCCGGGCCTCCGGCAGCCGCACGACCTCTGCCCCGACGATCCGCAGGTCGGGCAGCGCGGCGCCAAGCGCCACGGCCTCCTGCAGCGCAAGCGCGGGATCGCGGCGCCGCCGTCCCCTCAGATCGGGATGGAGGACATAGGCCCGCGTGGGACCGCTGCGCCCCTCGCGGCCGTCCCTGTCAGCGAGGCTCAGTCTTCGCCCTCGTAGAGCGAGATCGGCTGACCCGGCATGATGGTCGAGATCGCGTGTTTGTAGACAAGCTGCGATTGCCCGTCACGGCGCAACAGAACGCAGAAGTTGTCAAACCAGGTGATGACGCCCTGAAGCTTCACGCCGTTGATGAGGAAGATCGTGACCGGCACCTTCGTCTTGCGGACGTGGTTCAGGAACGCGTCCTGAAGGTTCTGCTTGTCGGCAGCCATTTCTTGTTATGTCCCTTGTTGGTCAGGTCTTTGTCGAGCGGTTCCCCCGCACCTTCCCTCTCACGGGGGGACTTGTGGCGGAGTATGCTCATCTTCGCGCGACATTCCACCCCCAAAAAAAACGGTCCGCTGCGGACCCTTATGGACCGTGACGCCCCCGGTGCCGGTCAGAGCGCCTCCTCGGGTTCGTCCTCGTCCTCGAGATGCGCGACACGGGCCCCGGATTTCGACGTGGTGACGACCCCGAGCGACTTGAGCTTGCGGTGCAGCGCCGAGCGTTCCATCCCGACGAAGGCCGCGGTGCGGCTGATGTTCCCGCCGAAGCGGTTGATCTGGGTGAGCAGGTACTCGCGTTCGAACAGTTCGCGCGCCTCGCGCAGGGGCAGCGTCGCCAGCGCCCCGGCCAGCACGACCCTGCCCTCGTCCGCCGGGCCCTCGCCCTGCGAGGGCAACTCGCGCGGCTCGATCGGACCCGTTCCGTCGCCGAGGATCAGCACCCGTTCCACCACGTTGCGAAGCTGGCGGATGTTCCCGGGCCAGGGCATGGTCTGCATGAGCGCGCTCGCCTCGTCGGACAGGGCCCGCAGCGGCAGGCCCTGGCTGCGGTTGAAGCTCTCGATGAAGTGACGCGCCAGTTCGGGGATGTCCTCTCGCCGCTCGTCGAGCGGCGGCACCGCGACCGGAACCACGTTGAGACGGTCGTAGAGTTCTTGCCGGAAGCGCCCGGCGGCGATCTCGGCCGACAGGTTGCGGGTGGTCGAGGAAATCACGCGCAAATCAACGCGCACCTTGTCGGTGCCGCCGAGACGGGTGAACTGCTGCTCGGTCAGGACCCTGAGGATCTTGGACTGGGTGCCGGGCGGCATGTCCGCCACCTCGTCGAAATAGACGATGCCCCCGTGGGCCTGTTCGAGCAGCCCCTTCTCGATGCCGCGTCCCGCGCTTTCGCGGCCGAACAGCACCTCCTCCATCCGCTCGGGCTCGATCGAGGCGGACGAGACGGTGACGAAGGGCGCCGCGGCGCGGTTCGAATGCACGTGGATGTAGCGCGCCGCCACTTCCTTGCCCGATCCCGGCTCGCCGGTCAGCATCACCCGCCCGTTCGATTTCGTCACCTTGTCGAGCTGCGCCTTCAGGGCGCGGAACGCCGGCGAGGCGCCGATCATGTCCGACGAGGTGACCTCGCGCCGCCGCAGGGTCGCATTCTCGCGCCGAAGGCGCGAGGTCTCCATCGCACGGCGGATGACGACGAGAAGCTGGTCGATGTTGAACGGCTTCTCGATGAAGTCGTAGGCGCCCTGCTTGATCGCTGCGACCGCGATCTCGATGTTGCCATGCCCCGAGATGATGATGATCGGCACGTCGGGATTGTCGCGCTTCACCGTCTTGAGGATGTCGATCCCGTCCATCCGGCTGTCCTTGAGCCAGATGTCGAGGATCATCAGCGCGGGCGGTGCCGCGTTGATCTCGGCCATGCAGTCGTCGGAGTTGCCGGCAAGGCGCGTGGGAAAGCCCTCGTCCTTCAGGATGTCCGAGATGAGTTCACGGATGTCGCGCTCGTCGTCCACGATCAGGATGTCGTTCATTCTCGCCTCACTCGCCCGCCGCAGCCGCGGTCTCTCTGGTTGTCGCGCCCTCGCCGCCCGGCGCGCGCGGACGCGGCAGGCGGATCTCGGCCACGGCGCCGCGACGGGCCGCGCCGCCGAACGGCTCTGCATCGTTGAGCGTGAGCGTGCCGCCATGCTCCTCGATGATCTTCTTGACGATGGGAAGACCGAGCCCCGTTCCCTTGTCGCGGGTGGTCACATAGGGCTCGAAGAGCCGCGCGCGGTCCTCCGGCAGGCCGATCCCGTTGTCCGCGATGCGGATCAGCACCGTGTCCTCCTCTTCGGTCATGGTGACGCGCACCTCGGGGGCATAGTCCGGCGGTGCGCCCTTCTCGATCAGGGATTCCACGGCCTCGCCGGCATTCTTGATGAGGTTCGTGACCGCCTGCCCGATCATCGTGGCATCGATCTCTGCCATCACCGGCCCGGGGGGGAGCGAGGTGACCAGCCGCGCGCCATGAAGCGCGCCGTCCTGAAGTGCCGCGGCGTCGCGGAGAAGCGCGGCGAGGTCGTGCTCGCGCCGGTCCGGTTCGGGCATCCGGGCGAACTTCGAGAATTCGTCCACGATCCGCCGCAGATCTCCGGTCTGCCGGACGATCACGTCCGTCATCTGCGCCAGCGCCGCGGCATCGTCGCCGACAAGCGCCGAGAACTTCCTCCGGATGCGCTCGGCGGAAAGCTGGATGGGCGTGAGCGGGTTCTTGATCTCGTGCGCGATCCGCCGGGCGACGTCGCCCCATGCGGCCATCCGCTGCGCCGAGACAAGCTCGGTCACGTCGTCGAAGGCGACCACGTAGCCCTCAAGCCGGCCGTTCGCATTCCTCCGGATCGCCATCCTGACGAGCAGGCTTTCGAGCCGGCCGGCGCGCGATATCCGAAGCTCGTCCTGCACCACTTCGGCGATGCCGTCGCGCAACCGCGCGAAAAGCGACTCGAACTCGGGGGCGACATCGCTGATCCTGCGCTCCTGGGCGGCCTGTTCCCCGATCCCGAGAAGGCGCGCCGCCGAGCGGTTCAGGAAATCCACCCGCCCGCGGGAGTCGAGGCCGATGACGCCGGATGTCACCGAGGACAGCACCGAATCGAAGAGGCGGCGGCGCCTTTCGGTCTGCCGGTGGCTCTCGACCAGAGCCTCGCGCTGTCCCTTGAGCTGGATCGTCATCTGGTTGAAGCCGCGCTCGAGCATCGCGATCTCGTCATCGCCATCCTCCTCGGGGACGCGAACGTCCAGATCTCCGGCCCCCACGCGTTCCGCGGCCCCGGCCAGCCATCCGACCGGCCGGGCGAGCCGTTCGGCGAACCAGAGGCCGGCCCAGATCGCGGCGAGGACAAGGATCAGCGCGAAGCCGAGATAGACGAGCCCGAACTCGAACAGCACCCGCCCGCGCGTCGCCTCGAGCTGCTGGTAGAGCCGGACCGTGGCGCGCGTGTCGTCGAGGAGGCTCAGGATCTTGCCGTCCACCTTGCGGCTCACGTAGAGCAGGCGGTCGGGGAAGGCGGGCAGCGCCAGGAGCGCGCGGAACTCGTTGTTCGTCCAGTCCTCGATCAGGACGGTCTCGCCCGCTTCGGCCCGCGCGATCTCGGCAGGCGCAGGTTTTTCGAAGTTGAACAGGTAGCTGCGTTCGCCCCTCGCCCTGATCGTTCCCGAACTGTCGATCACGTAGGCCTCGCGCAGGCCGCGCTGGATCTGCGACTGGCCCTGGGTCAGGAGCGTCCGCAGCTCTCCGTCGTCGAGCCCGAGCGAACTGCGCCGCGCCTCGTTGAGGAAGCCGCCGAGCGCGGCGGCATCCGCGACGAGATCGCGCCGGTGCTCGTTCTGGTAGGCCTCGGCGGCGGCGAGCGAGGTGCCGACCACGGAACGCACCCGTTCCGAGAACCAGCCCTCGAGGCCGATGTTCACCGTCAGCCCTGCGAAGACCGCGACGAGGACGGTCGGCACAAGGGCGATCCCGGCGAAGACGAACGTGAGCCGGAGATGCAGCCGGCTTCCGGCCGAGCGTGCCCGGCGCGCCGCGATCATGCGGGCCAGACGCATCAGCACAAGCGTGGCGAGGATGAGGAAGTATACGAGATCGGCAAGCAGGACGAGCCTGAGCGAATCCGAATCCACGCCCTGTCCGAACGGGCCGAGCGCCAGGAAGGTGAGCAGCGCCAGCAGCGGACCGAGCACCACAAGGCCGACCATCGCGACCGTCTGGACACGCTTCTGCCGCCGCAGGCGGCTCAATCGTTCCCATGACGCGCGGCGTGCGACACCCTGCACTGAACAGCCTCTGTTTCCGGACCGCCCCATGGGCGGTCACCGCCTGCCGGTTGATCCGTGCCCTCGTTTGCCGGCTGACGCCTTTGGGACACGCTCTGTTGCAGGTTTACATCAACTTCCGCCGCCGTGTCACGCGGATATCCAGATCGGTGATCTTCTTGCGCAGGGTATTGCGATTGATCCCGAGGAGATCGGCGCATTTCGCCTGGTTGCCGGCGGTCGCATCGAGCGCGATCTCGATCAGCGGCAGTTCCATCTCGTGCAGGATGCGGTCGTAGAGCCCCGGCGGGGGCAGGACGCCGCCGTGCAGGTCGAAGTAGCGGCGCAGGTGCCGTCCGATCGACTCCGACAGCTTCTCTCCGTCGGCCATGCCGCGCATCGGCTCGATCGGAGGCTGGCTGCCGAGCGCCGCCTCGACCTCGGCCCTGGTGATCTCCTCGCCGAGCGCGGTCGCCGAAAGCCGCTTGAGCGTGTTCTCAAGCTGCCGGACGTTCCCGGGCCAACTGTAGGCGCGGACCACGTCCGCCGCGTCGCCGGACAGGCGGCGCCGGACGCCGCCCTCGCGGTCCCCCCGCGCAAGGAAGTGATCGGCCAGAAGCGCAATGTCCTCGACCCGTTCGCGCAGCGACGGCACGGCGAGCACCACGCCGCCGAGCCGGAAGTAGAGATCCTTGCGGAACCCGCCCGCCTCGATCGCGCGCGCAAGATCGACCTGGCTGGTTGCCATGACCCGCGGAGCGTTCTCGGGAAGTGCGTCGAGCATCCGCACGATGCGGCCTTGCGCATCCTCGTCGAAGTCGCCGATCTCGTCGAAGAGAACGGACCCGCCCCGCGCCCGGGCAAGCACGGCGGATGGCCCATCGGCGCCCTGGAGTTCCCCGGGCCGGGCCACCACGAAGGGCAGCGTGCGGCGGTCCGAGAAGTCATGGATGGCGCGCGCGATCAGCGACTTGCCCGTCCCGGACTCGCCGGTGATGAGGACCGGCAGGTCGGTGTTCATCACCCGCGCCACAAGCCGGTAGAGCGCCTGCATCGCCGGCGTCCGGCCGACGAGCGGCAGGTCGTCCCCCGCCTCGCGCGGCTTCGGCGGCACCGACGGGCGCAGGCGCCGCTTCTGTTCCAGAGCGCGCGCCGCTCGCTTCATCAGATCGGGCAGGTCGAAGGGTTTCGGCAGGTAGTCGAACGCCTCAGCCTCGGCCGCCTGGATTGCCGTCGTGATCGTGTTCTGGGCCGATATGACGATCACCGGCATCCCCGGCCGCTCCTGCCCGATCCGCGGCAGCGACTCGAGCCCGTTCCCGTCCGGCATGATCACGTCGGTGATGACGAGGTCGCCCTTGCCTTCCTCGACCCAGCGCATCAGCGTGACCATCGAGGACGTGGCATGGACCTTGCACCCGGCCCGGGTCAGGGCCTGGGTCAGCACCGTGCGGATCGTGCGGTCGTCGTCGGCGACAAGAACGGTTCCGTCCATGTCAGGGGCTCTCCAGTGATTTCGGGGCGACGGGAAGGGACACGCGGAAGGCGGTGCGTCCGGGGACCGAGTCGACGGCGATCCAGCCGCCATGGTCCGAGATGATCTTCGAGACGAGCGCGAGGCCCAGTCCGGTGCCGTTCCCGCGCCCCGAGACGAAGGGCTCGAAGATCTCGCCCGCGATCTCGGGCGGGATGCCGGGACCGTCGTCGATGACCTCGATCTGGAGCGGCAGCGGGCGCCCGGTGCCATCGGCCCGGCGGAGTCGCAGCGAGATGTCGTAGAAGGTCCGCAGCCGGATGATTCCACCCGCATTCCCGGCCGCCTGCGCGGCGTTCTTCAGAAGGTTCTGGACCACCTGCAGCAACTGGTCGGCATCGCCCACGGTCGGGGGCAGCGACGGGTCGTAGTCCTCCACGAAGGTCATCCGCGCGGCAAATCCGACCATCGCGGACTTCCGCGCGCGGTCGAGCACGTCATGGATGTTGACCGCCTTCTGCTCGGGCGGCCTCAGGTTCCCGAACTGCTCGACCTGTTCGAGCAGCTTCACGATGCGCCGCGTCTCCTCGACGATCAGGTCCGTCATCTCGCGATCCTCGGGGCGCAGGTTCATCGACAGGAACTGCGCCGCCCCGGTGATCCCCGCGAGCGGGTTCTTGATCTCGTGCGCCAGCATCTCGGCCATCCCGATCGCCGACTTCGCGGCGGACCTGACGCTCTGCGCCCGGCCGAGCCGGTCCGCGATCTCGCGCGGGATGATGAGCAGGAGGACCGCGCCGGGATCCTCGCCGACCGGCGCGGCCTGGAGGTTGCAGGACACCGGCGCCCGCTCTCCGGTGCCGACGTCCACGTCGTTGACGAATAGCTCCGAGCGGTTCCGCCGGACGCGGGCAAAGACTTCGTCAAGCGGCGCGGCGACGGCCATGCGGTCGAGAAGCGGCTGGCCCTTCAGCCCCTTTCCCGACAGGTTGAGAAACAGCTCTCCCGCCGGGTTGACCTCGACGACGCGGTCGGCCGCGTCGATCAGAAGCGCCGGCACCGGCAGCGAAGCCCAGACGACGGCCGCGGGCGGCAGGGTCATGCGGCGGCCCTCCTGCGGGCCGGATCGGCTGCGGCGAAGGCCGCGGCCACAAGCCGCCGGAGCGCCGGAACATCCGCCCCGGTCATCAGCCCGGCACGGAGCGCAGGGTCGAGCCCCGCCTCGTCCGCATACCAGCCGAGGTGTTTCCGCGCGATCCGCAGACCGGGTTCGCAGCCGTAGAAGGACAGCATCGCCTCGTGATGGGCAAGGACGAGATCGGCGAGCGCCGGTCCCTGCGGAACCTCGGGCATCGGCGTCCCGTGGAGGCGCGCGGCGATCTCTGCAACGCGCCAGGGCGCCCCCTGCGCGGCGCGCCCCACCATCACGCCGGCCGCGCCCGAGGCCGAAAGTGCGGCGTCGGCGGACGCGGCATCGCGGATGTCGCCGTTCGCCACGACGGGGATCGACACCGCGGCGCGCACCGTCCCGATCGCCGCCCAGTCGGCCCGTCCCTTGTAGAACTGCGCGCGCGTGCGGCCGTGCACGACGATCATGCGGATCCCCGCGGCCTCGGCCCGCCGCGCCAGGGCGGCGGCGTTCAGACAGGTCTCGTCCCAGCCCAGACGGCATTTCAGCGTGACCGGCAGATGCGTCGCGCCGACCACCGCGGCGATCAGCCCGAGCGCGTGGTCGGGATCGCGCATCAGCGCCGCCCCCGAGGCGCCGCCCGTCACCTGCTTGGCGGGGCAGCCCATGTTGATGTCGATGAGGTCCGCGCCGAGATCGGTCAGGATGCGCGCCGCCTCGGCCATCGGAGCCGCCTCGCGCCCGGCAAGCTGGACCGAGGTCCGCGTGCCGGCGCCGAGCCCCAGGTCGGTGCGCGCCCGCGCCCGGTGCGAAAGGCGCGCCGTCACGACCTCGGCCGAGGCGACCATCTCGGACACCACGAGCCCGGCCCCGAAACCGGCGACGACCCGGCGGAACGGCAGGTCCGTTATTCCGGCCATGGGGGCCAGCAGCACCGGCGGGTCGATCGTTGTCTCTGCCGCCTTCAGGGCCACAACCTGCTCCACCTCTTGATCCCGGCCTTCATCCTGGGCGTCAGCTATCGCGGCAGGGCGGGAATCGCAAAGCCGCCGCCCCGGGACCGGCCTCGATTCGCAGCCTATTTCATCATTTGTCCGTTTTATAGGCATTCCCTCCGGCCGCGATGCTGACACGATGGGCAGTCCGGATGGTTTCGCCGCCGACGCGGCGGTTGTCAGCCGCGGCCGGAGCGCCTAGAGGTTCGGCAGGACGAAGGCGGAGAGCGGACTGCGATGCGCAGCGCGGCGATCATCGTGGCGGCCGGCCGCGGGCTGCGGGCGGGCGGCGGCGAGCCGAAGCAGTGGCGCCCGCTCGGCGGGCGGCCGGTCCTGCTGCGCAGCCTCGACGCCTTCGCGGCGCTCGACCTGCGCGTCGTGGTCCTCCATCCCGACGAGATGGCCCGGGGCGCCGCCGAGATCGGCGGGCAGGCGATGCTCGTCGCGGGCGGCGCGACGCGGTCCGAAAGCGTGCGCAATGCGCTCGAGACACTTGCGGGCAGCGGGATCGGCCACGTGCTCATCCACGACGCGGCACGGCCCTTCGCCTCGCCCGGGCTGATCGCCCGCGTGCTGGCCGCGCTGGACGGGGCGCAGGCCGCGGCGCCCGGCATCGCCGTGACCGACGCGCTCTGGCGGGTCGCGGACGGCCGGGTGGAGGGCCTGGTGCGGCGGGACGGGCTCTGGCGGGCGCAGACGCCGCAGGGATTCGCCTACGACGCGATACTGGCGGCATACCGCGCCCACCCGGCTGGCGCCGCCGACGATGTCGGGGTCGCGCTCGCGGCCGGGCTTGCGGTGACACTCGTTCCCGGCGAGGCGGCGAACTTCAAGATCACCCATCCCGAAGACTTCGCGCGCGCCGAACGGATGCTCGCCCCGGCCGAGGAGACGGTCATGGATATCCGCACGGGCAACGGCTTCGATGTCCACGCCTTCACCGAAGGCGACCATGTGACGCTCTGCGGCGTCCGCCTGCCGCACCGCCGCGCGCTGCTCGGCCATTCCGACGCCGATGTCGGGATGCATGCGCTCGCCGACGCGATCTATGGCGCGCTGGCCGAAGGCGACATCGGACGGCACTTTCCGCCCTCCGACCCGCGCTGGAAGGGTGCGGCGAGCGAGGTCTTCCTGTCCCATGCCGGGGCGCTCGCGCGCGAGAGGGGGTTCCGGGTGGCGAATGCCGATGTCACGCTGGTCTGCGAGGCGCCGAAGATCGGACCGCATGCGGACGCGATGCGCGGCGAACTTGCCCGCATCCTCGGGATCGATGCCACGCGCGTCGGGGTCAAGGCCACGACATCGGAAGGGCTGGGCTTCACCGGGCGCGAAGAGGGGATCGCCGCGCTGGCCACGGCGACGCTGGTGAGCGCGTGACCCCCGTCCGGGCCGTCACGACCTTCGGCGGCGTCGGCCTCCTCCGACCCGCACCGGGGACCTGGGGATCCGCCGCCGCCCTTGCGCTCGGGCTCGTGGTCCTGCGGACCGCCGGCTTTCCGGCGCTGGTCCTGCTGGCCGCGCTCGCCGCTCTCGGGGGCATGGCGGCGATCCGCGCCGACCTCGCCGGGCGGGGCGGCGACCGCGATCCCCCGGACATCGTGATCGACGAGGTTGCCGGGCAGTGGGTGGCCCTCTGCTTCCCGGCGGCGGCCTTCTGGTGGCGCGGGATCGACATCGTCTGGCCCGGCTGGGTGGCGGCCTTCCTGCTCTTCCGCCTCTTCGACATCTGGAAGCCCTGGCTCGTCGGCCGGGCCGACAGGCGGGGCGATGCGGCGGGGGTCATGCTCGACGATCTCTGGGCCGGGCTCTTTGCAGGCATCGCCGCCTGGATCGCGGCGGCACTGGCCCACGGGGTGCTCCTGCGGTGATCCCTTCCCCGGTCGAGCGGATTCTGGCGGCGGCCCGCGCGCGGGGAATGCGGATCGCCACTGCCGAAAGCTGCACCGGCGGGCTGCTGGCGGCGCGCCTGACCGATGTGCCCGGGTCGTCCGATGTCTTCGACCGCGGCTTCGTGACCTATTCGGACCGCGCGAAGGAGGACATGCTCGGCGTCCGGGCCGATACGCTCGCCGCCTGCGGCGCGGTCAGCGAGGAGACCGCCCGCGAGATGGCCGAAGGCGCGCTGGCACGGTCCGGGGCGGACATCGCCGTCGCGGTCACCGGCATCGCGGGCCCCGGCGGCTCGGGGTCCAAGCCCGAGGGCCGGGTCTGCTTCGCCCTGGCGGTGCGGGCGGCCCCGGTCCGCTCCGAGACGGTCGAATTCGGCCCGCGCGGTCGGCAGCTCGTGCGCGAGGCGGCGACGGCGCATGCGCTCGGCCTGATCCTGTCCGCGCTCGGCTGACCCGGCCGGAAACCGCCGGACGCACCCTGGACGCACCCTGGGCACGGTCAGCGCAGTTGCCGGCAGAATGCCGCCCCCCCTCGCGGCTCGCGTCGAAGTCGCGGGTGCCGCCGCCGCGCAGAGATCGGGCCGAACCCGGCCAGTCGTGCCCGCCGCCGATCACCTTCATGCACAGGACGGCCAGTCCGCCGTCGGGACGCTGTCACTCGGTGCGCTCGGTCCTCATCCCGTCGGCGACCGGCCGTAGAGCGCCGCGGCCCGGGCCTCGAAGGCGCGGACGACACGCCGCATCGCCTCGTCGAAGACAAGTCCGATCAGCTTCTGCAGCACGAGGTTGCGGAACTCGAAATCGACGAAGAACCGGACCTGGCAGCGGTTGTCGGGCAGGTCCGTGATCGACCAGTCCGATCGCATGTGGCGGAACGGTCCGTCGAGATACTCGATACGGATGTCCCCGGTGTCCGGGCGCATCGTCACCCGGGTGGTGAATCGTTCGCGGAAGACCTTGAACGAGATCACGAGATCGGTGTCGAGCACCTCCGAACCGTCGGCCTGGCGGCGCCGCGACCGGATGCGGGCGGCCGCGGTCCAGGGCAGGAATTCGGGGTATCGCTCGACATCGGCGACAAGATCGTAGATCTGCTGCGCGGTGTACGGCAGCACCCGCTCTTCCCGATGCGTCGGCATGACGCGTCCCCCCTGCCTCTCGGGTCAGCCACCCCGTCCGCTTCCGCGGCCGGCCCGGAAGCGGACGGCCCGACCGTCCGCCGTCGCGGCAAGCCCGCGTGACACCGGGCCTCCGTGTCGCTAAATGAGGCGGCGAAATCAAGAGGTGGACATGCCGGACCGCGCCTACGTCATCGACCCGATGATCTCTGCCAAGGCGATCGCTGCACGGGTCGAGGCGCTTGCCGCAGAGATCACGGCCGCGTTCGGCGGCAGCGACAAGCTCGTGGTGGTCGGGCTTCTGCGCGGATCCTTCGTGTTCATCGCCGATCTCGTGCGCGAGATCGACCTGCCGGTCGAGGTCGATTTCCTCGAAGTGTCGAGCTACGGCAACGCGCTGGAATCGTCGCGCGAGGTGCGCATCCTGAAGGATCTGCGCGGCGACATCGCCGGGCGCGACGTGCTCGTGGTCGAGGACATCGTGGACACCGGCTTCACGCTGGCGGCCGTCCTGCGCCTCCTCGCCACGCGCACTCCGCGGCGGCTGGAATCCTGCGCGCTCCTCGACAAGCCCTCGCGTCGCGAGGTCGAGGTCCGCGCCACCTGGACCGGCTTCACCATTCCCGACGAATTCGTCGTCGGCTACGGCATCGACTTTGCGCAGCGCAACCGCAATCTGCCCTATATCGGGAAGGTCCGCTTCACCGGGGCGGCCGGGGCCCTGCCGTGAACGCCACCTGGCTTCTTCGCATGGCGCGATGGATGCGGCATCCGCCCTCTCCGCGCAGCGTGGCGCTCGGGCTCGGGGTTCTTGGCCTCTGTCTTGCGCTGTTCGGCGCGGAACGCCTCGGGGTCCTGCCGGACTGGTTCGCCGTCGATCCGAGGGGAGCGAAGCCCTAGCCTTCCGACGGCGGGCAGAGGTTCGTGGCGGCCTTCGGACCCTTCGTGGCCCCGAACATCTCGCCGGACCCCGGGCAGGGCATCGGATCGTGGCAGCCGATCGATCCCGCACGGGCAATGACGCTCGGCGTTTCGCCCGAGGGCCGCCATGACTGCCCGGCCTTCCCCTGCCCGTCCTACATCAAGGCCGCGCCGCAGGACATCGTCGATCTCTATGCCTTCCTGTTGACGCTTCCCGGCGGCGCCACGCCAAGCCAGCCCCACGCGATCCGCTTTCCCTTCAGCATCCGCCGGCTCGTCGGGCTGTGGAAAGTCCTCTACCTCCGCAAGGACTGGGCGGTTCCGGGCGAGCTCGCGCCCGAACAGGCGCGCGGCCGCTACCTCGCCGAGGCGCTTGCCCATTGCGCAGAATGCCACACCCCGCGCAACGCGCTCGGCGGGCCGGACCTGAAGCGCTGGCTGGCCGGGGGTCCGTCCCCGGACGGCCGGGACAAGTTCCCGAACATCACCCCCGCCGGGCTGGACTGGTCCGAGGCGGACATCGCCGAATACCTGAGATCGGGCTTCGCGCCGGACTTCGACAGCGTGGGCGGCCCGATGGCGCTGGTCGTGGACAGCCTTTCGCGCCTGACCGACGCCGACCGGGCGGCAATCGCGGCCTATCTCAGGACGGTTCCGCCGTCCGGGTGACGCGCCCTGCCCCGGCGAGCGCCGGGACGAGGTCGCCATAGCCCGTGAAGCGGCGTTCGTAGGCGAGGCCCAGCCGGTCGGCATGCGCCCGTGCCAGCGCGTCGAGCGATGGATCCTCGGTCTGCGCCTGGTAGACGAGCGTGGTGTAGTTGCCGAAATACATGTCCCGCAACTCGGGGCGCCGGTCGAGGCCGAGGGGCTTCCAGACGAAGGCATCGAACTGCCGGACAAGGAAATCGGTCAGGTAGAAGCACGTCACCTCGCCCCGCGCGGCGAAGGCCGCGTTGCCCTCGAAGAAGGAATAGCAGTGCGGACCCGCGACCATCCCGACACCCAGTTCGGCGCATCGGGCCTGAAGCAGGCCGCCCGTCCCGCAGTCGGCATAGACGACGAAGACGTCGTCATAGCTGTCGCGGTGCTTCAGAACCGCCGCCTCGACGGCCGCCGTGATCTTCTCGGGGGTGTTGTGCAGGATCGCGGGCAGGCAGGTCAGGTCGAGATGCGACCAGCCGTTCGCGTCCCGGACCGCGAGTATCTCGCGCGCCAGCGCCCCGCAGGCGATGAGAAGCACGCGGCCCCGCCCCGCCGGCGCCAGACCCGTCTCGGTCAGACCCCGGTCGGTGACGCCCGTGGCATCCGGGCCGCGGGCGGTGCGCAAGGCGTCCGGGATGTGGCTGTGATCGGGCATGGGTTGAAGATAGGCGCTGCGCCGCCCCGCCAACAGGCCAGAATGCGCCCTGTTGCAGGTCCGGAGCGGCGTGCCCGGCCTTTCGGGGCGCCGCACCGGCCCATCGGTCCGGTCATTCGGTCGGCTTGCGGCCCGACCGGGCGGCACGCAGCCGGACGAGGATGAGGGTGAGAAGCAGAAGCGGGCCGATCGCCGCCTGCCAGTAGGGCATGACCTCGCCGGCCACGCCCCAGGCAAGGGCCAGCGTGGCCCCTGCCGCAACGATCACGGCTCCCACCAGAGCCACGAAACGGATGGTCTGCAAGACGGATGCCCCCAAGGGTTTCGGTCAGGGACGAGGAAACACCGTCATCGGGGCACAAATATGGCATCGAACCCGACACTCGGGGACGGCAGGGCGCCGCCGCCCGCCCGGCTCAGGCCCGCGCCGCCATCTGGTTGTGCTTCCGCGCGATCCAGTCCTTCGCGGTCTGCACCGCGACGGCGGCGTCGCGGCAGTAGGCGTCGGCGCCGATCGCCCGGCCGAATTCCTCGTTCAGCGGCGCCCCGCCCACGAGCACGATGTAGTCGTCGCGGATGCCCATTTCCTTCATCGTGTCGATGACGACCTTCATGTAGGGCATCGTCGTCGTCAGCAGCGCCGACATGCCGAGGATGTCGGCCTCCTCGCGCTTCAGCGCCTCGATGTATTTCTCGACCGGGTTGTTGATGCCGAGGTCAACGACCTCGAAGCCCGCGCCCTCCATCATCATCGCGACGAGGTTCTTGCCGATGTCGTGGATGTCGCCCTTGACCGTGCCGATCACCATCTTGCCGACCTTCGGCGCGCCGGTCTCGGCCAGAAGCGGCTTCAGGATCGCCATCCCCGCCTTCATCGCGTTCGCGGCCAGAAGCACCTCGGGCACGAAGAGGATGCCGTCGCGGAAGTCGGCGCCGACGATGGTCATCCCCGCCACCAGCGCCTTGGTCAGCACGTCGTAGGGCGCCCAGCCGCGCTCGAGCAGGATGTGCACGCTCTCTTCGATCTCTTCCCTGAGACCGTCGTAGAGGTCGTCGTGCATCTGAAGCACCAGCTCTTCGTCGTCGAGCTCGGACAGGATGATTTCGTCGTCGGCCATTTTTTGCGTCTCCGGGCGGTCCCCGGACGCTGTAATGGGGCGAAAGGGCTTTGTCCACTTGGCGTTTTCCGACATGCCGGATTGCGACACCGACAGGTCGCTCGGAAAAGGCATCCGGGCCGCTCCCGGCACCGCGCGGCACGTCACGCTTGGCAAATGTTCTTCTTATGTTCTAGTATCGGCTCATGCCCCTGCCCCCGCCCGATCCCTTCCTCCGCCTCAGGGCCCGCGGTGCCGACACCAACATGTCGGGCCGGTTCGAACCCTATGCGCGTGAAGTCGAGAATGACGGCTGGGACATCCCCGAGGACGAGCGGCTCCTGAAGACCGAGGTGGCCGAGGAACGCCCCCGGTCCGTCATCACCCGCAACAGCTCTCCCGACATCCCCTTCGACCGGTCGGTGAACCCCTACCGGGGCTGCGAGCACGGCTGCATCTACTGCTTCGCGCGGCCCACGCATTCCTATCTCGGGCTGTCGCCGGGGCTCGACTTCGAGACGCGGCTGACGGCGAAGCCCGATGCGCCATCAGTGCTCGGCAGGGAACTCGGACGGAAGGGCTACACGCCCGCGGTGCTCGCCATCGGCACCAATACCGACCCCTACCAGCCGATCGAGGCGCGCTACCGGATCATGCGGCGCCTCCTGGAGGTCCTGTCCGACTGGAACCACCCCGTCGCCATCGTGACGAAGGGCGCGCTGATCGAGCGCGACGTGGACATCCTGTCGGACATGGCCAGGCGCAACCTCGTCTCGGTCGGGATTTCCGTCACCTCGCTCGACCCGGCCCTGTCGCGCAAGCTCGAGCCGCGCGCGCCGGTTCCCGCGCGCCGCCTCGCCGCGGTCCGCACCCTGTCGCAGGCAGGGGTGCCGGTGCGCGCGATGGTGGCGCCGGTGATTCCGGTCGTGACCGACCGCGAGATGGAGTCGATACTCGAAGCCGCCGCCGCGGCTGGCGCCCGGGCCGCATCCTGGATCCTCCTCCGCCTGCCTTTCGAGGTCGCGCCGCTCTTCCGCGACTGGCTGGAACGACACGAGCCGCTCAAGGCCGCCCATGTCATGAACCGGCTCCGCGAGATGCGGGGCGGCAGGGACTATGACGCGGAGTGGGGAAAGCGGATGAAGGGCGAGGGGCTGATGGCGGAGCTGATCGCCAGGCGGTTCCATCTGGCGGCAAGGCGCCTGGGCCTCGACGGGAGGCTCCCGCCGCTTGACGTGACCCGGTTCAGAAAGCCGGAGCGGGCGGGGGATCAGTTGAGCCTGTTCTGAGGCGAGGCCGGCAATTCCTTCTCCTGCCTGGACAGGCAGGTGACGGTTCGTGCCGCCTCCTCCCCTGCGGGGGCGGGCGCGCGCCGACAGGGACGGCTTCGGCGCCACCCATGGCCGTCGCCGCCGCTGGCGGCTTCGGGCCAGCCGGCATGGCAGGCGCTCCACCGGAGCGTCGTCCGGCACGGCGGCAGAGGCGTCCCCTCACGTCCCCCGCCGGATCCACCCGCCGCCGAGCACGCGCGACCCCTCGCGCGCATAGAACACGCAGGCCTGTCCCGGCGACACGCCGGTCTCGGGTGCGAGCAGCTCCACCTCCGCCTCAGCCGCCGATACCGGCCGCACCACCGCCTCGGCCGGGGGCCGCGTGGAGCGCACCCGCACCGCGACCGGCCATTCGTCCGCGCCCTCGAACGCGCCGTCGCCGAGCCAGTTGATCTCGGCCACCCGGATCACGGTCGTCGCCAGCGCCTCGCGCGGGCCCACGACCACCCGCCGCGTCACGGGGTCGAGCCGCAGGACGTAGACCGGATCGCCGAGGCCCCCGATCCCGAGCCCCTTCCGCTGCCCGATCGTGTAATGGATGACGCCCCGGTGCTCGCCCAGAACGTTCCCGTCCATGTCCACGATCTCGCCCGGGTCCGCGGCCCCCGGGCGCAGCTTCTCGATCACCGCGGCATAGTTCCCGTTCGGCACGAAGCAGATGTCCTGGCTGTCGGGCTTGTCCGCGACCGGCAGTCCGTATTTCGCGGCAAGCGCCCGCGTCTCGGCCTTCGATGCCAGGTGGCCCAGGGGGAACCGCAGGTATCCCAACTGCTCAGGCGTCGTCGAGAACAGGAAATACGACTGGTCGCGGCCCGGGTCTGCCGCCCGGTGCAGTTCCGGCCCCGCCGGCCCGACGATCCGCCGGATGTAATGCCCCGTCGCCATGCAGTCGGCGTCAAGCTCTCTCGCCGTCGCCAGAAGGTCCTTGAATTTCACCCGCTCGTTGCAGCGGATGCAGGGCACCGGCGTCGCGCCGGCGAGATAGGCGTCGGCGAACTCGTCGATGACCGCCTCGCGGAACATGTTCTCGTAGTCGAGCACGTAGTGGGGAAACCCCATCGTCTCGGCCACGCGGCGGGCATCGTGGATGTCCTTTCCCGCGCAGCAGGCCCCCTTCTTCGCCAGCGCCGCCCCGTGGTCGTAAAGCTGCAGCGTCACGCCCACGACGTCGTAGCCCTCCTCGGCCAGCATCGCGGCGACGACCGACGAATCCACGCCGCCCGACATCGCCACCACGACGCGCGTGTCGGCGGGCGCTTTCGGGAACCCAAGCGAATTCGTGGGGTGGGCGTCGAGAGCCATCGGCGAAAGCCTTCCGGGGCGGGAAACCAGGTCAGGGCCCATGGGAATATAGGAAAATGCGCGATACTCACAAGCAGGGGTTTCACCCGGCATTAAATCGCGCTGCGCACCCTCGCCGGCGGTGTGAAGAACGGGGTGAACCATGTTCCTGAAGAAAGTCGATGGCCCGAGGGCCGTCACCTTGCCCGACGGCTCCAAGATGACGCGCGCCGATCTGCCCGCGCCCGAGACGAGGCGGTGGGTGGCCAGCCGCAAGGTCAAGGTGGTGCGGGCGGTTCTCTCCGGGCTTCTGCCTCTGGGCGAGGCGCTTCGTCGCTACGACCTGTCCGAGGAGGAGTTCCGGCTCTGGCGCGAGGCGGTCGAACGGCATGGAGAAAAGGCGCTGAAGGTCACCACGCTGCAGCGCTTCCGCGACCATGCGGGCGATCCGGCGCAGGCGGACGGCCGCCCATCCAGCCGCCCGTAGCGCCCGCCGGGGCGCCGGGCGTGACGCCGGGGCGCGTTCAGGCGCCGCCGCGCCCGGCCGCGTCTTCGGCAAGCGACCGCAGACGTGCGACCATCGACTTCAGGCCGTTCGACCTCTGCGAGGACAGGTTTTCCTCGAGGTGCAGCCGCCTCAGCTCGCCCACCGCGTCGATGCGCGCGGCCTCGCGGACATCGAGACCCGAATAGAGCGCATGAAGGACCGCGATCAGTCCGCGCACGATCATCGCGTCGCTGTCGCCCTGGAAGTCGAACCGCGCCCGCGGACCCGTGCCGTCGATCATCGGGCGCAGCCACACCTGGCTCGCGCAGCCCTGCACCTTGAGTGCCGGAACCCTGAACGCCGCGTCGAGCGGCGGCATCGCCTTGCCCAGTTCGATGACATGGCGATAGCGCTCTTCCCAATCGTCGAGGAAGGCGAAGGTTTCGGCGATGTCCTCGAAGGCTGTGGCGGCCACTGGCCTCTGCTCCCCCTACGATGCAGGTCTTTCACCTAGGTCTGCCGAGGCCCGGCGTAAAGGCCGCCGGCACACGGAAACACCCGGGCCTTTTCAGGGCTCCGCAGATGGGCTACCCAAGGCCGGGACCATGGGGGGATCGCCTGCGATGACCAGCCGGCTCAGACGACCAGCCGCCGTCGCGCTGCTTCTGGCGGCGGCGCTGACGCTTTCCGCCTGCAGCGGTTTCCGCGACAGCCGCCTGAACCCGCGCAACTGGTTCGGACGCAGCCAGCCCCAGGAGACGGTCGCCGCCGAGACGATTCCCGCCGACCCCCGGAGCCTCGTCGATCAGGTCACGGAAATGTCGATCGAACGGATGGCGGGCGGCGCGATCGTGCGCGCCGCCGGGCTGCCGCCGACGCAGGGCTGGTGGAATGCCGAACTGGTGGCCGAGAACGATGGGCGGGCGGTGGACGGCGTGATGACGTACCGCTTCGTGATCGCCCCGCCGACCGGCCCGCGCCGTGTCTCGACCCCCCAGTCGCGCGAGGTCACGGCGGCGGTGTTCCTGTCCGACATCGGGCTTGCGGATGTGTCCCGCATCGTCGTCCAGGGCGAGCGCAACGCGCGCACCGCCCGGCGCTGACGCGCCGGCCCGGCCTGCCGCGAGACGGCAGGATCAGATCGGCACGACCCGGACCGCGCCGCCCGATGCGGTGAGCGCGATCTCGCCCCTGCAGAGCCTCAGCGCATCGGCCCCGAACACCTCGTGCCGCCAGCCGTGCAGCGCCGCGACGTCCCGCCCGCCGCCGGCAATGGCGTCGAGGTCGGCCGAACTGGCGATGAGCTTCTGCGCCACGCCCGTGGCTTCCGACTTCGACTTGAGCAGGACCCGCAAGAGATCGGCGAGGGCCGCGTCGGCCCGCGACTGGTCGCGGTCGTCCTCGAGCTTCGGGAAATCCTCGGGCCGCACCGAGAGACCCGCCCTGACCGCGGCGAGGATGCCGTCGGCGATGTCGCCCTTGCGGGCCTCGCGCAGGAGAAGCCGCGACCGGCCGAGATCCTCGGAGGTCAGCGGCTTGCTCGACGCAAGCTCGAGCAGCGCGTCATCCTTGAAGACGCGCGATCTCGGGATGTTCCGGGTCTGCGCGTAGTCCTCGCGGAACCGCGCGAGCTCGCGCACGATGGCGAGGAACCGGCCCGAATTCGTGCGCGTCTTGACCCGCTGCCAGGCTTCGTGCGGTCGGGTGATGTAGGTCTCGGGGTCCGTCAGCGCGGCAAGCTCTTCCTCGAGCCAGGCGGTGCGCCCGGATTTCACGAGCTGGGCCGACAGGAATTCGTAGATCACCCGCAGATGCGTCACGTCCGCCAGCGCATAGTCCATCTGGGCGTCGGTCAGGGGCCGGCGGGACCAGTCGGTGAAGCGCGAGGTCTTGTCGAGGCTTTCGCGGGCGATCTTCTTGACCAGCGTCTCGTAGCCCGCCTGCTCGCCGAAGCCGCAGACCATCGCGGCGACCTGCGTGTCGAACAGGGGCTTCGGAAACACCTTCCCTTCGACGAAGAAGATTTCGAGATCCTGCCGGGCCGCATGGAAGACCTTCACCGTCGCCTCGTGCCGGAACAGGTCGTAGAGCGGTTCGAGCGACAGGCCATCGACCATCGGGTCGACGAGGGCCGCTCCGCCATCCTTGCCGGACAGTGCGAGCTGGATGAGGCAGAGCCTCGCGTAATAGGTCCGTTCCCGGAGGAATTCGGTATCGATGGTGACGTAAGGCGCGGCCCGGGCGGCCTCGCAGAACCGGGCAAGGCCTTCGGTCGTCGTGATGGTCTGCATCGGGCGCTTTCTCGGGCACGGGGTCATCCCGCAGGGTCCGCCCCTCTTATGGGACTGCGCCGGCATTGAAAAGAACGTTCGCCGGGCGCCGCCGCTTCGTCCGAGCGGGCGTTGCATTGCTGCAGATCAAGGTCGATCCTGCGGCGCCGGCCCAGACTGGACGCGACCTGGAGCAGCCCGAAGGAGTGGCAAGCGCATCCCGATGTCAGACCCCCTCTCCGGAATCGTCGTCCTCGACCTGACGCATGTGCTCGCCGGGCCGTTCTCGGCCATGACGCTCGGCGATCTCGGGGCGCATGTCATCAAGGTCGAACGGCCCGCAACCGGCGACGACACGCGGGCCTTCCCGCCCTTCGTGGGCAAGGACAGCGCCTATTTCGCGGCGCTCAACCGCGGCAAGCAGTCGATCGCGCTGGACCTGAAGGCACCGCCGGACCGGGCCGTCTTCGACCGGCTTCTGGCGCGCGCGGACGTTCTGCTGGAAAACTTCCGGCCCGGAACGATGGAGCGTCTGGGCTATGGATATGAGGATTTGTCGAAGCGCTTCCCGAAGCTTGTCTATGGCGCCGTCTCGGGCTTCGGACACAGCGGCCCCGAAAGCGGAAAGGCGGCCTACGACATGGTGATCCAGGCCCGCGGCGGGGTCATGTCGATCACCGGCGAGGAGGGCGGCAAGCCGGTGCGGGTGGGCGCGTCGATCGGGGATGTCACGGCGGGGCTCTATCTGACGCAGGGAATCCTTGCGGCGCTCTTCCGGCGGGAGCGGACGGGGGAAGGGGCGAAGGTGGATATCGCGATGCTCGATTCGCAGGTGGCGATACTCGAGCACGCGCTCGTGCTGGCCTCGGTCACAGGCCGCGCGCCGGGGCCGACCGGGGCGCGGCACCCGACGATCGCGCCCTTCTCGACCTTCCGTGCGGCCGATGGCTTCGTCGTCATCGCCGCCGGAAACGACCGGCTTTTCAGAACCCTGTGCGGCGCCCTCGGGATCCCGGAGATGGCCGACGACTCCGCCTTCGCGACCAACACGGCGCGGGCTGCCAACGTCCATCTCCTCAAGCGGCGGATCGAGGCGGTGACACTGACGAAGGGGAGGACGGAGTGGGTGGCGGCGTTCGAGGCGGCGGGGGTGCCGACGGGGCTTGTTCAGGACATGACCGAGGTGCTGGCGGACCCCCAGCTTCTGGCGCGGAACATGATCGTCCGCATCGAGGGGCGGAACGACGGGCCCGCGTTCGTGGCCGCCGGGAACCCGATCAAGATGACGGGACTTGACGACACCGCCCGCCGCCCGCCTGCGCCGTCCCTTGACGGCGACCGGCAGGCGGTGCTCGACTGGCTCGGCGCGCCCGCCGGGACGGGCGGAACGGGCCGTTCCAGCACCTGAGGAATGCAAGCCATGGAATTGATCGGACAATACGATTCCCCCTTCGTGCGTCGTGTCGCCATTGCCCTCCGCCTCTATGCCATCCCGTTCACTCACAACCGCTGGTCGGCCTTCGGCGATGCCGGGAAGCTGCGCGAGGTGAACCCGCTGATCCGGGTTCCGACGCTGGTTCTCGATGACGGCGATGTGCTGACCGACAGCCACATGATCCTCGACTATCTCGACGGGATCGTCGCGCCGGAAGCGGCGATGTTTCCCCGGACCGAGCCGGAACGGCACCGGCACCTGGCGGTGGCGGCACTGGCGACGGGACTGGGGGACAAGTGCGTGAGCCTTTTCTACGAGGGGCGCCTGCACGACAGGGTTTCGGACGTCTGGGTGGCGCGCTGCCGGGCGCAGATCGCGGCGGTGATGGCGCGGCTCGAAGCGGATCGTGGCGCAAGATCGGCGGCGTACTGGTTCGGCGACCGGATCGGACATGCCGACATCGCGGTTGCCTGCGTGCTGGGCTTCGGGTCGGCGGCGGTGCCGGATGCGGTGCGGATGGACCGCCACCCCGCCCTCCAGGCGCATTGCGCCCGGTGCGAGGCGCTCGGGGTGTTCAGGGAGATCTCGCAGCCCTTCGCTCCGCCCTCCTGACCGGTCCGGCATCCCGCAGGGCCCGCCGCAGGGCGCCTCCTGCCGCAGCCGGACCGGAACCTGCCGCTTGCAGGCATTGCTTGGCCCGCCCGTCCCCCTACAACAGCGCGGGAACAACCGCGCGGAACGGACAGATGGCAGACGGCAGCGGCGACGCACTGGTGATCTTCACGCCTTCGGGCAAGCGCGGGCGGTTTCCCGCGGGCACGCCCGTCCTGACGGCGGCGCGGCAGCTTGGCGTCGATCTCGACTCGGTCTGCGGCGGGCGCGGCATCTGCTCGAAGTGCCAGGTCACGCCGGGCTATGGCGAGTTCCCGAAGCATGGCGTCACCGTCGCCCCCGACGCCCTGTCGGAATGGAACGCGGTCGAGGACCGGTACAAGCGTGTGCGCGGGCTGACCGAGGGGCGGCGCCTCGGCTGTCAGGCGAAGATCATGCGCGATGTCGTGATCGACGTTCCGCCCGAAAGCCAGGTCCACAAGCAGGTCATCCGCAAGTCGGCGACCGTGCGGGACATCACGATGGACCCGGCGACCCGGACCTACTACGTCGAGGTCGCAGAGCCCGACATGCACGAACCCTCGGGCGATCTTCAGCGGCTGAAGGACGCGCTGAGGACGCAGTGGCAGATCGACGGGATCGAGATCGACCTGCCCCTGCTCAGGCGGCTTCAGCCGGTCCTGCGCAAGGGCGGCTGGAAGGTCACGGTCGTCATCAACAAGGAACATCGTGGTCCGGCGCGGATCGTCGACATCTTCCCCGGCTTCTGGGAGGGGCGGCTCTGCGGCCTCGCCATCGACCTCGGATCGACCACCATCGCGGCGCATCTCTGCGACCTGACGGACGGGGCGGTGCTGGCGTCCTCGGGCCTGATGAACCCGCAGATCCGCTTCGGCGAGGACCTGATGAGCCGGGTTTCCTACGCGATGATGAACCCCGGCGGCGATGTCGAGATGACGAAGGCGGTGCGCGAGGCGATCAATGCGCTCGCCGCCTCCGTCGCCAGGGAGGCGGGGGTCGATCCGACCCACATCGTGGAAACGGTGTTCGTGATGAACCCGGTGATGCACCACCTGCTTCTGGGTATCGACCCGGTGGAACTCGGCCAGGCGCCCTTCGCGCTCGCCTCGGGCGAGTCACTGTCGCTGGCCGCGCGCGAACTGGATCTGGCCGCGATCAACCCCGGCGCGCGGGTCTATGTGCTGCCGCTGATCGCGGGTCACGTGGGGGCGGACTGCGCGGGCGTGGCATTGTCCGAGGAACCGAACAAATCCGAGGAAATGGAACTGATCGTTGACGTGGGCACGAATGCCGAGATCCTGCTCGGCAACAAGGCCCGCGTGCTGGCCTGTTCCTCGCCCACAGGCCCGGCCTTCGAGGGTGCGCAGATCTCGAGCGGTCAGCGGGCGGCGCCGGGCGCCATCGAGCGGGTCGAGATCGACCCGGTGACGAAGGAGCCGCGGTTCAAGGTCATCGGCTGCGACCTCTGGTCGGACGATCCGGGCTTCGCCGCGGCCACCAAGCGCACCGGCGTCACCGGCATCTGCGGGTCGGGGATCATCGAGGTGATCGCCGAGATGCGGCTTGCCGGCCTCGTGGACGCGGCGGGGCTGATCGGGTCGGCCGAGCAGACCGGCACGGCGCGGGTGATCCCGCAGGGGCGCGTCCATGCCTATGTGCTGCACGACGGCACCGCCGAGGGCGGACCGCTCATCACCGTGACGCAGACCGATATCCGGGCGATCCAGCTGGCGAAGTCGGCGCTCTATGCGGGCGCGCGGCTCCTGATGGATGAGCTTCACATCGACAAGGTGGACAAGGTGATCCTTGCGGGCGCATTCGGTGCGCATATCAGCCCCAAGCACGCGATGGTCCTGGGAATGATCCCCGACGTGCCCCTGGACAAGGTCATCAGCGCGGGCAACGCCGCCGGCACGGGCGCGCGGATCGCGCTTCTGAACGTCGGCGCGCGGGTGGCGATCGAGCGGGAAGTGAGCCGCATCCACAAGGTCGAGACGGCGATCGAGCCGCGCTTCCAGGAACACTTCGTGGCCGCGAACGCGATCCCGCATGCGACGGCGGAGTTCCCGGAACTCCGCAAGGTCGTCACCCTGCCCGACGTGTCGTTCAACACCGGCGGCGGCGGCGGCGGGGCGGATGGCGGGCGCAGGCGCCGCCGGGGATGAGTCCGGGGACCGCGGGCGACCCGGTCGCAGACCTGATCCTTCGGGTCGCCGCGGCCGACCGTGACGCCTTCCGCGCGCTCTATTCGGGGGCGGGGGCGAAACTTATGGGGGTCGCGGTCCGTATCCTTGGCGACAGGTCGGAGGCCGAGGACGCCTTGCAGGAGACGATGACACGCATCTGGCTGAACGCCCGGCGGTTCGACCCCGCCCGGGCACGCGGGATGACCTGGGCCATCGCGATCATGCGGAACCTGTGCATCGACCGGCTGCGGGCGCGGGGGCCGGCGACCGAGACCGAGGCAGTGCTCGAGGCGGTGGGCGGCGGCAGTCCGGGGGGCCTATCTCGACGGGCTGTCCTATGAGCGGCTGGCGGCGCGGCACGGGATACCGCTCAACACCATGAGGTCGTGGCTGCGGCGGGGCCTTCAGCGCCTGAAGGAGTGCCTCGGGCCATGACCGATCCGATGCGCGGGATGGGCGACGACGAGGGGCTTGCGGCGGAATACGTGCTGGGCACGCTGCCCCTGCCCGACCGGACCGAAGCCGAACGGCGGATCGTGCAGGACCCGGCCTTCGCGGCGATGGTCGCGGCGTGGGAGGGGCGGCTTGCGGGACTGAACGCGGGATATGCCGAGGCGGCGCCCCCGGCGGGGGTGGTGCAGCGCGTCGAGGCGCGGCTCTTCCCGCTGGCGCCGCAGCGGAGGCGGCCGTGGAGCGTGGTGGCGGGGGCGGTCGCGGGGCTGGCGCTTGCGGCGCTGGCCGCGGGCGTGGTGCTGCCGGTCGTGACGCCCGGGCCGCCGGCGGTGACGGGGGGCTGACGGCGGAGCTCACGGGCGAGGGTCAGGCGCTGGTCGTGGCGGCGCGCTATGACGCGGCGGCGAGGCGGCTGACGGTGCGGCGGAGCGCGGGGGCGGCGGCAAATCCGTGATCGGGACGCTCGGAGGCTGCACGCTCACCGCCGCGATGGAAGGCGGCAGGATCAGCCTGACCGACAAGAACGGCAGCGTGGCGCATGTGATGATCGCGGACGTGGCGCAGTCGAACGGTGTCATCCATGTCATCGACAGGGTGATGCTGCCGAAGATGTGACGCCACTCCGCCGTCCCATCCCCGGCGCCCGCGCAGGTTCCCGCATGGCGCACGCGGCGGCGGGGCTGTCGCGGCAGCGGCGGCCCCGCCGGCCCGGCCCTACCCTTCGGCACGCTCCGCGAGCATCAGCCATTCCTCTTCGGCGGCCGCGAGCGCGGACTGCCGGTCGGAGAGGAGGCCGGCGGCCTTGCGGGCCTTCTCGGGCGCGGTCGCGTAGACCTGCGTGTCGGAGAGGAAGGCCGAGAGCTTTGCGATCTCGGATTCCAGTTTCGCCATCACGCCGGGGAGCGCGTCGAGCCGGTGGCGCTCGGTGAAGCTGAGGCCCCCGCCGGCATCTTGTTTCTTCATATCCAGCTTGCGATAGTGACCGCCTGCCATTGCTCTTGAATGCTTTTCCGGTTCAGGAGCATCGCCCATCTGGCGCAGGCGGTCGCTCCACCCGCCGGCATAGACGGTAAGGCGCCCATTGCCCTCGAAGGCGACGGTCATCGTCGCCACGCGGTCGATGAAGTCGCGGTCGTGGCTGACGAGGAGGACGGTGCCGTCGTAGTCCGACAGGATGTCCTGGAGAAGGTCGAGCGTCTCGACGTCGAGGTCGTTCGTCGGTTCGTCGAGGATCAGGAGGTTCGAGGGCCGCGCCATCAGGCGGGCGAGGAGGAGGCGCGCCCGCTCGCCCCCCGAGAGCGAGCCGATCGGGGCGCGGGCCCGGGCCTCGTCGAAGAGGAAGTCCTTGAGGTAGGCAACGACGTGGCGGGGTTCGCCACGGACCATGACCTGGTCCGACCGGCCCGAGACGCGCATGTCGGGATCGTTCACGAGGCCGTCCCAGAGGGTCATCCCGAAGTCGAGCGTGGCGCGGGCCTGGTCGAAGGCGGCGATCCGGAGGTTCGTGCCGCGGCGGACCGTGCCGGTGTCCGGCGCCTCCTCGCCCGAGAGGATGCGAAGGAGCGTGGTCTTGCCCGCCCCGTTCGGCCCGACAAAGGCGACCCGGTCGCCGCGCAGGACCCTCAGGTCGCAGGGGCGGAAGATGAGATTTCCACCGTATGACTTTGAAATACCTATAGCTTCCACCACAAGACGGCCTGAGACGGGGCCGCTGTCCAGCTCCATGGCCGCCGTCCCCTGCCGCCGGATCCGGCTGGCACGGTCGGCGCGGAGCGCGGCGAGCGCCCGCACCCGTCCCTGGTTCCGCTTGCGGCGGGCGCTGATGCCCTCGACGGCCCACTTCGCCTCGGCCCTGATCTTGCGGTCGAGCTTGTGGCGGGCGAGGTCCTCCCCGGCCCAGACCGTCTCGCGCCAGTCCTCGAAGGCCGAGAAGGGGCGGTCGAGGCGGCGGAGGTCGCCACGGTCCAGCCACAGCAGGCCCCGCGCCAGCGTCGAGAGGAAGGCGCGGTCGTGCGAGATCATGACGAAGGCGGTTCGGGTTTCCGACAGGAGCCGTTCAAGCCAGCCGATGGCCGCGATGTCGAGGTGGTTCGTCGGTTCGTCGAGGAGGAGAAGGTCGGGTTCCTCGGCGAGAAGCCTCGCCAGCGCCGCGCGCCGCCGTTCGCCGCCGGAAGCGGTGGCGACCGGGCGCGAGGGATCGAAGTCGAGCCCGTCCGCCGCGAGGCCGAGCCTGTAGCGCTCCGCCTCGCCGAGCCGCGCGGCGGCGAAATCGCCGAGCGTCCGGAAGGCCGAAAGGTCGGGATCCTGCTCCATGTAGCCCACACGGATGCCGGGGGGCGCGGCCCGGGTGCCCGCGTCGGCCTCGGCGAGGCCGGCCATCACCTTCATCAGCGTGGACTTGCCCGACCCGTTCCGCCCGATCAGCGCAAGGCGGTCCCCCGGCTGGATCGAGAGGTCGATCCCGTCGAAGAGGGGGGGGCCGCCGAAGGTCAGGCGGAGGTCGGAAAGCTGCAGGAGGGGCGCGGCCATGCGCGCCGAGGTATGCGGACGGCGGCCCGCCGGGGCTCTGCGCGGGATCAGCCGGCGAGGGCCCGGAGAACACGCGCACGCGCCGCCGGCACCCTGCCGATCTCCACCCCGGTGAAGACGTGCAGGGTACCGAGACTCTCGTCCACGACCGCGTGGTCGCTGACCCATCCGCCCATCCGCAGGTAGGTCCGCAGCAGCGGGGGCATCGCGCGCACCGCGACGGCCGGGTCGGGCTTGCGCGACCGGAGCCTCCGGGCAAAGCGGAAGACGTTCGGCGCCTTCACCCCGGGCAGCCAGCGCGCCGGACCGATGTGGCGGTCCTTCAGAAGCGCGAAGGTCTCGGCATAGGCTTCGGGCCGCGTTCCCGCGAAGGACGAGCAGCCAAAGAGCATGTCCACCTTCTCGGCGTCGACGAGGGCGGTCATCAGCGCCCAGGCGACGCGCAGGATGTCGGGGTCGCGCATGTCGGGATCGACGCAGAAACGCCCCATCTCGACCATCCGGCCGGGATAGGCCGAAAGCGCGGCGAGGTCGTAGAACTGGGCGGCGTAGCTGTCCAGGATCCCGGCGCTCCCGGACAGGGCAAGGAGGCGCCAGCAGGCGACAAGCCGCCCGCTGGCGCGCTCTTCCACGACGAAGTGCCCGGCCGCCGCGTCGAAGCCGTCGATGTCCCGGCCGGGCCCGGCACCGGGCCTGAAGGCCCGCCAGCGCAGGGCCTGCGCCCGGTCGATGTCGGAGGCATCCGCAGCCTGCCGTGCCGCATAGCGCCCGCGGACGAGGGACCGCATCGCCCCGCCCCCGTCACACGGGCCGGGAGGGCAAGGCGGCACGGGCCACCCGGACAACACCGTGACGGCGGTGCGGTTGGCCTGCCGTCATCCCGACCTCAGTTTCCCGGGATGAACTGCTCGGCGTTGACGCGTCCGATGCTGCCGAGAAGCTGGCGGATGAAGCCCGCGTTGCGGATGCCGGTGTCGGTCACGCGGCGGTTGAGGGCGACGACACGTCCGTCCTCCAGCCCGAAGCGTTCCACGTTCGCCACGGTGCCGTCCTCGGCGAAGCTGATCGCGACGACCTGCCGGTCCACCTCTTCCGGGGCGCGCAGGCCGATCTGGCGGAACCGGCTGCCCACGTAGTACCAGGCAGAACCGGCGAGGACGCCCGAGGACGACGGCCGCCCCACCGCGTAGCCGACGTCGTCGCGCGTCGAGACGCCCACCTTCACCTTTGCGAGGTCCTTTTCGGACGGCGCATAGCCATGGTCGCGGTACACCGCAGAACAGGCGGCGACCGTCACGGAGAGTGCGGCAAGCAGCGCGCCGCGCCGCGTCCAGGATGCCTTCCCCGTCATGCCGCCCCTCTTGCCTTGGACCCCCGAGCCTCGTATCCGGCTTACAACACAGTCGGGCCGCGCGGCAAGGACGGTTCGCCCTCCCGCGCCGGGGCCCGGCCGAACCCCCGGCGCGGCCCGTCCCGTGCCCGGGCCCCGCGGGTCGCCGGACCGTCGCGCCGGCGGTCCGTGCCTCCGGCCGCGGCGACACAGGAGCCACCGATGGCCAACCCGACCTCCGACAAGACCCTGTGGCGACCTGCCGAGATCACGGCGCGTCGCGGCATCGACATTGATCTGGCGCCGGATGCCGAGGCCCGCGCCGCGCTCGCGGCGGACCTCGGCATCCTCGCCCTTCCCGAAGCGCGCCTGCACGGGCGACTTTCGCCCGAGGGCCGCGCGGACATCCGTCTCGAGGCCCGGCTCGACGCCGTCGCGGTGCAGGCCTGCGTGGTCACGCTCGATCCGGTGCGCACGCGGATCGGCGAGACGGTCCTGCGCCGCTATCTCGCCGAGATGCCGCCGCCATCCGGGGACGAGACGGAGATGCCCGAGGACGACACCGCCGAGCCGCTCGGAGCGCGGATCGACCTCGGCGAGGTCCTGCGCGAGGCGCTGGCGCTGGCGCTGCCGCCCTATCCCCGGTCGGCGGCAGCCCCCGCGGGCGACGCCGCCTTCGGGCCGGACGGCGCCGGGCCGGCGACGGAAGAGCGGGTGAAGCCCTTTGCGGGCTTGGCCGACCTTCTCGGCCGGCCCCCGGAAGACGGCGACGAAGGCTGAACCCGGCGACCCGGGCATCGGCCGGGGCGCGGGGACAGGGAATGTCCCCTGCCTGCGTCCTGCCTCCGGAGCGGCAGGAGAAGGGGGCTTGCGTGCCGGCGGAATCGCAGTATGTTCCCGGCCTCGCACGAAACTTGGGTTCGCACCCGGTCGCATCCCGGCAACCAGTGACGACACCCCTGGATAACCGGGGCCGCTATGGCCCTCAAAGATACCCGAGGTTGAGACATGGCTGTCCCACAGAACCGGAAGACCCGGTCCAAGCGTGACATGCGCCGCGCCCACGACGCGCTGGTGGCTGCGAACCCGAACGAATGCCCGAACTGCGGCGAGCTGAAGCGCCCGCACCACGTCTGCGGCGCCTGCGGCCACTATGACGGCCGCGAGATCGTCGCGAAGGCTGCAGGAGTCGAACTGGACGAAGACGCGGCGTAGGGCCGCGGGCTGACGGCCTTGGCCATGCCGCCTGACACCGAACCGGGCAAGGACGGGCCGCAGGCCTCGATCACCATTTCCATCGACGCGATGGGCGGCGACCGCGGCGCGGCGACCGTCGTCGCCGGCATGGCGGACGCCGCCGAGCGCGACCCGGGGCTCCGCTTCATCGTGCATGGGCCGAAGGCGGACCTCGGCCGGCTGATCGGCAGACGGGGCCTCGCGTCGCGCTGCACGATCCGCGACGTCGAGGGCGTCGTGAAGATGACCGACAGGCCGAGCCAGGTGATGCGGCACGGGCAAGGCACCTCGATGTGGTCCGCGATCGATGCGGTGCGCAACGGCGAAGCCCCGGCGGCCGTGTCCTGCGGCAATACCGGCGCGCTGATGGCCGTCTCGATGCTGCGTCTCCGCCGCCTGCCGGGCGTCAACCGCCCCGCCATCGCCTGTCTCTGGCCGTCGCGGAACAAGGGCGGCTTCAACATCATGCTCGACGTGGGCGCCGACATCCGCGCCGATGCGCCGGACCTGCTGCAATTTGCGCTGATGGGCGCGTCCTACGCGCGCTTCGGGCTCGGGATCGAGCGGCCGCGCGTCGGGCTCCTGAACGTCGGCACCGAGGAGCACAAGGGCCGGGCGGAACTGAAGGACGCGCAGGACCTGATCGCGGCGGCCGCGTCCGCAGGCCAGTTCGACTACGTGGGCTTCGTCGAGGGCGGCGACCTGCCGTCGAGCCGGCTCGACGTGATCGTGACCGATGGCTTCACCGGGAACATCGCGCTGAAGACCGGCGAGGGAACGGCGAATCTGGTGGGCGAGCTTCTGCGCGAGGCGTTCAGGGCGGGCCTGATGTCGCGTTTCGCCTCGCTCCTCGCAATGGGTTCGCTGCGGCGGCTCCAGAAGCGCATCGACCCCCGGCGGATCAATGGCGGTGTCTTCCTCGGCCTCAATGGCACGGTCGTGAAATCGCACGGCTCGGCCGACGCGACCGGGGTATCGGCCGCGATCCGGCTCGCCTCGGACCTGGCCCGGACGGGTTTTCAGGAACGGCTCGCCGCGCGGGTTGCTTCGGCAGACGCCGCCGGGCAGGATGCCGCCAAGACAACGAGAGCAGACGGGACCTCCGAATGACAATCCGGGCCGTGGTGCGGGGCGTCGGGCACTACCTGCCCGCACGGGTGGTCCCGAATGCCGAATTCGAAGCAAGGCTCGACACCACCGACGAATGGATCCGGACCCGCACGGGGATCGAGCGGCGGCACTTCGCGGCCGAGGGAGAGATGACCTCGGACCTCGCCTCCGCCGCCGCGCGGGCGGCCCTCTCGGATGCCGGGATCGCGGCGGAGGATCTGGACGCGCTGATCGTCGCGACATCGACCCCCGACCTGACCTTTCCGTCCGCGGCGACGATGGTGCAGGCCAGGATCGGGATGACGAAGGGCTTCGCCTTCGACGTGCAGGCGGTCTGCGCGGGCTTCGTCTATGCGCTGGCGAACGCGAACGCGCTGATCCTGTCGGGACAGGCGAAGCGGGTGCTGGTGATCGGGGCCGAGACCTTCAGCCGCATCCTCGACTGGTCGGACCGGTCCACCTGCGTCCTTTTCGGCGACGGCGCGGGGGCGGTCGTCCTTGAAGCGGCGGAGGGGAACGGCACGCCGCAGGACCGCGGGATCCTCGCGGCCGACCTGAACAGCGACGGCTCCTACCGCGATCTTCTCTATGTCGATGGCGGGGTGTCCTCGACCGGGACGGCGGGGGTGCTGAAGATGCAGGGGGCGGCGGTGTTCCGGCATGCGGTCGAGAAGCTGGCGGCCACGGCGGAGGAGGCGCTGGACAAGGCGGGGCTCACCTCGGCGGACGTGACCTGGATCGTGCCGCATCAGGCGAACCTCAGGATCATCCAGGCCACCTCGCAGCGCCTCGGCGTGCCGATGGAACGGGTCGTCGTGACCGTGCAGGACCACGGCAACACCTCGGCCGCGTCGATTCCCCTCGCCCTCTCGGTCGGCAAGGACCGCGGCCAGATCAGGCGCGGCGATCTTCTGGTCATGGAAGCGATCGGCGGCGGACTGGCCTGGGGATCGGTGGTTCTGCGCTGGTGAGCCACCGTTTCAAGGCTAAGGCACAAACCCTTGATATTGACTTCGCTTTTATGACGCACCAATCTGCTGCAAACAGCCTGGGGGACGTGATGAGCGAAAAGACCCTGACTCGCATGGACTTGAGCGAGGCCGTGTTCCGTGAGGTCGGCCTGTCGCGGAACGAATCCGCGCAGCTTGTCGAGACCGTGCTGCAGCACATGTCGGATGCCTTCGTGCGCGGCGAGACGGTGAAGATCTCGTCCTTCGGCACGTTCTCGGTGCGGTCCAAGTCGGCGCGCATCGGGCGGAACCCGAAGACCGGCGACGAGGTTCCGATCCATCCGCGGCGCGTGCTGACCTTCCGCCCCTCGCATCTGATGAAAGAGCGCGTGGCCGGCGGGAACGGGGGCTGAGCGGCACCGCGATGTCGAAGTCCGCCGAGGCCTTCCGGACGATCAGCGAAGTGGCCGAGGTTCTCGACACGCCGGCGCATGTGCTCAGGTTCTGGGAAAGCCGGTTCAGCCAGATCAGGCCGGTGAAGCGCGCGGGCGGGCGACGCTACTACCGGCCCTCAGACATCGCGCTTCTCGCCGGGATCAGACGGCTTCTGCACGAGGATGGCCTGACGATCCGGGGCGTGCAGAAGATCCTCAGGGAAAAGGGTGTCCGGCATGTCGCCGGCCTCTCGGGCCGGCCCTACGAGGATGCTCAGGACGGGGAGGCGGAGGCTGCCGCCGGAGCCGGGCCGACCGTGCCGTCCGGCGCGCGGACGGCCCCGGAGCGCCGCGGGGGCGGGGTGGCCGCAATGCCGCTGCGCCAGGCTCCGACCGGGCCGTCGCCCCATGCGGAGTCCCTGCCCGGTCTCTTCGAGCAGACCGAGGCGCCGGAAGCCCCGATGCTGGTCGATGCCGAGCCCGCGGCCGAAGCGGGCGCCGTGCAGGCCACACCCTTCCGGCAACCCGCAGGGGGCGGTCCGGCGCCGGGCGCCGGCACGCCGGACAGCGAGCCGGCGCCGGTGGCAGCGCTGCTTCGCGCGATGGACGCGGTTCGCGCCCGGTCGAAGCGGGAGGAGCTCGCCCGCGTCCGCGACCGGCTGACCGCGCTCCGCGACCGGCTGTCGCGGCTTGGCTGACCCCGCCGCCGCGCCTGCGCTTTTGCCGCTTGCCCCAGCCCTTTGCTTCGGCCTATACACCCGCCCGTCGGGCCGTAGCGCAGCCTGGTTAGCGCGTCCGTCTGGGGGGCGGGAGGTCGAGAGTTCGAATCTCTCCGGCCCGACCATCACGAAACGCCCGCCCTTCACAGGGCGGGCGTTTCTGCACCGGGGGGCGTGAGAGGTGACGGTGAACGGCGTTCTTCCCGACCGCGACATCGGCGCGCTGATCGCGGGTGGCGCGATCGCCGCCGATGCCCCGGTGACGGACGCGCAGGTGCAGCCGGCGAGCCTCGATCTGCGGCTCGGGAGGATGGCGCACCGGGTGCGGGCCTCGTTCCTGGCGGGGGCCGGGCGAACGGTCGCCGGGCGGATCGCCGAGTTCGGGATGCATTCGGTCGATCTGACGCGGGGGGCGGTGCTCGAGAAGGGCTGCGTCTATCTCGTGCCGCTGATGGAGCGGCTGGCGCTGCCTGCGGGTCTGTCGGCCGCGGCGAATGCGAAAAGCTCGACGGGACGGCTCGATCTGCTGACGCGGACGATCACGGATGGCGGCGTGGAGTTCGACCGGATCCCGGAGGGCTATGCCGGGCCGCTCTGGGCAGAGATCTGTCCGCGGTCCTTCTCGGTGCTGGTCCGGCCGGGGATGCGGCTGAACCAGCTTCGCCTGCGGCGCGGGTCGGCGGCGCTGACGGATGCGGAGCTGCGGGCGCTGCACGCCGAGACGCCGCTCGTCCCGGGCGAGGCGGTGATCGACGGGGGGCTCGGCTTCTCGGTGGACCTGCGCCCGGCGTCGGGCGGTCTGGCCGGCTACCGGGCGAAGCCGCATACGGGCGTCATCGACCTGGACCGGATCGGGCAGTACGCGCCGGCCGAGTTCTGGGAGGAGGTGCGGACGACCGAGGGGCGCATCATCCTCGATCCCGGCGCGTTCTACATCCTCGTGAGCCGCGAGGCGGTGACGATCCCTCCCCGCTACGCGGCAGAGATGGCCCCCTACGTGGCGATGGTGGGCGAGTTCCGGGTGCACTACGCCGGGTTCTTCGACCCCGGCTTCGGCTGGGCCGAGGCGGGGGGCGCGGGATCGCGGGGGGTTCTGGAGGTGCGCTGTCACGAGGCGCCGTTCGTGCTCGAGCACGGGCAGGTGGTGGGGCGGCTCGTCTATGAGCGGATGGCTGGCGTGCCGGAGCGGCTCTACGGCGCGGGGATCGCGTCGAACTACCAGGGCCAGGGGCTGAAGTTGTCGAAGCACTTCAGGGCGGGGTGATCGACCCCTTTCCCCGCACGACCGGCCGACCCTCGCGTGGAGAGTCGGCCATGCCGGTTTGCCCGGAGGCGCAAGCCGCAGGGCAAGGGGGGCAAGGCCGCCGCCGGATCACCCGTTCGTGCAAAGGGAAGTGTCAGGTGGCGACCTGCCCCCGCACCCACTCGCGGAATGCCGCCACGGGCGGATGCTCCGCCCGGGCCTCGGGCCAGACGAGCCAGTAGGCGGCACCGCTGACCGCCCCCGCCTCGCCGAGCGCCGCAAGCCGCCCCTCGGCCAGGATCGGCCCCACGACGAACTCCGGGAGCAGCGCCACGCCCAGCCCCGCGATCGCGGCCTGCGCCATCGTGGCGAACTGGTCGAAGACCATGCCGCGCGGCACCGTCGCCTCGACGCCCCTGGCCCGGAACCAGCCGCGCCAGGCGTTCGGGCGGGACTCGATCTGGAGGAGCGGCGCGGCGAGCAGGCTGTCGGGCAGGCTGTCGGGCAGGCCGGGGCGCAGCGTCGCGGCCAGGGAAGCCGCCGCGACGGGGATCACCCGCTCCTCCATCAGCCGCAGATGCCCCGCCCCCGGCCAGTCGGCGCGGCCGTAGTGGATCGCGGCATCGAAGCCCTCGGCGGCGAAGTCGAAGGGGCGGAGGCGGGTGGCGAGGTTCACCGTCACGCCGGGATGCGCGGCGAGGAAGGCGGGCAGGCGCGGGGCCAGCCAGTGCGTGCCGAAACCAGGCAGGATCGCGAGGTTCAGCGCCCCTGCCCCGCCCCCCGACAGAAGCGTCATCGTGGCCCGCGCGATCTGGTCGAGCGCCGGGCGCACCTCGGCCGCATAGGCGCGCGCGGCTTCGGTCGGGGTGAGCCGCCGGCGGTCGCGGCGGAAGAGCGCGACGCCGAGATGCTCCTCGAGCGACTGGATGAGCCGGCTGACCGTGCCCTGCGTCAGCGACAGGTGGCGCGCCGCCTCGGCCGCGCTGCCGGTGCGGCAGACGGCCTCGAAGGCGGCGAGGAGCGCGGTGGAAGGGAGGTATCGGCGGGGCGTGGACATATGCACAACGTCAATGTTCGGCGCAGGATTCTGCACTTAACGGCCCGCGTCAACAGACATAGCATGCGCGGCGACAGACATGTCCCCCCCCACGTCCGCCCCCAAGGAGGCCCCGCGATGACCGAGATGCCGAAACCGAAAGCCAAGGACGCCCCCGATCTCGGCCGCTTCGACTGGGAGGACCCGTTCCGCCTGGAGGACCAGCTGACCGAGGATGAGCGGATGATGCGCGACGCCGCCCGCGCCTATGCGCAGGAAAAGCTGATGCCGCGCGTCACCGCCGCCTACCGCGAGGAAAAGACCGACCCCTCGATCTTCGCCGAGATGGGCGAGATGGGCCTTCTGGGCCTCACCATCCCCGAAACCTACGGCGGGCTCGGGGCATCCTACGTCGCCTATGGCCTCGTCGCGCGCGAGGTCGAGCGGGTCGATTCCGGCTACCGCAGCATGATGAGCGTGCAGTCCTCGCTCGTTATGTATCCGATCCATGCATATGGCAGCGAGGAGCAGCGGCGGAAGTTCCTGCCGGGCCTCGCCTCGGGCAGGCTGATCGGCTGCTTCGGGCTGACGGAACCCGATGCCGGATCGGACCCGGCCGGGATGAAGACCGTCGCGCGGAAGACCGCATCGGGCTATGTGCTGAACGGCGCGAAGATGTGGATCTCGAACGCGCCGATCGCCGATGTCTTCGTCGTCTGGGCGAAGTCCGAGGCACATGGCGGCAAGATCCGGGGCTTCATGCTGGAGAAGGGCTTGCAGGGCCTCAGCGCCCCGAAGATCGGGGGCAAGCTCAGCCTCCGCGCGTCCGTCACGGGCGAGATCGTGATGAAGGACGTGGATGTGGGCGAGGACGCCCTTCTGCCGGGCGTCGAGGGGCTCAAGGGGCCGTTCGGCTGCCTCAACCGCGCGCGCTACGGCATTTCCTGGGGTGTGATGGGCGCCGCCGAGGCCTGCTTCCACGCCGCGCGGCAGTACGGCCTCGACCGCCGGCAGTTCGGGCGGCCGCTCGCCCAGACGCAGCTCTTCCAGAAGAAGCTCGCCGACATGATGACCGACATCGCGCTCGGCCTTCAGGGCGCGCTCCGCGTCGGCCGGCTGCTCGACGAGGCGAAGGCCGCGCCCGAGATGATCTCGATCGTCAAGCGCAACAACTGTGGACGTGCGCTCGACATCGCGCGCGCCGCCCGCGACATGCATGGCGGCAACGGCATCCAGGAGGACTTCCACGTCATGCGCCACATGGTGAACCTCGAGACGGTGAACACCTACGAGGGCACGCATGACGTGCATGCGCTGATCCTCGGCCGGGCCATCACGGGGCTGCAGGCGTTCTTCTGACACTCAGCCGAGGCGGGCCACATCCTCGGCGTCAAGGATGACGGCGATGCCCCAGAAGGCCGCGATCTCGGCCTCGGCGAGCGCACGGGCGGCGGGATCGGCGGGCAGACGCTCGACGCGGAAGCCCCAGCGCTCGAAGCCGGTCCGGCCGATCGCCGAAAGGATCACGGGATCGACGCCCTTCTGAACCGCCATGGCGGCAAGATGAAGCGCAAGCCCGGCCGGATCCTGCAGGGGCCGGGTCAGACGGATGCCGATGCTGGCCGATCCGGCCTCGCGCGTGTGAAGAAGGCGGGCCGAGGGCCGCAGGATATCGTTCTCCCCGCCGCCGCTGCGCGCGGTCGATCCGGTCACATCGGCCTGTGCCTGCGGATGGCCGAACACCGGGCCGTCCAGATCGAGGGGGCGTTCCCCGGTGATCCGCGTCAGGATTTCCGCCCAGATCTCGCGCTTCATGCGTCGGCCATCTCGGCGATGATGCGCGCGGCCTGCGCCGTTCCCGGGTCGGGCAGATCGGCCGCGGCCAGCGCAAGGCGGAGCGCGTCGCCCCGGCCGGCGAGCAGGTCCTGCACCGAGCGCGCCAGATCGAGAAGGTTCTCTGCGGCGACGCAGAGCGCCAGTCCGCGCCGCGCCGCCGCTTCGGCCCGCGCCGCCTGGTCGTCCATGTAGGGCGCCATCTGAGGGACGAAGATGGCCGGCACGCCGTTGTAGATCAGCTCGTGGAAGCTGTTGTACCCGGCGGCCGAGACCACGAAGTCCGCGGCGGCGGCCAGTTCGGCCGCCCGAGACGTTTCCACCACCCGGCTTGCGCGCCAGCCATAGAGCCGGGGGTCGATGGCAGAGCCCGGCCAGGCCAGCATCAGGTGCAGGACATCCTCGCGCCGCTCGAACATCTGGCAGAGAAACAACTTCTGAACGGAGCGGTCGGCAGCGACACCGGCGCCGAGCATCGTCACCACCAGCCTTTCAAAGTCACGCCCCTTGGTGCGGGCAATCTTGTCCCGAAGTCCTTGCCGGTCATCTGAACCAAGTGAAGACGGGCCGATGATCGGACCTACGGTCGAGACATGATCGCCCCAGGACAGTGGGCGGTTGATCTCCGGAAAGGCTTCACCCGGAACGATCACGCGGTCGAAGTTCTTTTCTCTCGACAGGTGATACAGGTTGGCCTGCCGAGGTTGCCAAAGACCACGGCGGACCCAGATGCCCCTTGCGCCAGTTTCGGCGAGGGATCGCATGACCGAGTCGTAGACGAAGCCGCCGTCGAATACGAGAAGGTCGCCGGGTATCAGATGGCGTCTGAGGCGAAGGTAATTGACGACCTCGGACGGGTTGTCGGGCCCGTGCTCGGTGCTCCGCGACAAAAGATCGAGTACCGGCCGGCCGCTCGAGGACAGGAGGTCCGAGCAGCTTCCGTAGGCGAAGAACCGCACCGGAAGTCTCGCCGGCAGCGCCCCGGCCAGGCGAAGCGCCCGCCGGGCGTGGCCGAGACCTATGCCGTTCGTGGGAAGGAAATGCACTTCGGGGGGTCGGGATTTCCGCAGGCCCGGACCCAGCGGACCGGGATCGAGGCAGAGTGCCCGCTCGAGCCTCTGCAGGTCGAGGTTGGCCAGCCAGAGACTGTCCCGGACGCGCTGCCGGATCCGGTCGAGGTTCGGCAGGACCGTCGATGCCAGATAGGGGCCGAGCGCGGCAAGCGCCGGCATCCCGCGGAGCGCCGGAACGCCGGCCCTGGCCAGGTCCACCCCTGGCGTCAGGTCGAGCGGGACAGCCCCGTTCGCCACGGCCGTCACGCCGATCGCGGCGCCGCGGAGCGGAAGGGGGTCCCCGCCCGCACAGGCAAAGAGGTCCGGCCATCTGCCGAACGTGCCGGGCGAAAGCTCCGATGCGCGGTAGCAGGCAAGGCCCAGGCCGGACAGAAGGTCCGCCTGCGGGACCGCGTCGGCGGGCACGACGACACGAAGCGCGATATCCGGCCTGTGGGAGAGCGCGAGAAGCGCGCCGCGCTCGGCAGGATCGTCGGCCATCGCCGGGGGGAGCCAGAGCAGGAGGCGCACAGGTCCCCCGCGCACGGAGGCGGGCCGGATCCGGGCCATGAGAGGCGCCGCGGAGGCGCAGGGCCAGGGGCTCGGCTGAAGTCCGCAGAGATCTGCGACTGCCGGTTCCCGCCCGAGCGCATGGGCAAGCAGCGCCGTCGCCGCAAGCCGGTCCTGAAGGCGCGCGAAGCGGCCGACCGCGGCCGCCTGCGGGATCCGTGCCGCCATCCCGCGCAGCACGGCGAGGCGGGACGCCTCGATCCGCTCTGTGCCGATCATGACGAGACGCGCCGGGGCCAGGTGCGCGACATCCGCAAGGAACGGCGCGGCTTCATAGCGCAGGAATCCCGGGATCCCGGCCGGAATCGTCCTGTCATCGATCACGGGCCGGTACCCGGCATCCGCGAGCGCCGCGGCGAAGACGAGCTTCGATTCGAACGCCTCCGCGTCGTCTCCGCCAGCCTCGACGAGGATCATCGTGGCGCACCCGCGGTCAGCACGGCAGATACGCGCCGGAGGAAGGCATCCTCCCCGTAGGTGTCCATCAATACGGCCTGGGCACGACGCACCTGTGCCCCGTAGCGCGGCGGCTCCGAGAGAAATCCGGCAATCACCCGATCGACCTCTGCAGGAGGCGCGACGACGACGGCCTCACCGAACACCGGCCGCGCCTCGGGTCCGGCGATGACGACCTTCCCCGCGCAAACGGCCTCGGCAATCACTCTCCCGAAGCTTTCGGTCCAGGTCGGAGCGGTATGATACACCATGAAATCGATCATCCCGAAGAACTCGTCCACCGGCAAGGCACCAAACGGGAGCAGCCGCCAGTGCCGCCGCGACCGTTCCTCCGGCCCGAGAAGGTCCGCCCCCATGATGAGGTTGGCCTCGGCATGGGGCGGAAAGTCGAGATCCATGTCGGCGAGGGAGGGGAACTTTTCCAGGCCCTCGCGCGACAGCCGGCCGCGGCGGTCGCGCGGCGCGTCCGTCGGTTCGAGGAACGGACCCGCGACCACGTTCGTCCAGTCATCCGGCAGGAGCCGCCAGCGTCCGGCCATGCGCCCGCGCTCCAGCCACCCGGCGACGCCCGCCCGGTTGTGCGGCGAAACCGGAGCGAGCAGCCGCGACGTGGCCACCGAGGCGCGGTCTATCAGATCGAGGACATGGCCGAGGTCGAAACCGGCCTCGCCCGCGGGGCGGAGAAAGTTCTCGTGGGTCACGACGACGACCGTGCGCGCAACGATCCGGAGCGGGAGCTGCGGACAGGTGCAGAGGAACACCGGGTTCTGGATCACGACCAGGTCGGCGGCGATGACCGGGGCATCCCAGTCCAGTGCCAGCCCCATCTCGGCCAGCCCGTTCTCCATCGGCCCATGCGGGCGCCCCTCAAGCAAGCCGCCGCTCAGGGCGTTGACCGACACCCTCGCATGCCGGGCCGTCACGGCAATCTCTGCCATGAAGGAGGACGCCGTGCCGCCCCGGAACCGCGGCTCGACCAGATAGGAAAGGCTCGGCTGCGCGCGGCTCAAGACACCCCCGTCAGTAGGGCGAGCCGCCGCGCTCGGTCACGAAAGGCCGCGCGGCGAATTCGCCCATCGTGCCGAGGTTCATCGCCGACATGAAGGCCCGAAGCTCGCTCGACAGCGGATCGTCGCCCTGTGTCAGGGCGGGATTGGCGACGAGATAGGTCCAGAGCGCACCCCAGTCGCGGTTGGACAGCATCTGGTCGATCGCGATGAGCTGCTCGAGGGACGCCGCAGCCGCCCGTGCCGCCGGAACCACGATCAGCAGCGCCGCGACAAGCGCGACGAGGCGGGCTGTATTTGCGTTCTGTCCCATGCCTCACTTCCGAACCGACGACACGGAGTCCCGTGCGCGGCCATCCCCCTCAGTTTCCGACCGCCTTCAGCTTCGCGATGATCCGGGCCTCGAGCGCGCGTGCTAGATCGGTCTCGGCCGGCGCCCGCGCAGGGCCGGCCCCGGCCGGCGCCCTGGCCTTCTTGCGGACCGCTGCCGCGCCGACCCGAGCCTCGGCAACCCCGGGCGAGGCAAGCCAGACCTCGATGCGGCCGGGCTGCTTCCTGCCCGCCGAGCGCGAAAAGTCCCGTGCTTCGCCCCCGACCGACCGGGCGGCGGCTTCGGCGGCGCTCCGGTCGGCTTCGAAGTAGAAGCGGACATGGGTGCGGCGGATCAGAAACTCCACCGCGCGCGGATCGCCAGGATCGAAGCCCTCCGCGGCAAGCCGCTCGGATGCCGCCGCGACCTCGGCCCTGCCCGCGCCTTCCGGAACCATCAGCGAGAGCGATACGCCCGGAAAGGCGGGCGAGGCCTTTCCGGCCGGAGGGGCGGCGGGAGGGGCGGCGGGAGGGGCGGCCGGCGTCCGGGCCGCGTCGAGCCCGGGTTCGGCGATGGCCGGGTCGGGCTGCGGGAAGGCCGCGTACAACGGCGGCACCGGCACGGACGCGTCAAGAGACGGCGCGTCTGCCGCAGCCGGATCATCGGCGGGCGGAACGATGCCCTCGGGAAACGACAGCACGGGCGGAAGCGGCGGCAGGTCGGCCCGCGCCAGAGAGAAGCCGTCGCGCCCGGCCGCCGCGGCCGGGTCCGGCGGTGCTGCCAGGGCGCGCATGGCGGCTCTGCGGCCGGGTCCCGTGTCTGCCGCAGGAAGCGCGGTCGAGGACGGCCCGACGGCCACACCGGCGGGCAGGCCGACCGACTGCTGGACGACGGGAGACGACTGCCCGGGGGACGCGGGGCCGGGGAACGCGGGGTCGGGGAACGCGGGGTCGGGGAACGCGGGCACCGCCATCCCGGCGTCGGTGCCCGAAGCCGCCGGGGCCGGGATGGCCGCGGGCGGAGAGCCGCTGGCCGTGAGGTCGGCGGTGGCGGGGACCGTCGCGGCGGCCGATCCCCACGCGCTGTCCGCAGCGGGCGCCACGCCCAGGGTGGACGGCGCGGCGCCGCTGTCGGCAGCGGGACCGGGCCCGGCATCCGCGCCGGTTGCAGACCCGGCGACGGGCGCGGCCGGCGTCAGACCGCCCGCCGCGAGCACGGCCGGCGGGACAGGTGCGAGGGCCTGACGGATCATCGACCCGGCCGCCGTCAGCCCGACCCCGATCCCGAGGCCGATCGCGAAACCGAGCGCGATCGCGCCGGGCGTCACCGCCTTCTGCCGCCTGTAGGGTACCGGCAGAAGCGAACCGGCGCTGCCGTCACGGATGGCGCGGGCAAGGCTGGCATCGAGCGGAACCGGGTCCACCAGGCGGTGCTGCCTGCCGCCCGCCACTTCTGCCCTGGCGCGCACCGTCGGACCGGGCGCGGCCGGGGTGCCGGGCGACGGCTCATGCCGCGCCGCCGGGGGAGTCGCGGAGGCGGATGCCGGGGACTTGGCCGGGATCTGCGCGACCACCTGCTCGACGGACCCGCGCGCCGCCGCCGCCGGGATCGCGGGCGCGGCCTCGGCGAGCTTTCGTGCGATCGCCTCCTGCCGTTCGGGGGGCAGCCTCGAGATCATGGACCCGATGCGCGACCTGTCGGGGTCCGCCGCGCCGGGCAGGCGATCCGTGCCTCCCGCAGGCTCTCCCGATCCAGGCCCTCCCGATCCAGGCCCTCCCGGCCCTTCCCATGGCCGGGGCCCGCGCTTTTCGAAGAAGGGATCGGCCGGCCGGCCGGACGCCGCGAGGATCCGGTTGCGCCTTGCCCGCGCCTCGGCAAGCCGCTCTTCCCAGGGACGCGACCTCGCAAGCGGCTCCGGAGCCTCGGATCCCGGTCCGGCCGGGGCCCCTGGCGAATTCTTCGCAGCGTCCATTCCCCACCCCACCCGGCAGCGGACCGTTGACGATCCGGGCGGACGCAGTCGGTTCACGTGAACCCGCCCACAGGGGAAAGCGGACGTACTGCACCAGCCGTCACCTACTTTACCGGCTCGGATCGGATGAGACAAACGGGAATGTGGCGAGCTTGTTCCCGAAAGCGCAAGTATTCGCCCGTGTGACGGGCAGTGTTGCACAGGCCGCAACGGGCAGTTCTCCGACCCTGCCTCGGCGCCCGGGGCCCGCCCTGTTGTCAGGCGCGCTCCCTCGCATCGAGCCAGGCGCGGATGATCGCTCGGTGGCGGGCGCCATCGTAGCTCGGGAAATGCCCGCCATGGACCACCCGGACCGGAAGATCGTGAAGGCGGACCATGCTGCGGTGATAGTCGGCGGGGTTCGCGTGGTAGGTGTCCTCGATGAGCGGGCCGTCATAGACGATGTCGCCCGAGAAGAGGATGCCGGTTGCGGATTCCCAGAGCGCGATGCCGCCGGGGGAATGGCCGGGGGTGTGGATCACCTCGAAACGGCGGTCGCCGAGGTCGATCACGTCCCCGTCCCAGAGAAGCCGCGTCGCGGGGGCGGATTTCACCTGATAGCTGGCCGATGTGAAGGGCGCGGGCGGGAGCGCGGTGAAGATGTCGTCGGTCACATAGGGGTCGGCGAGGACGAGCCGCCGCTCGGGGGTCCGCATCAGCTCGGCCTCGCCCCCGTGGCAGAGGCGGCAGTCGAATTCGTGGTGGCAGCCGATGTGGTCGAAGTGGGTGTGCGAGGCGACCGCATCGAGCGGGCGTCCGGTGACGAGCGGCACCCAGTCGCGCAGGGGGACGACCCCCATGCCCGAATCCACCAGCATGTCGCGGTCGCGGCCCCGGACGTGCCAGACGTTGCAGCGGTAGAACTCGCGGATATGGGGTTCGTCGATCCGGGTCACGCCGTCGCCCATCGGGCGGATACGCCACCAGTCGGCGGGGTTGACGCGGGACAGGGTCAATCGGATGCCCTCATGAGCGTGTAGTCCGTTGCCGAGAGGTGTACCATGTCGCCGGGCCTCGGGTGAGAGGTCGGCGGCAGGCGCACGGTCAGCGTCAGATCCTGCGCCGCGACCGGCAGGAACGTGGCGCGCACATGCGTGCCGAGGAACGTCGCCCCGACCAGCCGGGCCCGGCCGAGCGCCAATGGCCCCTCGCCCACGACGATCGCCTCGGGCCGGATCACGAGCACCCCCTCGCCCGGAACGATCGGGCCGAGCGGCATGAGACCGGGCAGGACGGGGATCCGGTTGATCTCGCCCAGGAAATCTGCCGAGAAGAGCGTCCTCGGCCGCAGGTAGACGTCGCGCGGGGCGCCCTGGTCCATGATCCGCCCGCCGCTCATCACGACGATCCTGTCCGCAATGGCGAGTGCCTCTTCCTGGTCGTGGGTGACGTGGACGAAGGTGGTGCCGACCTTGCGCTGGATGATCTTCAGTTCGTCCTGCATCTGCCGGCGGAGCTTGAGGTCGAGCGCGCCGAGGGGTTCGTCGAGAAGCAGCACCTCGGGGGTGACGGCCAGCGCGCGGGCGAGCGCCACCCGCTGGCGCTGCCCGCCCGAGATCTCGTGCGGCCGCCGCCCGCCATGGCCCGCAAGGCCGACGAGCGCGAGCATCTCCTCGGCCCGCGCGTTCCGTTCGCGGGCACCCTGCCCGCGCATCCGGAGCCCGAAGGCCACGTTGTCGAGAAGGGTCATGTGCGGAAAGAGCGCGTAGTCCTGGAACACGGTCGTCGTCGGCCGGTCCTTCGGCGCCATTTGCGTCACGTCCCGCCCGCCGATCAGCACCCGCCCCTCGCCTGGGGTCAGGAACCCGCCCATGACCGACAGAAGCGTGGTCTTGCCGCAGCCCGAGGGGCCGAGCAGCACCACGAACTCGCCCGCCGCGATGTCGAGGCTGACGTCATCGAGGGCCTTCGCAGCGCCGAAGCGGTGCGACACGGACTGGATGGCCAGGCTTGCGGTCATGCCCGCCCCCTCCGGAACAGCCGGAGCTGGAGGACGGCGACCGCCAGCGCGGAGGCGAGAAAGACGAGGCTGCCGATCGCGTTCGTCGCCGGGTTCAGGCCGGACCGGAGACGCGACCAGATCTCGACGGGAAGGGTCACGTCGAAACGGGTGAGGAGGAAGGCGATGATGAATTCGTCCCAGGAGAAGGTGACGGAGAGGAAGAAGGCGGCGGCGAGCGAGGGCGCGAGCATGGGGGCCGAGACGTGCCAGAGGACCTGCGCCTCGGTCGCGCCGAGGTCGCGGGCCGCGCGCTCGGCAGTCCTCTGCTGGTCGCCCATCGCCGCATAGGCAATGGCAAAGCAGAGCGGCAGGTTGATGACGACATGGCCGATGCCGGTGGCCAGGAGCGAGGGCGGCAGGCCGAGCCGGTTGAAGACCGACAGGAGCCCAAGGCCGAGGACGAGCGTCGAGACGGTCATCGGGGCGATGAGAAGCCCGCGCATCCACGCCGAGCCGGGGAGAGCCGCGCGCGCGAGCGCATGGGCGGCGAGAAAGCCGAGGACCAGCGCGACGGAGGACGAGGCGAGCGCGACGAGGACGGAGTTGAGCAGCGCTGCCATCAGGTCGCCGTCCGAAAGGACGAGGGCGTACCAGTCGAGCGAGGGTCCGTTGAAGGGCGGAACGGGCAGCCGGCCGCCCTGGAAGGAGAACAGCACGAGCACCGCCACCGGCAGGTAGATGAAGGCGTAGAGCGCAAGGAGGTAGAGCCAGCCGAGCGCCTTCATAGCCGGTCGAGCCTCAGCCAGCGGGCCGACGCGAGATAGGCGAGTGTCACGAGCGCCATCAGCACGACCGACAGCGCCGAGGCGAGCGGGAAGTTCCCGCTCCGCCCCAGTTGCAGCATGATGAGTTGCGGCAGCGTCAGTTCGTTGTTCCCGCCGAGGATCTGCGGGGTGATGTAGTCGCCGATGCTCAGCACGAAGGTCAGGAAGGCCCCCGTCACCACCCCCGGCAGGGTGAGCGGCAGGATGATGTGCCGGAACGTCTGGACGGCGTTCGCGCCGAGGTCGGCCGCCGCGCGGGCGTAGTTCGGCGAGAGCTGGACGAGGTTCGCATAGATCGTGAGCGTGAGCAGCATCACGAAGAAATGGACAAAGCCGATCACCGTCGCGGTCCGCGTGGATGCGATCTCGAGCGGTTCGGCGATCATCCCCATGTTCATCAGCGCCTTGTTCAGCACGCCGTTCTTGCCGAGGACAAGGAGCCACGAATAGGAGCGCACCACGTAGGACGTCCAGAACGGCAGGACGGCCAGCACCAGCGCCAGCCGCTGCCAGCGCGCGGGAACGCGCATGGCGATGATCCAGGCGAGCGGCCAGGCGAGGATGACGGACACCGCCGTGACGGTCAGCGTGATCTCCACCGACACGGCGATGGCACGCAGCATCGGCGCCTCGGTGAAGATGCGGACGTAGTTGTCGGGGACGAGCCCCGCGACCACGTTGCGCCCCTCCATCCTCGACAGGCTGAGCGCGCCGACGAGAAGGAACGGCAGGACGAAGAAGGCGGCCGTCCAGACGAGCCCCGGCAGGACGAGCATCCAGCCGATGCGGCGTTCGCGCTGCGCGAGGGGTGTCATTGTCCGGCCGGCGCCAGGTCTGGGCCTATTGCTGGATCATTTCCGTCCAGAGATCCTGCATCGCGGTGTCGAGCGCGGCGTCCGGGATCGGGTAGAGCTGCGCGCGCCTGAGGTATTCGGGCTGCTGGTCCCAGCGCAGGATCGCCTTCTGCTCGTCGGTCAGTTGATCGCCCGCCCTGGCATTCGCCGGCATCCCCCAGTAGCAGGACGAGGTGGCCAGGCGCGCCTGGCCTTCGGGGCTGACGATGTATTTCACGAATTCGAGCGCGAGGTCGGGTTTCTTCGACCCGGCGAGGACGCCGATCGACTGCGCCCAGCGGACCGCCCCCTGCTTCGGGATCGTCCAGTCGAGGTTCGGGTTGTCCTTGTTGAGGACCGCCGTCAGCCATTCGCCGCCGCCCACGAGCACGTCCACTTCGCCCGTCGCAAGCGCCGTCTGGGACGACACCACGTCGCTCACCTGCTTGGACGCCGCCTTGAGCCTGAAGAGCGGGTCCCTGAGCTGCCCGAGATTGTCGGGGGTGATGTCGGCGGTCGCGATGCCCTGGCTCATGGCGATCTGGCCAAGGACCGGCAGGTAGTAGTCGTAGATCGCGATACGGCCGTCGTACTTGCCCGACCACAGGGTCGCCATGTCCTCCATGTCGGCCGGATCGACCCTGGTCTTGTCGAACGAGATGGTGTTGTAGCCGAACTTCTCGGTCACGGCATAGGTCTTGCCGTCGCGGGTGTTGTTCGCGGCCATCACGAGTTCGGGGAAGAAGTCGGCGGTCGGAAGCCGGTCCGCCGGAATCTCGGCCATCAGCCCGGCATCGACGGCGCGGCCCACGTCCACCGCATCGATCACCAGAACGTCCCAGTCGCCCGGCTGCGACTGCTGCAGGATGGCGAGGCCGGCGGCGGTGCCTTCGTATTCCTTCAGGTTCACCTTGACGTTGAAGGCCTTCTCGAACGGCTCGATCAGTGCCGGATCGGTGTGGTCGCACCAGACGAGCGCGTTCAGCTCTTCCTGGGCGGCGGCGGACAGCGCGAACAGGCTGGCCGTCAGGGATAGGGAAAGGGCAAGGGCAGTGCGGGGCATTCCTCAACTCTCCTGTCGGTCGGGTGTCACAGGCGCCTCTTGCGCGGGCGCGCCTGGAGAAGGATTGAGTTCGCGGTTTTTTGAAGTCAATGTCATTCCTGAAACCGGATACAAATTTCGTTGCCATGGACGACATGCCAGCCAGGGGACTGCGCGAACGCGCCAAGGCCGACCGGACGCGCCGGATCCTCGATGCGGCATCCCGGCTGTTCCGCGCGCATGGCTACGAGGAGGTCAAGCTCGAAGAGATCGCCGCACAGGGCGAGGTGTCGGTCGGCACGCTCTACAACTACTTCGCGACCAAGGGCGACATCCTGATGGCGATCGTCTCGCTCGAGGTCGAGGAGGTCCTGGCCGAGGGGGAGCACATCCTCGGCAACCCGGGCCGCGGCCTTGCCACCGCGCTCGACGCGCTGGTCGGGGGCTATTTCGATCACTCGCTCACCTATCTGTCCAAGGACATGTGGCGCCGCGCGATGGCGCTGTCGGTCGAGGCGCCCGGCACGCGCTTCTCGCAGCGTTACAGCGAGCTTGACGCGCGGCTGACGGATCAGGTCTGCGCGCTCGTCGCAGCGTTCCAGCGTCAGGGCCGGGTCCGCAGGGAGGTGGATGCACGGGCCGCGGGCGAGGTGGTCTTCAACAACCTCAACAACATGTTCGTCGAGTTCGTGAAGTCCGAGACGATGACGCTTCCCGACCTGAAGAAGCGCGTGCGGACCCAGCACGCGATGTTGGCCGCGGCCATCGGCGCGAGACCGTCCGCGGGGCGCGCGCGCCTCACACCCCCCGCGCGATCCCGCCGTCCACGCGGATGTTCTGCCCGGTGATGTAACCCGCGCCCTCCGACGCGAGGAATGCCACCGTCGCCGCGATCTCCTCGACATGGCCGTAGCGGCCCATCGGGATGCGGGCCTTGAATTCCGCCTTCTCGGGCAGGCTGTCGATGAAGCCGGGAAGGACGTTGTTCATGCGCACCCCCTTCGCCGCCCACTGGTCGGCGAAGAGCTTGGCGAAGACCGCGAGTCCCGCGCGGAAGACGCCCGAAGTCGGAAACGCCGCCTCGGGCTCCCACACGTTGTAGGTCGAGATGTTGACGATCGACCCGCCGCCGCCCGCGGCCATGATCGGCGCGACAAGGCGCGAGGGGCGGACGGCGGAGAGGAAGTAGACCTCCATCCCCGTCGCCCAGTCCTCGTCGGTCAGCTCGGTGACCGGCGCGCGCGGCCCGTGGCCGGCGCTGTTCACCAGCACGTCGATGCGGCCCCAGCTGTCGGTCACGGTGTCGACGAGCCGCCTGATGTCGTCGTTCGACCGGTTCGATCCGGTGAACCCGATCCCGCCCAGATCCTTCGCCAGGGCTTCGCCCTTGCCCGAGGACGACAGGATCGCCACCCGGAACCCGTCCGCGGCCAGCCGGCGCGCGACCCCTGCCCCGATCCCGCTGCCGCCTGCCGATACGACTGCCACCCTGTCCATTCAGTCCGCCCTCTCCGGCCCGCCGCCGCAGAGCCGCGCATGTTCCTGGATCGCGAAGCGGTCCGTCATCCCCGCCACGTAGTCGAGCACGACGCGGGCGAGGCCGGTCTCGTCCCGCGCTTGGGCCACGTCCGCCCGCCATTCCGCCGGCAAGAGGCCGGGATCCTTCAGGAACAGCGGGAAGAGGTCGCGGACGATCCCCGTCACCCGCGCGCGTTCCGCCACAACAGTGGGCGCACGGTACATGCGGTGGAAGAGAAACGACTTGATCGCCTTGAGGTTCTGGAAGAGCGGTTTCGAGAAGCGGATGATCGGCCCCTCCATGCCGCGGATGTCCTGGGCGGACCCGGGCCGGGACGCCCTGAGCCGCGTCTCGGCGACCGAGATTACGTCCTCGACCATCACGCCGAAGACGCGCCGCAGCGCCTCGTGCCGCCTGCGCCCCGGATCGAGGCCGGGGTAGCGGCGGTCCACTTCGGCAAAGGCCGGTCCCGTCACCGGCAGTTCCATCAGGTCGGCTTCGGCGAAGAGCCCCGCCCGCAGCCCGTCGTGCAGGTCGTGATGGTTGTAGGCGACGTCATCGGCCACCGCCGCCACCTGCGCCTCGGCGCTGGCGAAGGTCGTCAGTTCCAAGTCGCAGTCGGCGTTCACCTCGGCCAGCGCATAGGGCATGAGCGCGGGGTCCGCCACCGAGTGCGACCCCTGCGCGTGCGGGCCGTGGACGGGGCCGTTGTGCTTGGCGATGCCTTCGAGCGTCTCCCAGGTCAGGTTCAGCCCGTCGAAGTCCGCATAGTGGCGCTCGAGCTTCGTCACGATCCGCAGCGCCTGCGCGTTGTGGTCGAACCCGCCATAGGGCTTCATCAGTTCGGTCAGCGCGTCTTCGCCGGTATGCCCGAAGGGCGGGTGGCCGAGATCGTGGGCGAGCGCCACCGCCTCGGCCAGTTCGACGTTCAGCCCGAGCGCCCCCGCGATGGTGCGGGCCACCTGCGCGACCTCGATCGTGTGGGTGAGGCGCGTGCGGTAGTAGTCGCCCTCGTGCTCGACGAAGACCTGCGTCTTGTGCTTGAGCCGGCGGAAGGCCGAGGAATGGATGATCCGGTCGCGGTCGCGCTGGAACGGCGAGCGGAAGGTCGAGACCGCTTCGGGAAAACGCCGCCCGCGGCTGTCCCCGGGATGGCATGCATAGGGGGCGAGCATCGCGGCGTCCGGTCCTTCTTCCGAGTCCCTGCCTCTGCCCCGCTTATAGGCGAGGCGATGCGCGAAGCCCACCCGTCCCGCTCCGGCGGCTCTGGCACCTGCGGCCCAGCGTGCTAGATGACCGGCCCGGAAGACGCGAACGGAGTCGATCATGGCGGGATTTGGCGGAGCGGCCGAGGCCGAGCCCCGGCCGGAGCGCTGGATGGCGATGGCGACCCTTCTGATCGCCAACTTCATGAACCTGATCGACGTGACCATCGTGAACGTCGCGCTCCCGAGCCTCCAGCGGGCCTTCGGTGCCACCCCGAACCAGATCGAATGGGTGGTGGCCGCCTATATCTTCACGTTCGCGCTCGGCCTTCTGCCCTCGGGGCGCCTCGGCGACCTGATCGGACGGCGCCGCATGTTCGTCCTCGGGGTCGCGGTGTTCACCGTCGCCTCGGCGCTCTGCGGCCTTGCCCCGTCCATCGAGGCGCTGATCGGTGCGCGCGTCCTGCAGGGTCTCGGCGGCGCGATGATGACGCCGCAGACGCTCGCCCTCGTCCCCGCGCTCTTCCCGCCGAAGGAGCGCGGCGGCGTCTTCGCCTTCTTCGGGCTGGCGGCGGGCCTCGCGTCGGTCGCGGGGCCGGTGATCGGCGGAGTTCTCATCGCGGCCGATATCGGCGGCCTCGGCTGGCGGCCGATCTTCCTCGTCAACGTGCCCGTGGGGATCGCGGCGGTCCTGATGGCGATGCGCTTCGTGCCGAAGGTTCCCGGCTCGCCTGCGGTCGGCGTCGATCTCGTCGGCGCCGGGATCGGGGGCGCGACGCTCTTCCTTGTCCTTCTGCCGCTGATCGAGGGCCGGGCGCTCGGCTGGCCCGCCTGGTGTTTCGCGGCGATCGCCGCCGCGATCCCGATGGCCGTCCTCTTCGTCGTCCGGGCGCATCACCGCGAGCGCAGGTCGAGGCCGCAGGTGCTGCCGCTGTCGCTTCTGAGGCAACGGCGCTTCCTGCTCGGCGCGCTGATGGCCGCGCTCCTCTTCTCCGGGGTGCCGGGCCTCTTCCTCGCACTCGCGCTCTTCCTCCAGAACGGACACGGGCTCGACCCCCTCCGCTCGGGGCTGACGACGATCCCCTTTCCGTTCGGCGTCCTCTCTGCCTCGCTTCTGTCGAACCGGCTCGGGTCGGGCCACCTGAAGGCCCGGATCGCCGCGGGGTCGGGACTGCTTGTCCTCGGGCTTCTCGTCCTGCGCCGGACGGTGCTCGCCACGGACGACATGATCGTCTGGTCAGACTTCGCGCTGCCGCTTTTCCTCGGAGGCCTCGGCCTCGGGACCGCCGTGTCGCCGCTCTTCCAGACGGCGCTGTCGGGTGCGACGGGGCGTGACGCGGGGTCGGCATCGGGCGCGGTGCAATCGTTCCAGCAGGTCGGGTCGGCCTTCGGCATTGCGATCATGGGCGAGATCTTCTTCGCCCGGCTCGGCGGATCGTCCGCGGCTGCCGACTACGCCGCGGCCCTGACGCAGGCCATGCTCTACGCAACCGCCGCCTTCGCCGCCATCGCCGGGCTCGTGCGGTTCCTTCCGGCGCCGGAACCGCACAGGGACAGGGCCGAGCCGCCTGCCGTCGAGGCCGGCTGACGCTTGTGCGGGATGCGGGCATCCCTATATTCGGGACACAGGAACCAGAACCCGCGGTCGTCCAGATGTCGCTTGCCCTTCCCCCGCGCGTGACCCCCCGCGCCTTTGCCCGCATCGCCGAGATCAATGCGGCCACGGGCGAACGGAAGGCGCTGCGCGTGGCCGTCGAGGGAGGGGGGTGTTCCGGGTTCCAGTACGACATCCGGCTGGATGACCCCGCGGCCGACGATCTGGTGCTCGAGGGCGGCGGAGAGAAGGTCCTGGTGGACAGCGTGTCCCTGCCCTTCCTCCGGAACGCGACGATCGACTTCACCGAGGAACTGATCGGGGCGCGGTTCGTGGTGGAGAACCCCAACGCCACGTCCTCGTGCGGGTGCGGGACCAGCTTCTCGATCTGACCGAAGGGCAGGCGTCCTCGGCACCATGTCCGGTGTCAGGCACGGGATTGCCTCGGCCGTTCCTTGCCTCCCCGCGCGCCCGATCTATCCTCCTCTTCGGGACACGGGCGGGGAGGTCGAGGCATGACGACGATCCTGATCCTCGGCTCCGGCCCGGATGCCCTGCGCGCCCGTGACTTCCCGGGCGATGCCTTCGACGTGATCCTCGCCGTCAACAACGCCCACCGCATCCGCGACGACTGGGACGAGCTCATCCATCCCTGGGACTTCCCCGAGAACCGCCGCCCGGCCTCGCTCCGGCCCGGGCAGCGGCTGATCGACGACAGGATGTTCGTCCCGGCCCAGAACGCCCTTGGCGGGTTCGTCTATGCGGGCGGCACCATGGCCTTCACCGCCGGCTACTGGGCGCTCTGGGCCCATGTGCCGCGCGTGATCGCCTATCTCGGCTGCGACATGGTCTATCCGTCGAAAGGCCCGACCCATTTCTACGGGACCGGCACGCCCGACCCGCTGAGGGACGACCTGACGCTTGCCTCGCTCGAGGCGAAGTCGGCGCGGCTGATGGTGATGGCGGCGCGGCGGAACTGTGCGGTGGTGAACCTCTCGACCGGGCCGTCGCGTCTGGTCGCGCCCCGCGCCGACGTCGGGTCGCTGCGGAAGGTCCGCCCGGCCCCTTACGATACCTGCACGGCGCTCAGGGCGCTCGGGCTGGAACGGGCTCTCGGCTACGTGGTCCCGTCGGGCCGCTACTGGGAAGAGGCGCACCGCTTCGACCGCGGCCAGATCGCCCGGCTCGACCGGCTCTGGCTCGAGGCGGTGCAGGCCGGGGCACCCGCCGCAGCGGCCTGATCCATCCCGCTTGTGCCCCGTCCCCGCCCCGGTCAGGATGACGGGACTGACGGAAGACGGGGCTGGCGGAAGACGGGGTGGCGGAAGACGGGCGGACCATGCAGATCGCGACCTTCAACATCAACGGTATCAGGGCGCGGACCGAGGCGCTCACCGCATGGCTGGACGAGCGGACCCCGGATGTGGTCGTCCTGCAGGAGATCAAGTCGGTGGACGGGAGTTTCCCGCGCGAGGTGTTCGAGACGGGCGGCTGGATCGTCGAGACGCACGGGCAGAAGGGGTTCAACGGCGTCGCGATCCTGTCGCGGCTGCCGCTCTCGGACGTGACGCGGGGGCTTCCGGGCGATGCGTCGGACGAGCAGGCGCGCTGGATCGAGGCGACGGTGACGGGGCGGCGGAGGGTGCGGGTCTGCGGGCTCTACCTGCCGAACGGAAACCCCGCGCCGGGGCCGAGGTTCGACTACAAGCGCGCCTGGATGGAGCGGCTTTACCGGCACTCGATGTCCCTCCTCGGGACGGAGATGCCGGTCGTGATGGCGGGGGACTGGAACGTCATCCCCGAACCGATCGACGCGGCGAAACCCGAGGCCTGGGTGACGGACGCGCTGTTCCTCCCCGAGAGCCGCGCGGCGTTCCGGAAGATCCTGAACCTCGGCTGGGCCGATGCGTTCCGGCTGCGCGAGCCGGGGCCGGGGCATTATTCGTTCTGGGACTATCAGGCCGCGTCTTGGGAGCGGAACAATGGCATCCGGATCGACCACCTTCTCCTCAGCCCGCAGGCGGCGGACCTGCTGATGGATGTCCGGATCGACAAGGAGATCCGGGGGCGGGAGAAGCCGTCGGATCACGTTCCCGTCTGGGTGGAACTCGATGCGTGATGAAGCTGCGCCCGCGCCCTGGCGCGGACGGCCGGTGCGGCCCTGACCCCGGCCGGAGCCGCACGGGGAATCCCGCGGCCCGCAGCGGCCGCCCGCCAAGGTGACGCGCCGGGCCCCTGTCCCCCCGCCCTTCCCTACCCCCCCCGGCCGCCGGTGACGTCGTGGTCGTAGAGCCAGTCGAACCGGCCGGTGAGCCGCGCCGGCGCGATGCGTGAGGCGAGCCGCAGGCCCATATGCGCGAGGTCGCGGCGGATACCGGACAGGTGATAGTTGCGGGCGTTCGCGTTCGCCGCCTCGACCGCCCGGATCGCGCGCGGACGGCGGACCTTCTGGTAGACGGCGAGGGCCTCGGCGGGCTCTTCGTGCATCTCGAGCGACGCGGCAAGCACCCAGGCATCCTCCAGCGCCATGTTGGCGCCCTGCGCGAGGAAGGGCAGCGTCGGATGCGCGGCGTCCCCGAGGATGGCGGCCCGGTCGCCGTGCCAGCGCTCGGCGACCGGGTGGCGGAACAGGCCCCACAGGTTCGGCCTCTCGATCCGGGCGAGCCAGCCGCGCACCTCGGGCACGAAATCGTCGAACGCGATGCGGAGCGCAAGCGGATCGTCGGTGAGCGACCAGCTTTCCTCGGCCCATTTGCGCCGCTCCTCGACGGCAACGATGTTGCGGAGCGTGCCGCCGCGGAGCGGATAGGTGACGAGGTGACGCTTCGCCCCGAGATAGACGCGCGCCACCGGGGCGATCGGGCCCTCTGCCGGAAGGGTCGCCCGCCAGGCGACCTGATGGGTGAAGAAGGGTGCGGACCGGCCGTTCAGCGCTTCGCGGAGCCTCGAATGCAGGCCGTCCGCCCCGAGCACGAGATCGCCCGAAACCGTCTCTCCGCCGTCGAGCGTGACGGTCGGGCGGTCCTCGGACAGGTCGATCCGTGCGACCTGTGCCGCCGTTCGGACGACCGCCCCCGCCTCGCGCGCGCCGGCGTGCAGGATGTCGATAAGGTCCGCCCGGTGGACGAAGCGATAGGAGGGACGGAACGGCTCTCCGCCCGCTTCAATGTCCGGCGCAAGCGGCAGTCGCGCCACGCTGGAACCCGTCTCGCCATCGATGAGCTCGATCGCCTCGGCCCGCTGCCCGATGCGGACTAGACTTTCGCCAAGACCCAGTGCGATCAGGACGCGCGCGCCGTTCGGGGCGATCTGGAGGCCGGCGCCGACCTCGCGGATTTCGGGGGCCTGTTCGAGGACCGTGACCTCGGCCCCCTTGAGCGCGAGCGCGCGCGCCACCGCAAGACCCGCGATACCGGCGCCGATCACGAGAACGCGGCTGCCTGTCAGCATGTTGCACCTTTCCCAAGCGCGGCGCGCAGTTTCGGGCGGCGCGCGGACGGAGTCCAGACTTCGCGCGGCGGCCCGTCGCCAATAGGATCGCGGGGGGAATGCCGAGGGGCGGATGAACTGCCGTGCGCCGCCTTTCGGCGGCCCGGCCTCTGCGGCCCGGCCTCTGAAGTCAGTCGTCGCGGTGGACGCGCTCGCGGCGTTCGTGCTTTTCCTGCGCTTCGAGCGTCATCGTGGCGATCGGGCGCGCATCGAGCCGCTTGAGGCTGATCGGCTCGCCCGTCATCTCGCAGTAGCCATATTCGCCGTTCTCGATCCGGCGGAGCGCCGCGTCGATCTTGGCCACGAGCTTCCTCTGGCGGTCGCGGGTCCGCAGTTCGAGGGCGCGGTCGGTCTCTTCGCTGGCACGGTCGGCGATATCGGGGACGTTGCGGGCGCTGTCCTGAAGACCCTCGAGCGTTTCGGCCGACTGCTCCATCAGCTCGCCCTTCCACTGCAGGAGCTTGCGGCGGAAATACTCGAGCTGCCGTTCGTTCATGAAGGGCTCGTCCTCGGCCGGGCGGTAGTCCTCGGGAAGAAAGGTTTCGGCCTTCATTTCCGCTCCCTCACTGGCTGCCGGGCGGTCCGAGACTTGTGAATGCGACATCGCGGTTGCGCTCCTTGGGCGCGCTCTTATCCGAAGGCGGAAGGGATGTCACTAGGCCACCGTCCGCGGCCGCATCAATCCCGGGCGGGAAGGACGGCGGGCCCCGACAACCTTGCCATGATCGCCGGAATGTCCAATGCAATCCGAAGGGTCCGGGTCCTCGCGGCAACGGCGGGCCGGAATTCCCGGGATTGGTGAAGGGAATGCCGCGGACCGCGCGGCAGGTCCCGGCGCGGCTGCCCGCCAGGGGGGAACGCCAGGCCGGCAGAGCCAGGGCACGGCACCCGGCGCGCGCGGCGGCGCGACTGCACCGCCGGCCCCGGGGCCGCGGCCCCGTGTCGCCCGAGCGGCACTTCCGGTGCGGCGGCCGGGCAGCTAAGGTCGCGGCGGAGAGCGGCAGAGAGGCAACGATGTCGGGCTACGTGCTTTACGGGCGGAACGAGACCGGATCCGCGGCGGTCGAGGCGGCGCTGGCCGAGGCGGGCGCGGCATTCGAGGTGCGGGACGTGCCCGGCGACCGGACCGAGGCAGAGGCGGCGGGCTTTCTCGCGGTGAACCCGCGCGGGCAGGTCCCGGCGCTGGTCCTGCCCGATGGATCGGTGGTGACCGAGGGTCCGGCGATCCTGCTCCACATCGCCGATGCATTCCCGGCTGCCGGACTGGCACCGCCGCCGGGGTCGCCAGAGCGGGCGCGGCACGACCGCTGGCTCTGCTTTCTCCATGCGAACTGCTACGAGGGCGAACTGCGGCGGTTCTATCCCGACAGATACACGACAGATCCGGCCGGGGCCGACGGGATCAGGGCGGCGGCCGAGGACTATGTGCGGCGGCACTACGTGCTCCTCGCATCCGCGGTTGCCTTCGCGCCCTACTGCTGCGGCGACCGGCCAAGCATGCTCGACATCTATCTCTGGATGATGATCCAGTGGAGCGACAGGGACTGGGCGGCCGCGCATGTCCCCTCGATCGTCGCCATGGCCCAGGACATGGCCCTGCGGCCGCGAGTCGCGCCGGTCCAGAAGCGGCACTTCCCGTGACCGGCACGCAGGGCAGGCCGGTCACGGCACGTGACGCGCCGGCCGGGCGGCGGTGGCCGGAGGTCCGTGCGTTCGCCCTCGCCGCGGCCGCGGCGCTTGCGGGCTGCACCCTTGCTCCCGCGTCCGAACCTGCACGGCGCGACATGACCGGCCTGGGCACAGCGCTGCCGCCCGCGCGCACCTTCGGCCCGCCCCCGGCACGGCCCGTGGCAGGGTCCGAGGCGGGTCTGGCCGCGGACTTCCTCGATCTCGCCTTCCGCATGGAGAGCGGCCGGCCGGTTCCGGCGCTCTCGCGGTTCGAGGGGCCGGTGCGCGTGCGGACGGCCGGGACCGTCCCGCCTCTGGCCGAGGCGGATCTCGCACGGCTCATCGGACGGCTGCGGTCCGAGGCCGGAATCGACATAGCGCGCGCGGCGGACGGCGTGGCGGACGGCGTGGCGGACGGCGCGGCGGACGGCCGGGCGAACCTCACCGTCGAGTTCCTTCCCAGACGCACGATCAGCGCGCTTGTCCCGCAGGCGGCCTGCTTTGTCGCCCCCAACGTCGGATCCTGGGCCGAGTACCGGCGGGCCCGCAGGACTGGCCGGACCGACTGGACCGGGCTGCGCGTGCGCGAGCGGATCGCGGTGTTCATCCCGGGCGACGTTGCGCCACAGGAGGTCCGCGACTGCCTGAACGAGGAGATCGCGCAGGGCCTCGGACCGCTCAACGACCTCTACAGGCTGCCCGAATCGGTCTTCAACGACGACAATGTGCAGGGTGTCCTGACCGCCTTCGACATGCTCATGCTGCGGGTCTACTACGCGCCCGAGATTTTCAGCGGCATGACCGAGGCCCAGGCCGCGGCCGTCGTGCCTTCGGTGCTGGCGCGGCTCGGCTACACGCCGGGGGGCAGCGGCGGAGCCGCCCTGCGCGAGACGCCGAGGGCCTATGTCGCCGCCGTCGAGACGGCGCTCGGGCCGCGCGCCTCGGCCGAGTCGCGGCGGTCTGCGGCGATGCGCGCCGTTGCGATCGCGGACGCGCGTGGCTGGCGGGATTCGCGGGCGGGATTTGCCTGGTTCGTGCTCGGGCGGCTTTCGATCTCCGGACGCCCCGACGTGGCGCTCGATGCGTTCCTGCGGGCCGATGCGATCTTCCGGTCGGGGCGGGGGATGGAGCTGCAGGCGGCCAACGTCTCGGTGCAGCTCGCCGCCTTCGCCCTGTCGCAGGGCGACGCCGAGCAGGCCCTCACGCTGACCGGACAGGCCGCCGGAGCGGCGATGCGGGGGCAGAACGCCGCCCTCCTCTTCACGCTCCTCACCATTCGGGCCGAGGCGCTCGACATCCTCGGCCGCACGGCCGAGGCTGCCTCCGCGCGCACCGAGGCTCTCGGCTGGGGTCGCTACGGCCTCGGTACGGCGGCCGAAATCACCACCCGCGCCAGCGAAATAGCCGCGCTGTCGCCGGCCCGCCGGGCCGCAACACTGAGGACCCTGTCGCAATGATCGTGATCGCACTTCTCTTCGTCGGACTGTTCTGGGGCTGGTGGACCGCCGTCCGGCGCCAGGGCAACCGCTTCGACCGCATCCAGTACGCGCTGGTCTACGCCATCATGTCCGGCCTGATCGGCCTGCTCATCACCATCATCCTCGCGCGGACGACCTGACCGGGAGGTCTTCCGGCGCCGCGGCGTCTGGATCGCCGGGCCGCCCGGCACCATATTCGGGCCATGCTGAAACTTGTTCCCCTCATCCTGATCGTCGCCTACGGCCTGGTGCTCTGGCAGCTTTCGGCCTGGCGCCTGAAGGGAGAGCTCGACGCAAGATCGACGCCTCTTTCCGATCCGGCGCTCGATCCGGTGCTCGGGCGGCTCGCACGCGCGGCGGGGGTCGACCGCATCCCCGTCAGCATCTACGAGGTCGATCCGGTGAACGGCCTCGCCGCGCCGGACGGGCGGATCTTCCTCACGCGCGGTTTCTACCGGAAGTTCCGCGACGGGCTGGTGACCGCCGAAGAGATCGCGAGCGTGGTCGCGCACGAGATGGGGCATGTGGCGCTCGGGCATGCCAGACGGCGGATGATCGACTTCTCGGGACAGAACGCGGTCAGGGTCCTTCTCGCGGGGGTGCTCGGGCGGTTCCTGCCGGGAATCGGCGTGATGATCGCCAACACGGCGGCCTCGCTCCTCGCTGCGCGACTCAGCCGGAGGGACGAATACGAAGCGGACAAGTGGGCCTCTGCCCTGCTCGTCCGGGCCGGAATCGGCACCGCGCCGCAGAAGGCGCTTCTGCGGCGGCTCGGGGCGCTCGCCGGACGGGGCGCCTCGCCGCCCGCATGGCTGATGAGTCACCCGGCGACCGCCGACCGGATCGCCGCGATCGAGGCGAGCGAGCGGAAGTGGAACGTCTGACGGCGCATTGCGCCGAGGGGAGGCCCGCTCTATCCGCGCCCGTCCCCGCCCCGGGGATCGAGCGCGCGGCCGAGCCGCGGCAGCCTGGCGCGCCTGAGAAGCGCCCGGCGCGGGTGGGTCTGTCCCGAGAGCCGTTCGGCGCGGGCCCGGACCGTCTCGACGGCGGCGGCGACGGGCCCGGGGTGATCCGCCCACAGCGCGCGCAGGAATGCGTCCGGGTCGCGGCGCGCGATGCCCTCGGCGGCGAGCGCGGCCCGCGGAAAGTCGGCGGCATTGAAGGTGACGATGACATCCGCCCCGGCTGTCACGGCGGCGGCAAGGACGTGGATGTCGTCCTCGTCGGGAAGGTGGAGGCGGCGGAGAAGCCCCGCCTCGGGCATGACCGAGGCGGCGGGAAAGCGGGCGTCGAGGACAGCGGCGTCCGCCCGTGCGATGGCCTCGTCCTCCGGGCCGAACCGGCGGGCGGCGCGGGCCCATTCCTCGAGAAGGCGGGGAGACCAGAGCGGCGTGAAGAGCCCCTGCTCCGCCACTCCGACCAGGATTTCGCGAAGCACGGTCGGAAAGAGGACGCAGGCGTCGAGCAGCGCCTTCACGGCCGGGCCCGCAGGCGGGCCGCCGCCGGGCCTGGCGGCCCCAGGGGCACAGCAGGGGCGACAGCAGGGGCGGCCCCGGGCGCGCGGTCTGCGGGCGCGCGGTCTGCGGGCGCGCGGTCTGCGGGCGCGCGGTCTGCGGGCGCGCGGGCCGAGGGTCTCACGGCTCAAGCCGGAAGAAGAGCGCCTTCAGATAGGCGGTTTCGGCGAGGTGCGGCAGGGTCGGGTGGTCCGGCCCGGCAAAGCCGGTGTGGAGAAGCTGCATCCGGCGGCCCGCGCGACCGATGCCGCGCGCCGAGGCCGAGCGGAACTGGGACAGGTCGGCCGCGTGCGAGCAGGAACAGAGGCAGAGGTATCCCCCCGGCGCGACGAGCGGCGCGGCAAGGCGCGCGAGGCGCTCGTAGGCCCGCAGCCCCGCCGCGAGCGCCTGGCGGGTCGGGGCGAAGGCGGGAGGGTCGCAGATGACCAGACCGAACCGCCGGCCCTCGGCGGCGAACGCCTCCATCGCGGCGAAGGCGTCGGACCTGAGCGTGGTGAAGCGCCCCTCCGTTCCCGATGCCTCGGCCCCCCTCCGGGCGAGGTCGAGCGCCGGGGCGGAGCCGTCCACCGCCTGCGCCGATGCTGCCCCCGCGGCGAGCGCCGCGAGGCCGAAGCCGCCGACATGGGCGAAGACGTCGAGCACGTCCTGCCCGGCCGCGAGCCGCGCCGCGAAGGCGTGGTTGTCGCGCTGGTCGTAGAAGAGCCCGGTCTTCTGCCCCCCGAGGAGATCGGCCATGTAGGTCGCGCCGTTCATCGGCACCGGAACGGGGCCGTCGAGCCGGCCGCAAAGCAGCGTCGTCTCCTCGGGCAGGCCCTCGAGCGCGCGGGCCCGGCCGGCGCCGTTCTTGACGACCGTGACGACGCCCGCGACCGAACCGAGCGCGGCCGCGAGCGCGTCGAGATGGACCTCGGCCCAGGCGGCGTTGGGCTGCAGGACGGCCGCATCGCCGAAACGGTCGATGACGACGCCGGGCAGGCCGTCGGCCTCGGCATGGACGAGACGGTGGAACGGCCGGTCGTAGAGCCGGTTGCGCAGTTCGGCGGCGCGGGCGATGCGGGCGGCGATCCAGGCGGGTGTGACACGGGCCGAGGGATCGCGGTCCATCACCCGGGCGATGATGCGCGAGGCGGGGTTTACCGTGACGAGGGCCAGCGGGCGGCGCTCGCCGTCCTCGAGGACAGCGAAGGCACCGGGAGCGAGCCCCTGCGTCCGCCGGTCGGTGACCAGTTCGTCCGAATAGATCCAGGGGAAGCCGTGGCGGATCGCGCGCGCCTCGGCCTTGGGGCGGAGCCGGACCACCGGCAGATCTGCGTCGGACATGGGGCTTCCCGCTTTCCGCCGTCCGCTCCTTCCGGACGAACGCCACCGCAGATAGCCGGTCCCGCCGCCGGCGGAAAGGGGCCGCCGGCCGGAAAGGCCGGGCCGGCCCCTTGCCGCGGCAGCGCCGCCGCCGCAGAATGGCTGCGGGCGATCCGCCACCGAGCCGCCGCCCGAGCCGCCGCGCGAAGGCCGTTGTTAGCGCTAACGCGATGTGCTAGGGCCCGGGCAGGAACGGCAGGATCCGACCCGCCGTGCCGATCCGGTCCCGAAGGAATGACGATGTCCCTCAACCCCGCCATCGCACAGATCACCGACCGCATCCGCGCCCGTTCCGGGGCGACGCGCGGCGCCTATCGCGAGCGCATGGCGCGCGCCGCCGAGACCGGCCCCGCGCGGGCGCATCTGTCCTGCGGCAACCAGGCCCATGCCTTTGCCGCAATGGGTCCTGACAAGTCGCGGCTGGCCGAGGGACGCGCGCCGAACATCGGAATCGTCACCGCCTACAACGACATGCTGTCGGCCCACCAGCCCTACGAGGACTATCCCGGGCTGATCCGCGCCGCCGCGCGTCGGGCCGGCGCGACGGCACAGGTCGCAGGCGGCGTGCCGGCGATGTGCGACGGGGTCACCCAGGGCCAGTCGGGAATGGAGATGTCGCTCTTCTCCCGCGATGTGATCGCGCTGGCCGCCGGCGTGGCAATGAGCCACAGCACCTTCGACGCATCCCTCTATCTCGGCATCTGCGACAAGATCGTGCCCGGCCTCGTCATGGCGGCAGCGACCTTCGGGCACGTGCCGGCGGTCTTCGTTCCGGCGGGGCCGATGACGAGCGGAATCCCGAACGACGAAAAGTCGCGTGTACGAAATGCTTTTGCAGCCGGTCTTGCGACGCGGGACGAACTCATGTCGGCCGAGATGGCGGCCTACCACGGCCCCGGCACCTGCACCTTCTACGGGACCGCGAACACCAACCAGATGCTGATGGAGTTCATGGGCCTGCACCTGCCCGGCGCGGCCTTCGTGAACCCCGGCACGCCGCTGCGCGAGGCGCTGACGGTCGCCGCGGTCGAGCGGGCTGCCGCGATCACCGCGCTCGGGAACGACTATCGCCCCGCGGGCGAGATCCTCGACGAGCGGGCCTTCGTCAACGGGATCGTCGGACTGATGGCGACGGGGGGATCCACGAATCTCGTCCTCCACCTGCCCGCGATGGCAAGAGCGGCCGGCATCATCCTGGAGACGCAGGATTTTGCGGCGATCTCGGATGTCGTGCCGCTGATGGCCAGGGTCTATCCGAACGGATTGGCCGACGTGAACCATTTCCACGCTGCCGGCGGGACCGGGTTCCTGATCGGCGAGCTTCTCGACGCGGGGCTGCTGCATCCGGACGTGAAGACCGTGGCGGGCGACGGCCTCGCCCGCTATGCGCAGGAGCCGAAGCTGCGGGACGGGCGGCTCGTCTGGGAGGACGGCCCCGGAGAGACGCTCAACGACCGGATCCTCCGCCCCGCCCGCGACGCGTTCTCCGGCCATGGCGGGCTGAAGGAACTTACGGGCAACCTCGGAACAGGGCTCATCAAGGTGTCGGCGGTGGACCCTTCACGGCACGTGATCGAGGCGCCGGCGCGGGTGTTCCACAGCCAGCAGGAGGTGAAGGATACCTTCAAGCGATCTGAATTCACTCAGGATTGCGTCGTCGTGGTCCGTTTCCAGGGGCCCCGGGCGAATGGGATGCCGGAACTGCATTCGCTGACGCCGACCCTGAGCGTGCTGCAGGACCGGGGGCTGAAGGTGGCGCTGGTGACCGACGGCCGGATGTCGGGCGCCTCGGGCAAGGTGCCGGCCGCGATCCATGTCTGCCCCGAGGCGGCCTGCGGCGGGCCGATCGCACGGATCCGGGACGGCGATATCGTGCGGCTCGACGCCGCGGCAGGCAGGATCGACGTGATCAGCCCGGATTTCGAGGCGCGCGAGGCGGTGACTGCGGACCTGTCGGGGAACGCGCATGGCAACGGGCGCGAGCTGTTCGAGGTGTTCAGGCGGCTCGCGGGTCCGGCGACCAGTGGTGCCGGAGTCGTGATATAGCGCCGGATCGGGGACGGAGGACGGCAGATGACACCGACGGAGATGAGCCGCGAGGCGGCCCGGATCTGCGCGCTGGCGCCGGTGGTTCCGGTGCTGGTGGTCGATCATCTGGGTTCCGCGAAGAACCTCGCGGAAGCCCTTGTTGCGGGGGGGCTTCCAGCGCTGGAGGTGACGCTCCGCACGGCCGTCGCGCTCGACGCGATCCGGGCGATGGCCGAGGTTGCGGGGGCCGTCGTCGGGGCGGGAACGCTGCTCACCCCCGGCGACGTGAAGGCGGCCAGGGCTGCCGGCGCGCGCTTCGGCGTCTCGCCCGGGGCGACGGACCGCATCATCGGCGCCTGCGAGGACGAGGGGCTGCCGCTTCTGCCGGGCGCCGCGACGGCCACCGAGATCATGGCGCTTCTGGAGCGGGGCTTCACCCTGCAGAAGTTCTTCCCGGCCGAGGCGGTGGGCGGCGTCAAGGCGCTCGGCGCCTACGCCTCGCCGCTGCCGCAGGTGCGGTTCTGTCCGACCGGCGGCATCGGGCTGAAGACCGCGCCCGACTACCTGACGCTTCCCAACACGCTCTGCGTGGGCGGAAGCTGGGTCGCGCCGAAGGACAGGGTCGCGGCGGGCGACTGGGCGGCGATCAGGGCGCTGGCCGCCGGGGCGGCGGCGCTCGGCCGGTCAGTAGCATGAGCCGTTGTCGCCGTAGCAGTTGGTGCCGTTCGGGCAGCACCAGCTGAGCGAGGGGCTGGCGCAGCCGACATCGCCGGAGGAGCAGCAGAAGGATTCGCCCCGCGCGGGGTTGATGTAGCAGTCCGGCTGGTCCTGCGGGCAGGAACAGTCCGGGTCGCTGCAGCTGCAGCCCTGGGCCATGACGCGGGCGGGCAGCGCGGTGGCGAGCGCGGCGACCGAGAATGCACGGAGGAAGAAGAGAAGGAACGCCCGGCGCGCCGCTGCGGGGCCGGCTTCGCGGGCGAGGAC
>JBMOOH010000002.1:0-41553 GCA_049323795.1 Pseudomonadota bacterium
GACGGGGGCCCAGGCTCCTCCCGAGGCGCCGGCAAGGCCGGGCATGCCTGATCCTGCAACGGGCGAAACGGCACGATCCGAGACGACCCCGGCCGCGAAGGCCGGCCATACCGGGCCCGAGGGCAAATCGCGACGGGCCGATCCGGATGCGGCGCAGGACGCTCTCGCCGGCGCGGGTGCCGGTGCAGATCCGGGATCCGGGTCGGATGAGAATCCCGCCGCGCTGCAAGAGGCGGAACGGCGGCACCGGAAACACCCGGGCACGGACCGGCCGGTGTCGGCAGACGCCGAAACCGCTGCCGAGGGACCGGGGCCCGGCAGCAGCGCCGGGGGCGACGATGCTCCGGCCCCGGACAAGGCTGCGGAAGCTGCCGGAGACGGCGGGGCTGGCCTCGGCGGGGCGGGTCTCGTCGTGGCTGCCACGATCGCCGTCACCTCGGACGATCCTGCCGGCGCGCCGCCGCTGCCGTTCGCGACCCGCCGCCAACATGAAAAGCCGGGCCCGCCTGTCCCCGTTCCTATCGCCGGGACGGGCCCGCGGCTCGAGGCGGCGATGACGCTGTCGCGCGATCTGCGGGGCGGCGGGGATGCGGGCCCGGAACCGGCCGTCCTGGCCGCGCCGCCGGTCCCGACCAGGCCGCTCGTGCCCCCGCGCCGGGAACCGCCCTCGCCGGGGCAGCGCAGATCCGGTGCCGGGGCGGCCTTGAGCCGCGTCCTTGCGCGGAGCAAGACAGAAGGCTCGGCGCCCAAGCCTGCCCTGCGCCGCAAGAAGAAGGCGCCCGAGGCCGAGGCCGCTGAACTGACGGTGTTCGGTGGGCGCGGGACAGCCCGGAGAACGCCGCCGCGATTGCTCGGCCTGATCCTGACCGCGGTGCTTGTCGCCTTCATGGGGGCGGTGGCGCTGTGGTCCCTTCTCTTCGCTGACGGGCCCGTGCCGCTCGCGGCCCCCGCGCCGGTCGCCTCGGTTCCGGACCCGGCCCCGTCCGGCCCGGTCGATCCCGGCATGGGAACCGCCGCCGGGACGAACCCGGCAACGCCCGGTGCGACAGCCCCGGCGGACCCCCACCCCGGCCCCGGAACCGGAAGCAGTGCGGCCGACCCCGCGGAGATCGTCCCGGCAGATGGTGCGGCCGGGGCGGCGGGCACATCCGCCGGCCCCGCAGCGCCTGACGAGCGCGATCCCGCCGCGCTGGCCGGACTGGCCGAGGCGGGGGCGGCGGTCGAGGCAGCGCGCGAATCGACGGCAGGCACCGAGGCGCTGATCGCATCCGCCCCCGCTCCGTCCCCGGATGGACCGCTTCCGCTGCCCGAGACGCTCCGGCGATACGGCAACGACAGGCTCTGGGACAGCGCGCCTGCGACCGTACCGCAGCCAGAGCCGGATGCCGAGGGGGCGCCGGCGGTCGCGGTGGCGGCGACGCCCGACAGCGCCCCCGCGGGCAGTCTCCCGGACCCTGCGGGCGCCACCGAAGACCCCGCCCCGTCGCCGCTGCCCGTGCCGGTGCCGTACAACTCGCTCGTCCGGCTCGGCGCTGATGGCGAGGCAACTCCGACGCCCGAAGGCGTCGTGACGCCATCCGGCATCACGCTGATCGCGGGACGGCCGGCGCGGGTCCCGGCACCGCGGCCCGGCGGCCTCGCGCCGGTTGCCGCACCGGCGCAGGCGCCCGGGGGAACGGCCCCCGCCGGAACAGGTCCCGACACGGGACCCGATACGGGGCCCGACGCGGGGCCCGACGCGGGGCCCGACGCGGGGCCCGACGCGGGGCCCGCAGCACCCGATCCGCTGGCGGGGAAGCGTCCGGTCGCGCGGCCCGGATTGCCCGCGGCCGCGCCGGCCCCTGCGGGGACAACGCAGGGGGCCGCGTCTGCCCCGTCCGCCGATCAGAACGCCGCCCTTGCGCCGACGGCCGATCCGCGGCTCGCCGCCCGCAAGCCCCTTGCCCGCTCGGCGGCGGCATCCCGGGCGGCCGCGGCGCGGCAGGCGGCGGACTCTGCCGGGACCGGTTCGGCGACGGCGGACGCGGCCGGTCCGCTGCCCCCGCCGGCCGATCCGCGCCTTGCGGCGCGCAAGCCCGTCGCCCGCCCCGGGGTCGTCGCAGCCCTGGCAGAGGCGCACGCGAACGGCGCGGATGCAACCGCCGCGGCGCCGTCCGCATCCGCTCTCGCCGTCGCAGCGTCGCGCCGACCGGCCACCCGGCCGAGCGGTTTCTCTGCGGCGATCGAGGCGGCCCTCGCGGTTGCTGTCGCGGCGCCGCCCGAACCCGCACCCGAAGCCGCCGCTGCACCCGAGCCGCCCACCGGATCCGCGCAGGAAACGGTGGCGGTGCGGGATTTCTCGGTACCCGCGCCGCAGGCCGGCGAAGTGGACGAGCCCGAGCCCCCGCCCACCGCCGCGCGCGGCGAGACGCGGACGGCGGTGGCCAAGCAGGCGACCATCCGCAACGCGATGAACCTTTCGCAGGTGAACCTGATCGGAGTCTTCGGTTCCTCGGGCGACAGGCGCGCGCTCGTGCGGATGTCGAACGGGCGGTTCGTGCGGGTCAAGGTCGGCGACCGGCTCGACGGAGGCAAGGTCGCGGCGATCGGGGATTCCCAGCTGACCTACGTCAAGGGCGGCCGGACAATCACGCTGAAGATGGTCCGCGACAGCTGACGGCCCGAGGCGATGGCAGCGCGTGGCGGCCGGCCCTGCGCACCGTTCCGGCAACCGGCACCATCCCTTCCCTGCCGGCACTTGTGGCCGCACCGCTCCTCTGCCTTAATCCGAGTCGGTCGGGACGCGGGCCGGGCCATCGCCGGCCGGCCGCGGCCGCGCCATCACGGGAGTCCGCATGGAGAGCTTCATCCTCCAGGCCTCGATCTATCTTGCGGCGATGGTGGTGGCGGTGCCGCTCGCCACGCGCCTCGGCCTCGGGTCGGTCCTCGGGTATCTCATCGCGGGCCTCGTCATCGGGCCGATCCTCGGGATGGCCGACTCCGAGACGGTAGACCTTCAGCATTTTGCCGAGTTCGGCGTCGTGCTCATGCTCTTCCTGATCGGCCTCGACCTCGATCCGCAGTCGCTCTGGGGGATGCGCGACAAGCTTGTCGGGCTCGGCGGACTTCAGATCGCAGGCACGGCGGCGGTCCTGATGGCGGGCGGACTGGCGCTCGGGCTCGACTGGCGAACGGCGCTGACCATCGGTCTCATCATGTCGCTGTCCTCGACCGCGATCGTGCTTCAGACCCTGACCGAGAAGCGGCTCATGCAGACCACCGGAGGGCGCAGCGCGTTCTCGGTCCTCCTCATGCAGGACATCGCCGTCATCCCCCTGATCGCGTTCCTGCCGCTTCTTGCCCTGCCCGGCGCGCGGGCGCTCGCCGAGGCCCAGACCGCCACGACGGCCGCCTCCCGGTTCATGGACGGACTGCCAGGCTGGGGCATGACCCTCGTGACCCTCGGCGCGGTGGCGCTGATCGTGCTGTCAGGCCACTACCTGATCCGGCCGGCCTATCGTTTCGTCGCCCGCGCGCAACTGCGCGAGATCAACACGGCCATGGCGCTCGGCATCGTGGTGACCATCGCATCGCTGATGCTCGCGGTCGGCCTGTCGCCGGCCCTCGGAACCTTTCTCGCCGGCGTGGTCCTTGCCAGCAGCGAGTTCCGCCATGAACTCGAATCCGACATCGCACCCTTCAAGGGGCTCCTGCTCGGCCTCTTCTTCATAACGGTGGGGGCCGGAATCGATGTCGCCGCCTTCCTGTCCCAGCCGCTCCAGCTTCTGGGTCTGACGCTGGCGATGATGCTGGCCAAGGGCGCTGTGCTCTTCGCGCTCGGACGGCTGTTCCGGCTGCGGACGCGCAACCACTGGCTGTTCACGCTCGGTCTTGCGCAGGCGGGCGAGTTCGGCTTCGTGCTCGTGGCCTTCTCCCTGCAACAGCGCATCCTGCCCGAAGCGCTGTCGGGAACGCTGATGATGGTCATCGCGCTGTCGATGCTGCTGACACCGCTCTTCTTCATCGTGCACGATCTCATCGTGAAGCGCATCGCGGACGACTCCGACGCCGAACCCGAGGACGAGATCGACGACCGCCAGCAGATCATCATCGCCGGAATGGGCCGGTTCGGACAGGTCGTGAACCGGATGGTCACCTCGTCGGGATTCCGCACCACGGTGATCGACAACGACCTGTCAACCGTCCAGCTTCTGCGCCGTTTCGGGTTCAAGGGCTATTACGGGGATCCGACGCGGCCCGATCTCCTGAAGGCGGCGGGGATCGACGATGCGAAGGTGCTGGTCGCCGCCATGGACGACAAGGAGGCGAACCTGCGCCTGGTCGAATACGCGCGCCGGATCCGGCCGGACCTTCACATCATCTCGCGCGCCTATGACCGCGAGCATGTCTTTCGGCTCTACCGCGCAGGTGCGAACGACATCGTGCGCGAAATGTTCGACTCGTCGCTGAGGGTCGGCCGCTACGTGCTTGAAGCGGTGGGACTTTCGCGATTCGAAGCGAGCGAACTCGAACGGCTGTTCTTCGACCTCGACCGCAAGTCCGTGCGGCGGCTCGCCGAAGTCTGGCAGCCGGGGGTCCCGATCGAGAGGAACGAGGAATACGTCGCGCTCGCCCGGACGCTCAACCGCGATCTGGAAACCGCATTGATGTCGCGGTCCTCGCAGCAAGCCGACAGCCGCGCCCCGACCGGAGATCGCGCAGCCGACTGACACCCGAGGCAGACGAAAGCCTGCAGCGGTGGGTCCGGATGCGCCCGTGGCTGGCACGCTGGCCGGTCAGGCGGCGCGGTTCACGAGGACGGCGTCCACCTTCTTCTGCGCTCCGGCCTCGTCGACGCCGGAAACCGCGGCGACCTCGCGCGTCAGGCGTTCCAGGGCGGCCTCGTAAAGCTGGCGCTCCGAATAGGACTGTTCGCGCTGCTCGTCCGAGCGGTGCAGGTCGCGGACGACCTCGGCGATCGACAGGAGATCGCCGGAGTTTATCTTCTGCTCGTATTCCTGGGCGCGGCGGGACCACATCGCGCGCTTCACCCGGGCCTTGCCCTTCAGCGTCTCGAGCGCGCGGGTCACGACGTCGGGCGTCGAAAGCTGGCGCATCCCGACCTCGGTCGCCTTGTGCGTCGGCACACGGAGCGTCATCTTGTCCTTCTCGAACGAGATCACGAAAAGCTCGAGCTTCAGGCCCGCGATTTCCTGTTCCTCGATCGAGATGATCCGACCCACGCCATGCGCGGGATAAACGACAAAGTCGTTCGGACGGAATTCCGATTTCTTCATCTGGTCTGCCACTTCCTTGCGGATACCCGAACTCCGGCGTCCGAGACCCGGGACGGGTGCCTTCGGCCCGTCTCCGATTCCCAATTCGCAGAAAAAAGTCCCCGCGCGCCCCAGGCACCGCGCGGACGTTCGAAGATCCTCGGTCCACTTACTGCAGTAATATAGCAGAAGCGCAGCAAGTTTCAAAGTGCGGCCATATGGCGCGCACCGTCGGAGAGGCCTGCGGCGGCAGATTCTTCCCCTTGCGCACCGATCGAATCGGGCCGCGAGGACAGTTCCTGTCAGGAGAGGGAATCAGTTCCGTGGGATGTGGGATCAGTCGCCCGCCCCCGGCGCCTCGGAAAAGTATTTCTCAAGCTTGCCGGTTTCGCCATCGCGCGCCTCGGCCCCGGGCAACGGATCCTTGCGCTGCGTCAGGACGGGCCACATCTGCGAATACTTGCGGTTGAACTCGACCCAGGCCGCCGTATCGGGCTCGGTATCCGGGCGGATCGCATCTGCCGGGCACTCGGGCTCGCACACCCCGCAGTCGATGCACTCGTCGGGATGGATGACGAGCATGTTCTCGCCCTCGTAGAAGCAGTCAACCGGACAGACTTCGACGCAGTCGGTGTACTTGCAGGCAATGCAGTTGTCGGTGACGACGTAGGTCATTTGTAGCGGATCCGGCGCAGTGCGAATGGTAGGTAGACCGAAGGGGAGCCTTCCGCAAGGGCGCCGGGCCGCTCTAGCCTGCCCGCTCCGCTGCATCGAGATCGGCATAGAGTTCCTGCGCCTCGCGCGCCGGTCCGCGCCGTCCGCCGGCGGCCAGAACGCGCACCACGCGGATCCGGGCACCTTGCGGAAACGTCAGCACGTCCCCCGGCGCGACCGCGTGACCGGGCTTTGCACAACGGACACCGTTCAGCCGCAGGTGCCCCCCGCTCACGACCGCCGCGGCAAGCGAGCGGGTCTTGAAGAACCGCGCCTGCCACAGCCACTTGTCCAGCCTGATGCGGTCGTCGGCCCCGGCCAAGGCTCAGGTCTTGTCCCGGAACGACATGAGCGCCGCCGCGAAGGGATTGTCGGGGTCGATCCGGTCGCGCCGCTGCGGCCGCGCCTCGAAGCTGCGGGCGCCCTGAGGCTTGTCGTCCCGCTCGCCCTTCGGGCCGCCGGGCTTGCCCTTCGTCCAGGGCCTGTCGCCGGACTTGCCCTCGCGCCGCACGAAGGGCTTGCCGTCGGGCTTGCCGTCGCGGGCCGGGCGGGCACCCGCCTCGCCCTCGGAACGGCGCGGGCCAAGTCCGGCCCCGAGCTTTCCCGATCGGGGCTTCCCGCCCTCCTCGCGCCGCGGGCGGCCGCCTTCGGGATGCTTGCGCTCGCGCGGTTTCGGTGCCCAGACGAAGGTCCAGAACGTCTCCGGTTCCGGCTCGGCGGGCGCTTCGGCCACCGCGGGGGCCAGCACCGACTCTTCCTCGGGGATCGGGTTCACCGGCGCGTCGGGGGGGGCCGGCGCGGGCGGCGGGGGTTCGGCGGCCCTGGTCTTCGGCCGCTCGCCCTTGGTGCCCCTGTAGCCCAGGCCCTCCATCAGGTCGGCGAACTGCTCGAGCGTCATGCCGGTGATCGACAGCATGTCCGCAGTCGCCTCGAACCCGGCCCTGGTGTCCTTCGTGCGCAGGATGTCGGCCAGGCGTTCCAGCATGTCGATGCGGATCGCACGCACGCCCGCCGGGTGGTAGCCGGACAGGGTGTAGTAACCCTTCGGCACGTCCGGCAGGTTCGGAATCGTCACGAGTCCCGGCGGCGGGCTTTCGGGGAACTCGGCCAGCCCCTCGTTCAGCGACCACAGGACCAGGCGGAGCCGCGTCGGCGCAGGCTTCAGCAGAAGCGGCAGGAAGACCGTGAACTGCCCGAACCGCACGCCGTGCTTGCGCAGCATCCCCCGCGCGTCCTGGTCGAGCGCCTTGACCTCGCCCGCCACGCCCTCGCGCGGCAGGACGCCCAGCGCCTCGGTCAGGCGGAAGGCAAAGCCGCGGGCAAGGCCCGTCAGCGTCTCGTCGCGGCCCATCGCCAGAAGCGGTTCGAAGAGCAGCGCGATCTTGCGGTCGATGAAGTGCTGAAGCCGGCGGCGCACCTTCTCGGTCACATCCGGGCCAGCTTCCTCGTCGACGAAGGCCTCGACCTGCGGCTTCATCACGTCGGCGCCCTTTACGAGCTTGCCGACCGCGTGGGTTCCCCACATGAGGCCGCCCTGCTCGGTGAAGTCCATCTCGGTGTCGGGCGCGTTGTAGAAACGGTCGGCCCTGAGCGAAAACTCGGGCTTCAGCGCCTCGTAGCTGGCCCGCGCCAGCGTCCTGGCCTCGTCGGGCGATCCCGATCCGTCCTGGCGGAAGCGGAACCCTTCCAGACGGCCGACGAATTCGCCCTCGACCGTCACTTCGCCCCTGTCGTTCACCTCGGCCACGAGGCTCTCCTTCTGCTTGAGCCGCCGGAGAAGCACGCTTGTCCGCCGGTCCACGAATGCTTGCGTCAGCCGCGCGTGCAGCGCATCCGACAGGCGGTCTTCTACAGCGCGCGTCTCCCCGCGCCAATGGGCTTCGTCCTCGACCCACGATTGCCGCTGCGCCACATAGGTCCATGTGCGGATATACGCCAAACGCTTCGACAGGGTGTCGATGTCGCCGTCGGTCAGGTCGATGCGCGTGATCTGGTTCGCCAGCCAGTCGGCCGGAACGCGCCCGCCGTCGCGCAGGAACCCGAAGATCCTGGCGAGAAGCGTCGCGTGTTCGTGCGGCGATATTCCCCGGAAGTCGGGGATCCGGCAGACATCCCAGAGTGCCCGCACGTCGCGCGCGTTGGTGATGCGTCCCTGCACCTCGGGCATCTCGCTCAGGGTCCTGAGCGCGCGAAGGTCGTCCGCCTCGCGCCCGCGCTGAAGGCGCGGGTTCTGCGGGTCCACCTCGAGGCTTTCGATCAGCCGCTGCGCGCTGCCGAAGTCGAGGTCGCCCGACCGCCACTGCAGCCGCTCGATGGCCGCGAAGCGGTGGTGCTCGACCGCCTCGATCACCGCATCGTCCATCGGGCCCGCCTCGCCCGTGACCCCGAAGGTGCCGGGCGCCATGTGGCGCCCCGCGCGTCCGGCGATCTGTCCGATCTCGTGGGGAAAGAGCGGACGGATGCGGCGGCCGTCGAACTTGGCGGTGGCGGAAAAGGCGACGTGGCCGATGTCGAGGTTGAGACCCATGCCGATGGCGTCGGTGGCGACGAGGAAATCGACGTCGCCGTTCTGGTAGAGCGCCACCTGCGCGTTTCGCGTCCGGGGGCTGAGCGCCCCCATCACCACTGCGCAGCCACCTTTCTGACGGCGGATCAGCTCGGCAATCGCATAGAGGTTTTCAACCGAAAAGCTCACTATTGCTGACCTGGGTGGCAGGCGGCTTATCTTTTTCGAACCACTCCACGTCAGTGTGGAAAATCGCTCGCGCTTCAGGAACTGAACCCGCGGCACCAGTGCGGCGATGGCCGGCTTCATCGATTCCGCGCCGAGAAACAGCGTCTCGTGCAGTCCGCGCGCGTTCAGAAGCCGGTCGGTGAAGACGTGCCCCCGTTCGGGGTCACCGCAGATCTGGATCTCGTCCACGGCCACGAAGTCCGCCCCGATCCCCTCGGGCATCGCCTCGACGGTCGCCACCCAGTACTGTGTCCGGTCGGGGACGATCCGCTCTTCCCCCGTTACCAGCGCCACGACCGAGGGCCCGCGGAGCGCGACGATCCGGTCGTAGACCTCGCGCGCAAGGAGCCGAAGCGGCAGGCCGATCACGCCGGTCCGGTGCGCCAGCATCCGCTCAATGGCATAGTGGGTCTTGCCGGTATTGGTGGGGCCGAGGACCGCCGCGGTCCTCGTCTCGGCACTCATTCTTGACGGGCTCCTAGAGGTCGGTGCCCTGCTTCTCGCGGGTCAGCCGGTCGATGGCGTCCTTTACACTGGTCATGTGGGGATTGACAGCGAAGGCGGCCTCGTAGGCCCTCAGGGCAAGGTCGGGCTTGTCCAGCGCCTCGAAGATCTGCCCCAGCCCGGACAGTGCCCCGAAGTGCCGCGGGTTGAGCGCCAGGGCGCGCTGGATGTCGGCGATCGACGGCCCGACCTCGCCTGCCATGAAATAGGCGGTGGCCCGGGCGTTCCAGCCTTCCGCAAAGTCCGGCGCTTGGTCGGTCAGCGCCGTCAGGTGCTCGATCGCCGCCGCAAGGTCGCCCGCCTCGATCGCGTCCCGCCCGCGCTTCAGAAGCAGGTCCATCGAGGGCGAGCCCGACTTCGACCATTCGCGCAGGATGTCGGACTGCGCGAGCGCCCAGTCGGCATTGTCCGGGTCGGCGAGCCTGCGGTAGAGCGCCTCCATGTCCACGCCCTGCGCCTGCCCCGCCGCACCGGCAAGGACAAACGCAAGTGCCGCGACGACAGGTTTGAGATGGCGCAGGAAGGGGGGCATAACGGACCTTGTTCTGTCGCAACACTAATGCGCCGGCCGCGGAAATCGAGAGTCCGGCAGTCACAATCGGAGGAGTGTCATGAGCAGTGTCGTGGATGCAGCGGTCAGGACCCTTCAGGACAAGTTCGCCGGCGGCTTCGACGCTCGCGCCAAATTCGTGATCGAAGGGGAAGGCGCGATCATGCTCGATGCATCGGGTGTCCGCGCCGGCGACGAGGAGGCGGACGTGACGCTGACGGCGGACGCGGACACGTTCGAAGGCATCCTGAACGGGAGCGTGAATGCGACTGCGGCCTACATGACGGGCAGACTCGCCATAGACGGGAGCCTCGGGCTGGCCATGAAGCTCGGTTCGGCGCTGGCCTGACATGGACCACGCGCCCCTTTTCGAGGATATCGCCCCTCCCCTCTCCGGGGGCGAGGCCCTGTGGCTCCGCACCGAGGATGGCGTGCGCCTGCGCTTTGCGGTCTGGCGCGACGGTGGCAAGGGAACGGTCCTCGTGTTTCCCGGCCGGACCGAATATGTCGAGAAATACATCCACGTCGCCGCGGCGATGCGCGGCCGGGGGTTCGCCTGCGCGATCCTCGACTGGCGCGGACAGGGCCTGTCGGACCGGCTGCTCCCGGACCGGCAGGTCGGTCATATCGACCGCTTCGGCGATTTCCAGACCGATGCCGCGACGATGGCGGCGGCGGTGGCCGAACTGGGCCTGCCGGGACCGCACTTCATCCTTGCCCATTCGATGGGGGGCTGCATCGCGCTTCGGACCCTCATGGACAAGGTCGTTCCTGTCCGTGCCGCCGCGTTCTCGGGGCCGATGTGGGGCGTGAAGATCCCGCAATGGCAGATTCCGGCGGCTTGGGCGCTCGGGCATGTGAGCCGCCGTCTGGGGCAGGGACATCGCTACGTTCCGGGGACCGGGCCCGTCACCTACGTGGCCGAGGCGCCGTTCGAAGATAACGTGCTGACCTCGGATCCGGAGATGTTCGCGCTGATGAAGCGGCAGGTGCTGGCGCGGCCCGAGCTGTCGCTCGGCGGGCCGAGCCTGCAGTGGCTGAACGAGGCGATGGTCGAGTCGGTCGCGCTGGCGCAGCGGCCGTCGCCGGCGGTCCCGGCGCTGACCGGACTCGGGACGCGGGAGCGCGTCGTCGATCCCGAGCGGGTGATCGACCGGATGAACCGCTGGCCGGGGGGGCGGCTTTCGATGTTCGAGGGGGCGGAGCACGAGATCGTCATGGAGACGGCAGCGATCCGAGAGCGCTTTTTCGACGAGGCAGCCGAGCTGTTCTCGGCCCATTGCGGGACGTGAGAACCGGTTCCGGGGCCGGGCGCGCCGGCCCCGCGTGCCGCGGGATCAGAGCCGGATCGCGCGGAAGCTTTCCCTGAGCGCCGTTGACCAGGCCTCGCTCATCGCGCGGAAATCGGAATCGCCCGCCTCGATCCGGCGGCGGAAACTGACCCTGAGGGCGTCCTTCTCGATCATCGCGAGATCCAGCGGCATTCCGACCGAGAGGTTCGAGCGCAAGGTCGAATCCATCGACAGGAGCACCGCCTTCTGCGCATCGGCGAGCGAGGTCGTGGGCTTCACCACCCGGTCGAGGATCGGCTTGCCGTACTTGTGCTCGCCGATCTGGAGGAACGGCGTGTCGTCGGTCGCCTCGATGAAGTTGCCTTCGGGGTAGATGAGGAACATCCGCATCACCCCGCCCTTGCGTTGCCCTGCGACGATCATCGAGGCCGAGGCGCCCTGCTTCATCGCCGCGAGCTTCTCGTCGATCTCGCCCCGCACGCGGGCGAGCGCGTTGCCGGCGATCCCGGCCACCTTGAGCATCGTCGGCGCGAGCATGATCGAGGTGTCGGCCGTCGCCTCGGGGTCCTCGATCGCCTCGTGCAGATGGGCGATGGTCGTCTGCGTCACCGACAGGCTGCCGGCGGTCAGGATCGCGATCACGCGCTCGCCCGGCGTTTCGAAGATGAACATCTTGCGGTAGGTCGCGATGTTGTCGAGACCCGCATTGGTGCGCGTGTCGGACAGAAGGACCATGCCTTCATTCAACAGAAGTCCGACGCAGTAGGTCATGGATGTTGTCCCGTCTTTCCCGCAGCGGACCCTACTGGGCCGCCTGACGCACCGCAACCGATACGTCCATCGTCTCGCCGCCCGTTCCTCCGCGGGCGATCCCCCGGATCGGGGCGGCGTCGCGCGCGTCGTAGCCCGAGCCGAGACGGATGTAGCGGTCGTCGGGGCAGCAGCGGTTGGCCGCATCGAACCCGATCCAGCCGAGACCCTCGACCCAAAGCTCGGCCCAGGCATGGGCCGCCTCGTGGGGCATGTCCTGGTCGTCGACATGCAGGTAGCCCGAGACATAGCGCGCCGGCATGTCGAGCGCCCGGGCCGCCGCGATCAGCGCATGGGCGTGGTCCTGGCAGACGCCTTCGCCCAAAGCCAGCGCTTCGGCAGCCGTCGTGTGCGCCTCGGTCACGCCGGGACGGTAGGCGATGGCCTCCGAAATGGCGGAACTCAGCCTGTGGGCGCGGTCAAGGAGGTCGCGCGAGCCCGAGGACGCGGCGCGCGCAAGCCCGGTCATCGCCGCATCGGCCCGGGTCGGTCCGGTTCCGCGGAGAAAGGCGGCAGGCGGGACGGTTTCCCTGTGGCCCCGGAGCATGCCGGACAGGTCCTGCGTCACCACCCTACCCTCGACGCGGACGGTCACGGCGACGGCACTGCCGCGGATCGACCAGCCCTCGATCCAGTCCCCCGACCCGTCGCGGAAGGCCCCTCCCCGCACGCCGCCGTCCATCGAGACCTGCCACGTCTCGGTCGCCTGGCCGTCGAACACGGACGGGGTCAGCCGCAGGCTCTGCACCGCCCCGCGGACAGGCGCAGGGTAGGCATAGGTCGTGACGTGGCGGACTTCGAGGATCATGGCGCCTCGCCCGTCAGGTAGGTGTCATGGACGACGCCGGCGAGGTCCGACACCTCGCGGATGAATCGGGTCAGGAACTCGTGCATGCCCTCCTCGAAGATCGCGTCGACCGTGGTCTCCGACAGCTCCCCAAGCATGGCCCGCGCCCTGGCCTGCGCCGCGGTCGTCGAATAGTAGCGGCGTGCGAGAAGGTCGAGATGGTCGTTCGCGGCATGGATCGACGTGATGAGCGAACGCGGCGAGGCCGGATTGAGGATCAGGAAATGCGCCACCTTCCCGGCGGTGATCTCGCCGCCGTAGGCCCAGTGAAAGGCCCGGTGGGCGGACATCGCGCGAAGCAGCGTCATCCACTGGTAGGTGTCGAGGCCCGAGCCCACGAAATCGGACTTGGGCAGAAGGACGTAGTATTTCACGTCCATCAGGCGCGCGGTGTTGTCGGCGCGTTCGAGGCTGTAGCCGAGCTTGAGGAAATCGTAGCCGTCCTGCCGGAGCTGGGTCCCGTCGATCGAGCCGCGCAGCAGCGCGGTCTGGCGCATCGTCCATTCGGTCAGGCGCGACAGTTCCAGTTCGGACCGGGGGGTGCGTTCGAGCTGGCGCAGGTCCTGGTAGGCGGTGTTGAGCGCATCCCAGACCTGGCTCGTCAGCGCGGTGCGGACGATGCGTCCGTTCTCGCGGGCGCGCTCGAGGCAGGACGCGACCGACGAGGGGTTCTCGCGTTCGAAGAAGAGGTAGCTTTCGATGTTGCGCTGGACGGGGTCGCCGTACTTCCTGGCAAAGCCGTCTGCCGTGCCCGAGGCCTGGAGAAGCGAATCCCACTCGTTGCGATAGCCGTGGCCCGCCGAAGGCAGAAGCGCGATGCGGCCGCCGACCTCCAGCAGGCGCGCCATGGTTTCGGCCCGCTCCAGGTAGCGGCCCATCCAGAAGAGGTTCGATGCGGCGCGGCTGAGCATGTCAGGTCACTCTGCCAGAACCCAGGTGTCCTTGACGCCCCCGCCCTGCGAGGAGTTCACGACAAGCGAGCCTTCGGTCAGGGCGACGCGCGTCAGCCCGCCGGGGACAAGTTCGACCCGTTCGCCGACAAGGCAGTAGGGGCGCAGGTCCACATGGCGGGGCGCGATGCCTTCGGCGACGAAGGTGGGCGCGGTCGAAAGCGCGAGCGTCGGCTGGGCGATGTAGGTGCCGGGCTTCGTGACGATCCTCTCGGCGAAGGCGGCGATCTGGTCCCGGGTAGACTTCGGCCCGACGAGCATGCCGTAGCCGCCCGACCCGTGGACCTCCTTCACGACGAGTTCGCCCAGATGTTCAAGGACGTATTTGAGGTCGTCCTTCCGCGCGCATGTCCAGGTCGGCACGTTCGCCAGGATCGGCTCTTCGCCCAGGTAGAAGCGGATCATGTCGGGGACGTAGGTATAGACCGCCTTGTCGTCGGCCACGCCCGCGCCGGGGGCCGAACAGATCGAGACGCCGCCCGAGCGGTAGGCATCCATGAGGCCGGGGACGCCGAGCATCGAGTCCGGGCGGAAGCAGAGGGGGTCGAGGAAGGCATCGTCGATCCGCCGGTAGATCACGTCGACACGCTGCGGGCCTTCGGTCGTCCGCATCCAGACGAGGCCGCCTTCGACGAAGAGATCGGGCCCCTCGACGAGTTCGACGCCCATGAGATCGGCGAGGAACGAGTGTTCGTAGTAGGCCGCGTTGTAGTGGCCGGGGGTCAGGATGACGATCTTTGGGTCGTCCTCGCATTTCTGCGGGGCGACGCTGGCCAGCGTCCGGCGCAGGAGGTCGGGATACTGGTCCACCGGCTCGATGCGGTTCTCGCGGAAGAGCGCGGGAAACATCCGCATCATGATCTCGCGGTTTTCCAGCATGTAGCTGACGCCCGAGGGGGTGCGGCAGTTGTCCTCGAGGACGAAGAAGTCGGAAGGCCCGGTGCGGACGATGTCGATCCCGACGATGTGGCTGTAGATGCCGCGCGGCGGGCGGAAGCCGGCGACGGCCTTCTCGTAGGCGTCGTTGCGGTAGACGAGGTCGGCGGGGACGCGGCCCGCGCGGATGATCTCGCCGCGGCCATAGACATCGGCGATGAAGGCGTTGAGCGCCCGGGCGCGCTGCCTGACGCCCCGGTCGAGGCGGCGCCATTCGCCCTGCGAGAAGACGCGGGGGAACATGTCGAAGGGGATGAGGCGGTCGGGGTCGCCGCCTTCGCCGTAGACGGCGAAGGTGATGCCGATGCGGCGGAACAGCGCCTCGGCCTCGGCCTGCTTCATCTGGCGAAGCTCGGCGGGCATGGAACGCATCCAGTCCTCGATCCGCGCATAGGGCGGACGGACGGCGTCGGCGTGGTACATCTCGTTGAAATGGCTCTCGGTCATGCTCCCCTGCCCGACTCCGGCGTCACGGTCAGCTTAGGGGGCGTGACGGGACGAGGGAAGCGGCGAAGCGCGGCGCTCCCGCGGGGACGTGCACGGGTTTCGCGCAGGTGCCTATTTTGCGGGCAAGGGACGCCGGTTGGCGCAGCGCCCGGGCGGCACTAGGTTCGGGACATGGCGCGCGATCCGGTCCTGACCTTCACCGACAAGGGAATCCACTGCCCGGCGGGGGATTTCTTCATCGACCCCTGGCGGCCGGTGCCGCGCGCGGTCGTCACGCACGGCCATTCCGACCACGCGCGCCCGGGGATGGGAGGCTACCTGACGACCGACCGGGCGGCGCCGGTGATCCGGCACCGGCTGGGCGATATCCGGATCGAGACGGAAGCCTACGGCGCGGTGCGGCGGATCGGGAACGCGGCGGTGAGCTTCCATCCGGCGGGCCATGTGCCCGGATCGGCGCAGGTGCGGGTCGAGGTCGCGGGCGAAATCTGGGTCGTGTCGGGCAACTACAAGGTCGAGCCGGACGGGGTGAGCGAGCCGTGGGAGCCGGTCAGGTGCCACGCCTTCGTCAGCGAATGCACCTTCGGGCTGCCGGTCTTCCGCTGGCGGGCGCAAGGCGAGGTCATCGCGGAGGTGAACCGCTGGTGGCGCGCGAACCGCGAGGCGGGGCGGGTGTCGCTGATCGGGGCCTACGCCCTGGGCAAGGCGCAGCGGGTGCTCGCGAACGTCGACACCGCGATCGGACCGGTCCTGACGCATGGCGCGGTCGAGGAGGTGAACGCGATCCTGCGGGCGCAGGGGTATGTCTTGCCGGAGACGGTCCGGGTCGTGGGGGACATGGGGGCGAAAAGCCACCCCGGCGCGCTCGTCATCGCGCCGCCGGGGGCGGGCGCGACGCCCTGGGCGCGGCGGTTCGGGGATTTTGCCGAGGCGACGGCCTCGGGCTGGATGCAGCTGCGCGGCATCCGCCGGCGGCGGGGGGCGGAGACGGGGTTCGTCCTGTCGGATCACGCCGACTGGCCGGGACTGAACGCCGCGATCCGCGCGACGGGGGCGGAGCGGGTGTTCGCGACGCATGGCTACACCGCAAGCTTCCGGCGGTGGCTCGAGGAACAGGGCTACCAGGCGGGGACCGTCGAGACGGCCTATGAGGGCGAGGGGCTGGAGGAGGTGGCGGTCGCGGGCGGGTCGGAGGCGGTCGAGTGACGCGAGCCCTGTCCCGGGACGCCCAGTCCTTGATGGACGGTCTTGTGCCGCGCGGGAAATCGGATGCTTTCCTGCGCCTTGCGGGGCGGCCATGAAACGCTTCGCCGCCCTCTTCGCCGATCTCGATTCCACCACCTCGACCAACGCCAAGGTCGAGGCGCTGAGCCGCTACTTCGCCGAGGCCGACGACGCCGACCGGCTCTGGACCGTCGCGCTCCTCTCCGGCCGCCGCCCGAAGCGCAGCGTCACGGCGACGGAACTCCGCGACTGGGCGGCCGAGGCGGCGGGCCTGCCCCTCTGGCTCTTCGAGGACGCCTACGCCGTGACGGGCGATCTTGCCGAGACGATCTCGCTGGTCCTGCCGCCGCCCACCCGCGAAAGCGATGCCCCCCTCGCCGCCCGGATCGCGCAGGTCCGCGGCCTGCCCCGCGAGCCCTCCGAACGGAAGGCCGCGATCCTGTCGGCCTGGGACGAACAGAGCCAGCCCGAGCGGTTCCTCTTCAACAAGCTCATCACCGGCGGCTTCCGCATGGGCGTGAGCCAGACCCTGATGACGCGCGCCCTTTCCCGCGCGACGGGCGTCCCCGAGCCCGAGCTTCAGCACCGGCTGATGGGCGACTGGAGCCCCGAAACCATCACCTTCGCACGCCTCATCCACACGAACGAAGGCGCAGGCGACCTGTCGCGGCCCTACCCCTTCTACCTCGCCTACCAGATCGAGGGCGACCCCGATGCCCTTGGCCCGCCCGGCGACTGGCTCGCCGAATGGAAGTGGGACGGCATCCGCGGGCAGCTCGTCGTCCGGGGCGGGCGGCATCACCTCTGGTCGCGGGGCGAGGAGCTGATGACCGGCCGTTTCCCGGAATTCGCGCCAGCGCCCGACTTCCTGCCCGACGGCACGGTGATCGACGGCGAGGTCCTCGCCTGGGACCACGCGAAGGCCTGCCCCCTGCCCTTCGCCGAGCTTCAGAAGCGGATCGGGCGCAAGACCGTGCCGAAGCCGGTGCTGGCGCAGGCGCCGGTCATCCTGATGGCCTACGACCTGCTGGAAGAGGACGGGCAGGACCTGCGGCCCAGGCCCTTCCAGTCGCGGCGCGACCGACTGGCCGCGCTGCTCGCGCCCCTTCCCGCCCATGTCCCGCTCCGCCTGTCGCCGGAAGCGTCCTTTGCCGACTGGGACGACCTGACCCGCATCCGCCAGACCTCGCGCGAGGCGGGGGCCGAGGGGCTGATGCTGAAGCGGCGCGCTTCGCCCTACCTGTCGGGGCGGAAGAAGGGCGACTGGTGGAAGTGGAAGATCGATCCGATGGCGGTCGACGCGGTGATGATCTACGCGCAGGCCGGCCACGGGCGGCGCGCGAACCTCTATACCGACTTCACCTTCGCGGTGCGCGACGGCGACCGGCTCGTTCCCTTCACCAAGGCCTATTCGGGCCTCACCGACGCGGAATTCGCCGAGATCACCGCCTGGGTCCGGTCGCACACGCTGGAGCGCTTCGGCCCGGTGCGGCGGGTGCCGCCGGAACTGGTGTTCGAACTTGCCTTCGAGGGCATCCGGCGGAGCACCCGGCACAAGTCCGGCATCGCCCTGCGCTTCCCGCGCATGATCCGCTGGCGGAAGGACAAGCCGGTCGGCGAGATCGACACGATCGAGACGCTGCGGGCGCTGCTCGACGCCCGGGATATTTGAAGACCGGAAATGACGCCTGCCGCTTGTGGGCCCGCCGCCAAGATGCGATCTGACAGCGGAATGCGAGAATGGAGACCGTCATGCGCCTGCCCCGCCCCATCTGCGACGCCGCCATACCGTCCGGGGCCTCGGCCGGGGGCCTCGGGCCGCTTCCCGAATGGGACCTGACCGATCTCTACGCCGCGCCCGACGCGCCCGAGGTGGCGCGCGACCTCGACGTGCTCGACAAGGCCGCGGCGGCCTTCGCGCAGGAGTACCAGGGCAAGCTCGCGACGCTCGGCCCGGCGGGGATGCTGTCCTGCGTGCAGGCCTACGAGGCGATCCAACGGACCGCCGGGCGCATCATGTCCTATGCGGGGCTGCGCTACTATCAGAACACGGTCGATGCGGGCCGGGCGAAGTTCCTGTCGGACTGCCAGGACCGGGTGACGGTCGCGACGACGGCTCTGGTCTTCTTCGGGCTCGAGTTCAACCGGATCGAAGACGGCGCCTACGAAAGGCTCTTCACCTCGGGATCCCGGCTCGACCGCTACAGGCCGGTCTTCGACCGGATGCGCGCGATGAAGCCGCACCAGTTGTCGGACGAGCTGGAGACGTTCCTCCACGACATGTCGGTCGTGGGGGCGAGCGCATGGAACAAGCTCTTCGACGAGACGATGGCGGGCCTCACCTTCGAGGTCGCGGGCGAGGACGGGCCGCTGAACCTCGAGGCCACCCTGAACCTTCTGTCCGAACACGAACGCCCCCGGCGCGAGGCGGCGGCGCGGGGGCTCGCCAGGGTGTTCGGCGAGAACGTGAAGCTCTTCGCGCGGGTGCACAACACGCTCGCAAAGGAGAAGGAGATCGAGGACCGCTGGCGCAAGATGCCAAGCCCGATGCACGGGCGGCACCTGTCGAACCATGTGGAACCCGAGGTCGTCGAGGCGCTCAGGAACGCAGTCGTCGCAGCCTATCCGAAGCTGTCCCACCGCTACTACCGGCTCAAGGCCAAGTGGATGGGGCTCGCCAGGCTCCAGGTCTGGGACCGCAACGCGCCGCTGCCGGTCGAGATCACGCGCCCGGTCGGCTGGGACGAGGCCAGGGCGACGGTGATGGCGGCCTACGACGCCTTCTCGCCCGAGCTTGCGCGGCTCGCCGAGCCGTTCTTCGAGCGGGGCTGGATCGACGCAGGCGCGAAGCCCGGCAAGGCGCCGGGGGCCTTCGCGCATCCGACGGTGACGGATGTGCATCCTTACGTCATGCTTAACTACCTCGGCAAACCGCGCGACGTGATGACGCTGGCGCATGAGTTGGGTCACGGCGTGCATCAGCGGCTGGCGGCACCGCAGGGCGAGCTGCTGGCCGACACGCCGCTGACGGTGGCCGAGACGGCCTCCGTGTTCGGCGAGATGCTGACCTTCCGGCGGCTTCTTGCGGAGGCGAAGGACCAGACGGAACGGAAGGTGCTCCTCGCCGGCAAGGTCGAGGACATGATCAACACGGTCGTCCGGCAAATCGCCTTCTACGACTTCGAGGTGAAGCTCCACGCCGCGCGCGCCAAGGGGGAACTGACGCCCGAGGACATCGGGGCGCTCTGGATGAGCGTGCAGGGCGAAAGCCTCGGGCCGACCTTCGAGTTCATGGACGGCTACGAGACCTTCTGGTCCTACATCCCCCACTTCGTCCACTCGCCCTTCTACGTCTACGCCTATGCCTTCGGCGACGGCTTGGTGAACGCCTTGTACGCGGTCTACGAGGAGGGGCTGACCGGGTTCCAGGCGAAGTATTTCGACATGCTCAGGGCCGGCGGGTCGAAGCACCACAGGGAGCTTCTGGCACCCTTCGGCCTCGATGCGGGCGATCCGAAGTTCTGGGACAAGGGGCTGTCGATGATCTCGGGGATGATCGACGAGCTGGAAGCGATGGGGTGAGGGCGGCACCTCGTCCGAACTTTCCGGCCGGAAATATCCCGGGGGCGCGGGGGCAGAGCCCCCGCCCTTCCGTCAGGCCGGAACCTCGTTCGCCCAGACCATGTCGATCATCGCCTGCGTGCCCCTGGCGTCCTCGAGGCTCCACGGATAGGCCGCGCCCTCCCTGATCTTCCGTCCGAAGGCCTCGACCTGCAGCCGGTACTGCCGCGCGCCGGGGTAGCGGAAGATCGCGTCGGGCTCGCCCGCGCGGAACATGTGGACCTGCGCCTCGGCGTGAAGGCCGGCGTTGAACGGGCCGTAACCGACGCGGATCATGCCCTTGGTGCCCTGAAACACGACCTCCTGCCGGGGGAAGAGGCGCATCGAGGTGATCGAGGAATAGGTGAAGCGGGGGGCGTTCCTCTCGGGGCCCGCCATGTCGCCGGTCACATGCGTCCAGGTATCGACGCCGTTCTCGCGCCTCACGCGGGCCGACAGCCTCACGGGTTCCGCCCCCGTCACCCAGCGGCACGAGCCGAAGGTATAGACCCCGATGTCGGGGACCGAGCCGCCGCCCGTCTCGGGGCGGTTGCGGATGTTCCGGGGGTCGTTGCGGTTGTCGTAGCTGAAGGCCGCATCGACGTGCTCGACGACGCCGATCGCCCCCGCGCGGACCAGGTCCCGCGCCTTGACCCACTGGGGATGGTGGACGATCATATAGGCCTCGGTCGCAAACAGACCCGTGCGGTCGCGCTCGGCGATCAGCGCGTCGATCTCGGATGCCTTCATCGCGATGGGTTTCTCGGTCAGGACGTGCTTGCCGGCCCGAAGCGCCTTCAGCGTCCATTCGACATGCAGGTGGTTCGGCAGCGGGATGTAGACCGCCTCGATGTCGGGGTCGCCCAGCAGCGCCTCGTAGGTCGGATGCACCTTCAGGTCGGGCTGGAACGCGCGGAACGGCTCGGCTTTTGCCGGACTGCCCGTGGCCAGCGCTGAAAAGCGCGCCCCGTCGGCCTCGTGGATCGCGCGGGCCATGTGGTTGAGCGCGAAGTTGGCGGCACCCAGTACGCCCCAGTTCACCGTGTTCATGCTGGCCTCCCTGCAACCCGGACCGAGGCTTACCCGCAGGCCCTCCGCGGGGCAAGGCTTGCTTGACCGCGGGAGAGGGAAGGGCCGGACCGCAGCCACGGTCCCCGGCCCCATTCCTCGCCAGGGGTCGCGCCGGCCGTCAGGCCGGCTCCAGCATCCCCTTCTCGCGGGCGAGTTCGCGCATCCGGTGCTGGAGCTTCTCGAAGGCCCGGACCTCGATCTGCCGGATGCGTTCCCGGCTCACGTCGTACTGGGCCGACAGTTCCTCGAGCGTCACCGGATCGTCGCGGAGCCGGCGCTGCATCAGGATGTCCCTCTCGCGCTCGTTCAGCGTATCCATCGCCCGGTCGAGCAGCGCGCGCCGCGCCTCGAGTTCGTTCGACTCGGCGTAGTTGCCGGCCTGGTCGGCATCCTCGTCCTCGAGCCAGTCCTGCCACTGCGATGACCCTTCGCCCTCGGCCCCGACCGTGGCGTTGAGCGAGGCATCGCCCCCCGACAGGCGGCGGTTCATGTCGATGACCTCGGTCTCGGTCACGTTCAGGTCCCTGGCGATCTGCGCGACGTTCTCGGGGCGCAGGTCGCCCTCTTCAAGCGCGCCGATCTTGGACTTGGCCTTCCGCAGGTTGAAGAAGAGCTTCTTCTGGGCGCTCGTGGTGCCGAGCTTCACGAGACTCCACGACCGCAGGATGTATTCCTGGATCGAGGCGCGGATCCACCACATCGCATAGGTCGCCAGCCGGAAGCCCTTTTCCGGGTCGAAGCGCTTGACCGCCTGCATCAGGCCCACGTTGGCCTCGGAAATCACCTCGGCCTGAGGCAGGCCGTAGCCGCGGTAGCCCATCGCGATCTTCGCGGCGAGGCGGAGGTGCGACGTGACGAGCCTGTGGGCAGCGCTCGCATCCTGGCGGTCCACCCAGGCCTTGGCCAGCATGTATTCCTCTTCCGGCTCGAGAAGCGGAAACTTGCGGATTTCCTGAAGATAGCGGTTCAGTCCCTGCTCGGGGCTTGGCGCGGGAAGATTGGCGTAGCTCGACGACATCCATGACCCTCCGGCCCTGTCCGCTGCGGTTGCGGACCGGGGCCGATGAACTTAGATGCATCCACCCCTGCACACAAGGGCAGACCAACCGCAATGCAGCACCGGCCGGGGCACGGCGCGCGTGGTGCGACAGGAAAGCCGGACGGCCGGCATCTTGTCCGCAAGAACCTTAACGAAGATTTTAGACCCGACCGTCGCGACAGTCGGGCCCGTTACGCTGTTATCACGCGATCGTAACCCGGTGTGACGGCTAGATCGCCACCCGCTCGCCCAGTTCGACGACGCGGTTGCGCGACGTTCCGATGTCGCCGTAGACCACGCCGACGGCGCCGAGCGTGAGCGCGGCGAAACCCTGGCGCAGGGTCTGGTCGGTGTGGATGTCGGACAGGTCGTCGGCTTCGGCCTTGAGGTAATCGGCGATGTCGAGCGCGTCTTCGTCGACGGCAGGCAGGGACGGTTGGTCGCGATGCGCACGGGATCCTCGATCATGATGACCCTGGGTGCTGACTGGGGGGTGCTGACTGGTTGGGTTCGGGGTGCCGGCGGGCCCGGTCCTTGTTCCGACTGTTCCCTGCAGGGAGGAACCGGAAGCTCCGAGAAGGGCCGAGCGATGTCCCGGCCCCGACGATGCCACTCCTGCCGCACCGCAGAATCGAGCTCTGCTGCGACGCGGCGACGCGGGCTCCCGGCCGTGGCAGAGCGAAGGGTCAGAGCAACGGTGCGAAAAGTACGAAGAAGTTGTTCCGAATTCGCCGGAAACTGCTCCATCGCCGCACCGCGGCAAGCGTGACCGGCCGCGACCGCGCGATCCAGTCCTGCCGCCGCCGCTCGAGGTCGGCGGCGAGACGCGGATCCGACACGAGCAGGGAACACTCGTAGTTCAGGTCGAAGCTCCGCCGGTCCATGTTGGCCGATCCCACCACCATCAGGTCGCCGTCGGCGACGAGCGTCTTGGCATGAAGGAAGCCGCCCTCGTACTCGAGGATCTCCACCCCGGCCAGCAGCAGGCCGAGATAGAAGCTCCGGCTGGCATGGGCCACGATGGCGCTGTCGTTGCGGGCCGGCAGGATCATGCGGACACGCGCGCCGCGTGTCGCGGCCGAGAGGATCGACTGGTGCAGCGCCATGTCGGGCACGTAGTAGGGCGTCGTGATGTCGAGGCTGTGCCGGGCCGTCGCGATGACCGCCTGGAACAGGTCCGTCACCGCCTTCGGCTGGAGCTCGGGGCCGGTCCCGGCCACCGCGACCTGCCCCTCGGCCGCCGGCGGAGGAGCCGGCCTCTCGAGCGCCACGGCCGCCTCGCCCTCGCCCGAATGGGTGATCCAGTCGCACATGAAGAGATACTGCACCTGCCAGACGGCCGGCCCGGTCAGCCGCACCATCACATCGACCCAGGGCGCGAAGGCCGCCTTGATGCGGAAGGCGGCGTCGGCGCAGTTCTGGCTGCCGACATAGGCGATCTGGCCGTCGATCAGCGCCATCTTGCGGTGATGGCGGATGTCGATGCGGGCCCTCAGGTTGCGGAAGGTTGCAAACCTGAACGGAAAGGCGACGGAGAGCCGCGCGCCCGCCTCGGCCATCCGGCGCCAGTGCGGCGAGGCGATGAAGAGCCGTGAGCCCAGTCCGTCGGCCAGACAGCGGCAGATGACGCCACGGCGGGCGGCACGTACCACCGCATCGGCGACCCGGGCGCCGGTTTCGTCGTCGAGCCAGATGTACCAGGACAGGTGGACATCGTTCCGCGCCCGGTCGATGTCCGCGACCAGCCGGTCGATGGCACCGGCCGCTTCGGGCAGCAGATCAAGGCGGTTGCCCCCGGTCGGCTGGAGCCCGTTCACCGCGGCGGCACGCGCCACTGCGGCGGCGTGGACGGGGTCGGCGCGCCATGGCTGCGGTCCGGGGGAAGGGGAAGCGGGCAGTCGCGGAAGCGTGGCGATCGCGGCCCGCATGCGCCGCCGCGCCTGCCGCGCGATCCGCGCCTCGCCGAAGAGAAGATAGACAGCGGCTCCGAGAAAGGGAACCGCGAGGACGACGACGACCCAGGCGGTGCGCACGGTCGGATCCCGGTCCTCCCGCAGCAGGATGCGGGTCAGGACGACCAACTGCACCAGCAGGTGCAGCTCGACCCAGTGGAAGAAGCTGTCCCAGCTCACCGCGCCCCGAAGCCTCTGCTGCCGCCGCCGTCGCTGCCCGGGCCTGCTCCTCCGGCTGATCGGTCCTGTTCGAGGGAAGCGCCACGCAGGGCGGCGACCAGGGCCGCCATGTCGCCGGGCAGGCGCGAGGCGAAACTGAGTCGCGCGCCCGTCACCGGATGCACGAAGCCCAGCGTCGCCGCATGGAGGGCCTGGCGCGGAAACGTGGCCGCGGCCGCGGCGCCGGGCGCACCGGCCGCAAGCTTGCGCCGCCCGCCATAGAGCGGATCGCCGATCAGGGCGTGCCCCGCATAGGCGAGATGGACGCGGATCTGGTGCGTCCTGCCCGTTTCCAGCCGGCATTCGACCATCGCCGCCCTCGCCGGGGCCCCGAAAGCCTCGACAACCGTGACCCGCGTCACTGCGTGGCGGCCGCCGGTGACCAGTACCGCCTGCCGCTGCCTGTCGGCACGGTGCCGGCCGATCCGCGTGGCGATGCGCAGGGTGGCCCCCGGCTCGACCGTGACACCGGCCAGTCCGCGGAGCCGGGGATCGGCAGGGTCCGGGCATCCGAAGACGATGGCCGAATAGCACCGCTCGACCTCGTGCGCCTCGAACTGCGCGGCGAGCCCGTGATGCGCGCGGTCGGACTTGGCCGCCACGAGAAGCCCGGACGTATCCTTGTCGATCCGGTGGACGATGCCGGGCCGGCGCGATCCGCCAACGCCGGAAAGGCTTGCACCGCAATGCGCCAGCAGCGCGTTGACGAGCGTGCCGTCCCGGGATCCGGGCGCGGGGTGGACGACCATCCCGGCCGGCTTGTCGATCACGATCAGATCGTCATCCTCGAAGACGACATCGAGCGGGATCGACTCGGCGCGGTCGTGCGGCTTGGCGGCGGGTGGCAGGGCGATGTCGATCTCGTCGCCTTCGGCGACGCGCGCCTTGGGGTCGGTCACAGGCTGGCCTCCGCGGTGCACCGCGCCCCCGGCGATCAGCCGCGTCAGGCGCGACCGGGACAGGTCCGCCGCCTCTGGCACATCGCGGGCGAGCGCCTTATCAAGTCGCTCGGGCGGTTCCCGCCCGATCACGACGCGCAAGGTCCGGGATTCCGTGTCAGACATGAACGACGCGCCCCTCCAGTCAGGCTCCGCCGCGCCGTCGGCGCCGGGCCTCCCCCCCGATCTCGCACGGACGGTGCGTTTCCTCAGGCTGCTCACCGGCCTGCTCGGGGGAACGATGATCCTCGGGCTGATAGCGATAGTCGCGCTGCTTGTCACCCGCTTGCCCGCTCCGCCCGCCGCCCCAACGCCTGCCGGCGGCATCCGGTTGCCCGATGGCGTGACGCCCTTGGCCGTGACCCTGGGGACCGGCTGGGCTCTGGCGGTGACCGGCGAGGACGAGATCGTGGTCTTCGATCCGATGACCGGCGCGGTCAGCCAGCGGGTGAAGATGGAACGGCCCGGCCCGCCTCCGGCCTTCCCCTGACAAGAGATCCCGCCCGGTCGCCACTGCTCTGTCCGCACCGCCACCGAGGCTAGCCGCCCAGAGAAGCGCCCAGAGAAGCGGCCGCATTGACCGCAAGGGCCAGGATCACCGTGTTGTAGAAGAACGCCAGCACGGCGTGACCAAGCACCATCCTCCGGATTGCCGGCGAGGCGACGGTGACATCGGACACCTGCGCCGTCATGCCCACGGTGAACGAGAAGTAGAGAAAGTCCCAGAGATCCGGCTCGGGTGTGCCGGCAAAGCGGATCCCACCGGCCGCCGCGGACTGCGCGCCCGCGGCGGCGGCCTCTCCGTGGAAGAGGCGCACATAGTGGAGGGCAAGAAGCGTCTGGAGCATCGCCCAGGAAAGCGGGATCGCCGCAACGGCGAGCGCGATCTCGACCGGCCGCGACGGCCGCGCGCTGCCCATCATCGCAATCACCGCGCCGATGCCGAGCATCACCACCAGGAGCGCAAGGGCAAAAATCACGGGAACTCCCTCGTCGGTCTCGGCAAGGCTGTCGCGCAGTTGCGACGGCGAGAGGACAAGCGCATGCCGGGCCGTCGCGGCGAGGAACGCGGCACAGAACGCATCGACCCCGGCGAGTGCGCGCAGGACCGGGGGCTGGCCGGCAAGCGCGAGCACTGTCAGCAGCCCCAGACCGAGGGCGGCAAGGAAGCGGCGGTGGCGGGCAAGCATGTCGCGGTCCTGTTCCCGGGCGTCTCCGGAGGCTAGGCGCGGCGCGGCGGTTGTGCAATTCCCCGGTGCGCCGGTCTGGCCGCCGGACCTGCGGCGTCATCAGCCGCGCACGGCGGACCAGGAAGCGGAACAGGGTCGTCGAGATCAGGCCCGAAAAGCGAGCACACCCATGAACCACGCGCGTCGCACAGCGTTGCACGCGCAAAACCGGAGGAAGACGCAAGTGCCTGAAAGGATGGTACCGCCTCCCCGGCTCGAACGGGGGACCCCCAGATCCACAATCTGGTGCTCTAACCAACTGAGCTAAGGCGGCCCTTCGAGGGCATTTAGCCCCCGTGCGGGACGATTGCAAGCATGGGCTGTGGCCGCTGCGGGCCGCAGCGGATCGTCCGATCTGCCGCCCCCCAGGGGACTGGCCTGCAGGGGACTGGCCTGCAGGGGACTGGCCTGCAGGGGACAGGCGGGGGCGACATGCAGCCGGGACCTGCCCCTCGCAGGCAGCCTCGGGACTTGCAGGCCGGCGGCTTCCGCGCTAGCGGAAGCATCCAGGCCGCACAGGGGGAGCCTCAGGGGGAGGACCGACATGGGCATCGACAAGGAAAGCGACGTCTCGGCCAACCTCCAGATCGGCCCCACGACCGAGGGCATGGTGCGCATCTACGTCGAGGCCGACAACGGCGTCGAACTGCCGCTCGACTTCGACCCGGATGAAGCCGAGGAGATCGCCGCCGAACTTCAGGCGGCCGCCGAGGCCGCCCGGCAGATGGGCGGCCGTGCCGGGGGAGGCCACCGCGGCGGGCCGGGCGGGGGCAGCCCCGGTGGCGGCGTCAGGCCCAGGGGCCGGAAACCCTGAGACCCGTCCCGAGGCCCGTATCGCGCATGGCCTGCAGCCTGAATGCCGCGTATCGCGCGAATTTCTGGACGATCGCCCTGCGGCGCGCAGCGGCAAGCGGCGTCTCGGGGCCCATGCGCAGGATCTCGGCATCATAGGCGTCAGCGACGATCAGGCCGGTCCCGTCGGGCAGAATGTCCGTCGGAAACCCGGAATCGACCGCCCAGAAGAAGCGGTCCGACCATTCCAGATACCCGGCCCACTTGCGGTCCGACCGGAAGTCTGCAAGTCCCGACTTGCATTCCACGACCCAGACCTCGCCCTTCGGGCCGAGCCCCATCACGTCCACGCGCAGCCCGTCGGCGGGGACGAACTCGCAGACCGTGGCGAATCCGTGCGACAACAGGTGCCGACAGACGCCCCGGGCAAGCAACTGACCCGGCGCGAGGCCGGCGGTCGTCGTGGCGGGCTGGCCCTCGAGCATGCCGGATACTGAACATAAAGTGAACGATTTGTCGAGATGCGGGACGGACCGCCCCGGTCGTCTGCGCGCCGGAGCATGGGGTCTCTGTTCGGCCCTCCGCAATCCTCCCTGCCCCGGCAACTTGCGGATGCCGCCGGAGATGCATCCGGACTGCCCGCTTGTGGCCGCCGCCGGCGTCCCCTATCTATTGTAGCGGCGGGTTCTGCCCCTCTCGTGCGAGGCCCTTTTCCAGTGGCCGATACTCGTTTCCGAGGGAGCTGGCTCTGCCGGGATCCTGGTCCCGGTATCTGGCGCCCACCTGGCAAGACCAGGCTCTCGGGAAAAATCAGCCTTCACGGTTGCCGCGGTTCCCGCCACTTCCCCCCGGTCAGGGCCCCCGGTCAGGACCCCCGGTCGGGGCCCCCGGTCGGGGCTCGGCGTCAGCGGCGCCCGCGACCGGGCCGCTGCATCGCCATGAGCGGCACCGGCAGCGTCGGCCCGCCGTTCGGCCCGTCGTCGTCGCTGTCCGCGAGGCGCATCACGGCGATGGCGAACTGGACGCCCGAGAAGACCACCGCGTTCGCCACGAAGAGCATCACCACGGCAAGCCAGCCGCCCGACACAGACTGGACGAGGTGCCAGAGGTTGCCGACGTTGCCCCAGAGAAGAAGCCCGGTGAACACCACCGAAAGCCAGCAGCCGATCGCAACGTTGACGATGTAGAGGCGGACGAGTTTGGGCATGGACAGTTCCTCTACAGGGGAACCTAGAGCGGATGCGCCGGGACCCCAAGGGCCAAACTGTCGCAAGCGCGGAAGGTTTCAGCCCGCCGCCCTCGCCCAGGGTCCGTGGAATCCCCTGCCCGGCCGGTCCGTCCGCTGGAAGCCGTGCGCGCCGAAGAAATCGCGCTGGCCCTGGATCAGGTCCGCCGTGCCGCGCGCATGGGTGAGCTGCTCGAAGTAGCCAAGCGCCGCCGACAGCGCCGGGGCCGCGTGACCGCCGAGCGCCGCCGCCGCGACCGTGCGGCGGAGCGCCGGGACACCGGTGCGAAGGCGGTTGGCGAAGGCCGGGGCGAAGATGAGCTGCCCCTCGGGCAGCCCCTCGCGCACCGCCCGCGCGATGTCGTCGAGCAGCGCCGACCGGATGATGCAGCCCGCGCGCCAGATCTCGGCGATGCGGGCGAGGTCGAGCGCCCAGCCGAAGTCGTCCGAGGCCGCATTGAGAAGCGACAGGCCCTGCCCGTAGGCGATGATCTTCGCCGCCAGAAGCGCCGCTTCCAGGTCGTGGTCGGGCGGCATCTCGGACCGCATGGGCGGGCTGAACAGCTCCGCCCCCCTGGCGCGCACGTCCTTCATCGAACTGAACGACCGCGCCGCCACCGCCGCCTCGATGGTGGTGGCCGACTGGCCGAGCCTCAGCGCCTCGATCAGCGTCCAGCGGCCGGTGCCCTTCTGCTCGGCCCTGTCCTCGATGATCTCGACCATCGGGCGGCCCGTCTCGGGGTCGGTCGCGGCCAGAACCTTGGCGGTGATCTCGATCAGGTAGCTCCTGAGCGGGCCCTTGTCCCAGCGCGCGAAGAGCGCCCCGGCATCGGCGGCGGAGGCCTTCGCCCCGTCACGGAGCATCCCCCAGATTTCGGCGATCATCTGCATGTCGCCGTATTCGATCCCGTTGTGGACGGTCTTGACGAAGTGCCCGGCGCCATCGGGGCCCAGATGCGCCGCACAGGGGTCTCCCCGGAACTTCGCCGCGATCGCCTCGATGATGTCGCGGACGCGCTCGTAGGTATCGGCCGGCCCGCCCACCATGATCGACGGCCCGTGCCGCGCGCCCTCCTCGCCCCCCGACACGCCCATGCCGAAGAACCTGACCCCCTGCCCGGCCAGCGCCTTCTCGCGCCGGATCGTGTCGTGGAACTCGGCGTTGCCGGCGTCGATGAGCAGGTCGCCCTCGTCGAGGAGCGGCAGAAACTCGGCGATCACCGCATCGACGGGCGCTCCCGCGTTCACCATGATGATGATGGCCCGCGGTTTCTGGAGCGCGGCGACGAGCGCGGCGGGTGTCTCGCAGCCGGTGATCCGGCCGGCGAGCGGCCCGGCATGGGCGAGGAACTCGCCGGTCACGCTGGTGGTCCGGTTGTGGACGGCGATGGGAAAACCCTTCTCGGCGATGTTGAGCGCGAGCGCCGCGCCCATCGTTCCAAGGCCCGCAAGTCCGATCCGTGCCGCCATGATGGGCCCCTCCCGTTAGCGCGAACGGGGCCAGACTATCAGCCCGTCAGCCCGGGGCAAGCGCGGGACGCGGTCCCGCCGCGCCGCCGGGCAGGATCATGTCCGCCTTTAGCGCTTGTGAATGACCGCCACCTGGTCCTTGCGCCTCTTGTCGTACTTCACCTGGAACACGAAGCAGCCGGAAATCTGCGGGGCCAGCGCGTCGAACGCCGCCTGAAGGCCGGGGTCGGAATGGCTGAACTCCCGCGTCTCGGAAAAGCCGCGGAACAGGTCGGCCGTCCTGGTGATCCCGGCCCGCTCGTAGGCCTCGGGCTGCCAGCGCAGGTCCTCGATGATGTAGATCCCGCCGGGCCTCAGCTTCGGGAACAGTTCGAGGAAGCCGAACTGCTGGTGGTGGCTCGCGTGGCTCGCGTCGTCGATGACGATGTCGAGCGCCGGCATCGTCCCCGCCGCCGCCGCGATGTTCCCGCGCACGTCCATGTCGCAGCGGTGGAAGGTGAAGCGGTCGTGCGCGAACCACGAGAAGTCCGACACGTCGAGCCCGTGGATATGGGCCCTGGGGAAGTATTCGAGCCACATCCGGATCGACGGCAGGTCCCGCGTCTGCCGGTCCGCGCTCTGTCCGTGCTCGGGTCCGCCGATCAGCAGGCCCATCTCGAGAAACCGGATCGCCCGCCGCCGGTAGGGCAGGAACAGCATCTGGTACAGCTCGGTATAGCGGTGCTTCGTCGATCCCTTGTCCGACCCGTAGCGGTCGGCAAGGTCCGTCAGGTTCGGCATTCCGGCCCGTCGGGGCGCGGCCCCGGCCCCAGCGCGTTCCTCCGCCATTCGCTCGCTCCCCGTCCGCTCCCCGTCGGGGTGGCCTTCTTCGCGTGCCGCCCCGCGCATCATGGTGCGCCCCGGCGGCCCCCGCAACGGTCTTCGGACGGCGAAGCGGTCAGCCGCCGAGGAAATCGGTCTTGCCGATCTCGACGCCGTTGTGGCGCAGGATGTTGTAGGCGGTCGTCAGATGGAAATAGAAGTTCGGCAGCGCGAAGAAGCTGACGTAATCCGCGCCGGTGAAGGTCACTTCGCGCGGACCCGCCCTGAAGGTGATGGTCCTGGCGGAACCGCCCTCGAAATGGGCCGGCGTGTAGGTCTGGACATGCGCGATGCTGCGCGCGATGCGGTCCTGAAGCTCGGCGAAGGTCGTCTCGGTGTCGGCGATCGACATCGGCTCGGCGCCGGCAAGCCGGGCCGGGCAGCGGCGTGCATGATCGGTCGCTATCTGGACCTGCCGGACGAAGGGCAGCATGTCGGGGAAGAGCCGGAGGTTCAGCATGACCGACGGCTCGATCCGCCGCGCGGCACAGTGCGTCTCGGCCTTGGTCAGGATCGCGGAGAAGGCCGTCAGGCCCCTGGTGAAGACGGGGATGGTGCGGTCGTACATGGGGCGCTCCGGGTGGGGTTGCGGCGACAATAGACTGTGGGGACAAGGTGTCCAGCAGGAGCCGGTCGCAGCGGTCGGGCACGTCGCGGATACCGAAAGACCGGTCCTTCGCCGCCCGGCATTTCCTCCTGAGCCCCGCAGTTTCGGGTTTCGGCTGGCGCTCGTGACCCCGCCACCGGAACCATTGACGTTTTGCTTGAGAGAACAGAGGAAGTGCGCGAGTGTGATCCGGGGACTTGCGTTCTGCACAGACCGAGGGTGGCGCTCCGTGGGATTGAAGGTCATCGGCTCCGGCTTCGGTCGGACTGGAACCATGTCGACCAAGCTTGCACTCGAGCAGCTGGGCTTCGGACCCTGCCACCACATGGTCGAGGTCATGAACAGCGAGGCCCAGATGACGTACTGGGCCGATATAGTGGCGGACCGCGCGGTCGACTGGACCGAAGTCTTTGCGGGCTTCGGCTCGCAGGTCGACTTCCCGGGCGCGGCGGTCTGGCAGCAACTCGTGGTCGCGTTCCCGGATGCGAAGGTCGTGCATACCGAGCGGCCCGAGGACGAATGGTGGGCGAGCTATTCGAAGACGATCGGCAAGTTCTTCTCGGTCGCGCCGACGATGCCCTTGCCCCCTCCGATCGCCGCCAACTTCCGCGTGATGGACAAGCTCATCATCCAGGACATCATCGGAGGCTTCGGCCGCGAGAACAGCATCGCCGCCTACCGCCGCAACAACGCCAGGGTGCGCGCGATGGTGCCGGCCGACCGGCTGCTGGTCTTCAACCCCGCCGACGGCTGGGAGCCGCTCTGCCGTTTCCTCGGCGTCGCGGTTCCTGACGGCCCCTTCCCCAAGACCCATGCCCGCGACGAGTTCTGGGCGCAGTTCGGCGGCGAACCTGCCGATCCTGCCGCCTGACCCCTGAACGAAACGGCAGGCCCGTGCTAAGACCGGCGCGGGAATCGCACCGGGATCCGGGATAGAGATGTCGGAAGAGCGCAAACTGGCCGCGATCCTCGCCGCGGACGTCGTGGGCTTCAGCCGCCTCACGGCCATCGACGAAGACCGCACGCTGGCGCGCCTCAGGGCGCTGCGCAGCGATCTCATCGACCCGACCATCTCGATCCACAAGGGGCGCGTGGTGAAGCGCACCGGCGACGGCGCGCTCGTCGAGTTCCGCTCGGTCGTCGATGCGGTGCGCTGCGCGATCGAGATCCAGAGCGGCATGATCGACAGGAACGCCGGCCTGCCCGAGGACCGCCGCATCCTCTTCCGCATCGGCATTCACCTGGGCGACGTGGTCGAGGAAAGCGACGGCGACCTCATGGGCGACGGGGTGAACATCGCCGCGCGGCTCGAAGGGATCGCATCGCCCGGTGCCATCTGCCTCTCCGAGGACGCCTACCGCCAGGTCAAGGCACGGCTCGACCTTCTGGTCCATGACCTTGGCCCGACGCATCTGAAGAACATCGCCGACGCGGTGCGGGTCTTCGCCCTTCAGGTCGGGGTGGCGGCCCCGGCCAAGGCCGAGGTCCCTGCCGAAAGCGGCCTTTCGGGAAAGCCCTCGATCGCCGTGCTGCCCTTCACCAACATGTCGGGCGACCCCGAGCAGGAATACTTCGTGGACGGAATGGTCGAGGACATCATCACCGCACTGTCGCGCTTCGATCAGCTCTACGTCATCGCGCGCAATTCCTCGTTCACCTACAAGGGCCGCGCGGTCGATGTCCGGCAGGTGGCGCGCGAACTGGGCGTGCGCTACGTGCTGGAGGGCGGCGTGCGCAAGGCGGGCAACCGGCTGCGCATCACCGGCCAGCTGATCGACGCAGCGACGGGCGCCCACCTCTGGGCCGAACGCTACGACGGCGCGCTCGAGGATGTCTTCGACCTTCAGGACAGGATCACCGCGCAGGTGGTCGGCGCGATCGCGCCCGCGATACAGCGGGCCGAGATCGAGAACGCGCGGCGCAAGCCCGCCGACAGCCTCGACGCCTACGACCACTATCTGCGTGCCCTGCCCCATGCGCAGGTCATCCAGGCATCCGAGAACCTGGTCGCGCTCGACCACCTTCAGAAGGCGATCGCGATCGACCCCGACTATGCGCCCGCTCTCGGCTATGCGGCATGGTGCCTCTGCCAGCGCGTGACCCGCCTCTGGTCGCCGGTCAGCGGCGACGACCGCGCCCTCGCGGGCAGCTATGCGCGGCGGACGCTGGCCGCGGCGGCCGATGATGCCACCGCACTGGCCCTCGGCGGCTTCGTGCTCTGTACGCTCGGGCTCGACTACCCGGTCGGGCTCGAAGCCTGCCGCCGGGCGGCCGAGAAGAACCCCGGATCGAGCTTCGTGATCGCGCTCACGGGCAGCGCGATGGTCTGGGCCGACGATCTGGACAACGCCATCCGTCTCCTCGACCAGGCGCTGGAAGTCGCCACCGCCGACCCGAGCTACTTCGTGCTTCTGACCATGGGCAGCGTCGCGCACCTGTTCAGCGGCCGGCCCGAGGTCGCGGTGCGCATGGCCGAGCGCGCGGCGGCGCTGAACCCGAACTTCGACAGCGTGTACTGGATCCTCGTCACCTGCTATGTCGAACTGGGACAGATGGCCAATGCACGCGCGGCGATGAACAAGTTCCTGCCCCTTGCGGCCCATGCGACGGTCAGCGGCCTGGCCGAGGCCCTGCCGATCCGCCGGTCGAGGCACCTGTCGATGGTGACGGATGCCCTGCGGCAGGCCGGAATGCCGGACTGACCGCCACGGGGGGGGCACGGGGGGGGGCACGGAGGCGTCACGGGGCGTCACGGGGCGCCTCACACCCCGAGGCACCACCTCAGGATCGCCTTCTGCGCGTGGAGCCGGTTCTCGGCCTCGTCGAAGATCACCGAATGCGGCCCGTCCATCACGCCGCTCGTCGCCTCGTCGTTGCGGTGCGCGGGCAGGCAGTGCATGAACAGCGCGCCGGGTTTCGCCGCCGCCATCAGCGCCTCGTTCACCTGGTAGCCGCGCAGCTGGTTGTGCCGCCGCTCGCGCGCGCTTTCGGGGTCGTGCATCGACACCCACGTGTCCGTCACCACGAGGTCCGCCCCCTTCACCGCCTCGAACGGGTCGCGGACGATCTCGGCCTTCACGCCCCTGCCCCGCGCGAAGTCGATCCACTCCCGCTCGGGGTCGAGCGTCGGCGGGCCGGTGAAGGTGAAGTCGAAGCCGAACTGCCCGGCGGCATGCAGGAACGACGCGCAGACATTGTTGCCGTCGCCGGACCAGACGACCTTGCGCCCCCGGATCGGCCCGCGCTTTTCCTCAAAGGTCATCACGTCGGCCATGATCTGGCAGGGATGAGTGCGGTTCGTCAGGCCGTTGATGACCGGCACCGTCGCGTGTTCCGCCATTTCGAGCAGCGTCGCCTCCTCGAAGGTGCGGATCATGATGAGATCGACATAGCGCGACAGCACCCGCGCGGTGTCCGCGATCGTCTCGCCGTGGCCGAGCTGCATTTCCTTGCCCGACAGCACCATGGTCTGGCCGCCCATCTGGCGAACGCCCACGTCGAAGCTGACCCGGGTGCGGGTCGAGGGCTTCTCGAAGATCAGCGCGACCATGCGGCCCGCGAGCGGCTGGTCGTCGTCGGCCATGCCCTTGGGGCGGCCGTTCCGCGCGGTCTTCATCGCGCGGGCGCTGTCGATCATGCCGCGCAGATCGGCGGGGTCGGTGATGTGGATGTCGAGGAAATGGTTCATGCCGGTCCTTCTGGGCGGCGGCCGGGGGCGCTGCCCCCGGACCCCCGGGATACTTTGGCCAAGATGAAACTCAGGCGGCCTTGGCAGCGATCGCGGTCGCGGCGCGGTCCAGCCGCGCCACCGCTTCGCCGATCTCGTCGTCGGTGATGGTCAGCGGCGGCAGGATACGGACCACGTTGTCGGCGGCAGGCACCGCAAGCACGTGCTCGCCATAGCCGGCCTTGACCACATCCGCAGGCGCAACCCTGCACTTCAGCCCCAGCATCAGCCCCTGCCCGCGGACGCCCTCGAACAGGTCCGGATGCGCCGCGACGAGGCCCTCGAGCTTCTGCCGCAGAAGGCCTGCCTTGCGGTTCACCTCGGCGAGGAAAGCGCCGTCCGCGATGATCTCCATCACGCGCGCCCCCACCGCGCAGGCGAGCGGGTTGCCGCCGTAGGTGGACCCGTGTGTACCCGCCGTCATCCCGCTCGCGGCGTTCTCGGTCGCCAGCACCGCGCCCAGCGGAAAGCCCCCGCCGATGCCCTTCGCCACCATCATGATGTCGGGGGCGATCCCCGCCCATTCATGCGCGAAGAGCTTGCCCGTGCGCCCCATCCCGCACTGCACCTCGTCGAGGACCAGAAGCGCGCCGGTGGTGTCGCAGAGGTCGCGGAGGCCCCTCAGGCACTGGTCCGGCACGGGCCGGATACCGCCCTCGCCCTGGATCGGCTCGATCATCACCGCCGCCGTCCGGCCGGTCACGGCAGCCCGGAGCGCCTCGTGGTCACCCCACTTCAGATGCGTGAACCCCGGCATCAGCGGCCCGAAGCCCTTCACCATCTTCTCCGACCCCGCCGCCGCGATGGCGCCGGTGGAGCGTCCGTGGAACGACCCCTCGAAGGTCACGATCTCGATGCGGTCGGCGTCGCCCTTCTCGTACCAGTGCTTCCGCACCATCTTGATGGCGAGTTCGGCGGCCTCGGTCCCCGAGTTCGTCACGAAGACCGTGTCCGCGAAGGTGTGTTCGACGAGCAGGTCCGCGAGCCGCTTCTGCTCGGCGATCTGGTAGAGGTTCGACACGTGCCAGAGCTTCGCCGCCTGCTCGGCGAGCGTCTTCTGGAGTTCCGGGTTCGCATGGCCGAGCGCGTTGACCGCGATCCCCGAGCCAAGGTCGAGGTATCGCGTCCCGTCCGCCTCGGTCAGCCAGCTCCCCTCGCCCGTCACGAAGCTGAGCGGCGCGCGGGTGTAGGTGGGCAGGACGGACGGGATCATCGCTGTCTCCGGAAAGGGAAGGCCCATGGGTGCCAAAGCCCGGGGGGTTCGTCAACGTGGGAAGGGGCGGCCGGCTGCGTCCGGCCAAGGGATCGCGGTCGCGCGTCAGGCGCGGCGTCGGCCGTAGCGTCGGGCGGAACTGTCGTGGCCCGACAGGGCTATGTTCGACCGGGCGATCATGGCCGCGGGATTAGCGCGCCGTGCCGCACCTGTCCAGCCCTGCCCATCGGTCCGCCGCTCAGTCCGCCGCTCAGCCCTGCCCATCAGTCCGCCGTCGCGATGGCTGACAGCATCCGGATCACCGGGACGTAGTAGCCCGACTCGTAGGCAGCCGCGTTGTCGAGCACGCTGAAGAACACCGCAGCCGTTTCCGTCACCGGGTCGGCCACCATGTACTGTCCGCCGTAGCCTCCGTGCCCGATCCAGCGCCCGTCGGTGTTGGTCTGGTTCGAGTACCGCAGGTGCGACCGGGGCGAGGGCATGGGCACCCCGACCCTCAGCGTCGCCCGGAGGAACGCGGGCGACCCGACCTGGCCCCTGTCCACCCGGCACCGCCCCGCGCCAGCAGAAGCCCGTAGCGGCAGATATCCCGCGCCGACATCGCGATCCCTCCGTTCACGATGGGAAACCCGGTCCGGTCCACCGCGATGTGCAGGATGCCCTCGATCCCCGCGGCATCCGCCACGTCGGCATACCACGGTGCCAGCCGCTTGCCCGTCACCGCCTCGGCGATGAAGCCCAGCACCTCGGTATTGGCCGAGCGGTACATGCAGGCGCCCGAGCGGTTCACGCAGTCCCTGGCCCCCGGCGCAAGCTCGATCCCCGCGATCACCGTCCGGTCCGACCCCTCCGCCCCGCGCGGCAGGCGCATCCTGATCGATTCCTCGTGGCTGTAGACCGTCGAGGCGGCATCGGCGTAATCCTCGGTGTAGTCGTTCGCCACGTTCATATCGAGCACGGCCTGCACCGACGCCACCGCATAGCCCGGCCCGATCCACGGCAGGTAGGCATCCACCCGCGCCGACAGGTCGGTCCGCCCCTCCTCGACCAGCTTTCCCACCGCCAGGTTCATCGTCGTCTTGGGGATCGACATGATCGAATGCACCCGCCCCGGCCCGAAATCCGGTGCATAGCGTTCGTAGAGGATGCGGTCCCCCCGCACGACGCACATGGCCGAGAACCACGGCAGCGCGGTCCGCCGCGCCACGTCGTCGCGGAGCGCGATCCGCAGATCCGACTCGGTCCTCAGCGCCAGCACCTGCCCCGCGCGGAAGCTCTGCATGTACCGCCACGTCCCCGGCACGTCCCCGGCAGGTCGTGGAAGCCCCGGCGGCGGTTCCCGGGCGAGTTCCAGCCGGGATAGCCGTCGGAACCAATGGCGAGGTCGGGGTTGGGGACAAGCATCTGCATCTGGCCTTCGCGTTTGACGAACGGCCAGAGCCTGCCGCAACCCGGCGACGGAAGGCAACCCCGCGGGAAACCGCGTCACGGGGCACCGCCGCAGGGGGCACCGCCGCAGGGGGCACCGCGTCACGGGGCACCGCCGCAGGGGGCACCGCTTGCAATGGCCCCTCCGCGCTTGTATCTGAACAGGCCGCCGCTAAGATCACGCGCGGCCTCGCGGCAGTCCGTGACGGGCAGAGCCCCGTTCCGCCTTGCCGGATGCGAAACCCGAAGGAAGTGCTGCCGATGTCCTGGACCGACGAACGTGTCGAGACCCTGAAGAGGATGTGGTCCGAAGGCCAGTCGGCCAGCCAGATCGCCAAGGAGCTCGGCGGCGTCACCCGCAACGCGGTGATCGGCAAGGTGCACCGCCTCGGCCTGTCGAACCGTGTCGGCGGGCCCGGCCTGCCGGAAAGCCCGCAGGGGAGGGACGGCGAGGATATGCCGGTCGAGGCCGAGGCGCCGGAAGCGCCCGCCAAGCCCGCCCCCCGCGCCGAGCCGCGGCCCGGCGCATCACGCGCAGAGGCAACGGCCGCGGCCCAGCCGTCCGTTCCTCCGCCGCAGCGCAAGCAGATCGTCCCGGCCGGGCAGCCCCTGCCGCCGCAGCCCTCGGCCAACGAGATCAGCCCCGAGGCGCTGGCCTCGGTGCGCGAGATCGAGAAGAAGGCCCGCCGTCTGACCCTGATGGAACTGACCGAGCGAACCTGCAAATGGCCGATCGGCGATCCCGCGACGGACGATTTCTGGTTCTGCGGGCTCACCTCGTCACCGGGCAAGCCTTATTGCGACGCGCATGTCGGCGTCGCCTTCCAGCCGATGTCGTCGCGGCGGGACCGGCGGCGCTGACCGCGCCGCGCGAAGGCCGCGGCCCGCATTGTTCCCGCTGCCGCCCTTGGCTATGGTTGCCGCGGCCTCAGGCAGGGCGGACCGAAGGGCAGGATGACGGCGCTCGACAGATACAGCCGACTGGAATCGCCGGGCCTCTGGCGCGATGATCAGGGCGGTCCGCGCCGCGAGGTCATCGTGTCCATGGGGGACGCGACGCTCGTGATCTCCGAGTTCCGGTCTGAACGCGCCCTTGCGCACTGGTCGCTTCCGGCCGTGCTCCGCGTCAATCCGGGGCTGCTTCCCGCCCGTTTCGCCCCCGGTCCCGACGCGCTGGAGGAACTCGAGATCGAGGACCCGGAAATGCTCGCCGCCCTGTCGCGGGTGCAGGCTCTGATCGAGGCGAAGCGGCCGCATCCGGGGCGGCTGCGGCTTGCGCTCCTGATCGGTGCGGCGGTGGCGGTGGCGGCCGCGGGACTCGTCTGGGTGCCCGGAGCGATCGTGGCGCAGGCCGTCCGGGTCGTTCCGCCCGAGATGCGGGCCGAGATCGGACGGACGATCATGGCGGACGTGTTCCGCCTGTCCGGCGCAGCCTGCACCGCGCCCGAGGGACGGCAGGCCCTCGGCCGGCTGGGCGAGAGGCTCTTCGGAGCCGGTGCCGGCGATCTCATCGTCCTGGGCGCCGGCCTTTCCGGCACGCGACACCTTCCCGGTGGCACCATCCTGATCGGCAGGGATCTGGTCGAGGGGGCAGGTTCGGCCGAGGTGCTTGCGGGGGACATTCTGGCCGAAGCCGCCCGGATGGACGCCCGTGACCCGCTCGGCGAACTCCTCGCGTGGACGGGGACGCCTGCCTCGCTCGGACTGCTGACAACGGGTGCGCTCAATCCCGACCGGATGGTGGGCTATGCGGAAGTCCTGCTGACGCGGGCCGAGGCACCGGTCGGTGCGGAACATCTGGCCGCCCGCTTCCGGAGCGCGGCGACCGATCCTTCCGCCTGGGCGAATGCGGTGAACCTGCCAGAGGCGGACCGCCGCGCACTTGCCGAGGCGGGGGCGGGAACAGCCGCGAAGCCGGTCCTGTCCGACGCCGACTGGGTCGCGCTCCAGGGTATCTGCGCCGGCTAGGGGGCCGGCGCGGCCGGGAGCACGTAGGCATCGCCGAAGCCGGCCGCCCTGACCGCATCGAGGGCGCGGCCTAGCTCGCCCTCGGCGAAGGGGCCGGCCAGCACCAGCGTGACCGGGCGTCCGCCGCTGCTGGCCGACGCCCGCGCCGCAGCAAGACCCGCCGCCGCAAGCCGGGCCGCCGCCTGTTCTGCGTACGCGGCCCGCGCATAGGCCCCGACCTGGACGAAGCGCGCGCCGTCCGGCCTCGGCGCGCCGATCCTAGCCCCCGGCTTCATCCGCATCGGGACCGTTCCGCTCCACGATGCGGCCATCTGCGCATCGCCTTCCTCGGTCTTCGGCCCGCGGTCGGGGTTCAGCCTTCCGTCGCTCCACGCGCGGACATAGCCGCGGGGAAGCTTCGCGGGGGCCGCGCCCGCCACGGCAAGGCCGGGCAGGCCGAGCCGGTTCAGATAGGCGACCGGATCCTGGACCGGAGCACCGCACCGCACGAAGCGCCGCCCGTCCGACAGGACAAAGCGCTGCGCGATGCGGGGGGCATTGACGCACGGCGTGGCGGAGCCCGGCACCGCCTCCGCCGAGACGAGCGTCACGGGCGGCGCGCTGCCCGCGGCGGCAACCGACCCGGCAGCGCGTCTGCCCGGGGGGCGGCCCGAGGCGGGCGAGGTGGCGGGATGGTCGGCATGCGCCGGCGCGCCTGTGCCGGCCCCTGCCGGCGCCTCCGGAGAAGCAGCCTTGCGCACCGCTGCCGCGCCGGCGCCCTGCGGCAGGATCGCGGTCTCCGCGGGTTCCGCCGGCGGCTCTGCCGCCGCTGCCGCTGCCGCCCCCGCGGCCCCTGCGGCCGCGAGACTCGGGGTCTGACCGCACATGAGGCGCCGCTCGCGCGTCACCCGCGGAACCCAGGTGACCTTGCCGCCGAGCCCGGCCCGAACGAACACGCACCCGCGCGAGTCCACATACTGGGAGGCGGTGTAGCTTGCGGGCGGCGCTTCTGCGGGGCCGTCGGCATTCCGCAGGGTCTGCGCCGCGACCGGGACGGCGAATACGACGAGGCCCGCCAGCGCCGCGGCCCCGAGCATGAAGCGACCTGTCATCAAGCGCGTTCCCCCGCACTCTGCCCGACCCGTGGCGACATTGGCGCGGCTGCCGGCGCGAGTAAAGCCTTGCCCGCCTCACTTCGTTCCGAACATGCGGTCGCCGGCGTCGCCGAGACCCGGGACGATGTAGCCGAGTTCGTTCAGATGGCTGTCGACCGCGGCAGTGACGATGGGCACATCGGGATGCGCAGCCTGCATCCGCCTCACCCCCTCGGGCGCGGCGAGAAGGCACATGAAGCGGATGCTGGTGGCGCCCGACGCCTTCAGCAGGTCGATCGCCGCAACGCTCGAGTTCCCGGTGGCCAGCATCGGGTCGAGCGCGATGGTAAGACGGTCCTTCAGGCTCGGGACCTTGTAGTAGTACTGTACCGGCTGCAGCGTCTCGTGGTCGCGGTAAAGCCCGATGAACCCGACACGGGCGGCCGGGATCAGTTCCAGAACGCCGTCGAGAAGCCCGTTCCCGGCCCGCAGGATCGAGATCAGCGCAAGCTTCTTGCCGTCGATGGTCGGCGCATCCATCGCGCAGAGCGGGGTCTCGATCCGCTTTGTCGTCATCTCCATCTCCCGCGTGATCTCGTAGGCAAGAAGCTGGCTGATCTCGCGCAGGAGCCGGCGGAAGGAGTTCGTCGAGGTCTCCCTGTCACGCATGATCGTCAGCTTGTGCTGGACGAGCGGGTGGGTGACAATGGTGAGATGGTCGAGCATCGGCATTCTCCTGTCCGTTCAAGTTTCCCGCGTCCGGACGATTTCGGCGCAGGGATTGAGGGTCACTGGGCGGGCGCCCTGTCGCGGACGAGCTTCCAGGTGATCGCGTCGAGCAGCGCCTCGAAGGAGGCGTCCACGATGTTGGCGCTGAC
>JBMOOH010000003.1:0-40886 GCA_049323795.1 Pseudomonadota bacterium
AACCAATGGCTCGATCCGCGCCCATTGCGCGTCTGTCAGGGTTCGTCTGCTCAAGATCGCCTCCGTTTTCGATCTTGAATCAGAAATCATTCCATGTGGGAATCCCTCAAATGAAGACGCCGCCTAGTTGGGACACGATTCGGGGTAAAAAGAAGGCCCATGCAGCGGGACGGATGAGCAAGCTCCCCGGCATGTGGCGAAACAATGTATCTCGGAGACCAGTAAATGAAATTCTTCAAACTCTTCAAGAGCTTCCGCAATGACGAAGACGGCGCCGTGACGGTGGACTGGGTCGTGCTGACCGCCGCCGTCGTCGGCCTCGGCATCGCCGCGCTGGCGGCCGTCCGCGGCGGCACGGGCACGCTGACCTCGAAGATCTCGAGCCAGCTCGCCTCGCAGTCGATCTCGACCACGTTCTGATTTCGTGCCGCCTTGGCGGTGCAAGGGCCGCGCTCCTGTCCGGAGCGCGGCCCTTCGCTTCATGCGAGAACCGCGGTCACGTCCGCGCCGGGATGCGTCGTCGCGATTGTGTCACCGCAAGCACTGGATTGTTTCCGCAATTCCTAAACCTTTGTGACCGATTGAGGCGGCAGCCGCCAAACTTGGGCCAAGATTGTGCGCGAAGAGATGATCGTGCCGTGGCCGCATAAACGCGCGGGTTGCGCAGGCCCCCAGGCAAGCAAAGTGGACCATCGGAGAAAACGAATGAAATTCTTCAAGCTCTTCAAGAACTTCCGCAATGACGAAGACGGCGCCGTGACAGTGGACTGGGTCGTGCTGACCGCCGCCGTCGTCGGCCTCGGCATCGCCGCGCTGGCTGCCGTCCGTAGCGGCACGGGCACGCTGACCTCGAAGATCTCGGAGCAGCTCGCGTCGCAGTCGATCTCGACCACCTTCTGAGTCCTTCCGCCTCCGGGCGACAAGAATCGAACCGCGCCTCTCTCCGGGGCGCGGTTTGCGCTTTGCCGGGGGCGATGGTGCGATGGGCCGCAATCCGGCCGGCCGACATGCCCACAAGAAACACCGAAAATGTACAAACGCCGCCCCTTTTGCGACACCTTCGTCAGGCAAAACCTACTCATGCCGCAGCAGACGGGACGAGGATGGCCACGTCGAAGCGGATGACCTGGAATGCGAAACCTGAACCTCGGAGACTACAGATGAAATTCTTCAAACTCTTCAAGAACTTCCGCAACGATGAAGACGGCGCCGTGACGGTGGACTGGGTCGTGCTGACCGCCGCCGTCGTTGGCCTCGGCATCGCCGCGCTGGCGGCCGTCCGCGGCGGCACGGGCTCGCTGACCTCGAAGATCTCGAGTCAGCTCGCCTCGCAGTCGATCTCGACCACGTTCTGATCCGTCAGGCGTCCGGCAAGGACGTGATTGGCCGCGCCCTCCGGGGCGCGGTTTCGCTTTTCCGGGATCCGGTCCAGCCTCGTTGTTCGCGGATCCGGAAGTGAATGTTTCCCGTTCTTCCCATGCCGCCCGGGAATTGGATCGAAGCGCGCCCAATTCACGCCACGAACCTTGTGCTTTCTGTCATGCAAGGGCGAAACGAGTGGCCGGTGCCTGGGATGCCCGGTTCTGTGCACGCGAATGGAGAATTGGGAATGCGGAAGTATCTTGTTCGTTTCGCCGCGGAAGAAGCCGGCGCCGTCACGGTGGACTGGGTCGTGCTCACGGCTGGCGTCGTCGCCTTCGGCGTGATGGTCGTGGCCGGAATCACCGGCAACATGGGGACGATCGGGTCGAACGTGAACGCGTTCCTGAGTTCCCAGACGATCACCACCACGTTCTGACCGCCACGGCGATGGCTGCGGGCGGCGGCCGGGATCGCCGGCGCCTTTCGCCTTTGGCGATGCTTTCCGTTTCCAGCTTCGGCGAGAATCCACCGGCGGGACCCGGTTTGACCACCATTTCGCCGCAATCCCTCTGGATAGTCTGCTGCGAGTGAGCGATCGGAACGCCCTTGGCGTGCCGTGCCACTGCGGGCCGATCGGAACAAGGAACTGACGACATGCGGATGATCTTCGCTCTGGTGCTGCTTCTGGGCCTCGGATTGGCCGGCTTCGCGGTCTACATGGCCCAGGGCTTCATCGAGAAGACGCAGCAGGAGCGCGATCTGCTCCTCGCGGCGCAGGCAAGCGCGCCGAAACTGGTGGACGTCGTCGTGGCGAAGAAGCAGCTCAAGTACGGCGACCGGCTGACGCAACAGGATCTCGAGGTCATCAAGTGGCAGGACGGCAAGGTGCCGGAAGGCGCCTTCAGCGCGATCTCCGCCCCGCAGGGGGCTGATCCGGCGATCAGGGCGGTATTTCTGGAGGGCGAGACGCGACCCCGCGCGGCGCTGCGCAGCCTGGAGCCCTACGAGCCGATCCTCGCCTCGAAGGTGACCGAGCCGGGCGTCGATGCCGGCATCAACGCGAACCTCACGGCCGGGATGCGCGCCTTCGCGATCAATGTGGATGTGTCGTCGGGGGTGTCGGGATTCCTTCGTCCGGGCGACCGGGTGGACGTCTACTGGAGCGGCGTGGCCAACGAGCGTGACGTGACCAAGCTCATCGACCAGGGCATCCGGCTCATTGCGATCGACCAGAACGCCGACGCCGACCGCACCGAGGAAACGCTGATCGCCCGGACCATCACGGTCGAGGCGACCCCCCAGCAGGTCGCGGCGCTGGCTCAGGCGCAGCAGACCGGACGGCTCACGCTGTCGCTTCTGGGCTCGGGCGACCTTGCCGCAGTCGGACCGGTCGAGATCGACCAGAACCAGCTTCTCGGGATCAAGAAGGAAGCCGCCGTCGAAGCGGCGCCCGCCCCCCAGGTCTGCACGATCCGCACCAACAAGGGCGGCGAGATCGTCGAGACGCAGATCCCCTGCGCCAACTGACGCACGCACATCCAGTCGCGTCTCCGCAGCGGGCCGGCACCGGATATGGTGGCCGGCCTTTGCATGCGCTTTGGAAAGACTTCGGGTGTTGCGACTTATCCACATCAGTGTCGCACGTCAAACACTTGATTCTTGCAAAAAATCCGCCCGGCGCGCATTGTCGCGGCAATCCGGGCGGGTAAAGACCCGGGCCCACAGGCGTGATCGGAGAGGCAGGTCACATGAGCATGAACAAGGTCTTCCAGGCCGGAATGCTGGGCTTTGCGCTCACCATGACAACGATTCCGGCGGCGCATTCTCAGACACTGAAGGTGATGGAAGGAGCAACCTCGAGCGCGCTCAGCGTGCCGATGAACCGGGCCGTCGTCGTCGAATCGGAGCAGCCTTTCGCAGAGCTGTCGATCGCAAATCCCGGCATCGCCGACATCTCGACCCTGTCGGACCGCAGCATCTATGTCCTCGGCAAGGCACCGGGGCGCACCACGCTGACGCTCCTCGGGCCGGATGGCAAACTCATCACCAACGTCGAGGTGCAGGTCTCGCCCGACATCGCCGAATTCAAGGAACGGCTCCAGCAGATCCTTCCCGGCGAGAAGGTCGAGGTGAGGACCGCAAACGACGGGATCGTGCTTTCAGGCGTGGTTTCCTCGACCGCGAAGATGGACCGCGCGCTCGAACTCGCGCAAAGGTATGCTCCCGACCGGGTGTCGAACCTTCTGTCCGTGGGGGGAACCCAGCAGGTGATGCTGAAGGTCCGCTTCGCCGAGATGAACCGGTCGGTGCGCAAGAACCTGTCCACCAGCCTCGGCATCTCGGGGACGCTCTTCGGCGGCGACGTGGGGTTCTCGGGCGCAACCAACACCTACCAGGAAGGAACGAACTTCAGCAGACTCTTCGACGGCGACCCGACCACGAACCCGGTCTCGTCCCGCGAACGGGTGGGCGCCTTCGCCTTCGGCTTCGGCAGCGGCGCGCTCGAATTCAACGTCCTGCTCGAGGCGCTCGAATCCAAGGGCCTGGTCCGCACCCTCGCCGAGCCGAACCTCACCGCCCTCTCGGGACAGGAGGCGAAGTTCCTTGCCGGCGGCGAGTATCCGATCCCGGTAACGGGCGACAACGGGTCGATCACGGTCCAGTACAAACCCTTCGGCGTCGAACTCGCCTTCACGCCGCGGGTCGTTGACGAGGACATCATCAACATCGCGATCAACGCGGCCGTGTCCGGGATCGATTCGACCATCACCGTCCAGGGCACCGGCGGCTTCGCGGTCAATGCCTTCCGCCGGCGCGAGGCCGAAACGACCGTCGAGATGCGCGACGGCGAAAGCTTCGCGATCGCGGGCCTCCTGCAGGACGACTTCACGGACCTGAACGGACAGGTACCGTGGCTCGGCGACATTCCCGTCCTCGGCGCGCTGTTCCGCAGCGCGGACTACCGCCGCAACCAGAGCGAGCTCGTGATCATCGTCACGCCGAACCTCGTGACACCGACCCGCGGCGAGGCGCTGGCCCTGCCGACGGACCGCGTGTTCCCCCCGTCCGAAGCGCAGCTCTTCCTGCTCGGCAAGACCGCCGCGACCGGAGCGCGGGGCCCGGTGGCGGAAGTGGCGCGGCAGAACTTCAGCGGTTCCTACGGCTACGTGATGGAGTGAGGATCATGCGCGCCCCGATCAGCCCCCTGCTCCTTTCGGCGAGCCTGCTCGCCCTCTCCGGCTGCAACAAGGAGAACGCCACCTACCGCGCCTTCTTCACGGAAGCCGGCAGCGAGATCGAGACCAGCGACTTCGGCAAGTCGACGGCCCAGAACCTGGCGATCCAGTCGGGCCAACGGTCCTATGTCATCGACCTGACGCGCCGCTTCGCCGCCGACGTGCCGAACACGGTGAACTTCGAGTTCGACAGCGCTGTGCTCGACGCCGAGGCGCAGGCGGCACTGATGCGTCAGGCCGACTGGATCCGCCAGTTCCCCGAGGTGCGGTTCCGCGTCTACGGCCACACCGATCTTGTCGGCAGCGATGCCTACAACAAGGCTCTCGGGCTTCGCCGGGCGCAGGCCGTGGTCCGCTTCCTGACGAGCCAGGGCATCGAAAAAAGCCGCCTCGAGGCGGTTGCGTCCTTCGGCGAAACCCAGCCTCTCGTCTTTGTTCAGGCGCCCGAGCGCAAGAACCGCCGCACGGTCACCGAGGTGTCCGGCTTCGTCGGCAAGAGCAATCTCGTGATGAACGGCAAGTATGCCGAGATCGTCTGGCGCGAATACGTCAACAGCGCCGTCCCGCCGCACCAGCAGCAAGCGGCCAGCGGCGGCGGTCCGGTCGGCGGGGCGGGCGGCGGCGGCGGCGGCTGACGGTTACGCACCGGGACATACCGGGAGATACCGGGGGGCGGCCTTTGGTGGACAAAGGCCGCCCCTTTCTTTCCATCGTCTCACGAAACCGCATAATTTCGAAACTTCGGCCCCAATGTTGCCAACATTTCCGCCGAGGGTCCGGGTCGGGACAAGTGCGCGGCCGATGGAATCGCGCGGGTGTTTGGTGACGTCAGGGCATGGACCGCTCGGGGGGCCGAAACGAGAACGGACCCGACCCGGCACCGGGGCGAAGAAGGACGTGACGGAATGAGCAGTGTGGCTGTGTTGCAACCCGAACCGGCGCCGATCGTGGCCTGCACCATCTCGCGCGATGTGGCGAACTTCGACCTCCTCATCGAGGACATGGAGGCCGAACTCGGCGAAAGCTGGGGCGATCTCACCTTCGACGACGCGATGCTCTTCCTCAACCAGCCGGACGCGCAGACGCTCGAATTCGTGGCGGTCGCCGTCGACGCCGAGGACGAGACAGATCTCGGCCGGATATCGGGCATCATCACCACGGCCAAGGACAAGGGCGTCAAGGTCATCCTGATCGCCGACCAGGTGAGCCCGATCTCGCTGCACCATCTGCTCAAGCTCGGCGCCGATGATTTCGTGCCCTACCCGCTGCCGGAGCGCGCGCTGCACGATGCGATCAAGCGCCTCCACCAGGCGCCTGCCGCACCGCCGCAGCCCGTCGAGGCCGCGGCCCCCACCCCGGCATTCAAGCCCAAGGGAGACCGCGACGGAGTGGTTCTGCCGGTCCACGGGCTTGCCGGCGGGACCGGCGCGACGACCTTTGCCGTCAACCTCGCCTGGGAACTTGCCACGGTGCAGAAGGACGGTCCCCGCGTCTGCCTGCTCGATCTCGATTTCCAGTACGGCTCGGTGTCGACCTATCTCGACCTGCCGCGGCGCGAAGCCGTCTATGAGATGCTCTCGGATACCGCGTCGCTGGACAGCGAGGCCTTCGTACAGGCGCTCCTGTCCTTCAACGACAAGCTGCACGTGATGACCGCGCCGTCCGAGATGCTGCCGCTCGACATCGTGACCTCCGACGACATAAACCGCGTGATCGACGTGGCCCGGGCGAACTTCGACTTCGTCGTGATCGACATGCCATCGACCGTGGTCCAGTGGACCGAGGCGGTGCTGCACCAGGCCCATGTCTACTTCTCGATGGTCGAACTCGACATGCGGTCGGCCCAGAACACGCTTCGCATGATCCGGGCACTCAAGGCCGAGGAACTGCCCTTCGAGAAGCTGCGCTACGTCCTGAACCGCTCGCCGCGCTTCACCGACCTCTCCGGAAAGAGCCGGGTCAGGCGCCTGGCCGAAAGCCTCGACATCACGATCGAGCTGCAGCTCTCCGACGGCGGACGGCAGGTGACGCAGTCGAACGACCATGGCCTGCCCCTGGCCGAGACAGCGGCGAAGAACCCGCTCCGCAAGGAAATCTCGAAGCTGGCCAGGTCGCTTTACGAACTCAGCAAGTCCGCGGAAGCCGCCAAGGCCTGAGGGAGCGCCCCGTCATGTTCAACCGCTTCAAGAAACCGGGCGCCGAGACGGCACGGCCAGCCGCCTCGCCCACGGCACCGGTCCGCGCGGCGACCGAACTGCCGAAACCGGGACCCGCCGCCGTGCCGGCACCGGGCGGCAGGCCCGGCTTCGCCATGCGCCGACCCGCTTCGGGCGCGCCCGTGCCTTCGGCTGCGGCGGTCGCCGCCGACAAGGAAAAGAAGCGCAAGGAAAAGCTGATGGAGCTCAAGGTCGAGCTTCACAAGCGCCTGCTCGACAACCTGAACCTCTCGGCTCTGGAAAGCGCGACGGAGGCGGATCTCCGTCAGGAGATCGTCTCGATCTCGGCCGAGGCGCTGGAGGAGATGAGCGTCGTCCTGAACAAGGACGAACGCCAGACGCTGGTCCAGGACCTTTACGACGAGGTGATGGGCCTCGGCCCGCTCGAGCCGCTGCTGAAGGACGAGACGGTCAACGACATCCTGGTGAACGGCCCCCAGCAGATCTTCGTCGAACGGGCCGGCAAGCTCACGCTGACCGACATCACCTTCAAGGACGAACGCCACCTTCTCAGGATCATCGACAAGATCGTCTCCGCCGTGGGCCGGCGGGTCGACGAATCGAACCCCTATTGCGACGCCCGCCTTGCCGACGGGTCACGCTTCAACTGCATGGTGCCGCCGATCGCGGTGGACGGATCGCTCGTCTCGATCCGGAAGTTCAAGAAGGACAAGCTCGGCGTGGACGACCTCGTCCGCTTCGGCGCCTTCACCGAGGAAATGGCCGCCTATCTTCAGGCTGCCGTCGCAACCCGCCTCAACATCATCGTCTCGGGCGGCACGGGTTCCGGCAAGACGACGACGCTCAACGCCCTGTCGTCCTTCATCGACAACGCCGAGCGCATCCTGACCATCGAGGATACGGCGGAACTTCAGCTCCAGCAGGTCCATGTCGGCCGGATGGAAAGCCGCCCGCCGAACGTCGAGGGCAAGGGCGCCGTCACCCAGCGCGACTGCCTCAGGAACGCGCTGCGGATGCGCCCGGACCGCATCATCGTCGGCGAAACGCGCGGCGAGGAAGTCATCGACATGCTGCAGGCGATGAACACCGGCCATGACGGGTCGATGACGACGATCCACGCCAACAGCGCCCGCGACGGGATCAGCCGCCTCGAGAACATGATCGCGATGGCCGGGATCGAGATGCCGATCAAGGCCGTCCGCAGCCAGATCGCCTCGGCCGTCAACCTGATCGTGCAGGCGAGCCGCCTGCAGGACGGCTCGCGCCGGATGGTGTCGATCACCGAGATCACCGGCATGGAAGGCGACGTCATCTCGATGCAGGAAATCTTCCGCTACGAGCGTCTGGGCCTCGCCCCCGACGGCAAGATCATCGGCCGCTTCACGGCGACGGGCGTGCGCTCGCATTACGCGGACCGTTTCCGCCAGTGGGGCTACGATCTTCCTGCGTCCATCTACGAACCGATAGCGGCGGAGTAAGCGCGATGATCATCAGCCCGACCCCGATCATCTACGGCCTGATCTTCATCGCCGTGCTCCTGCTCGTCGAAGGCCTCTACCTCATGGTCTTCGGCAAGTCGATTTCGCTCAACAGCCGCGTCAACCGGCGGCTCGAGCTTCTGGAAAAGGGCGGCCAGCGCGAACAGGTGCTGGAACAGCTCCGCAAGGAAGCGAGCCAGCATCTCCGCGCCCGGGGCATCCCGCTCTATTCGATGCTCGCCGCCAAGGCGCAGAAGGCCAACATCGCCTTCTCGCCGAAGGCGCTGATCGGCATCATGGTCCTTCTCTCCGGGGTCGCCTTCCTCGGCCTGAGGATCGGCACCCAGGCCGCGCCGGGCGTGCAGGTCGCCCTGTCGGTCGTGATGGGCGTCGGGGCCGTGTATTTCTGGGTTTCGAGCAAGGCCAAGAAGCGTCTGTCGCTGGTCGAGGAACAGCTTCCCGACGCTGTCGAGCTGATGGTCCGGTCGCTCCGCGTTGGCCATCCGTTCTCGTCGGCGATCCAGATCGTTGCGAAGGAGGTTCCGGACCCGCTGGGTTCCGAATTCGGCATGATCGCCGACGAGGCCGCCTACGGGCGCGAGATCAGCGAGTCGCTCAAGGATCTGGCAGAACGGATGGACATGCAGGATCTGCGCTTCCTCGCCGTCGCCGTGACGATCCAGCAGCAGTCGGGCGGCAACCTCGCCGAAATCCTCGACGGGCTCGCCAAGGTCATCCGCGCCCGCTTCCGTCTGTTCCGCCGCGTCAAGGCGATCACCGCCGAAGCGAAGTGGTCCGGCATGTTCCTGTCGTTGTTCCCGGTCGGTGTGCTCGTCGTGATCCAGGTGCTGAAGCCGGACTATTTCGACACGGTGAAGGATACCGCCGCCTTCATACCCGCGGCCCTCATCGTGTTCGTCTTCCTGGCAGTCAACATGCTGTTCATGCGCATGATGGTCAACATCAAGGTCTGAGGGGCAGATGGAAGTCCTTACCCGAATCAACCAGCTCCTTGCCGACAAGTTCGGCCCCCTCGGTCCGCTTGCGGCGGTTGGCTTCCTCGGCCTGCTCCTCGTGCTCATCACGCTTCCGGCAATGCTGCGCAAGCGGGTGGATCCGTTGACCAAGCTGCGCGAGGCAACGAGGCCGCCGTCCAAGGCGGTGCGTGCGCCCACGAAGAAGTCCCTGCGGATGGGAAGCGGAACGGACAAGCTCGACAAGTTCGCGGGCTTCCTCGAACCGAAATCCGAGGAGGAGATGAGTTCGGCGCGGCTCAAGATGACGCGGGCGGGCTACCGGTCACGCAACGCCGTGCGGACGTTCCACGCGATCCAGTTCAGCCTCGGCATCTTCTTCCTGATCGGGGGCGTCATCTACGCCATCGTCTCGACCGCGACCGGAGCAGAGATCTCGACCACCAAGATCCTCATCGCCGTGCTGCTTCCGGGCGCCATCGGCTACTACCTGCCGCGCTACTGGGTGGACCGCCGCGTGCAGTCCCGGCAGGAAGAGATGCAGAACGGCTTCCCCGATGCGCTCGACATGCTTCTGGTCTGCGTCGAGGCCGGCCAGTCCCTCGACCAGGGCATCATCAGGGTATCGAAGGAGCTTTCGGCGGGCTACCCGGCACTGGCCGAAGAATTCGAAATGGTCTCGCACGAGGTCAAGGCGGGCAAGGACAAGACCAACGTCCTGCGGGGCTTTGCCGAACGCGCGGGCATTCCCGACATCTCGTCCTTCGTCACGGTGATGATCCAGTCGCAGACCTTCGGCACCTCGATCGCCGAGGCGCTGCGGGTCTATGCCGCCGAAATGCGCGACAAGCGCGTGATGCGGGCCGAGGAAAAGGCCAACAAGCTTCCCACCAAGATGACGCTCGGCACGATGATGTTCACGGTGCCGCCGCTTCTGATCATCCTTGTGGGTCCGTCCGTCTACGATATGATGAAGATGTTCCAGACCTTCAGCTTCTGACCCGATGCAACGGCTCCGGCCGCTCCTTCTCAGTGTACCTCTCCTTCTGGCCGCCTGTGCCCCGACAGGCGGCCTTTCGCCGTCCGCGCGCGGCTCGCCCTACGCGCCGACGGGGGCCTACAAGCTCGACGAGGCGGTGGACGGGCTCACGGTAGGTCACCGGCTGATGGCGGCGGGCGAATATGACCTCGCCCTCAAGGCCTACTATCGCGCGGCCGCTGAACAGGGCGCCACCGTCGATGTTCTCTCGGCCATCGGTTCGGCCGACCTGAGCCTCGGGCGACTCGGTCAGGCAGAGCAGATGCTGCGGCGCGCGGTCGAGAAGGACGACCGCTTCGTCCCGGCCTGGAACAACCTTGGCGTCGTCCTGATGGAAAAGGGGGAGTACCCCGAGGCGAGCCGCGTCTTCCAGACGGCCTTCGCGCTTGACAGTGGCCAATCGGACTCCATCCGCGAAAATCTGAGGCTCGCGCTCGCAAAACTCAAGAATCCTGATTATGATGCGGGCCAAGAAGAAAAATTTACCCTAGTGAGGCGGGGGGTCGGAGAATACCTTCTCCTCTCCAGGTACTGAGGCAACGAGCAGAAAAGGACGCATGCAATGCGCCACCCCATTTTCGTTTCGCTGTGCCTGGCGGGCGCGGCGGCCGTCTCGGGCTGCCAGAGATCCGCCGATGCCCGGGTCGAGCGCGCGATCGAAAGCGTCAACGTCATCGACGCGACGAATCTGAACGACATCATGCTGACGGTGGGCGACCCCAACGAAGCCGTGTCCTACTTCCAGCGCGCGGTCAAGGAAAAGCCCGGCCGCACCGACCTGAAGCGCGGGCTCGCCAAGTCGCTGATCCGGGCCGACAAGCCGATGGAGGCGGCCGCGGTTCTCAAGGAGATGATCGCCGGCCCGGACGGAAGCAACGAGGACCGGGTCGCGCTGGCCGAGGCCTATATCCGGACGAACGACTGGAAGAAGGCCGAAGAGACGCTGAATGCGACCCCGCCCACCTACGAAACCTTCATGCGCTACAAGCTCGAGGCGATGGTGGCCGACGCCAACAAGAAGTGGGACAAGGCCGACAGCTTCTACGAGACCGCGGCCGGGATGACGGCGACCCCGGCGGGCGTGCTGAACAACTGGGGCTACTCCAAGCTGACCCGCGGCGACTATGCGGGTGCGGAAAAGCTCTTCGCACAGGCGCTGACCTATGACGGCAAGATGTTCACGGCCAAGAACAACCTGGTTCTGGCCCGCTCGGCCCAGCGGAAATACGACATGCCGATCATTGACATGACCCAGACGGAACGGGCGATGCTGCTCTACACGGCGGCACTCTCGGCGATCAAGCAGGGCGACGTGGCGACCGGCCGGAGCCTTCTGCAGGAGGCCGTGGACACCCATCCGCAGTATTTCGAGGAAGCCGCCCGCGCGCTCGCGACGCTCGACGCCAAGGTCGCTCTCTGAGGCGATGCTGGGTCTCACGCCGCCGCAGGCTTACGCGGTTCTCTTCGTGCTGGCTCTTCCGGTGGGCCTCTGGGTCGCCTGGTCCGACGCCAAGGTCATGCGCATCCCGAACAGTGCCGTCATCGCGCTGGTGGCGATCTTCGCCGTCCCGGGATTGCTCGTCATTCCCTTCGACTACTGGGCCTGGCGCTGGGTCAGCCTGATCGTCGTGCTCGGGATCGGATTCCTTCTCAACGTCCTTGCGAATGTCGGGGCGGGGGATGCGAAGTTCGCTGCCGCGGCGGCACCCTTCGTGGCCCAGAACCTGGCCGAGATGCAGCTCACCCTGATGCTTCTCGCTGCCTGGCTGCTCGTCGCCTTCGCCCTGCATCGGCTGGCGCGGGCGATCCCGGCCGTGCGGCGGGCCACCCCGGACTGGACGTCCTGGACCAGCCCCAGGTTCCCGATGGGGCTGGCCCTGGTCGGGGCGCTTCTGACATACCTTGCGCTCAAGGCCTCCGCCCTGATCTGAGCGGGGCCTTCCGGTCAGGGCCGACGGGCGGTGATCAGGAGGTAGAGAGGTGTGCGGCGGACGATCTCCAGGGTCCAGCCGCCGTCGGCCAGGGATTTCAGCATCCCGGCCCTGATCTGTTCGGCCATGGGGCACATCGGCACCACGATGTAGTCGGCATTCTCGACGCCCGAGAGACCGCCGTAGTACCAGGGCGCGGCCCCCCTCACGGTCCGGAAGTCGCCGAAGGCCCAGTAGAGCGAAAAGAGGTCGGTGCCCATGATCCGGCTGCCGGCGTAGCCGGCTGCCTCGAGATCCTTCGCAACGGTCTCGAACCAGGCGTTCATGCCGGAATCGAGAACGCATTCCGGCAGCTTCTCGCCGTTGAGATAGGCAAGGTACTTGCGGTCGCCCTTCTGCCGGTAGGCCGCGAAGGGACCCTCGAGATCGGCCGCTCTCTTCTCGTCCACCCGGTACATGCGGGACTCGATCGTCAGCAGATCCGACCCGGGCCCCGGGAGCAGCGCCACGCGGTCCTTTTCCTCGGTCGCAAGGTGTCGGAACGGGCTGTAGAGCAGGTTCACCGCAGACGGCATCCCGAAGGCAAGGGCCAGGATTCCGACGATCCGCAGCGCCTCGCGCATGTCCCAGCCGCGCGCGTTGACCGTTCCCGGCGCCGGGCGCAGGGCGAAGGCGAAGAAGGCAAGAAGCAGAAGCCACTGCGGATCGTTCCCGAAGTTCTGATAGGTGACGTAGAAGAAGCCGGGCATCAGGACCAGCAGGGCGAGACCCTCGGTCATCCGGCCGGACTGGCGCAGGAAGATCACCGCGAAGACAAGGGCCAGACTGGCCCCCATGTAGGCGGGCGCAGCGATCACCACCGGGAACGATTCGCCCGGGGCGGCCCGGATGTCCGACGACGCGACGGTCTGCAGGTCGCGCAGATAGGCCAGCCAGAACCCGGTGCCCGCCAGCCCCGTGACCAGGGCCGCCACGGCCAGCCCCGCGACAAGCGCCGCGGCGAGCCCGGCCCATTGCCGCCGGGCCACGAGCGCGACCAGGACCGCCGGCGCGAACCCGACGAAATACGTGACCTTGGTCAGCACCAGAAGGGCCATGCCCAGACCGATCAGCACCCCGTCGAGAACCGGGCGCGGCGCACGGACCGGCGCGAGCACCGCAAGCGGCAGAACGATGTAGGCGAGTGCCCAGGCCCACCGGTTGTAGTACATCGAGATCGAGACGGCGCGCTCGGACTCGCCGGCGACGAGGGCGAGGCAGAAGACCATGACGTAGCCGGCGTAGAAGAGCTGCCACCAGCCGGAAAACCGGCTGGTCGCCACCCGCATCGCCGGAAGCAGCAGCGCGAGCGCGACAAGCACCTGGGCCCAGAAGATCGCGTGGCCGATCCCCTGCCCCAGCTTCACGAAGAGCAGGATCGGCGCAAGCGCCATCACCCCGATGGGTGTCATGAAGTCGAGGTGCGGCCACTGCCCCCCCGCCATGCGCATGACCATTTCCGCAAGGTGGAGCGTATCGCCCTCGTGCTTGCCGATGTAGAATGCCCCCTTGAGGAACGGCACTCCGCCAAGCACGGCGATCAGCACGATCAGGGCGGCGAGAAGCACTCTGCTGCCCGGCCCGGTTTCACCCGCCTCTTGCGATCTTGTCTCCATTTTTTGGCCACATTACCCCTGCAGATTCTCCGGCGACAGGCCCCCCACTGGAAACATTCACCGAATTCGGGCCGAAGTAACGCGACAAACCGGAACAAAAATGCGGGCAGAAAAAGGAATTCTCGGATGAACATGCAGGTGACGAACGTTGTCGCCCCGAGCCCGCCGCGAACCCTCGACGAAACCGGCCTCGGCCTGGTCACGCTCCGCGACATCCTGCTCAAGACGATGTTCCGCATGAACCTCGAGTTCTGCTCCGAGATCGCGCGGCAGATCGCCCTGCCGATCCCGCTGACACAGGAGCTCATCGACCTCTGCCGCGCGCAGCGGCTCGTCGAATCCACCGGCACGCTCCACGCCACTTCGGGCAACGAGATGGGCTACCGCCTCGCCGATGCCGGCAAGGCCCGCGCGCTCGACGCGCTCAGCCAGTCCGAGTATTACGGCGCGGTTCCGGTTCCTCTCGTGCAGTACAAGGAACAGGTCAGGAAGCAGTCGATCCGCAACATCCAGCTCACGCGGGATCAGCTCACCCGCGCCATGGGCCATCTGATCCTGCCGCCCGAGCTTCTGGATCACCTCGGCCCGGCCGTCGGCTCGGGCCGCTCGATCCTGATGTACGGCCCGCCGGGCAACGGAAAATCCTCGATCTCGAACGGCATCCGCGATGCGCTCGGCGACAAGATCTACGTCCCCCGCGCGATCGAGTATGCCGGCCAGGTCATCACCGTCTACGACCCGATCGTCCACTCGGCGGCCGAGGCGAGCGTCGACGACCCGAACTCGCTCCGCCGGTCGTCGAACCGCTTCGACAACCGCTATGTCCTCTGCGAGCGTCCGACCGTCATCACCGGCGGCGAACTGACGCTCGACATGCTCGACCTGACCTACAACCCGACGGCGCGGACCTATTCGGGCTCGCTCCAGCTCAAGGCGACGGGGGGCGTGTTCATCATCGACGACCTCGGGCGCCAGCAGGAACCGCCGCAGAAGATCGTCAACCGCTGGATCGTGCCGCTGGAAGAGGGCAAGGACATCCTCGCGCTGCAGTCGGGCGAGAAGTTCGAGGTGCCCTTCGACACGCTGGTGATCTTCTCGACGAACTTCCACCCGAACGAGATCTTCGACAAGGCGGCGCTTCGCCGGATCTTCTTCAAGATCAAGATCGACGGGCCGAGTCAGGAGAACTTCCTGAAGATCTTCGCCATGGTGGCGAAGAAGAAGAAGATGCCGCTCGACGAGAAGGCGCTGATCCACCTGCTCAAGGCCAAGTATCCGACGATCGGCAACACCTTCGCCAACTACCAGCCGGTCTTCCTGATCGACCAGATGATCGCGATCTGCAACTTCGAGGGCATCCCCTACCAGATGACCCCCGAACTGATCGACCGGGCCTGGGCCAACATGTTCGTGCAGGACGAACGGATCGTGCACTGATCGCGAGAGGGCAGGACTTCATCGCATTCCTGCCGGCCGAAATTCTTCGTGACGAATTTCCATTGCGGGGGCTGGCGCGCCAGCTAGCCTTCTGCCATGCCCGCCCTGCCCCCGCTCTTCCGCGACTGGTTCGCCGCCAAGGGATGGTCGATCCATCCCCACCAGGAGGTCATGCTGGACCGCGCGGGAGAGCCCGCGCTTCTTCTCGTCGCGCCGACCGGGGGCGGCAAGACGCTGGCCGGGTTCCTGCCGACGCTCGTCGATCTCTCGCAGACCCCGCGCCCCGGCCTGCACACCCTCTACATCTCGCCCCTGAAGGCGCTCGCCGCCGACATCCGCCGCAACCTGACGAAACCGGTCGCCGAGATGGGGCTGCCCATCCGGGTCGAGGACCGGACGGGCGACACGCCCCATACCCGGCGCCAGCGCCAGCGCGCGGACCCGCCGCAGATCCTGCTGACGACACCCGAAAGCCTCGCCCTGCTTCTCTCCTACGAGGATGCGCCACGGATCTTCGCAGGGCTCTCGCGGGTGGTGGTCGATGAAATCCATGCGCTGGCGGACTCGAAGCGCGGCGACCAGTTCATGCTCCTCCTCGCCCGCCTGTCACGCATGGTCCCCGGCCTGAAACGCGTCGGCCTGTCGGCGACGGTCGAGGACCCGCCCGCGATCGCGCGCTACCTCGCGCGCCACCCCGATCCCTGCGGCATCCTCTTTGCCGATCCCGGCCCCGACCCCGACATCGCGATGCTCGATGCCGGGGACGCGCCGCCCTGGGCCGGGGGCGGCGGGCGCCATGCGATTCCGGCGATCCTGGACGAAATCCGCCGCCACCGGACGACGCTCATCTTTCACAACACCCGCGCCCAGGCCGAGCTTTTCTTCCGCGACCTCTGGCTTCGGAACGAGGACGGCCTGCCCATCGGCATCCACCACGGAAGCCTCTCGCGCGAGCAGCGCCAGAAGGTCGAGGCGGCGATGGCCGCGGGGGCGCTCCGCGCCATCGTCTGCACCGGGTCGCTCGACCTCGGGATCGACTGGGGCGACGTGGACCTGGTGATCCAGGTCGGCGCGCCCAAGAACGTCAAGCGCCTCGTCCAGCGGATCGGCCGCGCCAACCACCGCTACAACGCGCCGTCGAAGGCGCTGATGGTGCCTGCGAACCGCTTCGAGGTGGTCGAATGCGTGGCCGCCCTCGAGGCGGCCCGCGAGCACGACCTCGACGGCGATCCGCGCGGCCCCGGCCCCCGCGACGTGCTCTGTCAGCATATCCTGATCGCCGCCTGCGCCGGGCCCGTCGACGCGGATGCGCTCTATGCCGAAGTCACCTCGGCCGGTCCCTACGCCGCCCTCACCCGCCCCGATTTCGACGCCTGCCTCGATTTCGTGGCGACGGGCGGCTACGCGCTGAGGGCCTACGACCGCTGGCGGCGCCTGATGCTGCGGGACGGTCGCTGGACGCTCCGCGACCCCCGCGCGGCGCGGCAGATCCGCATGAACCTCGGCACGATCACCGCGCGCGAACTCCTGAAGGTGCGCCTCGGGCGGAACGGGGGCGGCCCGGTGCTGGGCGAGGTGGAGGAGGATTTCGCCGCGACGCTCACCCCCGGCGACACGTTCCTGATCGGCGGCGAGGTCGTCCGCTACGAGGGGATGCACGAGCTGACGCTCGAGGTCAGCCGCGACCGCGGGCGCGAACCGAGGATCGCGGTCTTCGGCGGCACCAAGTTCTCGACCTCGACCGAGCTTTGCGACCGCATCCTCGCCATCTTTGCGCGGAAAGACTGGTCCACGCTGCCCGCCCACACCGCCCGCTGGCTGTCGCTCCAGCGCGAGGTGTCGCGCCTGCCGCAGGCCGACCGGCTGCTCTGCGAGAGCTTCCGGGCCGAGGGGCGCGAGCACCTCTGCATCTACGGCTTCGCGGGCCGGAATGCGCAGCAGACACTCGGGCTTCTGGTGACGAAGCGGTTGGAGGAGGACGGCCTTCACCCCCTCGGTTTCGTCGCGACCGACTATGCCACCCTCATCCGGGGCCTCGACCCTGTGACCGACGCCGCGCCCCTGTTCGACCGGGCGGCGCTGCGCCGCGGTCTGGAAACCTGGCTTTCCGGGAACGCCGTGATGAAGCGCACCTTCCGCAACATCGCCATCGTCGCGGGCCTGATCGACCGCAACCATCCCGGCCAGCGCAAGTCGGGGCGGCAGGCGACATTCTCGACCGACATCCTCTACGACACGCTCCGCCGGCACGATCCGGGGCACCTCCTCCTCGAGGTCACGCGGGAAGAGGCGATGCGGGGCCTTGTCGATTTCGGGCGGATCGAGGCCATGCTCGACCGGGTGGGCGACCGGATCGACACCGTCCGGCTCGACCGGATCACCCCTCTCGCCGCGCCCCTGATGCTGGAACACGGCCGGGTCCCGGTCGAGGGGGCGGCGCGCGAGCGGCTCGTCGCCGAACGGGCCGCGGCGCTGATGGCCGAGGCCGGCCTCGCCTGACCTGCCCCGCGCGAAGGGGCTTGCGGACGGCCTCGGGACGCGTCAGGAACAGAGCATGAACGGACACGCCTTCTCGCTCGCCGGGGCCCGCCTGACGGCCCTGCCATCCGGCGCCCTGTGGTGGCCCGACGAGGGGCTTCTCGCGGTGTCCGACCTGCATCTCGGGCGGGCGGGACGCATCGCCCGGCTCGGCGGCCCGCTTCTGCCGCCCTACGAGGCGCAGGAGACCCTGACCCGGCTCGATGCCGACATCACCGCCACCGCGCCGCGCACCGTACTCTGTCTCGGCGACAGCTTCGACGACATGGCGGCAGCGGACGAGGATCAGGCGACGCTCGACCGGCTGGTCCGGATGATGGCCGGCCGGCGCTGGATCTGGATCGCGGGCAACCACGATCCCGGGCCGATCGCACTCGGAGGCGAGCACCACCACGATCTCCGCCTGGGCGGTCTGGCCTTCCGGCATATCGCCGAACCGCAGGGCCGGGGCGAGGTTTCAGGCCACTACCACCCCAAGGCGCGCATCGCGGGGCAGTCACGGCGGTGCTTTCTCTACGATGAACGGCGGCTGATCCTGCCGGCCTACGGGGCCTATACCGGCGGGCTTGCCAGTTCCGACGCGGCGCTTGCCGCGCTTTTCGGGGCCCGGGCGGTCGCCGTGCTGACTGGACCGGTGGCGCGCCCGCTGCCAATGCCGCGCTGAATGAGGCCGCGGTCGGCCACCTTCTGCAGGTAGTTGCGGCTGACCGGCACCCTCGAGCCATCGGCCAGAAGCAGGAACCGGCGTTCGGCCGAGGCTTCCCAGCCGCGCATCGCATCGACGGCGACCCAGTGCGACCGGTGAACCTGCAATCCGTCCACGCCCTCGATCTCGTTCAGCGCGTCCGACAGGCGGAGGAGAAGCGCTGCCTGCCCCTTGTCCGTCACGATGTCCACGTAATGGTCCCGGCCCGAGATGCGGACGAGCGATCCGCGGAGCGCCGGGTCGAGGCGGTTGAGCAGCCGTGGACCCGCCCCTGGCATCGCGGCCCGCGGTCCCGGCAGCGTCTCGCGGCCCAGGACCCAGCGCAGGCTTGCGGCCACGCAGCCGAGCACAAGGACGAACGCCGCGACCTCGACCGGCGACGGCAGGCTCTCGGCCGGCAGGGTCGTCAGGAACGGGGTGAGCGCAAGCAGTGGAACGGGCAGGACGATCGACGACCCGACAACGACCAGGCCGGCCGCCGCCCAGTATCCCAGACGGTGGAAGAAATGCTGGACGATCGCACGGGCGAGAACACCCCAGACCAGCGCTATCCCCACCAGGGTCGCAAAGCAGACTGCACGGCGCCAGATCGTGCAATGGACATAGGTTCCGAACGGCCCCGACACGGCCAGCACAACCGTCAGACCCAACCACGACACGTAGGGCGCGGGGCTCAGGAAGGCTCGACGAATACTGCCCCACAGGGACGACATCACCACCTCATCCCGGTGCCCGTAGCCGTTCATGCCCTGAGACTGCGAAGGCTCGACCTCGTTGCGGACCTGCTGCCGGCTTGCCCGGCGCGCTTGGACACCCGAGATCGTGGAGAACGTCGCGCAATCCGTCAATGTCCGGAAATCCTGACCCTCAGGCGGTCAGCCCCTCCGGCTCGGGCAGACCGTTCGTGCGGCACGCGGCCGTGAGCGTGTTCGCCAGGAGGCAGGCGATGGTCATCGGTCCCACCCCGCCCGGCACCGGGGTGATCGCCCCGGCGACGGCGCTGGCCGAGGCGAAGTCGACGTCGCCGACGATCCTGGTCCTGCCGCCCGCGTCGATCCGGTTGATGCCCACGTCGATCACGGTCGCGCCCGGTTTCACCCAGTCGCCCTTGATCATCTCGGGCCGGCCCACGGCACCGACGAGGATGTCGGCCCCCCGGCACACGGAAGGCAGGTCGCGGGTCCTGGAATGCGCGATCGTCACCGTGCAGCTGTCGCCGAGGAGGAGCTGGGCCATCGGCTTGCCGACGATGTTCGACCGCCCGACCACGACGGCGTTCATCCCCGCAAGCGATCCGTGCAGATCGCGGAGCAGCATCAGGCAGCCGAGCGGGGTGCAGGGCACCATGCTCTTCTGCCCGGTCGCCAGAAGCCCGACATTCGAGATGTGAAACCCGTCCACATCCTTCACGGGGTCGATGGAGTTGATGACAAGTTCAGAGTTCAGATGAGACGGCAGCGGCAACTGGACGAGAATGCCATGAACCTGCGGATCGGCATTGAGCCTGCGGACGAGCGCCAGAAGATCGGCCTCGGACGTGGTCGCGGGCAGCTTGTGTTCGAAACTGGCCATTCCCGCCTCGACGGTCTGCCTGCCCTTGTTGCGGACATAGACCTCGGACGCCGGATCTTCGCCCACCAGCACGACGGCCAGACCGGGCACCAGCCCGTGCTGCATCCTCAGCCGGGCGACATGGTCGGCCACCTTCGCGCGGACGGTTGCCGCAAAGGCCTTCCCGTCAATGATCCTCGCCGTCATTCCTGATGGTCCTTCCGCAGGTTGTCGGGCCCGAGCGACGCCTCTTCGCGCGCGATGGACCAGTCGATGAGCCGCCGCCAGAGCTTTTCGACCAGATCGGGCGGCAGGTTGTGGGTCACGGCATGACGGCGGACGTTCTGCACCACCTGCTCCACCCGCGCCTCGATCCGTGCCGGAAGGTCGAGCCCCGCCTTCAGTTCCACCGCCCGGTCGATGTAGCAGGCGCGCTCGGCAAAGAGCCGCACCAGCGCCTCGTCGACGCGGTCGATCTCGGCCCGAAGCTCGGCCATGGTGGTGCAGTCTTTCGGCGCTCTCATGCCTGATGCTCCCCGCAAGGACGCCGCCTGATTAGCGCGGCGGCGCCCCATGGGCAACGCGGCCTTCTGTCAGAACAGCCCCTCGACATGGCCTTCGGCGTTGAGCTTGATGACTTCCGCCGACGGCACCTTGGGCAGGCCGGGCATCGTCATGATCTCGCCGCAGATCACCACGACAAAGCCCGCACCGGCCGACAGCCTCACCTCGCGCACCGGCACCGAATGGCCCGTCGGCGCGCCGCGGACATTCGGGTCGGTGGTGAAGCTGTACTGGGTCTTGGCCATGCAGATGGGCAGATGGCCGTAGCCCTCGGCCTCCCAGGCCTTGAGCTGGTCGCGGATCGACTTGTCGGCGATCACCTCGTCGGCATGGTAGATGCGCTTGGCGATGGTCTCGATCTTCTGGAAGAGCGGCATCTCGTCGGGGTAGAGCGGTGCGAAGTTGGCGCTCCCGCCCTCGGCGAGCGCGACGACCTTCCTCGCCAGGTCCTCGATCCCGGCCGAGCCCTGCGCCCAGTGCTTGCAGAGGATCGCCTCGGCGCCCTGCTCGGCCACGTAGGCCTTCACCGCCGCGATTTCGGCGTCGGTGTCGCTGTAGAAGTGGTTGATCGCCACGACGACCGGCACGCCGAAGCTCTTCACGTTGGCGATGTGGCGGCCGAGGTTCGGGCAGCCCTTCTTTACGGCATCGACGTTTTCCGCGCCGAGGTCGGCCTTGGCGACGCCCCCGTTCATCTTCATCGCGCGCACCGTCGCGACGATCACGGCGGCGGCGGGCTTCAGGCCGGCCTTGCGGCACTTGATGTCGAAGAACTTCTCGGCCCCGAGGTCGGCCCCGAACCCCGCCTCCGTCACCACATACTCGCCGAGCTTCAGCGCGGTGGTGGTGGCGATGACCGAGTTGCAGCCATGCGCGATGTTGGCGAAGGGGCCGCCATGGACGAAGGCCGGGTTGTTTTCCAGCGTCTGCACCAGGTTCGGCTGCATCGCGTCCTTCAGCAGCACCGTCATCGCGCCGTCGGCCCTGAGGTCGCGGCAGTAGATCGGGGTCTTGTCGCGGCGGTAGGCCACCACGATGTCGCCCAGACGCTTCTGGAGGTCCTTGAGATCCCTGGACAGGCAGAGGATCGCCATGACTTCCGAGGCGACCGTGATGTCGAAGCCCGTCTGGCGCGGGAAGCCGTTCGACACGCCGCCAAGGCTGACGACGATGTCGCGGAGCGCGCGGTCGTTCATGTCCATCACCCGGCGCCAGACGATGCGGCGGGCGTCGATGTCGAGCTCGTTGCCCCAGTAGATGTGGTTGTCGATCATCGCGCTGAGAAGGTTGTGCGCGCTGGTGATCGCGTGGAAGTCGCCGGTGAAGTGGAGGTTCATCTCCTCCATCGGGACGACCTGCGCGTAACCTCCGCCCGCCGCGCCGCCCTTCATCCCGAAGTTGGGCCCGAGCGAGGCTTCGCGGATGCAGACGATGGCCTTCCTGCCGATCCGGTTCAGGCCGTCGCCGAGACCCACGGTCGTCGTCGTCTTGCCCTCGCCCGCCGGCGTCGGATTGATCGCGGTGACGAGGATCAGCTTGCCGTCCTTCCTGCCCCGGAGCGAGGCGATGAACTCCTGCCCGACCTTGGCCTTGTCGTGGCCATAGGGAAGCAGATGCTCGGCCGGGATGCCCAAGCCGGCGCCGACCTCCATGATCGGCTTCTTCCTGGCCTCGCGGGCAATCTCGATATCGGTCTTGACGGCCATCTGACGGTCTCCCTGTGGGCGCTGAGGCCCCGTTTCGTCTTCGCCCCGGTGATACTTCTCGCATGTCGCGTGCAGGTGAACGTTTCCGACATTCCCCGGTCGGAATCGCCAGACCGTGCGCTACGGTCCGAGGCCATGGATTTCCTAGTCCATAACGGCGATGACTGGAATGTTCATTCCGCCGCCTCCGCGCGCGCCCTGTCCAGATGCGCCCAGGCCCTCTGGTCCGGCACATGCAGCCGCACGCCCGACCCGACGCGGAAGGTGCCCTCGCGCTCGACCCAGGCGGTGACGCCGCGGCGGCCCTCGGCGGCGGGCTTGAATTTCGGCCCGAAACCGGGATGGCCCGCGTCCACCGACCGGCCTGCGAGCGTGCAGGGCCGGTTCTGCATGTCGATGGCCAGTGTCGCACCCCCGTCCGCCTGAAGGCGCGACGAGGGGGGAACATGGCTGAAGTCGGGGATGCCCATCACCACCATCGTCGCCCCGAGGAGCGCAGGGTCGAACGAGAGCAGCCCCATGCCGGCGGCGATCAGATCGAGTTCCTCCTGCGACAGGATGCTGAACTGCCGCACGTTCCGGATCTCGGTCCCCTTGGGGTGCTGCGCGACGACCCGGCTGTCCGACGCCCGCGTCAGGCCGCCATGCGCCTCGCCCTCGGGGCCGGCGAACGTGGCGCGCACCTCGTCCAGGGGTGCCGACGCCAGTGCGGCGCGCCGGTCGGCCACCCGGCCGAGCCAGACGATCGTTCCGGTGAAGCGGGTCGGGATCAGGGCAGGCATCGGCTCGCTCCCGTCAGGCGGCGGGCGGTCGGCCCGGCGCGACGACCGTAAAAAAGAGCCGCCGGAAGGGGAAGAGAACCGAGCCGTCCGCCTCGGCCGGATAGGCCGCCGCGAGCGCCGCGTCGTAGCGCCGGGTGAATGCCCCAGCCTCCTCTTCAGTCATCGGATCAAGATAGGGCCGCATCGCGGTCGGCCCGGTGAACGCCCGGACAGGGTGCCCGTTCCCAACCGGCTCCAGCCGCTGGACATACTCGGTCTCCCACACGGTCACCTCGCCGAAGGGTGCCAGCATCCGCGCATAGTCGACCGGGGCAGCCACCGGCGGCACCCATCCCGAAAGGTCGAAACGGTCGGGGAACGTGTCGGCGGCGATGTCGCGCAGAAACCTGTGCGACGGCGCGCCGAACTGCCGGGGCATCTGGACGGCGATCGTGCCGCCGGCGACCAGCAGGCGCACCAGCCGCGGCAGCACCCGGTCGTGATCCGGAACCCAGTGCAGCGCGGCGTTCGAGAAGATGAGCGCCACGGGGCCGGAGGGGCGCCAGGCCGCCGCGTCCTCGCAGGACAGCCGGTCGTAGACGCCGGTTGCCGCCGCCTCGGCAAGCATGGCGGGCGAGGTATCGACACCCTCAAGGCCCCGGCCCGGCCAACGGCTCCTCAGAACCGGCCCGACCGCGCCCGCGCCGCAGCCGAGATCCGCGACCGCCCCCTCGGGCAGGTCTCGGATGCCCGCCAGAAGATCGAGCGCGGGGCGCAAACGGAGACCCCGGAACCGGCCGTAGGCTCCGGGGTCCCAGTCCCTGTCACCTGTCGCCATGTCAGGCCGAGGGCGTCGGCTCGAGTCCCCCGCCCTTCGGCGTCCTGGGCTTCGCCGTCTTCGGGATCGCGGTCAGCGACGGCGCATCGCCCGACGGCGGCGTCCCGCCATCCGTTCCGCTGTCGAGCGGCTGGCCCGCGATGACCTTGCGGATTTCATCGCCGGTCAGCGTCTCGTATTCCAGAAGGCCCTTGGCGAGCCGCTCGAATTCCTCGGATTTCTCCAGCAGGATCTTCCGCGCAAGGCCGTAGCCCTCGTCGATCAGCTCGCGGACCTCCTGTTCGATCATCTCCTTGGTGTGGGCCGAGACCGAGAACCCGCCGGCATTGCCCTGATAGCCCTCATGGGCTTCGGCATAGTCCACGCTGCCGACCAGATCGGACATGCCCCAGCGCATCACCATGGCGCGGGCAAGCTGGCTTGCCTGCATGATGTCGCCCGCGGGGCCGTTCGACACGCCTTCCTCGCCATACTTGATGATCTCGGCCGCCTTGCCCGCCATCGTCATCGCGATGCGCTGCTTGGCCTCGTCCTTGTGCATGTTCAGCCGGTCCATCTCGGGCAGGCTGACCACCATGCCGAGCGCACCGCCGCGCGGGATGATCGTCGCCTTGTAGACCGGGTCGCATTTCGGCATCGCCATGCCGACGATGGCATGCCCCGCCTCGTGCCAGGCGGTCTTTTCCTTCTGCTCGGGCGTCAGGACCATGCTGCGCCGCTCGACGCCCATCATCACCTTGTCCTTGGCGTTCTCGAAGTCTTCCATCGTGACGAACCGCCGTCCGTACCGGGCCGCCATCAGGGCGGCTTCGTTCACGAGGTTCGCAAGGTCCGCCCCCGAGAAGCCGGGCGAGCCGCGCGCGATGATCCTGAGATCCACGTCCGGCCCCAGCGGAACCTTGCGCGCATGGACCGACAGGATCTTTTCGCGCCCCCTGATATCGGGGTTCGGCACATGAATCTGCCGGTCGAAGCGGCCGGGCCGCAGCAGGGCGGGGTCGAGCACGTCCTTGCGGTTGGTGGCCGCCACGATGATGACGCCCTCGTTCGCCTCGAAGCCGTCCATCTCGACCAGAAGCTGGTTCAGCGTCTGCTCGCGCTCGTCGTTGCCGCCGCCGAAGCCCACGCCGCGCGAGCGGCCCACCGCGTCGATCTCGTCGATGAAGACGATGCAGGGCGCGTTCTTCTTGGCCTGCTCGAACATGTCGCGCACACGGGACGCGCCGACGCCGACGAACATCTCGACGAAGTCCGACCCCGAGATGGTGAAGAACGGCACCCCCGCCTCGCCGGCGATGGCGCGCGCCAGCAGCGTCTTGCCGGTGCCCGGCGGGCCGACGAGCAGCGCGCCCTTGGGGATTTTCCCGCCGAGGCGGCTGAACTTCTGCGGGTTGCGCAGGAACTCGACGATCTCCTCGAGCTCCTCCTTGGCCTCGTCGATCCCCGCCACGTCGTCGAAGGTCACGCGGCCATGCTTTTCGGTCAGCAGTTTCGCACGCGACTTGCCGAAGCCCATCGCGCCGCCGCGTCCGCCGCCCTGCATCCGGTTCATGAAGAAGATCCAGATGCCGATCAGGACAAGGAACGGAAGCCACAGCGAGATGACCGAGAACAGACCCGACTGCTGCTGGCGTTCGGCCTTCACGTCGACGTTCTTGGCGATCAGTCGGTCGGTGATCTGCTCTCCGTCCGGCTTGATGGTCACGTATTGCTGACCGTCGGTCCCCCGGACGATGACCTGCTCGCCGTCGAGCGTGACGCTCGCCACCTGGCCCTCGTCGACGCGCTTGACGAATTCGGAATAGGAAATGGTGCGCGAGTTCATCGCCGTCTGGCCGCCGCTGAACAGGTTGAACAGCGCAAGGACGAGCAGGAACAGGACGACCCAGAAGGCGATATTTCTCGCGTTACCCAAGGAAAATCCTCCGTACGCGGGCCACCGGCGCAGTCGCCGGGCCCCAGGGTGAAGATAGACATTCGCGGCGCAGGTTCAACTGACCTCGAGCCCCGCAACGAAGGCCCCGGCATCCTTCAGCAGGACGGCGCGCCAGCGGGCGTCCCGGCGTGCCAGCGGGGCGGCGATCAGCTCCCCGCCCTTCCAGACGGCGGGCGAGGCCAGGAGCGTCGGCCGCGGCAGGCCCGTCCGGCGCGTGGCGCCGGGGCAGAGCGCGAGCCCGCGCGGGCCGAGCGCGCCGGTCAGCGTGCCGGTCGGGGCGCCGGCCGGGGCGTCGGTCAGCGTGCCGGGCGGGGCGCTTGGCGGGGCGCCTGGCGCGTCCGGGCCCTCGATGCGCCAGCGACCGTCCCAGACCGATCCCAGCGGCACCGGCGGCGGTGCGGCCGCGGCTTCGCGGGCCACGCGGAGCCGCGGTCCGCCCGGTCCGGAGTCGCGCCAGAAGGCGCAGCCTGCAAGCGTCCTCGGCCGGCCCGACAGCGCCTCCAGGGCCGCGCGCAACGCCTCGAAGCGGGGGCGGTAGATGTCACCGCCGACCCACTGCAGCGCGGCGGCAAAAAGTCGCAGGCGCGTCTCTTCCCCGGCGGCGAGCAGGGCCGGCTCGTCGATCAAGAGGTCGCCGGCCTCGCCGCTGACGGCCCTTTCGGCAAGGTCGCGCGCGACGCGCCAGAGCGCGTCGCTGGCCAGCGCCATCCGGTCCGCCGTCGCGGCCAGTGTCTCGACGGTGAGACCCAGCGGCGCGAGCGTGGCAAGGGCGCGCCGGGCCCGGATGCGTCGATAGTCCGTGTCGTCGTTGGTGGGATCCTCGCACCAGCCCGCACCCTTCGCGCGCAGGTAATCGCGCAGCGTGTCGCGCCTGACCTGGAGGAGCGGGCGCACATAGGCGACCGGGCCGTCGCGGCGCCAGATCCTCATCGCGGACAGCCCGTCCACCCCCGATCCCCGCGCCAGCCGCATGAGCACCGTCTCGGCCTGATCGTCCAGGGTGTGGGCGAGCGCGACGACACCGATTCCGCGCGACAGCGCCCAGTCGCCGATCAGCGCATAGCGGGCCCGCCGGGCAAGGTCGGGCAGGTTGCCGCCTGACAGCGCCGCGGCGGCGCCCCGCCAGTGCAGGATGTCGTGGGTCGCCCCGAGTCGCCGCGCCAGCCGGCCGACCCACGCCGCCTCGTCGGCAGCCTCGGCCCGCAGGCCGTGATCGACCGTCACCGCCGCGACCGCGGGTCCGCCGCAGGCGGCCCAGTCGCTCATCAGCCAGAGCAGGGCAACGGAATCGCCGCCGCCCGAAACCGCCACGCCGATCCGGTCCGGTCTCTTCCGGGCAAAGGCGCTCTGCAGGACGGCCGCCAGCGTGCCGGAGGGATCCCCCGCGGTCAGCGGCACCCGAGTCCCTGCATGGCGGTTGCAGCTTCGGCCGCCTCGGGCGAGCCGGGGAACCGCCGGCCCACCTCGGCCAGGGTCACGCATCCCTCCTGCGTCTGCCCGAGCTGGCCAAGCGACGTCCCGAGCCGCAGAAGCGCCGGCGCGGCCCGGGGTCCGTTCGGCTGTCCCGAGAACGCGTCGAGATAGGCCCGCGCAGCCTCGGCCGTCTGCCCGAGGTTCGACAGCGCCTCGCCCCGGTAGAAGGCCGCGTCGCCCGAGAGCGGTCCGCCCGTGTAGTTCTGCGAGAACCGCGCGAACTGGTCCGCAGCGCCCTGCCAGTCGCCCGCGTCAAGCGCGGCCTTGGCCCGGTCGAAGTCGGATTTCTCGTTCACCGCAAGCTCCGGCTGGGCGTTCTGACCGGCGCCGGCCCCAGCCTGTCCGGCGGACCCGGCCGCCGCCCCTCCTGCCGCCGCCGCGCCGCCCGCCGCGGCTGCCGTCCCGCCACCCAGCGCCGCGCTGATCGGCAGGCGCGACGTGTCGCATCCCTTCTCGATCTCGCAGACCCGGAACTCGAGGTCGCCGATCCGGTTGGTTCCGTCGGCGACGACGCGGTCCACGCGGTTCTGGGCGGCTTCGGTCGCGCGGGTGAGCCGCGTCAGTTCGGCCTCCATCGCGTCCAGCCGTTCGAGAGCGGTCGCCCCCCCGGCGGCCTGCATGGCCTTCGCTCCGCCGGCCGCCAGTTCCGCCCGGAGCGAACCGATGCTGTTGGCGAGCGCCTCGAGATCCTTGCGGATCGAGGCGATCGTCTCGGCCCGGTCCTGCGCCAGTCCCGCCGAGGGTGCCGCGACAGCGAACGGGGCAGCCAGCGCCACCCCGAAAAGCCATCCGAAAACCGCGCTTCTCATGTCGCTTCCACTGCCAGCCCGGTCAGAGGCCGGCGCCCGCCGCGATGACCGTCACGGCGCGACGGTTCTGCGAATAGCAGCTTTCGTCGGAACAGAGCGCGATCGGCCGCTCCTTGCCGTAGGACACGGTCCGCAGACGGGTGCCGACGACCCCCTGCGAGATCAGGAACTGCTGGACCGCCGTGGCGCGCCTGTCGCCGAGGGCGATATTGTACTCCCGCGTGCCCTGCTCGTCCGCGTGGCCCTCGATGATCGCGGTGTAGGACGGATTCGCGTTCAGCCACTGCGCCTGCTGGGCAAGGACGGTACGCGATTCCGGCTTGAGGGTGGACTGGTCCACATCGAAGCGCACGGTATCGCCGATCGTCTGCGCGAAGTAGGCGGGCGAGTTCGGGTTGCTCGGGTCGCCGAGGCCGCCCACCCCGATGCCGCCCGGCCCGCCGGCCCCGGCACCGCCGGCGCCGTAGCGGTCGGGATTGTTGCAGGCCGAAAGCGCCAGAGCGCCGGCCAGAAGTGCGATCGTGTGAAGCTTGACCATCGGTTCGTACCGCCTTTGCTTGTCCTTGGCTCGATGCCCGGCACCATAGCACCGTGGCGACGGCTTGAAAACGCCGGCTTCGTACCCCCGGCGCCGGGAAAGATGCCGGGGAACCGGGGCCCGGATCAGGGCCGCAGATCAGGGCCGCAGATCAGGGCCGCAGCGGCGACCACGAGGGGTCGGACGCTGCCGTTTCGGTCGGGATCTGGCGCAGGTTGCGCCCCGATATGTCCACCGAATAGAGCTGCGCCCGGCCTGCGGCGCCGGCCGTCTCGCGCGTGAACATGATGACCCGCCCGTTCGGCGCCCAGGTCGGCCCCTCGTCGAGGAAACTCGCGGTCAGGAGCCGCTCCTCGGAACCGTCCGTGCGCATCACGCCGATGTGGAAACGCCCCGCCTTCTGCTTGGTGAAGGCGATGTAGTCGCCGCGCGGGCTCCAGACCGGGGTGCCGTAACGGCCCTCGCCGAAGCTGATCCGCGTCGGCTCGCCGCCGCCCACCGGCATCACGTAGATCTGCTGCGAGCCGGAGCGGTCGCTCTCGAAGACGATCTGGCTCCCGTCCGGAGAGAAGGACGGGGCGGTCTCGATCGATGGCGCGTCGGTCAGGCGGCTCAGGGCCCCGCCGGCGAGAGCCATGGCATAGAGGTCGGTGTTCCCGTCCTTGGAGAGCGAGAAGACCACCATCCCGCCGTCCGGAGAGAAGCGCGGCGCGAAGGTCATCGTCCCCTGGATGTCGGCAAGCGCCTGCGAGGCGCCCGAGCCGAGATCCAGCAGGTTGATCCGCGGGAACCCCGTCTCGTAGCTCGTGTAGAGCACCCGCCCGCCATCCGGCGAGAAGCGGGGTGCAAGCACGATCGTCGAGGTGTCGGTCAGGTAGCGCAGATTCGCCCCGTCCTGATCCATGATCGCAAGCGCCTTGAGGCGCGCGTTCTTGGGCCCGCTTTCGGCGACGAACACGACCTGGCTGTCGAAGTAGCCGCCCTCGCCGGTGATGCGGCTGTAGATCTGGTCGCTGACCTTGTGGGCGATCCGCCGCCAGTCGTTCGGCGAGCCCTGGAACTGCAGCCCGTCCCCGAGCGCCTGGCCCGAGAAGATGTCGAACAGACGGAACTTCACCGCCATCCTGCCGCCGGACATCGAGACCGAGCCGGTGATCAGCGCCTGCACGTTGATCGCCTTCCAGTCGGCATAGGCTATGGGGGCGTCGAAGCTCGTCACCGGGCTGATGAAGGCATCCGGTCCGACCTCGCGGAAGAGGCCCGTCCCCGCCAAGTCCGCCGCGATCACCCGCGTGATGTCGGCCGCCGCCTGTCCGGCATCGCCCGTCTCGGCCATGAAGGCCGGGGCGGCGAAGGGGATGGGCTCGATCACGCCCTCCTCGATCACGATGCGGAGCGGGCCCTGCTGGGCCGGCGCGGGCACCGCCGCGAAGCCGGACAGAGCGATCCCCGCGGCGAGAATGTGCAGAACCTTCATGCAGCCCTCCGTCCGGTCGCGGTGTCGCGCACCCTGATGCTCGCTCTCATCTCAACCTCATCTTGCTCGGATCGAACACGATCTCGGTCCGCTTCCACTGCTCGTACTTTTCGGGCGGCAGCGGATAACCCTGATTCTGACACCGCAGGATCGCCCGGCGCCCCGCCTCGAAGGCGGTACGGATCGCCGCATCGTCGCCGCCGGTTGCATCGACCATCCGGATCGATCCGTCCACCACCCTGCCGTCCTGCGACAGCTCGAACCCGATCGTGACGACGACGGTGGCCCAGGGCGCGCCGTTGTCCACCACCCAGCACTGCTTCACCGCCACCCGCATCGCGTCCTTCTCGCCGCTCGTCAACGGCGGACCGCTTGCCGCCGTTCCCGTGCCGGGCGCGGGCGCGTCGCTCGCCGCGCCGGACAGCGCCTCGGCCAGCGCGTCGTTCACGGCGGTCTCGGTCGAGGCCCTGGGCGCCGCCGCCTCGGTCGGCTTCGCGGCGGAGGCGAGGTCCGTCCGGGGCTTGTCCGAAGGCGCCGGCTTCTCGGGCCGGGCCTTCGGGCGGCTCGACGTGACCGGGGCGGAGGATTCGGTCACCTTCGCCACGTCCTTCTCGACCGGGGTCTGGGTCGTCGCCTCCTGCGGCGCCTGCTCCTTGACCGGCGGCGTCTCGGGCACGGGCTGGTCGGTCGGCACGGGTGCCGTCTCGGTCACGGCCTGGTCCGACGGCGCCGCATCCGGGGCCGGCGCATCAGACGGCTGGGGCGCGATCCGGGGCGCATCGGTGGGCCGGGGCTTCGGCGCGATGGCCTGGAGCACCGTGTCCGACGGGACGTCGACCGGCGGCGTCTCGATCGTCGGATCGGCGGGGCTGACCTCGGGCGCGGGCGGGGCCAGTTCGCTGACATCCGGTGCGGCATCCGGCGAAGGCTGCTGGCCCGGCACCGGCGGCGCCGCGGCCGGCCCCGCCTCCTTGACGGGCGAAGGTGCCGTCTCGGCCGCCGGACTGGCCTCCGGCGCGCTCGGCGCGGCGGGGCTTTCGGTGGGGGCGGTCGGCGCGCGCGCCTGCAAGGCCGCGAACTCGGCCGACGAGATCACCGACACCTCGGTCATCGTCACCGGCAGGCTCATGTCGGGCCGCTGGAACAGGCCGCCGAACAGGGCAAGCAGGAGCGCCGCGCCGTGGCCGGCCGCCGATACCGTCAACCCGATGCGTTCCGCCCGTTCCATCGGCGGCTCACTTCCCGGGCTTGGTGCCGAAATCCGGCCCGCCCGCGTCGGTCACCAGGATGATGCTGTTGAACCCGCCCGCATTGAGCGCACCCATCACCTGCACCACGCGCTCGTAGGGGATCGACCCGTCGGCGCGCAGGAACAGCTTGTTGTCCTGCCGCTCGGCCGCGATCGCCCGGAGCTTCGGGATCAGCGCCGCCTCGTCCACCGGCGCGTTCTGGATCGACACCGACCCGTCCGCCTGGATGGAGATGGCGAGCGGCACTTCCTGCTGGGTCGGCACCGACTTCGCCTGCGTCTTCGGCAGTTCGAGCGGCACGCCCACGGTCAGAAGCGGAGCGGCGACCATGAAGATGATGAGCAGGACCAGCATCACGTCGACAAACGGCGTGACGTTGATCTCGCTCATCATCGCGCGCTTGGCGCGGTTGCCGCGCCGCCGCCGCCCGCCGCCCGCGGACTTGAGAACCCCCGCGCCCATCTCAGGCGTCCAACTGGCGGGACAGGATCGTCGCGAATTCGTCGGCGAAGGAATCGTAGCCCGCGACGATCCGGTCGCTGTCGGTCGAGAGCTTGTTGTAGAAGATCACCGCCGGGATGGCCGCAACGAGGCCCAGCGCGGTGGCGACCAGCGCCTCGGCGATGCCCGGCGCCACGACCGCGAGCGAGGTGTTCTGGCTGATCGCGATCTGCTCGAAGGCGACCTTGATGCCCCAGACCGTGCCGAAGAGGCCCACGAAGGGCGCCGTCGACCCGACGGTGGCGAGGAACGGCAGCCCCGCGGTCAGCCGCTCGGTCTCCTTCGCGATCGCCACGTCCATCGACCGGTCGATCCGCGCCTGCGCGCCGGCGATCAGCGCCCCGTCCTGCCGGTGGCTCCGCCGCCATTCGGTCATGCCGCTCGCGAAGATCTTCTCGCTCGCCCCGTCGGGCTGCTGCCCGATCTTCTCGTAGAGCTCGTCGAGCGGCTCGCCCGACCAGAAGGCGCGGTCGAACTCGGCCGCCTCGCGGCGCGCGATCCGGTAGGTGATGAACTTCTGGATGATGATCGCCCAGGACCAGATCGAGGCCACGAACAGCATCAGCATCACGAGCTTCACGGTCAGCGTCGCGCGCAAAAACAGCGCGAGAAGGGAAAAATCGATCTCCTGCGCCGCAGCGAGTGTTTCGGTATTCATCAGGGTCTGCCCGCCAAACGGACCACGGTTCTTGCCCGCGGCATCTTCTTTGACGCGCTTCTAGCCGGTTTCCCAGTCGAAAGCCAACACAACTGCGTCAGGGGGCCGCAGGCGGGCAGGCACCCGCCGAAGCCCGCCGGCCCTGCGGCCGTTTCCGCAGGGCCGGGGCCGGCGGGGGCATCCGGCTCAGGCGCGCAGCGCCGCCAGAAGCTCTGCAGGCAGGCGCACCGGCCGCCCGGCGGCGGCGATGGCCACCAGCGTCACCTCGGCCGCGAACAGCCGCTCGCCGCCGCGCAGGATGTCCTGCGACAGCAGGATCCGCGCTCCGGTCGCGTCGCGCAGGGTGGTCCTGACCTCGATCAGATCGTCGAAGCGGGCCGGAGCGAGGTAGTCGGCCACGATCCGCCGGACGGCGAAGACGATACCGCGCCCGGCCCTCAGCCGGACCTGGTCGATCCCGAGCGCCCGGACCCATTCGGTCCGCGCACGTTCGATGAACCTGAGGTAATTGGCGTAGTAGACGATCCCGGCCAGATCGGTGTCCTCGTAATAGACCCGCAGCGCGAAGGTCCGCGCCGCGCCGGTCCCGTCCCTGCCCGGTCCGGCCGTCAGCGCCGGCTCTCGTCGCCGAGACAGGCCTCGGCGGCCAGGCCCCGGCGCAGAAGCCCCCGCACCACGACCGCGCGGCCGGGCATCCGCGCGCGGATCCGCCCGTCGTCCAGGCCGTCGTCCAGGGCAAGCACCGCCTCCGGGTTCAGCATGAACTGAAGCCTGCCGGTGCGTCTGGGTCGAACCTCGGACGGCACTCCGCCCCCCCCTCGCTGCGCCGCAAACCCGGCGCCGGAGGGAAGTTTCCACAGAATGCCAAATCTGTGCAAGTGCCTCCGGGCGCGGTCACTGCGCCCCCCCAAAAAAACTGCGCGGCCGCAGTCTTTCTGCCTGCGCGAATCCATGGGATCGGCGCGGCGTTGCGCCGGATGACGGGCGGGCAATGACCAGACCGACGCCACACCGGCCAGACAAACTGACCGGCGCGGCGGTCTCGCGCGGGAGACAGGAGACGGGAGACGGGAATTGAAGGCCCGCGAGGCCGGGGGCGCGATCAGCATCCGGGAACCGTTCCGGACGCACCCGCTCAGGCCGGTTCCCGACGCGATTTCCCGGCCTCGGGCGCAAGGCCGCCGCTCGGCTTGCCTTCGGGCATCCTCCGCCAGCGAATCCGTCCGGGCCAGCCCGCGATCCCCGACCATGCCACTGCCGCCAGAAGCAGGGGCGACCAGAGCAGGCAGGACAGCAGCCCCGGCCCGGTGTCCGGCGTCATGCCGAACTGCGTGGGAAAGATGTTCGGCCGGTCCGTTCCGCCACCGGCAGCCGGGGCCGCGCAGGGGCAGCGGTCCGGCAAGATCGGTCTCGAATCCCGGCGCAACATTCCTGTCCGCCCCTCGCTCCACCAAAAGTAGAATGACCCTTGGGCACACCCATGCCCATGGAAAGCCGCACCGGCGGCCGGAAAGAATCGGCGCCTCAACCGCAAGCATACATGGCTGCTGCCACGTGGCAAGCGAAGCGTGCATTAGATCTGTGAAATATCAAGATAATTTCCGGGCCGCCTTGCCGCCGCCCTGTGTCCGGCGGGATTTTGACCAAATTTGATTTCAAGTCTGAGTCATGGGAAGAATACAACCGGAGCGGCAATCATGTTCCTCGCCTCTGTTGTTATTGGTAACGTTGTCGGCTTCGTTTTCGCCGTGATCGTCTGGTGGGCCATGGACTTTTCGGCGCTGGCCACCATCGCCGTCCTTTCGGCGACCGGAACGGTCACGCTGTTCGGCTCCGCCGCTGCCGGCATCGCCCTGTCGGCCCTGTCGGAGCGTCGCGCGCAGATCCGGCGCCATTGGCGGGCCGCCCGCCGCCCGGCCAAGAGCGCCGGCACCTGATCCGCGCCGGTGCAGCCGGGGAAGGCAGACGGCCCGCGCGCCTACTTCGCGAACAGGTCCGGCCCGCGCCCCTCGCCCTGCCCCGGTGCCGGCAGCCCGAGATGCGCCCAGGCCTTCCGGGCCAGCATCCGCCCCCGCGGCGTCCTCTGGATCAGCCCCTGCTGGAGGAGGAAGGGCTCGATCACCTCCTCGATCGCGTCGCGGCTCTCGGAAAGCGCCGCCGACAGCGTCTCGGCCCCCACCGGCCCGCCGGCGTAGTTCTCGGCGATCAGCGCCAGATAGCGGCGGTCCGCGCCGTCCAGGCCGAGGTGATCCACCCCGAGGCGCGTGAGCGCGCGGTCGGCGATCGCCTTGGTCAGCCGCCCGTCTCCCTCGACGACCGCGAAATCCACGACCCGCCTGAGCAGCCGGCCGGCGATGCGCGGCGTTCCCCGCGCCCGCCGCGCGATCTCGCGCGTCCCGTCCGGGGACGCCTCGACCCCGAGAAGCCGTGCGCCCCGTGTCACGATGTGGTCGAGCTCGTCATCGGTGTAGAAGGTGAGCCTCGTCGGTATCCCGAACCGGTCCCTGAGCGGCGTCGTGAGCAACCCGAGCCGCGTCGTGGCCCCCACCAGCGTGAAGGGCTGCAGGTCGATCCTGACCGTCCGCGCGGCCGGTCCCTCGCCGATCACGAGATCGAGCGCGAAGTCCTCGAGCGCCGGATAGAGCACCTCTTCCACCGCCGGGTTCAGGCGGTGAATCTCGTCGATGAACAGCACGTCGCGGGGTTCGAGGTTCGTGAGGATCGCCGCCAGATCCCCCGCCCGCGCCAGCACGGGGCCGGATGTCATGCGGAACCCGACGCCCAGTTCCTTCGCCATGATCTGCGCGAGCGTCGTCTTGCCGAGCCCGGGGGGGCCGTGGAACAATGTGTGGTCCATCGCCTCGCCCCGCCGCCGGGCGCTTTCGATGAACACCTTCAGGTTCGCCCGCGCCTCCTCCTGCCCGACGAAATCGTCAAGCCGCTGCGGGCGGAGCGACCGGTCGAGGTCGCCCTCCTGCGGGTCGGGGCGGAGCGTGGGGTCGGGCGTGGTCATTGCGCCGTCATTGCTTCGGTGCCAGCGCCTTCAGCGCCGTCCGGATCAGCACCGACCCCGTCGCGCCGGGCTCGATGCCCGCGGCCTCGGCCACCGCCGCCGCCGCCTCGCCCTGCCCGTAGCCGAGGTTCACGAGCGCCGAGAGCGCGTCCGCCGAAGCCGCGGCCGATGCCCCCGCGCCGGCCGGCGGCGGTGCCGGGGCGGGCTTCGCCGCGACCGGCGCCGGATCGGCCTCGATCAGCGCGGGCCCGGCCTCGGCCCCGATCGCGCCCATCGCCATCATGGCCGGCGCCTTGTCCTTCAGTTCCATCACCACCCGCTGCGCGAGCTTCGGCCCCACCCCCGGCGCGGCCCTGATCGCCGTCCAGTCGCCGAGCGCCACGGCCCGGCCCGTCCCGTCCGCCCCGAGCGTGCCGAGGATCGACATCGACGCCTTCGCGCCCACGCCCTGGACCGTCATCAGAAGCCGGTGCCATTCCTTCTCGATCAGCGTCGGAAAGCCGAAAAGCTGGAGCAGATCCTCGCGCACCAGCAGATCGGTCCAGAGCGCGGCGGCCTGTCCGACGGCGGGCAGCGCGGCCAGCGTGCGGGACGAGACATGGACCACATAGCCCACGCCCCGCACGTCGAGGATCACGTGATCCGCGCCCCGGAACAGGACCATGCCGGCAACCCGCCCGATCACGCGCGCATCCCCGCGGCGGCGAGGCGGGAGGCCGACTGGAGGTGGTGGGCATGGCAGATCGCGACGGCGAGGGCGTCCGCCGCGTCGGGCCCGGCCGGGGCGCAGCCCGGCAGCATCAGCCTGACCATGTGGCCGACCTGCCCCTTGTCGGCGTGACCGACGCCCACGACCGCCTTCTTGATCGCGTTCGGGGCATATTCCCCGACCGGCAGGCCCGCCTGGGCCGGGGCGAGCAGAGCGATGCCGCGCGCCTGCCCGAGCTTCAGTGTCGATCCCGCGTTGACGCTGACGAAGGTTTCCTCGACCGCTGCGGCATCGGGCCGGTAGCTTTCCAGCACCTGCGACAGCGCCCTGAACAGCGAGAGAAGCCGCGCCGCCAGATCCTGCCCCTCGGAGCGGATCGATCCGTTTGCGACATGGCAGAGGCGCCCCGGAGCCGAATCGACGATGCCCCAGCCGAGCGTGCGGAGGCCCGGATCGATCCCCAGAACGCGCATCGCTTCCCTGCTCTTGTTGCTTTTCGGACACGGCTAGCACGGAAAGCGAACATCGGAAAGCGGGAATGCGGCTCGCCCCGCTTCCCGCCGACGCTGCGGAACTGTCGCACGATCGTGAGGGCGGCGGCCCGAATCCGTCGCGGAAGGGGTGGAAAGCGACATCCTTCGCGCCTGCAGAAACATCTTTATTACAATAGGTTGACATCCAAGAGACCTATGCGCTCGCTGCATGGCAGCACTGAGCGGTGCGGGCTTGCCTGCGCCATGGACGCTCCCTAGATGCTGGGATCGAGGGCCGGACGGTCCTCCAAAAGAGGCAGCAGAATTGAAGGAATGATTGCAATGTCCACCGTTTCGACCAACCGCGCCGCCACAGGCGGCACCTCGATATTCGCCACAGCGATCGCCGCGATCGCGCAGTGGAACGACGCCCGGGTTACGCGCAAGGCGCTGTCGCAGCTCTCCGACCGCGAGCTCGATGACATCGGCCTCTGCCGGGGCGATATCGACGCGATAGCGTCCTCGCGCTGAAGGCGGGACCCATGAACGCAGCATGACGGGCCGTTCCGGCGCAGCCGGGGCGGCCTGATGCATTCTTGGGCGGCCTCTGGCTTCGCTACGCCCCAAGCCCCTCTATCAGCGCGGCGATCTCGCGGGTGAGCGGATCGGCCTGAAGGATGTAGGCCCCGACCCGGTCGGCCTGCGACCCCGAGGACAGCCTGGCCACGCGGTCCGCGTAAGCCTCGGGCCCGATGCTTACCAGAACGGCAGACTTGATCAGGACCAGGGTGACGAGCACGAGCGCGAGCGGACCGACAAGGCCAAGCCGGCGCCTGCGCGTCCGCGGCCTGAAATGCGCCATTCCGAGGGTTCCCTCCGCCTCGAACCCGCCGCCATGGCTGTGCGTTTCCTCGATCCGGCCGATCCGGGTCCGGAAGTTTCGCAGGTTGGGATCGTACATGGCCTCGCTCCGGCAAAGCTGCCTGCAGGATGGCGAGGCTGCGGACGGATTGTGGCGAAAGCGGGGCGCGGCCCGGTTTCACGGGCGGAGCAGAACCAAAGTGGTCCATTCGCGGAAATCGTCGCGGAACTCGGAAACAAAGCCCCGGGCGATGTAGCTTTCGGCCACTTCATCGGCCTGCGAGCCGAGAATCCCCGACAGGACGGCGCGGCCGCCCGGCGCGACAAAGCGCGCCATGTCCGGCGCGAGCGCGATCAGCGGCGACTTCAGGATGTTCGCCAGGACAAGCTGGAAAGGGCGGGCGGCAAGGATCGCGGGGTGGTCGAAACCCTCGGCCGTCACGCAGAGGACGCGGTCCGCAAGACCGTTCGCCCGGACGCTCGCAAGGGCGACCTCCACCGCCACCGGGTCGCTGTCGGAGGCGATGACATCCGCGGGCCAGACCCGGGCCGCCGCCATCGCAAGAATCGCGGTCCCGCATCCTATGTCGGCGATGCGGGCGGGGGCCGCCCCCGATGCCGCGAGGCGCTCGATCGCCAGAAGGCAGCCCCGTGTCGTGTCGTGGTGCCCGGTGCCGAAGGCCATCTGCGCCTCGATGAGGAGAGGTACACGGCCCTCGGGCACCCGGTGGGCATCGTGGCTGCCATGGACGAAGAAGCGGCCCGCCTCGATCGGATGCAGCTCCCGCCGGACATGGGCGACCCAGTCCGTGTCGGGAACCTCGGCGACGGCGAAGGGACGCGACCCGTAGACGGCGGCCAGCAGCGCAAGCTCGGTATCGTCGGGCCGCTCCTCGAAGTAGGCCGCCATCTCCCAGCGGCCCGAACCGTCCTCGATCTCGAACACGCCCACCCCGGTCGGTTCCGGCAGGAACGATTCCATCGCCTCGGCAAGGGCTTCGGCATCCTCCCTCGACGAAAGGGTCGTCAGGGCCGAGTAGGTGGGCATGGGCGCATCCTCGCGTCAGGGCCGCGCCGCCCCTTAGTCGCAAGGACCGGCGGGGTCAACCGCCGGTCCGGTCGCCGGGCGCTCGGGCATCCGTTCCGACCGGGCAGGTCACGCCCGTGCCCCCGATCCCGCAATAGCCTCCGGGGTTCTTCGCCAGGTACTGCTGGTGATAGTCCTCGGCGAAATAGAATGCCGGCGCCGGGGCGATCTCGGTCGTCACCGCCCCGAAGCCCGCCGCCTTCAGCCGTTTCCCGAACATCGCCCGCGTCTCGCGTGCCGCCTCGGCCTGCGCGTCGGAAGAGGTGTAGATGCCCGAGCGGTACTGGGTGCCCACGTCATTGCCCTGCCGCATGCCCTGGGTCGGGTCATGCCCCTCCCAGAAGACCCTGAGCAGATCCTCGTAGCTCGCCTTCGCCGGGTCGTGGATCACCCGCACGACCTCGTTGTGGCCGGTCATGCCCGTGCAGACCTCGCGGTAGGTGGGGTTCGGCGTGGTCCCGCCCGCATAGCCGACCATCGTCAGCCACACGCCCGGCACCTTCCAGAACATCCGCTCCACCCCCCAGAAGCAGCCCATCCCGAACATCGCCTCGGCCATCCCGTCGGGGACGGGCGATTTCAGCGGTATCCCGGAAAGAAAGTGCACTTCGGCCGTCGGAATCGGATCGGGCCGGCCCGGCAGTGCCTCGGCCGGGCCGGGCAGGCGCACGGATCTGCGGAACAGGGCGTTGAGCAAGCTCTTCTCCTCGTCTCCGGGTGTCGGGCGGGCCGGCCTGCCCGCCTCTTGTGTCACCGGGGCGGGTCCGGAGGGTGTCGTGCCGTGGGGTGTGGGGCCGGCCCGCCCGACGCCCAGAATAAAGGGCGTGGCCGCCCGGGCCGCAACCCCGCCCCGGTCGGCGCTGCGGGGCCGGCCCGCACAATCCCGTGAGGACCGCCTCCGGGACCTGCCCCGGGGATGGAAAGCCGGGGCCGGTCCGTCATTCGGACAGTCCGGCGACTTGGACCGGCAGAATGGAGGCGGAACGATGAAGCGGCTGTTCATACCGATCGCGGCGGTTGCCCTGGTGGCGACCGCGGCGCTTGCCGAAACCGGCATCAAGCAAGGCGACTCATCCCTCGGCAAGGTCCTGACCGACGCCAATGGCATGACGCTCTACACCTTCGACAAGGACGAAGGCGGCAAGTCCGCCTGCTACGACACCTGCGCGGAAAACTGGCCGCCGCTTGTGGCCGCCGACGGCGCGGTCGCCGAGGACGACTTCGGGCTCGTGGAGCGCACCGACGGAACGAAGCAGTGGACCTATTACGGCAAGCCCCTCTACCTTTGGGTGCAGGACAAGGTGCCAGGCGACGTGACCGGAGACGGGGTCAAGGGCGTCTGGCGCGCCGCGAAGGTTCAGGAGTAGCGTTTGGCCCCTCTGGACGAGATCGAGGCCGCGATCCCCGCGCTCCGCCGCTATGCCCTGGCGCTGGTCCGCGACCGGGATGCGGCCGACGATCTCGTCCAGGACTGTCTCGAGCGGGTGATCGAACGCCGCCACCTCTGGCGCGGCGAAGGCCCGCTGCGGTCGTGGATGTTCCGCATCCTGCTGAACCTCGTGCGCGACGAGTACCGGCACCGGCAGGTGCGGGCACATCTGGCCGTCGTCCCGGACGGTCGGCAGGCGGCCGAGGCCCTGTCGGGAGAACCGGGCGGGCAGGAAGTGCACATGGCCCTCGTCGAGGTCCATGCCGCGATGGGCCGGCTGCCCGAGGAGCAGCGGGCGGCGCTGCTTCTGGTCGCGCTGGAGGGAATGCGGCTGGCCGAGGCCGCGGACGTGCTCGGCGTGCCGGAGGGAACGCTGGTGTCGCGCCTCGGGCGGGCCCGGGCCGCCCTGCGCAGGATGACGGGCAGGACACCTGCGGCGCTGGTGGTGCCGCTCAGTCGGAGAAAGGACATGCGCCCGTGAGCGAACGGAGCCTGCAGGATGACGAGGACCTGATCCGCCGGCTGGACGCCGAGCGCGGCGGGAAACCGCCGGAGGCACCTGCGCCCGCCGGGGACGCCGAAGCGCGCGGCGAATGGGCCCGGCAGGACGCGGCGCTGCGCCTGCTCTATGGCGGGATCGCCGGGGAAGGCGTGCCGGAGAGGTTCGCCGCGGTGCTGAGGCGGGCCGCCGGTGCCGGGACGGCCGGCGCCGGGCCCGG
>JBMOOH010000004.1:0-40712 GCA_049323795.1 Pseudomonadota bacterium
GGGCACGCCCGAGGCTGCCGTCGCCACGCCCACGAGCGCGGCGAGGATGACCGCGAGCGCCAGCGCCACCGGAAGCGTCGGCCAGGCGCGACGCCCCGGCCCCATATCGCGGAAGAGCGCCGCCGCCTTCACCTGCCCCGTCCGCGCGAGAGGCCAGAGCGCGAAGAGCGCCGCGGTCAGGACGCCATAGACGGCCGCCTCGGCCAGCGGCTTCGGCTGCACGGCGATTTCGACCGGTATCGGCATCCGCGCGGCGATCAGGGGACCGGCCAGAACCGGCGCGAGACCGCCGACGAGCACGCCGAGGCCGATCCCGGCCGCCGCGAGCGCCGCAATCTGGATGAGGTAGGCCGCGAAGATCGTCGCGTTCCCGGCCCCCATGGCCTTCAGGGCCGCGATCGTCTCGGTCTTCCGGTCGAGGTAGGAACGGACCGCCGAGGAGACGCCGATCCCGCCCACCGCGAGGCCCGCCAGCCCGACGAGCACGAGGAACGACCCCATGCGGTCCACAAAGGTCTCGGCCCCCGGTGCGCCCCTGCGTGCGTCGCGCCACTGCATCCCCTTGTCGCGGAAAGCCTGCAGGGCATCGGCCTTGAGCCGCTCCAGATCGGTTCCGGGCGATACCGCCAGCCGATACCGCGTCTCGTACATCGACCCCGGAGACAGAAGTCCCGACCCTTCCAGATCGGCGGTCCTGACTACCGTGCGGGGTCCGAAGGCGAAGCCGCCGCCCACGCTGTCGGGCTCGCGCAGCAGCCGCGCCCGCAGGGTGAACCCGGCATCCCCCAGCCGGAACCGGTCGCCGACGGCGAGGTCCAGCCGGTCGGCGAGAACCCCGTCCATCACCGCCCCGCGGTCGCGGAGCGCCGCGGCCACCGGCATCGGGGGGTCGAGCACCGCCTGGCCCGTCAGGGGCCAGCCGTCATCGACGCCCTTCACCTGCGTCAGCGCGCGCTCGGCCGCCCGACCCTCGCCCTTCACCGCCATCGACCGGAAATCCACGATCCCGGACACGCCGACGGCGCGGGCGTCCATCCATGCCCGCTCCTCGGCGGTGGCGAAGCGGTAGCTGAAGCTCAACTCGGCATCGCCGCCGAGCAGCACCGCCCCTTGCGCCTTCAGCCCGTCTCGGATCGAGTCCCTGACGGTTCCCACCGCCGCGATCGCCGCGACGCCGAGGATCAGGCAGAGAAGGAACACGGCGAAGCCGGAAAGCCCGCCGCGCAGTTCGCGCCGCGCGATCCGGATCGCGACCGACAGGTTCACTCCGCCGCCCTCCGCGCCGCGTCCGGCGCGACCAGCCGCCCGTCCGCCAGCCGCACCACGCGGTCACAGCGCGCCGCAAGCTCGGGTGCGTGCGTCACCAGAACCAGCGTCGATCCGTGCCGGTCGCAGAGCCCGAAGAGCAGATCCATGATCGTCGTCCCGGTCGCGGCGTCGAGGTTTCCGGTCGGCTCGTCGGCCAGCAGGATGGCGGGGCGCGGGACGGCGGCGCGCGCCAGCGCCACCCGCTGCTGCTCGCCCCCCGACATCTGCGCCGGGTAATGATTCATCCGCGCCCCCAGCCCCATCGCCCGAAGCTCGGCCTCGGCGCGCGGGAAGGCGTCGGCCACCCCGGCGAGTTCCAGCGGGATCGCCACGTTCTCGACCGCCGTCATCGTCGGGATCAGGTGGAAGGACTGGAAGACGATGCCCATATTCCCCCGGCGGAACCGGGCCAGCCGGTCCTCGGACATCGCCGTCAGGTCGAGCCCCAGCGCCGAGACGGTGCCCGAGGTCGCCCGTTCGAGCCCGCCCATGAGCATGAGGAGCGACGACTTGCCCGAGCCCGACGGACCGACCAGCCCCACGCTCTCGCCCTGTCCGACCGACAGCGTGATGCCTTTCAGCACCTCGACCGGCCCGGCATTGCCATCGAGTACCAGCCGCGCATCGGTCAGGGACAGGATCGTGTCGGGCATCGGGGCGCTCCGGCGCAGCTTCGCTTCCCCGCGATATGGCGCTTTCCGGACGCTCCGCAACATCACGATGGCGACACTTCTCGCCTTTCCGGCCGTTGCCTCCGCCGAGCCGCTGAAGATCGTGGCCATGGGCGACAGCCTGACCCAGGGCTACGGCCTGCCCCCCGAACAGGGCTTCGTGCCGCGGCTTCAGGCGTGGCTAACCTCGAAAGGCGCGGACGTGACGGTCGTCAACGCCGGCGTCTCGGGCGACACCACCGCCGGCGGCCGCGCGCGTGCCGACTGGGCGATGGAGCCGGGAACGTCGGCGCTGATCCTCGAGCTTGGCGCGAACGACATGCTGCGCGGACTGGACCCCGCCGAGGCGAAGGCGAACCTGTCGGCGATCCTCGACAGGGCGAAGGAGAAGGGCCTGCCGGTGCTGCTCGCCGGCATTGCCGCGCCCGGCAACTACGGCACGGACTACAGGGCCGCCTTCGACGCGATGTGGCCCGACCTGTCGGCGGCCTACGGGACGCTCCTTGTGACCGACTTCCTCGGCCCGGTGAAGGACGCGGTCAACGCCGGAACCCCGATGCAGGATCTCGTGCAGGAGGACGGGCTTCACCCGAACGCCCGGGGCGTGGACCTGATCGTGCAGGCGATCGGGCCGAAGGTGCTGGAACTGGTCGCCAGGGCAAAGGCCCGCGGCTGATCGCTGCCCCGTCCCGTGTGGCCTCGTCAACGCGCGGCGCGCAGGTCCGGTTGTTCGGTCGGGCGGGGTCAGCCGTGCCGGCCGGCGCGACGACTGTCCGTCCGGCGGCTAGTATCTCACCCCATACCGCAGCGCATCGTAGATGCCGGCATGGATGTTCCGGGCCTGCACCGCGTCGCCGATCCGGTAGAGCCAGAAGCGGCCCTCGCCGTTGCGATCCGGGAAGAGCGCACCCTCGCCCGAGGCGAGCGCCCGGTAGTCCACCGCCCCCCGGTTCCGCGACTGCGGTTTCAGGGCGAAGTAAAGCTCGTCGTTGGCCTTCGTCCCATGCTCGACGATCACCCGGTCCGCCACCTTCTCGCCCCGCCATCCGGGGGAGTAGTCCGACCCCAGCGTGGCGACGATCCGGTTCCCCTCGCGCCGGAGGCCCGTCACCCGGGTCGCGATGGTGATGGCCACCCCCGCCTCCTGGAAGGCCGCCATGTAGGGCGCGTGGTTCAGGCCGCCGACATCCGGCGCGAAGGTCCGTTCGGGGCTCACGATCTCGACCTCGGCCCCGCCCTTCGCGGCGATCTCGGCCGCCGTGATCCCGGCATGGCCGCCGCCGTCGTCGTAGACGATCCACTTCCCCGAGGGCCGCACGTCGCCCGCGATCACGGCCCAGCTCGAGACGGCGAGGTCCACGCCCTCCATCTCGGGCGGCTGCGGCAGGCCGCCGGTCGCGATCACGACCACGTCGGGGTTCAGGTCCAGCACGTCCTGCGGCTCGGCCCAGAGGTTGCAGCGGAGATCGACGCCGAGATGGGCGAGTTCCGACACGCGCCAGTCCACGATCCCGATCATCTCGCGGCGGCGCGGGTTCTTGGCGAGGAGGAGCATCTGCCCCCCCGGCTGCGCCCCGGCTTCGAGGAGGGTGACGTCGTGCCCCCTCTCCCCCGCGACCCGCGCCGCCTCGAGGCCGGCGGGGCCGGCGCCGACGACGACCACCTTTTTCCGTTCGGGTGCCTTCGGGATGTCATGCGGCAGCCGCCCCTCTCTCCCGGTGGCGGCGTTGTGGGCGCAGAGCGCCTCGCCGCCCTCGTAGATGCGGTCGATGCAATAGGTCGCGCCGACGCAGGGGCGGATGCGGTCCTCGCGCCCCGCTGTCACCTTGGCGACGATGTGGGGGTCCGCGATATGGGCGCGGGTCATGCCGACCATGTCGAGCTTGCCGGACACGATGGCATGGCGGGCGGTGGCGACATCCGCGATCTTCGCCGCATGGAACACCGGGAACCGTGTCGCCGCGCGCACCTCGCCCGCGAAGTCGAGGTGCGGGGCGCTGTGCATGCCGGCGACCGGGATGAGCGAGGTCAGGGCCGGGTCGGTGTCGATGTGGCCGCGTATGAGGTTGATGAAGTCGAACTTGCCCGACGACGCGATCCGCTTCGCGATCTCGACGCCCTCGTCGCGGGTGAGTCCCCCTTCCCGAACCTCGTCGGCGACCATCCGGATACCGACGATGAATTCGGGCCCCACGGCCGCGCGCACCGCGTCGATGACCGCCCATGTGAAGCGCAGCCGGTTGTCGAGCGACCCTCCCCACTGGTCCTTCCTGCGGTTCGTGGCGGGGGACCAGAAACTGTCCATCAGGTGACCCGACGCCTCGAACTCGAAGCCGTCGAGTCCCGCCGCCTTCACCCGTTCGGCCGCAGCGGCATAATCCGACACGATCCGCTCGATGTCCCAGTCCTCGGCCTCTTTCGGAAAGGCGCGATGGGCGGGTTCCCGCACGGGCGACGGCGCGAGGACAGGCAGCCAGTCCTCCTTGTGCCAATTCGTCCGCCGGCCGAGATGGGTGATCTGGATCATCACCGCGCAGCCGAACTCGTGGCAGTCGTCGGCGAGACGCCTCAGATGCGGGACGACCTCGTCCCGGTAGAGATGGAGATTGCCGAAGGCAGGCGGGCTGTCCCGCGAGACGATGGCCGAGCCCGCCGTCATCGTCATCGCCACCCCGCCCTTGGCCTTCTCGCGGTGGTAGAGCCGGTAGCGGTCGGTCGGCAGGCCGTCCGGCGCGTAATAGGGTTCGTGCGCCGTCGACATGATGCGGTTCTTGAGCGTCAGGTGCTTCAGCCTGAACGGCTGGAGCAGGGGGTCGTTCGACATGGCGTGGCCTTTCGGTTTCGGCGGCATCGTCGGACGGGCGCGCGCAACGCACTCATCCCGAAGCGTCACGAGTTCCCGGAAAGCGACGTTCCGTCGCCGCTTGCAAGGGGCTGCCGATTGGCGGATCACTTCCAGCCATGACCGCACCCTCCGAGATCGCCGCCCGACTTGCCGGGATCGTCGGCGCCCCGAACGTCCTGACCGGCGCCGAGGCCGCGGGCTACGGGCGCGAGTGGACGGGCAAGTACCGCTGGTCGCCGCTGGCCGTGGTCCGGCCCGGATCGGCCGGAGAGGTGTCGCAGGTGGTCCGCGCCTGCGGCGAAGCCGGCGTGGCGATCGTGCCTTGCGCGGGGCGCACCGGCCTGACCGGCGCGACCGAGGCCGAGGGCCGCGTCATGCTGTCGGTCGAGCGGATGAACCGCATCCGCGAGATCCGCCCCGGGTCGCGCATCGCCATCGTCGAGGCGGGGGTCGTCCTGTCGCGGCTGCACGAGGCGGCGGACGCCCACGGCCTCGTCTTCCCGCTGACCTTCGGGGCGAAGGGATCGACGATGGCGGGCGGGTTCCTGTCGACCAACGCCGGCGGGTCGAACGTGCTGCGCTACGGCTCGGCCCGGGCACTCTGTCTCGGGATCGAGGTGGTCCTGGCGGACGGGCGCGTCCTGAACCTGATGTCCGAACTGCACAAGGACAACTCGGGCTACGACCTGAAGGACCTGTTCATCGGTGCGGAAGGCACGCTCGGGATCATCACGGCGGCGGTGTTCAGGCTGGTCGCGAAGCCCGCCGCCTATGCCTCGGCCATGGTCGCCGTCACCTCGGTCGATGCGGCGCTCGGGCTTCTGCACCGGTTGCAGGCGGCGACCGGCGGCGGGGTCGAGGCGTTCGAATACATGCCGCGCAGCTACATGGACCGGCTCTTCGAGATGCATCCCGGGATGCGCGCGCCCTTCGCGCAGCCCTACGCGCACAACATCTTCGTCGAGGTCGCCTCTTCGGTCCCGCGCGACACGACGCCGGACGAGAATGGCGAAATCCCCCTCGTGGCGCTTCTGGAAGCGGCGCTGGCCGACCTGATGGGGAAGGGCGGGGCGCTCGACGCCGTGGTGGCGCGCACCGAGGCGCAAAGGCGTGAGATGTGGATCCGGCGCGAGGCGGCAGGCGAGATCATGGTGAAGCCGGTGCCGACCGTGGATTGCGACGTGTCCGTCCCGCTCGACAAGGTCTCGACCTTCCTCGAACGGATCGACGCGCGGCTCAAGGCGCTCGACCCCGGCGCGACGTGGATGGTGGTCAGCCACCTCGGCGACGGGAACGTCCACTACAGCGGCTATCTCACGCGCGGCGACGCCGGGCTGATGGACGCGGTGCGCGACGCGGTCGATGGCGAGGCGGTGGCCCTCGGCGGGTCGTTCAGTGCCGAGCACGGGATCGGGCTGACCAAGACGGGGTCGATGGCCGCGATGAAGGACCCGGTCGCGCTCGACGTGATGCGGAAGCTGAAGGCCGCGCTCGACCCGCAGGGGCTGATGAACCCCGGCAAGGTCATCCCCTGATGGCCGCCGTGGCGACGATCTGGCGCGACCCCGTCCTGCGGCCGGTCGCTGCGGCGCTCTTCGCGCTCGGGGCGGGCATCGGGTCCTACGCGCCCTACCAGTCGCTGATCGCGACCGGAGGGCTGGGGATCGGGAACCGGGCCTATGCGGCGGTTCTCGTGATCGCGTCGCTGGTCGCGGCCGGGGGCGCCGTGTCGATCGGCATCCTGTCGGACAGGCGGGGGAACCGGCGGCGACTTGCCGCGGCGTCGGCGGTGTCGTGGCTGGCCGGCCCTGTCCTGATGACGTTCTACCCGTCTCAGGCCAGCTTCGTACTGGCGCATGCCCTTTTCATTCCGCTCGGAGGAACGCTCTTCGGGCAGTTCTTCGTCCTCGCCCGGATCGCGGCGGCGCGCCATCCGGCCACCGAGCGGGCAGGGATACAGGCGAGTATCCGGGCCGCCTTTGCCGCGCCCTTCATCCTGATCCTCCCGCTCTGGTCCGTCGCGATCAGGGCGGGTGCGCCGCTTCTCGCCGTCTATCCGGTGCTGGGCCTGGCCGGGGTCGCCGTCCTCTGTCTGGTTCTCCGGCACTGGCCGCCGGACGAGGACGATTCCTCTCGGGACGCGTCCGGGGTGCAGTTCGGCGCCGCCCTGGCCGAGATGGCGCATCCGGGCATCCTCCTGCGGCTCATGGCGGTGGGACTGCTGAAGGCGGGACCGGCGCTCTACATGGTGCTGATCGGGCTGGTGCTGACCGGAGCCGGACGGAGCCAGGGCGACGTGGCGCTGTTCGCGGGGCTGGTCGCGGGCGGCGAGATTCCGGTGATGCTGGCGACGGGATGGCTTCTCGGCCGCATCCGCCGGACAACCCTGATCGCGCTTGCGGCACTGGTCTACGCGGCGTTTCTTGCGGGATTCACGTTTGCCGCCGGGTCGCCCCTGCTCTGGGTCTTCGTGATCCCGGCTGCGGCCGGGGCGGGGATCATCCTGTCGGTACCCCTTGGCTACCTTCAGGACCTGATCGCCCATCGCCCCGGTGCGGGCGGATCGCTGATCGCCCTGCACCAGTTCGCCGGCGATGCGACGGCGGCGGCCGCCTTTGCGGCTGGGACCTCGGCGGGGGGACTTCCCGGTGCGGCACTGGCCGGCGCGGCGATCGTCGCGGCGGGCGGGATGACGCTCTGGCTGATCGGCCGCGGGAACCAGGCGGTTCCGGGGCGCCCCTGACGCGCGGCCCTACCGCCAGTCGAAGAATCCGGGCGGCACCCGCGCCAGCAGCTCGCGCGCAAGATCGGCGCCCGCGGCCGCGGCGTCGGCCGAACGGGCGCGCACGGAACCGCTGATCGACTCCGACCCGTCCGGCCGGAGGATTTCGCCCCGTAGCCACAGGCCGCCGTTCTCGAACACGGCAAGGCCCGCGATCGGCGTCTCGCACGACCCGTCGAGCCCGGCGAGATAGGCCCTTTCGGCCGCCGTGCGCAGCCCGGTCGGGCCGTGATGGATGGGTTCGAGCAGCGCGGCCGCGCCGGTATCGCTGCGGCGTCTTTCGATGCCGATACAGCCCTGTGCCACCGCAGGCAGCATCTCTTCGGGCTCGATGGCCGCCTTCGCCACATGGGCCACGCCAAGCCGGTTGAGACCGGCCATCGCGAGGAAGGTCGCCTGCGCCGCCCCGTCCGAGAGCTTCTTGAGGCGCGTCTGCACGTTGCCGCGGAACTCCACGAGGCGAAGGTCGGGGCGCCGGTGCGCGATCTGCGCGCGGCGGCGGAGGCTCGAGGTTCCGACGACCGCGCCTTCGGGCAGATCGGCAAGGCGGCTCACCGACGGCGCCACGAATCCGTCGCGCGCATCCTCGCGCGGGAGGTAGCAGTCGATCAGCAGACCCTCGGGCTGAAGCGTGGGCATGTCCTTCATCGAATGAACCGCGATGTCGATGCCGCCCGACAGGAGCGCCTCCTCGATCTCGCGGGTGAAGAGGCCCTTGCCGCCGATCTCCTTCAGCGGACGGTCGGTCACGCGGTCGCCGGTCGTCTTGATGATCGCGATCTCGAAGGCGTCTTCGGGCAGGTCGTGCGCCGCCATCAGGCGCGTGCGCGTCTCGAACGCCTGCGCAAGCGCGAGAGGCGAGCCCCGTGTGCCGATCCGGAGGGGTGATTTGGCCGAGGGCATCCGCATGGGACGAGGCATAGCCGCCCACAGGGGTCGGCGCAATCCTGCCGACGCCTCACCGCGGCCCCGGACGGCGGACGGCTTGCGGAAGTGATCGCGAGGGGCCATGAAGTCCGCCGAAGGGAAGAACCGCGCATGACCAAGACCCTGCTTCGCGCCCTGGCCGGAGAGCGCCTGCCCGTTCCGCCGGTCTGGCTGATGCGGCAGGCCGGCCGCTACCTTCCGGAATACCGTGCGACGCGCGCGAAGGCGGGCGGGTTCCTCGAGCTCTGCTACACGCCGGACCTGGCGGCGGAAGTGACGCTCCAGCCGATCCGCCGCTACGGCTTCGATGCGGCGATCCTGTTCGCCGACATCCTTCTCATCGCGCAGGCGCTGGGGGCGGAGCTGTGGTTCGAGACCGGCGAGGGGCCGCGGCTGTCGACGGTGAGGTCGGCCGCGGATCTGAAGCGGCTGAAGGGCGGGGAGGACATCCACGAGGTGCTCGGGCCGGTCTATCAGACGGTGCGGATCCTCGCCGGAGCGCTGCCGAAGGGGACGGCACTGATCGGCTTCGCCGGTGCGCCCTGGACCGTGGCGAGCTACATGATCGCCGGTTGCGGCACGCCCCGCCAGGGGCCGGCGCACGCGCTGAAGGCCGCGGACCGGGCGACCTTCTCGGCACTGATCGACCTGCTCACCGATGCCACCGTCGAATATCTCTCGGCGCAGGCCGAGGCCGGGGCGGATGTGGTGAAACTCTTCGACTCCTGGGCCGGGACGCTGAAGGGCCGGGACTTCGACGACTTCGCGGTGGCCCCGGCGCGGAAGATCATCGCGGCGCTGAAACGCCGTCACCCCGGCCTGCCCGTGATCGCCTTCCCGCGCGGGGCGGGCGAGCGCTACATCGGATTTGCCCGGGCGACCGGGGCCGACTGCGTGGCGATCGACACCTCGGTCGCGGCCGCATGGGCGGCGGCGAACGTCCAGAAGGACGGCTGCGTTCAGGGGAACCTCGACCCCGCGCTCATGGTTGCCGGCGGTCAGGCACTGGTCGACGAAGCGCGGCGGATCGTCGCCGCGTTCTCGGGCGGACCCCACATCTTCAACCTCGGCCACGGGATCACGCCCGAGGCCGATCCGGCAAATGTCGACCTGCTTCTGACGGCGATCCGGGGGTGATCCTTTGCGGCTGGTCCTTGCGGTTCTCGTCCTCCTGATCGCGCCGCTCTCCGCCGTGGCGAGGCCCGAGGCCTGTCTGACCTCGATCCGCGGTGCGCCGGCCGCGCTCATCTACGACACCGGCGACGGGGTCGTCCGGGAGAACCGCAGCTACCGCGAGATGCTGTTCGGACGCTTCGGACGGATCACCTGCCCGGGCTACGTCACGCTGCGCGCCATGACACCCGAACTGACCGACGGGGAACGCGCGCTCTTCTGCCTCCAGTACGACCGCAGCGCGGAGACCTATACGGGCTTCGTCGTCGGCGCGCGGGACGCCTATGTCGGCTGCAGGGCAACGTCGGTCCGGTTCTGCGAACGGGTGAACACGACCGCCGCCGAGGCGCTCGATGTGGCGCGCTACGGCGCATCGCTTGCGGGACAGGCAACCGGAAGAGGCGTGCGCGCCGCCGAGGGCGCGTCGGGCGCCATCCTTCTCACCGGTGCCAGGAGCTATCTGGCCGGAGCGCTCGGATCGGTCGCGGCGACGGTGGCCGGGGCACTGTCCTCGCCCGCCACGCTCACCGCGACCGCGGTGACCGTCGTCGCGGTCGGAGGCGCGGTGTTCGTCTGCGGCGGCTAGGCGGGCCTCGCCCCCGCGTCCTCGTCCTTGAGGAGAAGCAAGAGCGCGAAGGCCGTCAGGGCCACGCCCGCGAGGACACGGGGCGACGGGGCGGGCTGGCCGAGCGCGATGTCCCACAGGATCACCCAGGCGGGGACGAGGTAGGTATAGGCCATGACCTTGGACGAGGGCAGCCGCAGGGTGGCGAACTGCAGCAGGATGAGGGTGAGGGCACTGGTCACGATCGCCAGATAGGCAAGCACGATCCAGACGAAGCCGGGAAGCGACAGCCAGTCGACGCCGGCGATCTGCCGGCCGCCGACCGCGGCCATGACGAGGAACCCGCCCGCGAAGGTTCCGATCGGAAAGACGAGCGGACTTTCCCCCCGGTTCATGTGGCGGACCAGGGGCGTGTAGAGCGCGTGCGCGATGCAGCCGACGAAGAAGATCGCCTCGCCGCGCCCGAGGTCGAACCTGAGCAGGGCGCCGGGATCGCCGCGGAAGATCACCCAGACCGCGCCGGCCGCGCCGAGCGCGAGGGCCGCGAGGATGCGGGGCGTCATCCTCTGGCCGAGGAGGAGCCGCCCGAACGCGGCCGAGAGGATCGGGGTAAGCGTGAAGACCGCCGCCGTCGACACCGGGGCGGCCGTCTTCAGCCCTTCGAACATCAGGATGAAGTAGACCGAGAACACCGCGCCGAGGAGCGCGTAGCGCCACGGCGACCGGAACGCGGATCGCGGAATGCCCGTGAGGGCGGCCGCCAGCGCGGCGGCGGCGACTGCGGCGATGAGGAACCGCGCGGCGGTCAGTGCAAGGGGCGGCACCTCGTTTGCCACCAGCGCGCCGAGGGCGAAGGACCCCGCGACCAGCGCCGAGAAGGCGAGCATCGCCAGATGCCCCCCCATCTGGCCCGCGGCCGGGCGGCGCATGACCTCAGATCTCGGTGCAGTGGCGCGCGTCTTCCTTCAGGGCCGCGAGGACCGCCTGAATCTTCGGCGTGCGGTGCAGATCGATATGGGTGACGAGCCAGAGTGTCGTCGTCCATTCGTCGCGGGGCGGCATCACCTCGATCAGCGCAGGGCGCTTGCGGGCCACGAAGGGCGACAGGAAGCCGAGGCCCACGCCGCCTTCGACGGCATCCCGCATGGCGGTTTCGTCGTTCGTGCGGAACATGATCCGGTCTGGCGGCACCTGTCCGGCGAGCCAGCGGAAGAACGGCGCACGCGCATCGGACGAGAGCGAGGCGACGAAGCGGTGATTGACGAGGGCGTCGTCGTTCTCGGGCCGGCCAAACGCGTCGAGGTAGGATTGCGATGCGTAAAGGCCGAAGGGCATCCGGACGAAGGGCTGGACCACGTTGTCCGGCTCCTGCGGGCGCGCGCCCGCGCGGATCGCGATGTGCGCCTCGCCATATTCCAGCCGGAAGACCCGGGTCTCGGAGGCATAGCGGAGGGAAAGCTGCGGGTGGGCCGCCTGCAGCCGCGCGAGGGTCGGCGTGACGAGCGGCGACAGGCCCGGAAGCGAGGTCACGATCATCTCGCCCGCCATGTCCGACCCGACGCCCTGGATCCTGGCGGCAAGCTGGCTGAACTGATCCTCGGTCACCTGCGCGATCTTCATGAGTTCGCGCCCCGCCTCGGTCGGCGTGTAGCCGCGCGCGTGCCGCTGGAAGAGCTTGGCCCCCAGCCGGCCTTCCAGCGCGTCGATGTGGCGGATCACGGTGGCGTGGTGGACGCCGAGCACGTCCGCCGCGCCGCTGACCGTTCCCAGACGGGCGACCTGGTAGGCGGTCCGCACCTCGTCCCAGTTCTCGAAGTTCATGCCGTCCTCCTTGCCCCGGCCGAATGTGCACCATCGCGCGATGGTTGCAAGACTGGCGGCACCGGCCGCTGCCGGCAGACTGCGGCCGCCCCGGAAGGGTCCGGCCTTGACTCTCGCGGGCACCGGTCCTAAACGCCGCGCATCTTTCCCGGAGGTCCGTTGGCTTCCGGTCCCATCGCCTTGGTGCGGGGATCGACATCCGTCAGCGCGCTGCGCCCACGGGTGGCGTCCGGCATTGCGGCGTTGGGTGCCTGCCCCGCCGACCCCATATCGGCGGGAACCGAAACCGGACGGAGGGCCGCGGGCCATGTTCGAGAACCTGTCGGAACGTCTTGGCGGCGTCTTCGACCGCCTGACCAAGCAGGGCGCGCTGACCGAGGCCGACGTGGCCGCGGCGCTGCGCGAGGTGCGGGTGGCGCTCCTCGAGGCCGACGTTTCGCTGCCCGTCGCGCGGGACTTCGTGAAGCGGGTGCAGGACGGCGCGGCGGGTCAGGCGGTGACGCGGTCGGTCACGCCGGGCCAGCAGGTCGTGAAGATCGTCCATGACGAACTGGTGCGCGTCCTCGCCGGCACGGGGGCGGACGGGGGCGCGCCGGACGCGATGAAGATCGACAACCCGCCGGCGCCGATCCTGATGGTGGGCCTTCAGGGGTCGGGCAAGACGACGACGACGGCGAAGCTTGCGAAGCGTTTGGCCGAGAAGAACGGCAAGCGCGTCCTGATGGCCTCGCTCGACACCAACCGCCCGGCGGCGATGGAGCAGTTGCAGATCCTCGGCGCGCAGATCGGGGTCGACACGCTGCCGATCGTGAAGGGCGAGAACGCCGTCCAGATCGCGAGGCGCGCCCGGCAGCAGGCGACGCTCGGCGGCTACGACGTCTACATGCTCGACACCGCGGGGCGGCTGCACATCGACGACGTCCTGATGGACGAGGTGCGGGCGGTCCGCGACGCGGTCAACCCGCGCGAGACGCTTCTGGTCGTCGACGGCCTGACCGGGCAGGACGCGGTGAACGTCGCGGCCGAATTCGACGGCAAGGTCGGCATCACCGGCGTCGTCCTGACGCGCATGGACGGCGACGGGCGCGGCGGCGCGGCCTTGTCGATGCGCGCGGTCACGGGCAAGCCGATCCGCTTCGTCGGCCTCGGCGAGAAGATGGACGCGCTCGACACCTTCGACGCCGAGCGTGTCGCGGGCCGCATCCTCGGGATGGGCGACATCGTGGCGCTGGTCGAGAAGGCGCGCGAGACCTTCGAGGCCGAGCAGGCCGAGCGGATGGCCCGCCGCTTCGCCAGGGGTCTGTTCAACATGAACGACCTGAAGCTGCAGCTCGAGCAGATGCTGAAGATGGGCGGCATGCAGGGCGTGATGGGCATGATGCCCGGCATGGCGAAGATGTCGAAGGCGGTCCAGGACGCGGGCTTTGACGACAGGTTCCTCAAGCGCCAGATCGCGCTCATCCAGTCGATGACGAAGAAGGAGCGCGCGAACCCCGACCTTCTGCAGGCCAGCCGCAGGAGGCGGATCGCGGCGGGCGCGGGGCTGGAGGTGAGCGAGCTCAACAAGCTTCTCAAGCAGCACCGCCAGATGGCCGACATGATGAAGCGCATGGGCAAGGGCGGGATGATGAAGCAGGCCGTCAAGTCCATGTTCGGCAAGGGGGGGGGCGGCGGCCTGCCCGACATGGGGGGCGTGGATCCGTCGAAGATGGACCCCGCGGCGATGGAGGCGGCGGCCAGGGAGCTGGGTGCGAAGCTGCCGGGCGGTTTCGGCGGCGGCGGGCTGGCGGGCCTCGGCGGGCTGAAGCTGCCGGGCGGGCTGCCGGGCGGGCTGTCGGGCCTTGGCGGGTTCGGGCGGAAGAAGTGATGCCGGGGCGGCGTGTCCAGTGCGGGGAACGGGTCACGGCGGCTGCGGCGCCGGAGCGCGACGCATGAGCTATCCCCTGGCGAACGCGCCGGTCCTGACGACCGAGCGGCTGATCCTCCGGGTTCCGCGGGCGGGCGACTTCCGGCCGTGGGCGGAGTTCGCCATGTCGGACCGCGCGCGCCATGTCGGCGGGCCGCTGACCCGCGCTCTGGCATGGCGGTCGATGTGCCACCTGACCGGACACTGGGTGCATCGCGGCTTCGGAATGTTCATCTTCTCGGACCGCTCGGCGCCGGACACCCCGCTCGGCATGAGCGGCCCGTGGTTCCCGGAAGGGTGGCCCGAGCGCGAGATCGGCTGGTCGGTCTGGAACCCGGCGGCCGAGGGCAGGGGGTTCGCCTTCGAGGCCGCGCGGGCGGCACGGAAATGGGCGCGCGACAGGCTCGGCTGGACGGGGGCGGTGAGCTACATCGACCGGGAAAACACGCGGTCGCAGGCGCTCGCCCGACGGATGGGGGCCGTGGTCGAGGCTGGCGCGGCGATCCCCGATTTCGGCGAGACGGACGACCCGACGCAGGTGTGGCGGCACCCTCCGGCGGAGGCCTGGGCATGATCCTTGCGGTCTTGCACCCGGCCCTGCGCCCGGCCCTGCGCCCGACCCTGCGCCCGACCCTGCGCCTGCCCGAACCAGGCGACTGGCCGTTCTGCCGCGACTGCCGGATGTCGGCGCGTTCGACCGTGAGGGGCGAGGACGAGGGGACGGGGCCTCGCGGCGGCTGGCCGAGCGGCTGGGCGCCCGGCGCGACCGGGTGGCGGAAGATCGGGCGGCGGAAGATCGGGAGAGGCCGGGCCGCCAGATCTGGCGGCCCGGACGCGCCACGGGAGAGGCGGGGGGGACAGGACATGACCGGGGAGCCGATCAGATGGACGCCGTGACGCGCGCCGCGACCCTTCTGGCCGATCACCGCCAGTCGATCGACCGGCTGGACGCGATCCTCGTCTACACGCTGGCCGAGCGGTTCAAGCACACCCAGCAGGTCGGGCGGCTGAAGGCCGAGCACCAGCTTCCGCCGTCGGACCCGGCGCGCGAGGCGGCGCAGATCGCGCGGCTGGAGCGGCTGGCCGACGAGGCGGGGCTCGACCCAGATTTCGCCAGGAAATTCCTGAACTTCATCATCTCGGAAGTCATCAGGCACCACGAGAAACTGCAACGATAGACGGGTGACCTCACCCGTCATAACCACGCCATACCAAAGGAGAATTTCGCTATGGCCATGAAGATCCGTCTCGCCCGCGGGGGGTCCAACAAGCGCCCCTACTACGCGATCGTCGCCGCCGACTCGCGCATGCCCCGCGACGGCCGCTTCATCGAGAAGCTCGGCACCTACAACCCGCTGCTGCCGAAGGACAGCGAGGACCGCGTGAAGATGAACATGGAGCGCGTGAACCACTGGCTGTCGCAGGGCGCCCAGCCGACCGACCGCATCGCGCGGATGCTGGAAGCCGCCGGCGCGCGCCCGAAGACCGAGCGGAACAACCCCAAGCGCGCCGTCCCCGGAGAGAAGGCCCGGAAGCGCGCCGAGGAGAAGGTGGTGAAGGCTGCCGCCCCGGCCGAGGCCGCCTCGGAGTGATCCGGGGCTGAGATCGTGCCTGGCTATTACATCGGCGTGGCCCACCGTGCACAGGTGGCCCACGCCGCGCAGGAAGGGTTCGCGGCCTTCAGCCACGGGCGCCAATCCGCCGTGAGGCGGCTCAATCCGGGGGACCGCGTGATCTACTACGCGCCAAGGTCGGACTTCGACGGCGAACCCGTGCAGGCCTTCGTGGCCCATGCGACGGTGACGGGCGACGCCCCGTGCCAGCGCGCCTTCGGCGGGGCCGAGGGGCTGTTCTGGGCGCGCGATTCCGTGTTCGACAGGGTGACCGACGTGCCGGTGCGGCCGCTGATCGGCGATCTGACCTTCGTGAAGGACAAGGCCCACTGGGGCATGGCCTTCCGGCAGGGCGGGTTCAGGATCAGCCGCGAGGACTACGAACGGATCGCGCGGATCCTTCTGGGGCGCGAGCCGTGACCGGCACCGGACCCGGCCCGAGGGACGAGGGCGCCCGCCGCATCTGCGTGGGCGCCATCGCCGGGGCGTTCGGCGTCCGGGGCGAGGTCCGGCTGAAGAGCTTCTGCGCGGACCCCGCGGCCATTGCGGGGTACGGGCCGCTTTACACCGAGGACGGCGCGCGGTCGTTCCCGGTGAAGATCACGCGGGGGATTCCGGGCGGGCTTGCCGCGCGGCTGGGCGGCGTGACGACGAAGGAAGAGGCGGATGCGCTCAGGGGCGTGTCGCTCTACGCCGACCGCGAGAAGCTGCCGTCGCTGCCGGACGACGAGTTCTACCATGCCGACCTGATCGGGCTGACGGTTCTCGACACCGGGGGCGCGGTGCTGGGGAAGGTGCTCGCGATCCACAACCACGGGGCGGGGGACATCCTGGAGGTGGCGCCGCCTGGCGGGGCGCGGACGCTGCTTCTGCCGTTCACGCGGGCGGTGGTGCCGACCGTGGACCTGACGGCGGGCCGCATCATCGCCGATCCGCCGGAGGAGACGGCGGGGGAGCCGGGGCGGTGACATACCATGTGGCCCTCTTTTGGCATGACAGACGATCTTCCCGCAGAGGGTCGGCCGTGCCGGTTGGCCCAAAGCCGCGCCGGCGCGGCGACGGCCAGGGGGGGCGACGCGCCTGCCTGGGCGGGTGCGTCGCAGGCGCGCCTGCCAAAGGGCCGGCAGGCGCGGCCCGAATGGTCACTTGCCTATTCGGGCAAGAAGGGGGGACGGTCCTTGCCTGATAGGCCCCGCTCGCACGGCCGCGTCGCGGTCACCGTCTCGCCCTCTCCGCGCGACCTCCTCGACGGGCCGCCCCGGATCGCCGGGGTCTGGACGGCGAAGGTCATCACGCTGTTCCCGGACGCCTTTCCCGGCACGCTCGGGCTCTCGCTCACCGGCAAGGCGCTTGACATGGGGCTCTGGGCGCTGGAGCCCATCGACCTGCGCGCCTTCGGCGAGGGCAGGCACCGCAAGGTGGACGACAACCCCGCGGGCGGAGGCGCCGGCCTCGTCCTGCGCGCCGACATCGTGGCGCGCGCGCTGAAGACGGCCGCGATCGGCACGCCCGCCGACCGCACGCGCTGGCCCGTGGTCTATCTCTCGCCGCGGGGGCGGCCCTTCACCCAGGCTACCGCGCGCGCCTGGTCCGCAGCCCGGGGCATCACCCTGCTCTGCGGCCGGTTCGAGGGCGTGGACCAGCGGGTGCTCGACCATTTCGGGATCGAGGAGGTCAGTCTCGGCGACTTCGTCCTGACCGGCGGCGAGATCGCCGCGCAGGCCTTGATCGACGCGACGGTCCGCCTTATACCCCGCGTACTCGGGAATCAGTCGTCCACCGAGGAGGAATCCTTTTCGGACGGACTTCTGGAACACCCGCAGTACACAAGACCCACCGTCTGGGAAGGCCGCGAGATACCGGAGGTTCTTCAGTCCGGGCACCACGGCAGGATTGCTGACTGGCGGCGGGAAGAGGCCGAGAGGCTGACCAAGGAACGTCGACCTGATCTCTGGCGGGCGTACCGTGCCAAGCACGGTGGGGACCCGGACGAAGACCGAGAGCTCTGAGGCCGCTCAAACCTCCGCAGCATACTGCGGGCAGACATAGGAGACGGCGATGGACCTCATCGCGACGCTCGAGGCCGAACAGATCGCGGCGCTCGGCAAGAAGATCCCCGACTTCAAGGCCGGCGACACCGTGCGCGTCGGCTACAAGGTGACCGAAGGCACGCGCACGCGCGTCCAGAACTACGAAGGCGTCGTCATCGGCCGCAAGGGCGGCGCGACGATCAGCGCATCGTTCACGGTCCGCAAGATTTCCTTCGGCGAGGGCGTCGAGCGCGTCTTCCCGCTCTACTCGACGAACATCGAACAGATCGAGGTCGTCCGCCGCGGCCGCGTCCGCCGCGCCAAGCTCTACTACCTCCGCGACCGTCGCGGCAAATCCGCGCGCATCGCCGAAGTCAGCAACTACAGGGAAAAGGCGGAGTAAGCGCGATGAAACAGGGCATTCACCCCGAATACCACACCATCGAGGTCAGGATGACCGACGGGACCACCTTCCGCACCCGCACCACCTGGGGCAAGGACGGCGCGACGATGGCGCTCGACATCGACCCGCTGTCGCACCCGGCCTGGACCGGCCAGACGGCGAAGCTGATGGACACCGGCGGGCGCGTGTCGAAGTTCAAGAACAAATACGCCGGCCTCGGGTTCTGAGACCCGCCTTCTGAGACCCCTTCGGCCGGTCGGAAAGGGCGCGGGGCATCCCCGCGCCCTTCCTGCGTCCGGCGGCCACCGCAGACACCCCGCCGGACCCGAACGGCGCGGCACGGCGCCGAGCCCCTTGCGCCCCGGGCCGGACGCGGCGATGCTGACCCGGAAAACCGTGCCATGACCAGGGGGTGGCCGATGGACCTGAGCGGCAAGCTGCTCGTCGCGATGCCGGGGATGGGCGATCCCCGCTTCGAGAAGGCCGTGGTGTTTCTCTGTGCGCATTCCGCCGAGGGGGCGATGGGGCTGATCGTCAACAAGCCGGCCCCCGAACTGAGCTTCGCCGACCTCCTGAAGCAGCTCAAGATTCCCAGGTCGGAAAGATCGCGCGACATCCGGGTTCATTTCGGCGGCCCCGTCGAACACGGGCGCGGCTTTGTGCTGCACAGCGGCGAGTACCGCGGGTCCGAGGCGACGCTTCAGGTCGCCGGCGACTTCGGCATGACGGCAACGGTCGACATCCTCGAGGCGATCGCCCGGGGCGAGGGCCCGCGCGATCTGCTGCTGGCGCTCGGCTATGCCGGCTGGGGTCCGGGGCAGCTCGAGGCCGAGATCCTCGCCAACGGCTGGCTCACGAGCGAGTCCGACCCCGGACTGGTGTTCTCGGACGACAATGCCGGCAAGTGGACCGCGGCGGTGCGCGCCATCGGGGTCGATCCGCTGGTGCTTTCGGCGGTCGCCGGCCGTGCCTGACCTTCGGGACGGCTTCAGACGGCGTGAGCCCAGACCTTGCCGGAGAATGGCCTCGCGGCAGAGGGCGTACAACGTCACAGGGTATGGCCCGTCCAAGGGGCTCTGATTCTGATAGCATCAGAGGTTTTCGGCGGTGCCGCGACAGCGTCAGGTCGATGGTGCGGCGCGCCTGCGCCTCGGGAACCTGGTCGAACACCACGTCCGCCACAGCCGAGGCAAGCGCCGCTTCGGACGCGGGCGACAGTTCGGGACCGACGAAGAATGACGTGCGGCCCGTGGCGACGGAGAACCTCCAGCACCGGGGTGTTGGCCCCGCCGGAGTTATGGAGCCCGGCAAGTCCCGGCCATTCCCGCAGCGCCTCGGTCAGTCTGCGGGCCGACAGGGCGCGGCCGTCCGCGCCGGAGGCGATCGGAACGGCGCAGGACCCGGCACGGCGTGTTCGTCGAAGTAGTCGGAGAGCCCCGCATCCGTTCGCGGTGGACGTGATAGACGTGGCGGTGGCAGGGGGCGATGACCGGCCCGCGGCGCCGGGCCATCCGTGACATCGCCAGCGCGGCCATCCGGCCGGCGGCGGCGTAGTTGTCGCTCCCGACGTAAGGGGCGCCCGCACGATCTCGGTCACGACCTGCACCACGGGCAGGCCGCGGGCGAGAACCTCGCCGAGGGCGTCCCGCACCGCGGCATAGCCCGGCACCGCCGCGATCAGCGCCGAGCGCGGAACCTCGGGCCGGACGATCCGCCGGGCGATGTCGGCCGCGTCGGCTTCGTCCGCGAAGGTCGGTCTTGGCAAGGGGTCACCCCCGCATCTGAAGCCTGCCCGGACCCGCGTTCCGCCGGACCGCCGGCCGGACAGCCGGCAGTAAGGCCGGCGCGCCCCGGCGGGTCAGTCCGCCGAACGCGCCGCCGCCACCGCCTCGGCCAGTCGCGTCCTTTCCACGAAGCCGGGGATGAGCGTGTCACCGACAACGAAGGACGGCGTTCCGTTGAACCCGAGCGCCTGCGCCAGCCGCATGGATGTCGCGATATGCTCCTCGACCTCGGGGGATTTCATGTCCGCCGCCAGCTTCCCGACATCCAGCCCGATCTCGCTGGCCACGCGCATCACCGTCTCGGCCTCGACCTTGCCGCGCATGCCCATCAGCGCAGTGTGCATCTCGACGTATTTGCCCTGCTTGCGCGAGGCCAGCGCCGCGCGGGCGGCGAAGACAGATCCTTCGCCGAGGATCGGCCATTCCCGCAGCACCAGCCGGACCTTTCCGTCCCCTGCCAGAAGGGCATCGACCTCGGGCATGGCGCGTTTGCAATAGGGGCAGTTGTAGTCGAAGAACTCGACGATCGTGGCATCGCCCCCGGCGTTGCCGAGAACCGGGGCATTCGGGTCGCGCTCGAGGGTGGCGCGCTCGGCGTCGAGAACCGCCTTCGCCGCCGCTGCCTGCGCCTCGGCCTGCCGCGCCTCGAGCGCCTGAAGCGCCTCGAGGATCAGCTCGGGGTTCTCGCGCAGGGTTTCCGCCACCAGGGCCTTGATCCGGGCGTCGGTCGCGTCCTCTGCGAGGGCGGGACCCCGGGACAGAAGAACGGACACGGTGGCAAGCAGGATCGCCGTGGCGCGCATGAGAGGAACCTTTCCTGAAGGGTGCGGATCCGGGCGGACGCCCGGCATGTGCGAACCGGCCCCGACAGCCGGACGGCACTCCGGCCCCCGGCCGGACCTCACGGCCCGCCCGCCTCCTGGCGGGTGCGGTCTTCCTGATAGGCGCGGATGTCGTCCGGCCAGGTCGACTTGATGTAGGCCAGCACCGCCTCGATCTCGGCATCGCCCAGCGTGCCGGAAAAGGCGGGCATGCCCGAGACGTAGTCGACCCCCATCCCGGCAAGCGCGGCCTGCCCGCCGCGACGGATGTAGTCGAGCAGCATGGCGTCGCCGTGGTGCCAGGTGTGGCCGGTCCGGTCGTGCGGCGGTGCCGGATACGAGCCGTCCGCCCGTGGCGACTGCCAGTCCGGCTGGCCCTGCAGGTTGGCCCCGTGACAGGCGGCGCAGTATTTCGCGTAGACATTGCGTCCCAGCGCGATGTCGGGCGCCTTGCGGAAGAAGGTGCCCGCGGGCCGGGACAGCGCCAGGACCGCCGCGGCCGCGGCGATGGCCAGCCCCGCAAGCGCCGCAATGCGCCGGGCGCGCCGCGTCACGTGCGGCTTGCCGCCGCGGCGGCTTCGCCGTCGGGGGGAAGGATGCGCCCGGCCAGAAGCGCCAGCTCTTCCCTGATCCGCGCCCGCTGCGACTCGGGGTAGGCTTCCTCGGGCGGCAGGCCTCCGTATTCTGCGAAAAGCATGATGTCCCGTGCGATCGGCGCGGCCACGGTCGATCCCCCGCCGCCATGCTCGACCACCACGGCGACGGCATAGCGCGGTGCGTCGAAGGGGCCGTAGGCGACGTAGAGCGCATGGTCGCGCCGGTTCCAGGGCAGTTCTTCCGGCTTACGCAGGCCGGCGGCACGTTCGGCAGCCGAGATCGAGAAGACCTGGCTCGTCCCCGTCTTTCCGGCCATCACCTTCGAGCTGTCCGCGATGCGGGACGAATAGGCCGTCCCGCGTTCGTGGTTCGACACCTCGAACATGCCCTGCCGCACGAGGGCAAGCGCGCCGGCCGACAGATCGAGCGGCGCCGGTGCCGCCGGATCGGGCGTCTGCGCGCCGCCGCTGCGCACCAGACGCGGAAGCACCGCGGTGCCCGAGGCCAGCCGCGCCGTCATCGTCGCAAGCTGGATCGGCGTCGCCAGCGTGTAACCCTGGCCGATCGAGGCGTTGATCGTGTCGCCGATCAGCCAGCTTTCGCCGTAGCGCTGCTGCTTCCACTCGCGCGAGGGGTTGTTGCCGTCCGCCATGCCGGAAAGCGGCAGGTCGTATTTCTGGCCCAGCCCGAGCCGCTGGTTCATCGCAAAGATGCCGTCGATGCCGATCCTCTGCGCGACCTCGTAGAAATAGACGTCACAGGATTCACGCAGGGCGCCGGTCATGTTGATGCGGCCGTGCCCGTTGCGCTTCCAGCAATGGAACCTTCGGCCCGAAATCTCGATGAAGCCGTTGCAGGTGACGGTCTCCTCGGGGTCCATGACGCCGGTTTCCAGCGCCGCCAGGGCATTCGACATCTTGATCGTGGAGCCGGGCGGGTAGGCGCCCTGCACCGTCTTGTCGGACAGGGGCCGATACTCGTTGTCGCGGAGCAGTCCGTAGTCGCGGCTCGAGATGCCCCGGACGAAGAGATTCGGATCGAAGGACGGCGCAGAGGCCAGACCGAGCAGCTCTCCGTTCGTCACGTCCATCACGATCGCGGCGGCGCTCTGCCCCTCCAGCCGCACCCGCATGAAGTTCTGCAGACGGTGGTCGAGCGTCAGCTGAAGGTCCTGTCCCGGGACCGGCGGATCGACCGACAGGTCGCGCATGGTGCGCCCGGCGGCGTTGACTTCGACACGCTGGGTTCCCGGCCGGCCGCGGATGGCGCGTTCGTGGCTGCGCTCGATCCCGACCTTGCCGATCTGGTAGTCGGGCAGCCGGAGAAGCGTCTCGTTCCCGACCTCCTCGGTCTCGAGGTCGCGGTCGCTGACCGGGCCGACATAGCCGACCTGATGGGCGAAGTCGGGGCCGAAGGGATAGAACCGCGACCGGACCATCTCGGGCCGGACGCCGGGCAGGACGGGCGAGTTCAGCGCCACGCCCGCCAGTTCCTCCCAAGAGACGCGATCCTTGACGGTCACCGGGACGAAGGACTGCACCCGGCCAAGCTGCTGCCTCACGCCGGTGATGGCCGTGTCGTCCAGGCGAAGCACGAGCCTCAGCTTCGCAAGGACGTCATCGACGTCGCGCGCTTCCTCGCGGACCAGCGTGATCCGGTAGGCCTGCTCGTTGTCCGCGATGATCCGTCCGGTCCGGTCGAAGATCCGGCCCCGGTCGGGCCGCAGCATCCGCAGGCTGACGCGGTTCTCTTCGGCCAGAAGCGAATACTGCTCGGCGTCCCGGATGCCGAACTGCCACATCCGCAGCCCAAGCCCGCCCACGAAGGTCGTCATGAGACCGCCGAGCAGCAGTCCCCGTCGCGTCGTCATCTTCGCGGCCTCGGCCGCCTTTCGCTCAGATCGGCGCACCTGCGCGTCTCCCTTCCGCTGGCCCCGGCCTCTGCCGGTCGAGGACAGTGCGAACATAAGCGGCGAAGCGAAGTCCCGCCACCCCGATCACCAGCCCGACGAACCAGAACCGCAGGGGATTCGGGTCCGGCAGGGGTCGGTGAAAGGACAGGAAATGCATAAACAGGAAGTAGGCGACATGCGAGACGGAAAGCCACCAGAGCGGCAAAACGCCCATCTGCAGGAACTTCCAGCCCGACACGCCCAGACGCGACATCGCCATGTCGCTCGACGTCGCCGCGAGGAGCGCCACGAAGACGAGCGCGGCGAGACCGATGAGGTTCGCAAGTCCGAATCCGGGCTGGAACATCACGTAGACCAGAAGGTCGGGATGCAGTTCGAACCCGAAGAGGCGCATCAGATCCCACTGGACCCAGCCCACGAGGATGATCGCGGCATGGACAAGCGCGAGCAGGCAGCCGTGGATGCCGAGTTCGCGCCGGAACGCAAGCAGCGGGGTCGCCGGCCGCACGAACCGGACCAGCGGCCCGAGCCCCATGGACAGCGCGACGAGCACCAGCGAGGCATCGCCGAACGCCCGGTTCCAGCGGTGCATCGGGCTCCACTGCGCATGAACTGCGGCAAAGACGGCAAGCAGGACCGCCGTCAGGGCGGCCACGCACAGGTGACGCAACAGCGCACGCCGTGCGGTGCGGCGCAGCAGCCCATGACGGGCTGCGTCGGAGACTTCGGACATGTCACGCTCCTTCCCTTGCGGCCGGCGTCCCGGCGGCCGAAACTCCCTGCGCGTCCCGGTATCTGCGGAACGCGCGCCATGTCTTCACGGCGGCCAGGCCCATGACGATGAGTCCGGCGATGGCGAGCCACGGCCGGATCGGGTCGAACCAGGCCAAGAGGGCGGGCCCCCCGAAGATCAGCATCAGGATCTTGTTGCAGGTCGGACAGGCGATCCCGAGAAAGCTTGCCACGCCCCCCGCCCCCGACGTGCGCACCTGACAGGCCGGCACCCAGAGGCCCGCCGTCATCCCGGCGAACAGTGCGGTGAGGGCGGTGGCGGCAAGTTCCCAGGGCCCGACCGGGGTCATGCGGATGAAGAGCGGGTTTTCCCAGACCGCGGTGACGGTGCCGAGGACCGCGAAGAGGAGGATCCCGACCGCCGTCCCACGGACCAGACGGCGCACGAAATCGCGGTCCCGCTCCGCCCAGGCTGCGGTGTCAGCGGGCATCGAACTCGACCTCTGCCAGCTCGTCGCCGAAGCCCGCGCTCGCGGCCCAGCGGCCGCCCATCGGCAGCTTCACGTCGGCACGCCAGATGCCCGGGCCCGACGGCTGCAGCGGCGCGGGGAAGCCGCCCATGTCCATGGACAGCATGGTGAAAGTCGCCTGGGGCTGCAGTCCGGAGGTGTCGGCTCCGGTGGTGTTCGGCACGAAGCCGACCTCGAGCCGGATCTCGCGGTTGCCGAAGTCGAAGACCCGAAGGTCGATGCGGCCGTCCGACAGTGCGTCGGACACCTGGGCGATCGGTGCGCCCGACACGGCGGCGGAGGGCGGCGCCGGCGGCCTGAGGACCACCCAGCCGACCGCGCCGACGATGCCGAACACGGCCAGGGCAAGCACGATCGCGATGAGTCTGGTTTTCAATTGATTCGTATCCCTTGTCTGAGGTCCTCCGGACATATCCGGCGGCCGCTGCGCGGTCTGCCTGACTGCCTTCGGGGGCGATGATACTTGTGAGGCGGACGATACGGCGTCGGGTCTCGAAGGACCCATGGACGCCCCGGACCGGGCAAGGCCGGCCCGTCCGCTACAGGGGCGCCGGTCCCGACGGCCCCGCCAGGCCCCTCGGAGGCCGCAGGTTGACCTGCGGTCCGCCAGCGCCCGCCGCGACCCGCGACCGGTCCGCCGGCCCGAGGGCTGCGCCGTCCCAGAGGGCCGGAGCGCCCGGCCCGCCGATGGGGTGGGAAGACGAGCAGACAAGCCCCTGGTGACAGGGCGAAGCCATGTGGTCGCCCGTGTCCGGCACGTCCGAAACCTGGTGGGCCGCTGCGGCAGGGGGGGCCGCCTGTGGCGATGCCAGGGCCGCCTGTCCGGTCACGAACACGAAAGCCAGCGAGACGGCAAGGAGGAGGGCACAAAGGCGCCCCGCCACCCAGTGCAGGTGCGCGGCAGGATGCACCGGGGAAGGACCGTTCGCGCGCAGACGCGCATCGCCCGGACGGATCGCGCGGCGGCCATGGCATGGCCGAGGCGTTCGGACTGGCTCTGCCACCGGCATCTCCCGATCCCGTTTCGACCGACTGATGCGCCCTTCAGGCATGGCAAGGTCAATCGCTTTGTGGCTGCGCGACGGTCACAAGGTAGTTAGCGGCGTGTGTCGCTTTCGCAAGTTCGCGCCGGAATCCGGCGACTTCACCATCATGTGAATACAAGTGGCCCGGTACCGGAACGATATCCTGAAACCATGCGCAAGATCCTGCCTGTGCTTCTCGGCCTGCTCCTGCTCGTCGCCCTTGCCGGACTGTCCGGTCCCGGCATCGCCCCGGCTTCCGGCATCGTCGAAGCTTCCCGGCCGGGCGTCCCCGTCGCCGACGCCGCCTGTGCCGAAGTCACCGAGCACCCCGCCTGCCAGCCCGCCGCTGCCGACCGCCCGCCGGCCACCGCGCCGGACGCCGCGCCGCGGGCGTTGCGCTTCGAGATCGCCGCCGTCGCCGACAGCAGCCGGACGCTCGCCCCGCATACCCCCCCGCCGCGCGACATCTCCTGATCCGCCAGCCGCCTTAACCATTTCCCCCAGGAGACATCATGATTTCCCGACGCCTGTTCATCGGCGGAGCCGCCATGGCGGCATTCGCCGCCCCGACCGTGCTTCGCGCCCATGAAGCCCGGCCCTTCGTTCTGGCCGAAGAGTTCCAGCCGCGCGAGGTGCGCGTGCGCGACCAGTATTCCCCGGGGCAGATCCTCGTGTTTCCCCGGAACTACTATCTCTATCACATCTTCGATTCCGAACGTGCCATCCGCTACGGCGTGGGGGTCGGCAAGGCCGGGCTCGAGTTCACGGGAACGGCGACCATCGAGCGCAAGGCCGAATGGCCCTCGTGGCGTCCCACCGACGACATGATCCGCCGGAACCCCGACCGCTATGCCAGGTTCGCCGGCGGAGTGCCCGGCGGGCCCGGCAACCCGCTCGGGGCACGGGCGCTCTATCTCTACCGGGACGGGCGCGACACCTACTACCGGATCCACGGCACGACCGAACCCGCGTCGATCGGCAAGTCGGTGTCGAACGGCTGCATCCGGATGCTGAACGAGCACGTGATCCAGCTCTACGATCGGGTGCCGCTGGGAATGCCGGTCACCGTCATCCTGTGATCCCGCCCCCCCCCCCCGGCCGAGTCACCGGCGGCCGTCCGGCCGGCGCCCGGCGGAGATCGGCAGTCACCGGCCGCAGAGCGACCCTTCCAGGGCCTCCGCAAGGTCGATCCTGCCCTTGCGCCGCGCCGCCGCCCCGAGGGCGGCACCGTAGCGGGCGATGACCCGGTCTTCGTGCCAGAGCGAATCGAAGGCCGCCAGCGCGGCCCGCGAAAGCGTGTCGCGCCGCCCGGGGTCGTCCTGCAGCTCCGCCATCGCCGAGAGGAGCTCGTCCTCGGTCCCGAAGAGCAGCCCCGCGCCGGACTGCTCGGCAAGCTCGGGGAAGGGACCGATGCGGCGTGCGATGAAGGGTGTCCCCATGCGGCAGCTTTCGATGATGATGGCGCCGAAGGTCTCGTAGACGACCGAGGGCACGACACAGGCGATCGCGGCCTCGTAGTAGCGCGCGAGATCGCCGGGATCGACCATCCCGAGGAACCTGATCCGGGGGTTCCCGCCGGCAAGGGCCTTCATCTCGTCCACATGGTGCCCGGCGCCGGCGATCAGAAGGTCGCTGCGGCCGTAGCGGGCGAAGGCGCGGACGAGGTCCTGCAGTCCCTTTATCCGCTCGATCCTGCCGACGAACAGGAAGAAGGGGCGCGGATGCACGGGTCCGGCCTGCCGGGCCGGACGCTCGGCGCCGATCAGGGGCGGAAGGAAGAGCGGCAGCACCTCCATCTCGAAGGGCAGGCCGAAGTCGCGGTGCTTGCGCCGGCTGAACTCGCTCTTGGCGATGATGAGGTCCATCCCGGCCAGCTTGCGGTGGAGCAGTCCCGAGTAGCGCCAGAGCTGCGGCGGGCGCCGGTGCGCGATGGTGCACCGCAGGCACTGCCGCTGCTCGCAGGGCTCGCGGTTGTGGCGCCACAGGACGTGCGTGGGGCAGACCAGCCAGTGCTCGTGCGCCTCGTAGATGCGCAGCGGAGCGCCGAGATCGAGGATGCCGGGCGCGCCCATCAGCGACGCGTTGTTGTGCCAGATCACGTCCGGCACGAAATCGCTGACCAGCGCCGCAAGCGAACGGCCATGCACAACGGCATGCCCGGTCTGGTGAACCAGAAGGTTCGACAGCAGGCCGAGGCGGCTCTTCAGCCCGATGACACGGACACCGCCGGACTTGTCCCCGGCCTCGTCCGGGGCCTTTCCGGCAAGCGACAGGTAGGCGTCCCTGTCGTGCACGACCACCACCTCGTGGCCGCGGGCGGCGAGCGCGCGGGCCATCCGGCGCACGCTTATGCCGTCGCCGCCGAAGGAGTAGGGCGGGTAGAAGGTGGTCAGGAAGAGAAAGCGCAGCGGCCTCATGCTCCGGCCCGGCCCCGCGCCGAGACGGTACCTTCTGCAGAAGGTGTGCGGCATGCAGTCAAATTCAGCAAGAAAAGCCTGATTGGTGAAACCTCTGCAACGCTGATCACCTTAGCATTTGCGCCCGCGGAAATCCAACCTAAGGTTTCGCAGGCCCGCTCCTCGGCACCCGGCCCGGCGATGCCCGGGGGGAGTCGTTGACCGGGCTTCCTCCGGGGGTTATGGCTTGTCGCCACCGCCTCGCCTGTTCCGTGTCCAAACGTTGTGTCGAGCCGAATTTGCCAGATGACCCTTCAATTCAGGCGCAGCGAGCGGCGGGACGGTCGGACCACCGGAGCCGCAGGGCCAAGGCAGGCAGCGGACGTGTCGGCACGGTGCCGCAGGCTGGCGGAGCCATGTGAATGACCGGGCCTGACAGGGGCACCCCGAATCCGGCCGGGACGGCGGGATCGGTCGCGTTCTTCCTTGCAGCCGTCGCGGTCAGCCTCTGGGTCTTCGCCGCCAACGGCGGGCTTCTGACCTATTTCGACAGCGCCTACTACATCGAGCGCGGCGGACAGCTTGTCGAGATGATCGGGCTCGCCGACAAGGCCCCGCCACGCCCCGCCGCAGCCGCGGAAAGCACGGGAACCGCAGGGACCGCCGAACCGGCAGGAGCCGGAGGGACGGCCTCGGGGAAGGCGGCCGCGGGCGCTCCGAAGGCCGGGGGCGAGCCTGAATCCGTCGACGGATCGCGGTCGATGGTCTATTCCCTCGTGACGGGGCTCTTCGTCTGGGCGGGCAGCGTCGAGGGCGTGGCGCTGATGAACGCCGTCGTGGCGGTGGGCACCATCCTTCTTGCGTTCTCGGTGGTGCTGCGCGACCTGCCGGTCAGGCCGCCGGCGGCGCGCGTCACGTTCTGGGCCGTGCTTCTGGCGTCGCTCGGGTCGCTGCCCTTCTACGTCGCGTTCCTGATGCCGGACATCTATGCGCCGGTGCTGGTCCTGCTGGCGGCGATGCTCGCCTCGGCGGCGCCCCGGATGCGGAGTGCCGAGATCGCGGCGACCGTCGCGCTCGGCGGCCTCGCGGTCATGGTGCACCTGTCGCAGCTTGCGATGGCGCTGGTGCTCCTGCCCGCCGTCACCCTCGCCGCGCTGGCCGCCGGGGGGCGGCGCCGCTGGATCGCGCCCGTTGCGATGCTCGCCATCGTCGGGGCCGGGCTGGCCGAACAGGGCCTCCTCCGGGTCGCGGCGCGCGAGGCGATGGACGCCGAAGTGACCTACCGGCCGTTCCTCACGGCGCGGATCATCCAGGACGGGCCCGGCCTGACCTACCTCGCCGACCGCTGCCCCGATGCCGCCGAGCCGACCTGCGCGCTGTACGAGGCGCTGCAGAAGTCGGACGACCCCAGACGGCTGACCGCCACGAACATCAGCTTCGCCACCGACCCCGCGATCGGGTCGTTCCGCCTGCTGCCCCAGGCGGACCAGATCCGGGTGGCGCAGGAGCAGTTCGGGTTCTTCCTGAGGGTGGTGCTCGACCGGCCGTTCGAGAGCGCGGGCGCGTTCGCCCGGAACGTCCTGCGGCAGCTCGCGCTCAACAGTGTCGTCATGACGTTGCAGACCGATGCGATCGTGGCGCAGGTAGAGGGGTCACCCGGCTTCGCCTTCACCGGGTCGGGCCACGGCCGCCTTACCCGCTGGACGGGCTGGGTGCGGCCGGCCGACATTGCCCAGAACACCCTTTATGCGCTGTCGGCGGCGGTCGGCGTGGCGCTTCTGGCCAGCCGCCGCCTGCCCCGCCCGGTCGCCCTCTTCGTGGGCTTCGTCCTGCTCGGCGTCGTCGTCAACGCGCTCGTCTGCGGCGGACTGTCCCAGCCGGCGGCCCGTTACGGCAGCCGCGTCGCCTGGCTCCTGCCGGTGGCGGCCCTGTTCGGCCTGTCGGTCCTGCGGACCGCGCGCGCAGGCGCAAGGTAGGAACATTCCCATGCACCTTCACCTCTCGGTCGAAAGGCCGTCGATCCGTTCCCTTGCGCAGACCGGGCGCCCGGCCCGCCGGACCGGCGAGGACCGCCGGCCATGATGTCGGCGCGGCGGCTGCACGGTTTTCTCGGCCTCGTGCTGTCGGCGGCGATGATCTTCCTTGCGGTCACCGGATCGCTGTCGGTCTTCGCCGACGAGATCGAATGGCTGGCGACGCCCGCGATGCGGGTGGACCGGGAGGCGGCCGGAAAGCTGCCTCTCGGGCGCAGCCTCGAGGCCGGGCTTGCCGCCGTGCCCGGCGCGCGCCCGGTGGTCCTGACGCGGCACCCCGGCGGGCGCTTCGCCGACCGTCTGCACGTCGTCGGACCCGACCGGACCGCCGCTTTCGTCTGGGTGGACCCCTATTCGGGCGAAGTGACCGGGACGGGCCCGGCCGTATCCCTGCGGCAGGTGCTGCGGGAAATGCACCGGTCGCTCTCGACCGGCCGGGACGGCGTCATCCTCGGGGTCACGGCGCTGAGCCTTCCGCTTGCCGCGACGGCCATCGCGGGGGTGCTTCTCTATCGCCGGTTCTGGACGGGCTTCTTCCGCCTGCCGCGCCTGTCGGGAAGCCGCCGCGCGATGCTGAGCGACCTGCACCGGCTTCTGGCGGTCTGGCTGCTGCCGTTCCTCGCGGTCACGATCGTGACCGGCCTCGTGTTCCTGAGCGAACTCGCCGGACTCGGCCCGTCCATGCCGTCCATGCCATGGATGCCGATGGCCGACATCGGCGGCGGATCCGTGCGGGCCGGCGCGATCGACGGCCCCGGACTCGACGCCGCCGTCGCACAGGCGACGGCGGCGCTGCCGGGGCTGGTCGTGACAGAAGTCGGCTTCCCGATGGCCGACGGCGATCCCCTGGCCATCCGCGGCTCGGACGGCACGGCCCTCGTCCGTCCGACTGCAGGCGTCGGCTTTGTCGATCCGGTGACGCTGACCCTGATCGGCGCGATCCCCGCGGCCGAACTCGGGGAACGGATGCGGCTGTTCGAGGCGGTGCGGGTGCTGCACTATGGAACCGCGCTCGGCCTTCCCACGCGGCTCCTCTGGCTCGCCTTCGGACTCGGGCTTGCCGCCCTCGGCGTCCTCGGCGCGATGATCAGCGCCGAACGGCTGAAGAAGGAATTCGCCGTCCGCGGTCGGCCGCCCCGGTCCGGGACCCGGCACTACTTCTCGGGTCCGGGCGCGGCCAACTGGATCGGACTCGGCGCAGCGGTCGTTGCGCTCGGCCTTGCGGCTGCAACCCTGTGAGGAGCCGGACATGACGGAGAGCCTGGGCATCGCGGTCATCGGACTGGGCGCGGCGGCGCGGAACATCCACCTTCCGGCCATCGGCAAGATCGGAGACCTCAGGATCGTCGGCGGGGTGGACCCCGTCGCGGATCCGGCGAGGTTCCCGTTCCCCGTCTTCCGCAGCACCGCCGAGCTCTGGTCTGCGGTGACGCCCGACATCGTCGCCATCGTGACGCCGCCGGACAGCCACTATGCCCTGACGCTCGAGGCGCTCGGCCGCGGCGCCCACGTCTTCTGCGAAAAGCCGTTCGTCCTGACGCTGGAGGAAGGCCGCACCGTCATCGCGCGGGCCGCCGAAGCGCGACGTCAGGTGGTCGTCAACAACGAGTTCCGCTTCATGAACGTGCACGAGGCGGCGCGCGGCGCGATCGGGTCGAGGGACTTCGGCGACCTCCTCTTCGTGTCGATCCACCAGACCTTCCACGTCACCGAGACGACCGAATCGGGCTGGCGCGGCGCAAGCCGCCGGCGCACCTGCTTCGAGTTCGGCACCCACGCGCTCGACCTCTGCCGCTACTTCTTCGGCGAGGAACCCTGGGCCATATCGGCCCGGATGCCGAAGCCGGGCCGCCCGGACGGGCCGGATTACCTGAACCTCATCCAGCTCGAATTCTCGGGCGACCGGGTGGCGCACATCACGCTCGACCGGCTGTCCCGCGGGCCGCACCGCTACCTCGACATACGGCTCGACGGCACCGAAGCCTGCATCGAGACGCGTCTGGGCGGGCAGGCGCAGATGACGGTCGGCATCCGCGGCGGGTCGCGCAGGCCCTTCGTGCAGCTCGACCTCGCACCCAGCGCCTCGGCGCACCTTCTGGTCGGCGACCGGCGGCGCAGGCTGGCGACCGATCCGGGCGACCTGTTCCCGCATTCCACGGCAAAGCTGCTCGGCGCGATGGTCGCGGCGCTGCGGACGGGCGCGACGCCGCCCTGCAGCGCGGCCGACAACATCCACACCCTCGCCCTGATGCTGGCCGCCTACGACTCGAGCGACGAGGGCGGCCTGCGCCGCCCGCTGGAGGCCCTGACGCCGCCGGACCATGTGGTCCCAGGCAGAGGGTCGTGAACCAGGCCCACGACGAGTGTCCGCTTCGCGGGCGGTCGCAGGCGCTGCCGGATCGGCGCCGGGATGGTGACCAGACCGGGGGGCCCCGGCATCGGCGGCGGGCTGCCCTGCACCCGTGCAGGGCGGTTCCCCGCGACAATGAAGGCGCGCATTGACGGTGGTTGCGCCGACCGCCTACGCTGGCAAGGCCTTCCGGAATGGAGCGACCCCGATGCGCCGCGCGATTGATCCGGGGCTGTCGATCTATCTCGACCTCGTCCGGGTCGTCGCGGCGACGGTCGTGATGCTGGCGCATGCGCAGGTCTCGGGGTTGATCGACCTGCGGATCGGGCTGCTGGAATTCGCACCCGCCGCGGTGATCGTGTTCTTCGTGCTGTCGGGGTTCATCATCGAGTCGACGACCGACCCCCAGGCCGGGCTGCGTCGCTATGCCGTCAACCGCGCCGCCCGCATCTACTCGGTCGTGCTGCCGGCGCTGGCGGTCAGCTACGCGCTGTCCTTTGCCTACGCCTGGTCGCAGGGCGCAGCCGAGGCCAATGCCTTTGCGATGGCCTGGGGTCAGTGGTGGCGGCTGGCCGCGGCGCTGACATTCCAGAGCGAGGACTGGTTTCTGGGCATAGGCGTGCCGTGGGACGGGCCGTTCTGGTCGCTGAACTACGAGGTGTTCTACTACGTGTTCTACGCCGCCATCCGGTTCCTGTCAGGCAGGACGCGGGTGGCGGCCGCGCTGGCCGTGGCCGTCGTCGGCGGGCCGAACATCCTTCTTCTGCTGCCCTGCTGGTGGGCCGGTGTCTGGCTGGCGCGGCGGCCGGACCTCGCCTTCCCCAGCGACCGGGTCGCGCGATGGGTGCTGTGGCTGTCGCCCGTCGCACTCGCAGGCTTCGTCCTGCTGACGATCCCGGGGCGGGTGTTCTACTATCTTCGCCGCGTTGTGCCGGACCTGGGCCTTCTCGATCATTCGAAGATGTTCCTGACCGACTATCTGGTCGCCGCCATCGTGGTCGCGTCCTTCGTCGCGGCGCGGCAGTTGCGGTTCGGGGCGGACTCGATGCTGGTGCGGCTGGGCGGGCCGATCACGGCGGCAGCCGGATACACCTTTTCGATCTATCTCTTGCATCGCCCGTTCCAGCACCTGGCCGGGCAGTTCTACCGCGTCCAGCGGGGGGACGCGCTCACATCGGTCGCATTGCAGGTCCTGATCCTGATGGCGATCGTCGCGATCGGCACGGTGACCGAGCGGCGCACCCATGCCTGGCGGCGCGCGATCGGGCGGGTCCTTCGCGTCTGACCGGACGGCCGGGCGGCGGAACTGGCCTCAGCCGGTCCTCGACAACGCCCGCGCCGCACCGAACCGGCAGCCCGAGGCGTTCCCGCCGGCAGGCGTCCCCCATGCCGCGGGACCGCCAAGGCCCGTTTCCTGCGGCGGCCAGCCCCGCATTGTCGCGGCAAGCGGGCCTGTCAGCGTGCGATGTCGGCATTACAGCGCCATATGGAAACCGTAAACTCCGTGTCTATTGACCGGCGGGAGGGGGGCGGCTAGCTCAGCGCAGGCGTCACCCTGTTTCGAGGATTTCCTCCGCTGCGTGCACTGGTTCAGGCGAAAGCATTGTTCATGAAGCAAAGTTTGCCCGGAATGGTGCTCGATCCGCCGGGTCCGCCGGCGGAAGGCTGCGGGGCGTGACGACACCGGCGCCCCGCCGCAGCACCCTGTCAGGCCCCGCCCCGCGTGTCGCGGTGCTCGGGGCCGGGCTCATGGGCCGGTGGCACGCCCACGCGGCCCGCCGGATCGGTGCCACCGTGATCGCGGTGGCTGACCCCGACCTCGGCCGCGCCTCGGCGCTCGCCGGGGCGGAGGGCAGGGCTTATGCCTCGCTTCACGACCTCCTGCGGGCCGAGCGACCGGAGGTGCTGCACATCTGCAGCCCCACCGCCACCCACAGCGAGGCCATCGCTCTTGCGCTGGCCGGGGGCGTCCATGTCTATGCCGAGAAACCGCTTGCCGCGACGGCGACCGAGACCGCTGCCCTTTTCGAACGGGTATCGGCGGCGGGCCTTGTGCTCTGCCCGGTGCACCAGTACGCCTTTCAGGGGGCGGTCGAACGCATCCTCGGCGGCCTCGACCTGAGCGGCCCGCCGGTGCAGGTCGATCTCGCCTTCTTCTCGGCCGGTGCCGAGGGCGCGGCCCCCGAGACCCTGCCGGCCATTGCGGCCGACATCCTCCCCCACCCGGCCTCGATCGCGCAGCGCATCTGGCCCGGCCTGCGGCTTGCGGAACTGGACTGGCGGATCGAGCCGATGGGGCCGGGCGGGTGGCAGCTCGGCGCCCAGGCAGGCGGGGCGAGCCTCCGGATCGCGATCAGCCTCTCGGCCCGGCCGACGGAGGCATCGCTTGCCGTGCGGGGCGGCGGCGGGACCTGGACGGCGGACCTGTTCCACGGTTTCGCCCGCTTCCGCGACGGGGCCGCCAGCCGCAGGACCAAGGCCCTCCGCCCCTTCGCGGACGCCGCCGGACTGTTCGGCCGCGCGGCGGCGAACCTGGCGGGCCGGACGCTGCGGCGGGAACCGGCCTATCCCGGCCTGCGCGACCTGACCGCCAGGGTCTATGCCGCCGCGCGCGGCGATGGCCCGAGCCCGATCTCGGCGCAGGAGGCGGTCGGGGTGGCCGCGCTGCGGGACATGTTCCTTGACCGCGCGGTGGCGGGATGACCGGAACCCGTCCCCGCTTCGCCCTTGCGCTGCTCGAACTCGTCGGGCCCGACGCCTGCGCCGCGCTGGCCGCTGCGCTGTCCGGCCCCGCGGCGGCGGCGGCGGTGCCGCTGCGCACGGCGTTGCGCGGCGTGCCGGGCGAGACGGTTCCCGAGCGGCGTCTGCGGGCGCTGCGCGAGGCGGGCGCGGATGTCGTCCTGATGATCGAGGACACGACGTTTCCGGGCCCCTCGTGGGCCGAGGGGCTGCAGCGCGCCTTCGCGCAGGACGACGTGGCGATGGCCTGGGGGCCGGTGGCGGTGGATCCGGCCCTGCCCGCACGCTTCCGGGCGCTCGGCCGGCTCGAATACGGGCGTTTCGACGGCCGCAGGACCGATCCCGCGACGCCGGGCAACGCCGTCGCAGTCCGTTCCGCGGCGGTCTTCGGGGTGCTTGCACCCGGCGAGGGGATCATCGAGCACAAGCTCGCCCACGCCTTGCGGAACCGCGGGATGAAGGTGGTGATGGAACCGTTGCTTGGGTCGGTCTATGCCCGCCCCGACCGCCACGGCGTCCGGCTCGGCACCCGGTTCGGCCACGGCCGCATCTATGGCTCGGAGCGCGGCGGGCACCGCGTGGCGGGCGCGCTGAGGGCGGTGGCGGCGATGCCGGTCCTCTGCGCACGGGCCCTGCGGGCGGCAACCGCGGCCGCGCCCGCAGGGGTCTGGCTGGGCGAACTGCCGTGGATCGTGCTCATGGCTGCGGCCTGGAGCGCCGGGGAACTGGCCGGGCAGGTGTCCGGCCCGCGCAGGACCGCAGGGAGCTGGACCTGATGCGTATCGCGGTGGATGCCTCGTGCTGGGGGAACAACCGCGGCTTCGGCCGCTTCACCCGCGAACTCCTGGGCGCGATGACCCGGTCGGACCATGACAACGACTACATCCTGCTCAGCGACGCGGAGATCCCGGCCGGCACGCTCGGGCCGCGCGCCTCGGTGCTGAGGGTGGCGACGGCGCGGCGGGTCGTGGACGCCGCCACCGCCGACAGCCGGCGCGGCATCGGGGATGTGCTCGCCTTCCGCCGGGGCGCCGCCGCCGCCAGGGCCGACATCCTCTTCTACCCCGCCGTCTATTCGTGGTTTCCGCCGCCGCGCGGGCTGGCCAACGTCGTCACCTTCCACGACGCCATCGCCGAGCATTTCCCCGAACTCGTCTTTCCGAGCTGGAAGCCGCGGCTCGCATGGACGCTGAAATGCCGGCTGGCGCAGCGGTCGGCCGACCGCATCGTCACGGTCTCGCAGTCGGCCAAGGCCGAGATGGAGCAGTATCTCGGGATCGCCGGACACCGGATCGACGTGATCTGCGAAGGCGCATCCCCGGTCTTTGCCCCGGTTTCCGATCCGGCCCGCAGGGCGGCGGCGCGGAAGGCGGCCGGGCTCGGCCCGTCCGAGCGGTTCCTCATCTATGTCGGGGGCTTCGCGCCGCACAAGAACCTGGTCCGCCTGTTCGAGGCATTCGACAGCGTGCTTGCGCGGCCCGGGACCTCGGACCTCGTGCTCGTGATGTCGGGCGATCCGAAGGGCGGCGGATTCCATTCCATCCACGATCAGCTCTGCCGGATGCGCGACGCCTCTTCCCGGCTGGCCCGGCAGGTGCGCTTCCCCGGCTACCTGGCGGATGCCGACCTCGCCGCGCTCTATTCCGAGACGCTGGGGCTGGTGCTTCCCTCGCTGTCGGAAGGTTTTGGACTCCCGGCGCTCGAGGCGATGTCCTGCGGCGCGCCCGTGCTCGGGGCGGCGGGCGGCGCGGTGATGGAGGTGGCGGGATCGGCCGGTCTGGGCTTCGATCCGTATGCGGCCGACAGCATCGCCGAGGCCATCCTGCGGCTGGCGACCGACGGCGCTCTCGCCGCGTCGCTCCGCGCCCGGGCGGTTCCCGAAACCGGGCGGAACACCTGGGCCCAGGCCGCCGACATGACCCGCGCGGTGCTCGCCGCCGTCGTCGAGGCCGGGCGATGACCGGCGCTCCGGCACTGAGCCTCGCCATCGCGGTCCAGGGGGCGCAGGCGAACCTGCCCGACATTGTCGGCGCCCTTCCCGCCGACTCCGCGGGACAGATCGAAGTGCTGATCTGCCACGCCTCCGACGATCCCCTGCCGGCATTCCTGCCCGCCCGGCCCGGTCTGCGCACCGTCCCCGGCCGGCCGGGCGCGCTGATCCCCGAACTGTGGCGCGACGGGTTCCTCGCGGCGCGCGCCGGATGGGTCGCCACGCTGACCGCCCATTGCCCGCCCCGGCCGGACTGGTACGGCCGCGCCCTGTCGCTCGTCGCGGCGGCAGATCCCCGGGCCGCGGCCTTTGGCGGGGCGATCGTCGCCGCGGAGGAAAGCGACCGGGTCACGCGGGCGATCCATCTGCTGCGTTACGCCGATGCCGGCCCGGTCGCGCAGCGGCGCGCGGTGCACGACCTGTCGGCCGACAACGCGATCTACCGGCGCGCGGCGGTTCTCGACTGTGCCGGGCTGCTGCCGGACGGCTTCTGGGAACCGAACTATCACCGCCGTTTCCGTGCTGCGGGTCTGACGCTCGAGATGGTGCCCGATCTGGTGGTCCTGCACCGCAACCGCTATTCCGCCCGGGGCTTCATGGCCCAGCGCCGCCGCCACGGGCGGGTCTTCGGCCGGCACCGGAGCGAGGGACGCACGGCGGCCGCGCGGGCGGCGCTGCTTGCCGCCTCGCCCCTGGCCCTGCCGGTCTTCGCGCTGAAGCAGACACGCAAGATCCTGTCGCGGCCGGACCTGCGGGCGCAGGGAAGGGGCGCGCTCGGGCTTTTCTATCTCTTCCTTGCGAACTGGTGCCTCGGCGAGATGGCGGGCTACGCCGACGCGCTGGCGCGGCCGAGACGCGACCGGGCATGACGGCGCCCGCCCCCGGACCGGCCGGCCTTCTTTGCCCGCGTTGCCGCGCCGCGGTGGCGCGGGACGCGGAGGGTTACGCCTGCCCCTCCTGCGGGGCGCAGTATCCGGTCCTGTGCGGCATCCCGGATTTCCGTCTCGCCCCCGACCGTTACCTCAGTCTCGAGGACGAACGCTCCAAGGCCCGGCGCCTGCATGACTTCGCCGCCAGCCACAGCTTCGCGGAGACGCTGGCCGAGTACTACCGGATCACCGACGACGTCTCGCCCATGATGGCGCGGCGGTTTGCCGACTATGTCATCGCTGGCGAGGCGCGCGGGCGCGCGGTGCTGCACCGGCTCGGCCCGGCGCGGCGGCTTCTGGATGCCGGCTGCGGAGCGGGCGGGCTTGTGCTCGCCGCGGCGCGGGCGGGCGTTGCCGTCACAGGAACCGACATCGCGCTGCGCTGGCTCGTCATCGCGGCCAAGCGGCTCGAGGAGGAGGGGCTCGGGGCGGACCTCGTCTGCGCCGACATCGGCCAGCCCCCGTTCCCCGATGCGGCCTTCGACCGGATCGCGGCGGCGGACCTCTTCGAGCATGTGCCCGACGCCGCCGTCGCGGCGGGCAGTCTGCTCAGGCTGCTTGCGCCCGGCGGGATGTTCTACGGCACCGGGGCCAACTGCCGCACGCTTGCGGTCTATCCCCCGGCAGGGTTGTGGGGGGTGGGCTTTCTTCCGCCGGGACTGCGCCGGCGCTACGTGACGGCGCGGCGCGGCATCGATACGCTGCGCTTCCTGTCGATGCAGACGCCCGGACGCCTCGCGCGGATCCTGCGCGAGGCGGGTTTCACCGCGGTCCGGACCGCGCCCATGTCGGTGCCAGCCGACCGGGCGGCCTCTGCCGGCGCCGGGCGGCGGGTGATCCTCGGGGCATACCGCCGTCTCTGCGGGGTTCCCCTCGCGCGGGCGGGGCTCCTGTCGCTCGGCCCGGTCTTCGAGATCATGGCAGAGCGGCCATCGGACTTTCAGGAAACATGAGGACAGAGCCATGAGATTTGCGATCATCGGCGCGGGCGCCATAGCCCAGTTGCGCAAGGCCGCCATCGAGGCGCTGGACGGCTCGGCGCTGGCCGGCGTCTACGACGTGGCCCCCGACCGCGCGGCGGCTCTGGCCGGGCAGACGCGGGCCTACGCCTCGCTCGCGGAGGTGATGTCCGATCCGACGGTCGATGCCGTCATCGTCTGCACCCCGCCGAACACCCACGAGGAGATCGCGGTGGCGGCGTCCGGGGCCGGCAAGCACGCGATCGTCGAGAAGCCGATGGCGCCGTCGGTCGAGGCCTGCCGGCGCATGATCGCGGCCGCACGGAGCGCCGGCAGGGTGCTGACCATCGGCTTCAACCAGCGCTATTTTCCGGCGATCAAGGAAATCCGCGCCAGCATCGCGTCCGGGCGTCTGGGCGAGATCTCGCACGTGCGGGGCTATGCCGGGCACACCGGCCTGTCGGAGTTCAAGGCGCCGTGGATGTATGCCAAGGAGGTGATGGGCGGCGGGGCCCTGCTCGACAACGGCATCCACATGATCGACCTCGTCCACCACCTGATGGGCCCGGTCCAGGATGTCTATGGCCGGACGCAGGACCGGACCTGGAAGCTCGACCGGGTCGAGGACAACGGGATGGCCCTGCTCGGCGGCCCGGACGGAACGATCGGCAGTGTCGCGGCGAGCTGGACCGAGTGGAAGGGCTACCACTTCTATGTCGAAGCCTACGGGACACGGGGCATGGCGCGCGCCTATTACGCGCCGATGCACTTCCTCGAGGTCACGATGGACCGCCCCGGCGGAGCCCGGCGCAAGCGCCGCAACTTCTACCTGTCGTCGATCATCTCCGAAAAGCTGAAAGGATGGCAGTCGACCGCCATCCGGACCTTCGTGGAAGAGATGACGGACTTCATCGCGCTGACCGAGGGCCGCACGCCGGCAGGTCCGATCGCGACGGCGCTCGACGGGTTCAGGTCGATCGAGATCGCGCAGGCGGTCTATCGCTCGGCCGAAAGCGGCTGCCGCGTGACGCTCGAGACGGCCCCGTGACGGCCCCGTGACGGCCCCGTGACGGAGGGACGGGCCATCGTGGACCGCGACCTGCCGCTCAGCGTCGTCGTGATCGTCCGGCACCCGGACGAAACGCCCGACGCGGTGCTGGCCGCCCTTGCGGCCGAGCCGGGAATCGCGGGGGTGCAGATCCTGCTCGTCGACGGACGGACCGGCGACGGTCGGCGCAATCCCGGGCCGGAGCCGGACAGGCCCGGCGTCACGACGCTGCTGCGGCCCGGCCTGAACATGCCCCTCCTCAAGGCCGAGGGTGTCAGGGCAGCGCGCGGGCGGGCGATCGGGTTTCTCGAGCCGAAGGCCGTGCCGGTCCGGGGTTGGATCGCGGCGGCGCTTGCCGCAACCGGCACCCGCCCGGACGCCGCCTTCAGCGGGCCGGTCACCGCCGCGCCCGGCGGGGCGGCGGACCGGGCCGCATATATCTTCGAATACGCGGCGTTCCGGCGGGACGCGGTCGCCAGCGGCACAACGCGGGATCTGGCCGGGAACAACATGATCCTGCCCGCCGGCGCGTTCCGCCAGCTCTGCGGCGACATCCTGGCGGCCGAGGGCCTGAACAAGCCGTTCTGCCAGAAGCGGCTGCAGGAGAACGGCATCGCGCTGGTGCTGCTTGTCGAACTCGAGGTGCGGATGCAGACCCGCTACCGGCTCGGCGCGCTGCTGGCCAGCCGTTACCGCTACGGACGGTGCTTCGGCGGCACCCGCGCGGCGATGGCGGCGCCGGCAGACCGGCGGCGCTACCGGCTCGGCGCGCCCGCGGTTCCGGCGCTGCTGATCGGGCGGCATGTGCGGTCGGCGCTCCGTG
>JBMOOH010000005.1:0-78973 GCA_049323795.1 Pseudomonadota bacterium
CCGGATCGCCGGGCGCCGCCTGTCCGCCTTGCGGGGCGTCCGCCGCCGCACCGGGCGCGTCCGGGATCGGCTCGGGATCGGCGAGGGCGGCCTCCATCCCGGCTTCCGCGCCCGCGCTGTCCTGCTGCGGCTCGGCGGCACCTTGGGCAGCGGGCGGCGGCGCCTGCTGCGCGGCCGGCTGCGGGGCGGGGGCCGGAGCGGGGGCCGGAGCGGGGGCCGGTTCGGCGATGCCCGCATCTGGGGCCGCGGCGGGTTGCGGCGGAGCAGGCGGCGCGGCAGAGGCGCCTTCGCCGCCGGCAACGGTGGTTCCGGGCGCGGACGCGGCCTCCTGCGCGGCATCGGCGGGGGGCGTGATCGCGGCGGGCGCGTCGCCCGGCGGCACGGGCCGGGCGGCCGGGGCGACCTCTGGCAGGACCGGGGGCGGTTCGGCCGCCGGGGCGGCAACCGCGGGCGGAACGACGGTTTCCGGCTGGGCCTCGGCCTCCGGAAGCACCGGGCCGGAATCCTCGGGGGCGCGGGCGAACTCGGACCCGGCCGGCGCCTCGCCCGCGGCGACGTCCGCCGTCGCGGCACCCTCCGTTCCGGCCCCCTCGGCCGCCGGCGCGCTGCCCGTTTCGGCCGGAGCGGAACCGCCGGGGACGGCGCCGCCGGCGGCCGCATCGGGCGGAAGCGGAGGCGGCAGCATCAGCGACACGATCGCCAGAAGGCCGGCCGAGACGACACCCCCCGAAAGAAGACCAGCGAGTACGCTCTTGCCCAAGACTGCCTCCGACGCCATCGCGCGCCCGCCTGCCCCGCCGGCCGGGCGCACGCCAGTTCCTGCCCATCGCCGCCTGCGGTTCCGCCTTGACCAGGGCGCGCGGCTCGGCCCATGTATAGCCCGACACGAGGCGGGGTTCACCCTGAAATCTCGGACCCTTGCGCGAGGCCGGTCATGCTGCTGCTCATCGACAACTATGACAGCTTCACCTACAATCTGGTGCACTATTTCGGCGAGCTCGGGGCCGAGGTCGACGTGCGCCGGAACGATGCGCTCGACGTGCAGCAGGCTATGGCGCTGAAACCCGATGCGATCGTCCTGTCGCCCGGGCCGTGCGATCCCGATCAGGCCGGCATCTGCCTTCCCCTCACGCTCGCGGCCGCGGAGACGGGAACGCCGCTGCTCGGCGTCTGCCTCGGGCACCAGGCGATCGGACAGGCCTTCGGCGGCCGCGTCGTGCGCTGCAGCGAGATCGTGCATGGCAAGCTGGGCGCGATGCATCACGAGGGCCGGGGCATGTTCGCGGGCCTCCCCTCGCCCTTCCAGGCGACGCGCTACCATTCGCTGATCGTCGAACGCGCGAGCCTGCCCGATACGCTCGAGGTCACGGCCTGGCTCGCCGACGGAACGATCATGGGCCTGAAGCACCGGAGCCTGCCCATCGAGGGCGTGCAGTTCCACCCCGAGTCGATCGCGTCGGAGCACGGCCACCGGATGCTGCGCAGCTTCCTCGACTCCGCCCGCGTGCCGCTCAAGGCCGCCGCGGCATGAGCGCCGACCTGCGCCCGCTGATCGGGCTGGCCGCCGAACGCCCGCTGACCGGCGACGAGGCCGAGCGGGCCTTCGAGATCCTGTTCGAGGGGGCCGCAACCCCGAGCCAGATGGGCGGGCTCCTGATGGCGCTCCGCGTCCGGGGCGAGACGGTGGACGAAATCGCCGCCGCCGCCCGGGTGATGCGCGCGAGGTGCCACGCCGTCCGTGCGCCCGCCGGCGCAATGGACATCGTCGGCACCGGGGGCGACGGCAAGGGAACGCTCAACATCTCGACCGCCACCGCCTTCGTCGTCGCGGGTGCGGGCGTGCCGGTCGCCAAGCACGGCAACCGCAACCTGTCGTCGAAATCGGGGGCGGCGGATGCGCTGACCCAGCTCGGCATCAACGTCATGGTCGGACCGGAGGTCGTCGAGCGGGCGCTCGCTTCCTGCGGGATCGGCTTCATGATGGCCCCGATGCACCACCCCGCGATCCGGCACGTCATGCCCACCCGCGCCGAACTCGGAACGCGGACGGTCTTCAACCTCCTCGGGCCGCTGACGAATCCTGCGGGCGTCCGGCGTCAGCTGACCGGCGCATTCGCGCGCGCCTGGATACGGCCGATGGCCGAGACGCTCATGGCGCTCGGGTCCGAGGCCGCGTGGCTGGTCCACGGCGCGGACGGAACCGACGAGGTCTCGGTGGCCGGGGTCACGCATGTGGCCGAACTGAAGGACGGCGTCATCAGCGAACGCGAGATCCATCCCGAGGACGCGGGCCTCGCGCCGCATCCGTTCGAGGCGCTTCTCGGAGGCTCTCCCGAACGGAACGCGGCCGCCCTGCGCGCCCTTCTCGGCGGGGCGGGCGGTGCCTACCGGGACGCGGTGCTGCTGAACGCCGCGGCGGCGCTCGTCGTGGCCGGCCGCGCGGCGGATCTGCGCGAGGGGGTGGCGCGGGCCGCCGAAAGCATCGACAGCGGCGCGGCCGCGGCCAAGCTCGCCGCGCTGGCCGCGGCGACGCGCGCAGCGTGAGCCTTCCCGAGGCCTGGGCGGCGCTGCCCTTCTTCCGCCGCGACTGGCCTGCGATCGCGGCGCGGCTCGGGCGCGAGCCCGATGCCCTGCCTGCTCCGGACCGCCGTTTCGCCGCGCTCGCCATGACGCCACCGGACCGGGTACGGGTGGTAATCCTCGGCCAGGATCCCTATCCGACCCCCGGCCACGCCAATGGCCTCGCCTTCTCGGTGGCCCCGAGGGTGAGACCCCTGCCCCGGTCGCTGTCGAACATCTTCAGGGAGCTGCAGTCCGATCTGGGTGCGAGTCCTGCGACCGGCGATCTGAGCCACTGGGCGCGGCAGGGGGTGCTGCTGCTCAACACCTGCCTGACCGTCCGGCCCGGCGCCGCCGGCGCCCATGCCGGACTCGGGTGGGAGAAGCTGGCCGAAGAGGTGCTCGGCCATGTGTCGGCCCGCCCGACCGCCTTCGTTCTCTGGGGCGCCCGGGCGCAGGGCCTGTCGCGCCACATCCGCGCGGACGGCCATCTGATCGTGACTTCCGCCCATCCCTCGCCCCTCTCGGCGGGCCGCGGCTTCTTCGGATCGCGCCCGTTCAGCCGGGTGAACGCCTGGCTCGCCGCGCGGGGCGAGGCGCCGATCGACTGGGCCGACCCCCGCATGACGGCCCCCGCGTGACGGCCCCTGCGTGACGGCCCCTGCGTGACGGCCCCTGCGTGACGGCGCGGGCGGGCCGGCGCGGGTCTGCGCGACCTCTGCCCGCCGCGCTCCCTGCGCTTTCCAACGGGCGGCGGCTTGGATATGACAGGCGCATGGACATTCTCGACAGGATCAAGGCCTACAAGCTCGAGGAAGTGGCATCGGCCAAGCGCGCCCGGTCGCGCGCCGGCCTCGACGACGAGGCCCGCGCCGCGCCAGCCGTCCGGCCCTTCGCCGAAGCGCTCGGCGCCGCGGCGGGCCGGGGCTACGGGCTGATCGCCGAGATCAAGAGGGCCTCGCCCTCGAGGGGGCTGATCCGGTCCGACTTCGACCCGCCGGCGCTCGCCCGCGCCTACGCGGCCGGGGGCGCGACCTGCCTGTCGGTCCTGACCGACGCGCCTTCGTTCCAGGGCGCGCCGGAATTCCTGACGGCGGCGCGCGCGGCCACGTCGCTGCCGGTCCTCCGCAAGGACTTCATGTACGACACCTGGCAGGTGGCCGAGGCGCGCGCCTGGGGGGCGGACTGCATCCTCGTCATCCTCGCCTCGGTCAGCGACGCCCAGGCGGCCGAGCTTGAGGACGCCGCGCGCGGATGGGGGATGGACGCGCTTCTTGAGGTTCACGACGACGCCGAGCTTGACCGGGCGCTGGCGCTGAACGCGCGGCTGATCGGGATCAACAACCGCAACCTCCGCACCTTCGGGGTGAGCCTCGACACCTCGCGCCGCCTCTCGGGGCGCGTGCCGGCCGGGCGGATCGCCGTCGCCGAGAGCGGCCTCGCCACTCCCGCCGACCTTGCCGATCTTGCGGGATTCGGCGCGCGCTGCTTCCTCGTCGGGGAAAGCCTGATGCGGCAGCCCGACGTTGCCGCCGCGACCCGCGCGCTTCTCACCGACCCGGTTCCGGCGGAAGGCTGACATGGCACTCAGCCACTTCGACGCCGAGGGCAAGGCGCACATGGTGGATGTCGGCGCGAAGGCCGAGACGCGCCGCCGCGCGGTGGCCGAGGCGCGGGTGCGGATGTCGCCGGGAACGCTCGACCTGGCCATGTCGGGCACGGCGGCGAAGGGCGATGTGCTGGGGGTCGCGCGGATCGCCGGCATCATCGCCGCGAAGCGCACGTCCGACCTGATCCCCCTCTGCCATCCGCTCGCGCTGACCCGGGTGAGCGTGGATCTGACCGCCGATCCCGGGCTGCCCGGCCTCCGCATCGAGGCGACGGTCGAGACCTCGGGCCGCACCGGCGTCGAGATGGAGGCGCTGACGGCGGCGAGCGTGGCGGCGCTGACGGTCTACGACATGCTAAAGGCCGCCGAGAAGGGTATGACCATCGAGGGCATCCGGCTTCTGGTCAAGGAAGGCGGAAAATCAGGACGTTACGAGGCGTCCCCGTGATTTCTGTCGAAGAGGCTCTGGCACGGGTCCTGGCTCTGGCGCCCGCGGAGCCCGAGCCCAGGACAGTGCCGCTCCGCGAGGCGTCGGGACGGGTGCTCGTCCGGGATGCCGTGGCCGGCCTGACCCAGCCGCCGTTTCCCGCCTCGGCCATGGATGGCTATGCGATCCGGGACGCCGATCACCGACCCGGCGCGGTTCTGGCCGTCAGCGGCACCTCGGCGGCGGGACATTCCTTCACCGGCGGGGTCGGACCGGGCGAAGCCGTGCGCATCTTCACCGGCGCCCCGGTGCCGGGGGGTGCAGAGCGTGTCGTCCTTCAGGAAGACGTGACGTACGCGGAAGGCCGCATCACGCTCGGACCGAGGATCGGGACGGCGCGTCATGTCCGACCGGCAGGGCAGGACTTTCGCCGGGGCGACCGTCTCGCCGCGCCGCGGCTGCTGTCGCCGCGCGACCTTGCCCTCGTCGCCGCGATGAACCTTGCCGAGGTCACGGTGGCGCGTCGCCCCGTGGTCGCAATCCTGCCGACCGGGGACGAACTCGTGATGCCCGGCGAGGCACCGCGCCCCGACCAGATCGTCGCCTCGAACGTCTTCGGGCTTGCCGCGATGGCCGAGGCTGCGGGGGCCGAGGCGCGCCTGCTTCCCATTGCGCGTGACAGCCGCGAAAGCCTGACCTTCGCCTTCGGGCTGGCCGAAGACGCGGACCTGATCCTGACGGTCGGGGGAGCCTCGGTGGGCGACCACGACCTTGTCGGGCCGGTGTCCCTGGACCTCGGCTTCGAGCGCGCCTTCTGGAGCGTCGCCATGCGGCCGGGCAAGCCGCTCATGGCCGGACGGCGGGGCCGGACCGTGCTGCTCGGGCTGCCGGGAAACCCCGTCTCGGCAATCGTCTGCGCCCATCTCTTCATGCGTCCGCTGATCGCCGCGATGCAGGGGCTGCCGCACCGGCCGGATCCGGTGGTGCGGGCGGAACTTCTGGCGCCCGTCGCGGCGAACGGCCCGCGGGCGCACTACCTGCGGGCAAGATTCGACCGCGGGCGGACAGCGGTGCATCCCTTCGACCGGCAGGATTCGGCGCTCCTGTCCGTCCTGGCCGAGGCGGATGCGCTGATCGTGCTTCCCCCCGGCGCAGCGGCCCTGGTTCCGGGTCAGATCGTGGACTGCCTCGCCCTCTGACGGCCGGGCGCGCGGCGTTGACACAAACAGGGAACGCGCGTAGAACAACGACCGAACGTCACGGAAGCGCAGAGGAGGTCCGTGCAGGCATGCTGACCCGCAAGCAACTGGAACTTCTGGACTTCATCAGGAAACGGATGGACAGGGACGGTGTGCCGCCCTCCTTCGACGAGATGAAGGATGCCCTCGACCTGCGCTCGAAGTCGGGAATCCACCGCCTCATCACCGCGCTCGAGGAAAGGGGGTTCATCCGCCGGCTCGCCCATCGCGCCCGCGCGCTCGAGATCGTGAAGCTGCCCGAGGCGATGGAGAGGCCCGGTTTCAGCCCGCGCGTCATCAGGGGCGACCGTCCCGAACAGCCCAGGGGCGCCATGCCCGTCTCGCCCGTCCATGCGCTGGAGCTTCCGGTGATGGGCCGGATTGCCGCAGGCGTGCCGATCGAAGCGATCTCGGAGGTCAGCCACCACGTCGCGGTGCCAGGCTCCATGCTTTCGGGCAAGGGGCAGCACTACGCGCTCGAGGTGAAGGGCGACTCGATGATCGAGGCGGGCATCAACGACGGCGACATCGTCGTGATCCGCGAACAGAGCACCGCCGAGAACGGCGACATCGTGGTGGCGCTTGTCGAGGGGCACGAGGCCACCCTGAAGCGATTCCGCCGCAGGGGCGGCATGATCGCGCTCGAAGCCGCCAACCCGTCCTACGAGACACGGGTGCTTCCCGATCACGCGGTGCGCGTGCAGGGGCGTCTCGTCGGGCTGATCCGCAGCTACTGAAGCGCCACCGCTGCTCCGGATGGCGCGTCCGGCATCCCGTCACGCGGGCCGGTTCCCGTCCGGCCCCTCGGGGCGCGCATGTTCCAGAGCCGCGCCCCGGCCGTGTCGCGCGCGGTGATGACGGTCAGATCCGCCCCTAGGGCCACGGCCCCCGACCGGGCGAGCCGTCCCGCATCGAAGAGCAGGCAGTCGCCCGGCGGCGGACCAGCCCAGACCGCGTCGGTCACGACGACGGCACCGGCGGTGCAGACCGCGGCCAGCCGTTCCGGGGCGGTCTTGCCGGTCAGGTGCCAGAGGGACCGTCCGGCAAACTCGCCCCGCATCTGCCCCCGCTTGCCCCGGAACAGGCCCCGTCCGAAGGCCTGCTCCTGGTCCGCGAGGTCGCCGTCATCCTGAAGCCATCTCGCCGCGATGAACCCCGCCCCCTTCGGCCTGGACAGGGCCCGGCCCGAGGCCGTCATCACCCCGACGAGCCTGCCGTCGCCCGAGATCAGGACCGCGGGCCTCTCGACCGCCGTCCAGAGGACCGCGGCCCCCGCAAGGAAGGGCACCCCGGCGAGGCGCAGCCACCCCCGCGACAGGCCGGCAAGGATGGCACCCGCCGCAAGGAGGGGCAGCGTCGCCGGCGGCGGGGCCGGCACAGCGCCGACCGCTCCGTCCAGTCCCGCGACCCAGGCAGCGATGGCAAGGATCAGTGCCGTGCCCCGCTCCATGACCCAGAGCGCGGGCTGGGCCAGCCCGAACGGCGCGAGAAGCCCCGCCATCACGCCCGCGGGCATCACCGCGACGCCCATGACCGGTACGGCAAGCAGGTTTGCCAGAAGCCCGTAGGCCGCGACCCGGTTGAACTGCGCCGCCGCGATCGGCGCGGTCGCAAGCCCCGCCGCAAGCGACGAGACGACCAGCATCGCGACCTGGCGGAGGAGGAACGGCAGCCGCGCCTGCCGCCCCATAAGCGGGCCGAGCGTGACGATCAGCGCCGCCGTCGCCGCAAAGGACATCTGGAACCCGGGCTCGATCAGGCTTTCGGGTTCGAGCAGGAGAACGATGACCGCCGCCACCGCCAGCGACCGGAGCGAGATCGCACGCCGGTCGGCGAGGACGGCCGCCAGCATGACCGCCACCATGACGAAGGCGCGCCGGGTCGCGACATCCGGCCCGGCCAGCGCCAGGTACGCGGCCGCCGCGACCAGCGCGACCGCGGCGGCGATCTTCTTCGTCGGAACCCTGAGCGCGACCGCGGGAACGAGCGCCAGTCCATAGCGGACGAGGCCGAAGACGAAGCCGGTCAGAAGCCCCATGTGCAGGCCCGAGATCGATATCATGTGGCTGAGGTTCGAGGCGCGCATCACCTCGTTCGTCGCTGCGTCCACGCCCGACCGGTCCCCGGTCATGAAGGCTGCGGCCAGGGCGCCCGGCTGGCCCTCCATCCGGGCCTGCATCGCCGCCGAAAGGGCCATCCGCGCGCGGAAGGCCGCAAGCCCGATCCCCCCCTCGGGCGGGTCGAGCTCGAGCACGGGGGCGCGGGTGTAGCCGATCGCCCCGAGGCCCGAAAACCAGGCCATGCGCCGGAAGTCGAAGCCTCCCGGCGCGGCGGGCCCGTCCGGGGGGGCGAGAAAGCCGGTCAGGATCGCCGTTGTCCCCGGCTGGATCGGCGGACCCGCCGCGGCGCCCCGGAGCGACACGCGAACCCGCGCCGGCGTGTCGGCGGGCCGGACATCGCCGAGGACGACCCGGTCGAGCGTCAGGCGGATGGCATCCGAAGGGCTGCGGTCGATGCCCACCACCCTGCCCTGCACCGGGCCGTAGTACCGGAACGGCAGGACCGGCGCGGCCACCGCATGCGCGCGCCAGGCTGCCAGGGCGAACCCCGCAGCGAGGAGCGCGGCGGCAGCGGCCGGAACGCGCAGGCGGGCCGGGCAGGCGGACGAGGAGCAGCGCCGGAACCGACGCGGCGGAAAGCGCGAGGATCCCCGTCCCCGGTTCGGCCGGAAGGCCGAAGTAGACGCCGATTCCCGTGCCGAGCAGGACGGGCACCCAGAGAAAGAGCGTGCCCTCCGCCTCGGCGAGCCGGTCGAGAGGCACCAGAAGCCGCTCCACCCTTGTCTCACTGCCCCCGCTTGCCTAATGAACGTCGGGTTGACTGTTGCAACGCTTGGTTTCCGAAAGGTTAAGGCCACAGATGCCCGGCCCCGTCGTCACGCGATTCGCGCCCTCGCCCACGGGCTATCTGCACATCGGCGGCGCCCGGACCGCGCTCTTCAACTGGCTCTATGCCCGCGGCCGGAAGGGCCGGTTCCTGCTGCGGATCGAGGACACCGACCGGGCGCGCTCGACCCCGGAGGCAACCGAGGCGATCCTGAAGGGGCTGACCTGGCTCGGGCTCGACTGGGACGGCGATGTCGTCAGCCAGTTCTCGCGCAGGGACCGCCACGCCGAGGTCGCGCGCGAGATGCTCCGGCGCGGCGCGGCCTACAAGTGCTTCTGCACGCAAGGCGAAATCGAGGCCTTCCGCGAAACCGCCCGCGCCGAGGGCCGCTCGACGCTGTTCCTGTCGCCGTGGCGCGATGCCGACCCGGCGACGCATCCCGACGCGCCCTACGTGATCCGCCTGAAGGCGCCGCGCGACGGCGAGACGGTGATCGAGGACGAGGTGCAGGGCCGGGTCGTCTTCCGCAACGACCAGCTCGACGACATGGTGTGTTTACGCTCGGATGGTACACCGACCTACATGCTGGCCGTCGTGGTCGATGACAACGACCACGGCGTCACGCATGTCATCCGTGGGGACGACCACCTGAACAACGCGGCCCGCCAGACGCAGATCTATCGCGCGATGGGCTGGGATGTGCCAACTTGGGCGCATATCCCGCTGATCCACGGGCCGGATGGCAGGAAGCTCAGCAAGCGGCACGGGGCGGTCGGCCTGCACGACTACGCCGCGATGGGCTATCCTGCCTCGGCGATGCGGAACTATCTCTGCCGTCTCGGCTGGAGCCATGGCGACGACGAGTTCTTCACCGACGCGCAGGCAATCGCGTGGTTCGACCTGCCGCAGATCGGACGCGCGCCCGCGCGGCTCGACTTCAGGAAGCTCGAGAACCTTTCGGGGCTTCATATTGCAGCCGCAGAAAACGCGGCGCTCCTCGTCGAAATCGAGGCATTTCTTGCCGCGTCGGGCCGGAAACCGCTGACCGCGGCGCAGCGCGAGGGCCTGGGCCGGGCCATGGACACGCTCAAGGATCGCGCGAAAACATTTCCTGAACTTCTTGAAAAGGCGCACTTTGTTCTTGCATCTCGCCCGTTCCGCCCGGACGAGGCGGCGGCGCGGGTGCTCGATCCGGTATCCCGTGGTATACTGACCGAATTGACGCCGCATCTGCAAACTGCTAGCTGGACGCGGGATGATCTGGAGGCTTGCGTGGCGTCGTTCGCCGAGTCGCGCGCGATCGGTCTTGGAAAGATCGCCGCCCCTCTGCGCGCCGCCCTTGCCGGGCGGACGGTGACGCCGAGCGTGTTCGACATGATGATGGTGATCGGGCGGGACGAGACGATCGCCAGACTGAAGGACGCGGCCGGGCAGGATCCGTCCTGACCGCCGGCGCTTTGACAACCGGACGCACGCGCCCGTGCGTCGAACTGGGGGATGAGATGGCCGATACCAAGCTGCCCGCAAAGACCGCGACGCTGACCTGCGGGGGCAGGACCTTCGACATGCCGGTCCTCACGCCCACCCTCGGCCCCGACGTGGTGGACATCCGCAAGCTCTACGCCGAGACCGGGCTCTTCACCTACGACCCCGGCTTCACCTCGACCGCGGCCTGCGAGTCGACGATCACTTATATCGACGGCGACAGGGGCGAGCTTCTCTACCGCGGCTACCCGATCGAGCAGCTCGCCGAGCACTCGAACTACATCGAGACCTGCTTCCTGCTTCTCTACGGCAACCTGCCCACCGCGGCCGAGCTTGCCGATTTCACCAGCCGTGTCACCCGGCACACGATGGTGCACGAGCAGATGCACTACTTCTTCCGCGGCTTCCGGCGCGACGCGCATCCGATGGCCACGATGGTCGGTGTCGTCGGCGCGATGAGCGCCTTCTACCACGACTCGACCGACATCAACGATCCCTGGCAGCGCGAGGTCGCGGCGATCCGCATGATCGCCAAGCTTCCGACCATCGCGGCGATGGCCTACAAGTACTCGATGGGCCAGCCCTTCATGTATCCGAGGAACAACCTCGATTACGCGTCGAACTTCCTGCACATGTGCTTCGCGGTCCCCTGCGAGGACTACGTGGTGAACCCGGTCGTCGCCAAGGCAATGGACCGGATCATGATGCTCCATGCCGACCACGAGCAGAACGCCTCGACCTCGACGGTGCGTCTGGCGGGATCCTCGGGCGCCAACCCCTTCGCCTGCATCGCGGCCGGCATCGCCTGCCTCTGGGGCCCCGCCCACGGCGGCGCGAACCAGGCCGCGCTCGAGCAGTTGCGCGGGATCGGGACGGTGGACCGCATCCCCGAGTTCATCAAGCAGGCCAAGGACAGGAACTCGGGCATCCGCCTGATGGGCTTCGGCCACCGGGTCTACAAGAACTACGACCCCCGCGCGAAGGTCATGAAGCAGTCCGCCGACGAGGTGCTCGACCTCATGGGCATCCACAACAACCCGACCCTCCAGGTGGCGAAGGAACTCGAGCGCATCGCGCTCGAGGACGAGTATTTCGTGACCAAGAAGCTCTATCCGAACGTGGACTTCTACTCGGGCATCATCCTCGAGGCGATGGGCTTCCCGACCGCGATGTTCACGCCGATCTTCGCGATCAGCCGCACCGTCGGCTGGATCAGCCAGTGGAAAGAGATGATCGCGGACCCGACGCTGAAGATCGGCCGCCCGCGCCAGCTCTACATCGGGCCGGCGCGGCGGGATTACGTGGGCATCGGCAAGCGCTGACGCACCCTCTCCCGGCAGCATCCGGGCGGCCTCCGACGCGGCCTGGCCCGCGACGACACGGGCAACGGTCCGTTCTCGACTGTGAAGGGTCGGGCGGGCATTCTGTTGGGGGTTGTTCATCCTTCGGGGTCCTCGGCCGGAGTCTGGCGCCGGAGTCTGGCGATTGCAGCCCAACCCCGTTCCGGGTGAACAATCTCCTGAGAACAGCTAGACCACCGCTTCCCGCCTGACGCCGGGCGTCGTCACTTTTGCGATCGAAGATCCTTCAACGCGGCCTGGTCCGGCATCGCCACGGCCAAGAGCCTCTTGAGCGTGCCATTCTCGTCCTCGATCGCCTTGAGCCGCTTTGCGCCGGCGACATCCATCCCGCCGAACTTCGCCTTCCAGGCATGGAACGTGGCTTCCGACATGCCCTGCTTACGGCCGAGATCCGCCGTCTTTGCACCAGCCTCATGCTCGCGCACTATCCCGATGACCTTCTCTTCCGTGTATCTCGCCCGTTTCACTCTCCGGTCCCCTCGTCGGGCCGGACCCTGGCATCAGGTGGACGAGTTATCGGGGTCAGAACACTCCAACCGCCGGCAAAATCGGCACGGGACGGTCGCCGGACTAACCTGCGTCAGTGCAGAAGGGCTCGGACATGGGACAGATGGAGATGTGCCCGCCGAATGGTTGGGGGCACGGTTTTTCCGAGTACCCGAGAAGCGTATGGGCATGCGGCAACCCAATCTGTCCGCATGCCTGCGCGCTTCCTATTCTCGGAACGTCCAGGAAAGGACAATCCCAATGACTGACGACCACGGCAAGACCGCCGACAAGATGAAATCCGTCAAAGCCGCCTGGGACAAGGCGCCCTCCGGCCCGAAGAAGGATGCGGCCCTGAAGCACTATCAGGCGGCGGAGAAGGCGCACACGGCCCACAACCACGCCGAGACCGACAAGGAACTCGACGCGGCGACCCACGCCCTTGCGTGACGTCCGGCGTCTGACGTGACCACCGGGGCCGCCTGCCGATCGACGGAGGGCGGCCCTCTCATTTCAGGAGTGGTCCCGCCTGATCCAGGTATGCGGGATCGAACTCCGCAAGTTCCACCAGCCGGTCATGGTCGTGAATCGACACATGTCCGTCCCGGAAAGTCACCAGCCCATTTTCGCGGAGCTGTCGCAAGACGCGGTTCACGTGAACGGCACTCAGACCCAGCGCATCGGCCAGGTGATACTGCGTGAGCGGGCAATCGTACCCTTCCTTGCCCCCCATGCCCACCAGCGCCAGCCTCGAACTCAGTTCCAGCAGGAAATGTGCCATGCGGGCATCCGCATCACGCCGGCCTATGCCGACGAGATGTTCGACCACCATCGCCTCGTCCCGCGACACCGCCCAGAGAACGGCCATCGCGAGGCGCGGCGTCTGCGCGAACGCCTTGAGAAGGTCGCCCGTCAGCACCTCGGCGGCATGGATGTCCACGATGGGCTCGAAACTGTGATCCGAGGTGCGCAACAGCACGCTGCGCAAGCCAAGGAAGTCCCCCGGCAACTGGAAGTCGACAATCTGGCGCGTCCCGTCGGGCTGCAGCTTGTAGGAACAGACCCAACCCGCCGACAGGATGTAAGCTGCCTGCCCAGCCTGCCCCTGATGCACCATGTCGCGCCCGGCGACGAAGGATCGGCGGCGCTGGTGCAGGCGCTCGAGCACGCTCAGCTCGGCCTCTGACAAAGCGACGAAGGCCGAGAGCTTGCGGGTGAGCGGGCTGGTCTCGGCTGGTGTCATGGCCGCTCCCGTCCAGGTGCGATGCTCGAGCAGAAATCGGCCCGGAGACTGCTGTCGATCAGTCCAGCATAGAGCATTTCCTGCGAGAAGTGGGAACGCATCAGGCCAGATGTTCTGCCCGGATCGCGGCGCGACGAGAAGGAACACCGCAGATGCCCACGACGAACGACCATGCAGGACTGGCCGCCCTTTCAATCTGCGAGGCGCTCCTGCTGGCCATGAACGATCGCGGACTGTTACCGGAGAACGAGATCGTGGGCGTTCTCCGCGACGCCGCGGCGGCCCACGAGAACGTCACTGGCACGGCTGAAACGGAAAAGCACCAGGCCGTCGCCGCCTTGATCAATGCGATCATCGCTGGCGGGAACTCGGTTCGACGGTCATGATATGGTGTAGCGACAACCCTGATCCGCATTCCCGGAGGCGACCGGCCCCGATGATGTGACCGCCCCCCTCGTGACCCGGTGCCGGGTCGCGATCCACGTGGCGGAACCGGCCCGGACCTTTCCGTTTTCGCCCTCGCTGGCCGGCAGCCGCACCCGGCCGGCATTTGCCTGCCTCGAGCGCGCCCCGCCGTGCGCGTGGTTCCCGCCCGTCCGTCAGCCCTTGCGTTCCGGATCGAAGCGCAGCAGGCGCATCGCGTTCAGAGTGACGAGGACCGTCGCCCCGGTGTCCGCGAGGATCGCGATCCAGAGGCCGGTCAGGCCCAGGACCGAGGTCACGAGGAACACAGCCTTGAGCCCGAGCGCGACGGTCACGTTCTGCCGGATGTTGGCCATGGCCGCACGTGCGAGCCGGATCTTGGCCGGCACGTCGGTCACCCGGTTGCGCAGGATCGCCGCATCGGCGGTTTCCAGCGCCACATCGGTGCCCGACCCCATGGCCACGCCGACGCTCGCCTGCTTCAGCGCCGGGGCGTCGTTGATGCCGTCGCCGATCATCATCACCCCGCCCTGCGTGCCCATGTCCCGGATCGCGGCAAGCTTGTCTTCGGGCAGCAGCCCGGCGCGGAACGCGATTCCCAGGCCCCCGGCGATGGCGGCGGCGGTGCGCGGGTTGTCGCCGGTCAGCATGACGGAGGAAACCCCCAGGTCCTTCAACTGCCGCACGGCTTCCGCCGCATCGGCGCGCGGCTCGTCGCGCACCGCGATCAGGCCCAGCGGCGTCCGGTCGCGGAACACCGCCACGGTGGTCTTGCCCGCGTCCTCGAAGACGGCCGCCTGGTCCAGGCCGGGGCCGCCAAGCCCGCCGTTCTCCATCGCGTAGCGCGGCGAGGCGACCCAGGCCGGGGCATCGCCGACCGTGGCGGTGACGCCCCGGCCCATCAGTGCCCTGGCGTCGCGGGACGGCAGGACCGCGACACCGGCCTCCTTGGCCCTGGCCAGGATGGCGACGGCGAGCGGATGGCTCGACCCGGTCTCGACGCCGGCCGCCACTGCCAGAAGCTCCGCCTCGGTCGTGGTGCCGAAGGTCACGAGGTCGGTCACGTGCGGCCGGCCGTGCGTCAGCGTGCCGGTCTTGTCGAAGGCGACGCGGGCGACCTTCGACGCCGCCTCGACCACCGCGCCGCCCTTCATCAGAAGGCCGTGCCGCGCGCCGGCGGACAATGCCGAGGCGATCGAGGCCGGGACCGAGACCACCAGCGCGCAGGGGCAGCCGATCAGCAGGAGCGCGAGGCCCCGGTAGATCCAGGTGTCCCAGGGCTGGGCGAAGGCCAGGGGGGGGACCAGGATCACCAGCGCCGAGACGGAGACGATGGCGGGCATGTACCACCGGCTGAAGCGGACGATGAAGCGTTCGGTCGGGGAACGCGACTCCTCGGCCTCTTCCACCAGGCGGATGATGCGGGCGATGGTGTTGTCCTCGGGGCCCTTGGTGACCTTCACGCGCAGCGCCGCCTCGGTGTTGATCGACCCGGCAAAGACCGTGTCGCCCGGCCCCTTGGTCACCGGCACGCTTTCGCCCGTCACCGGGCTGTCATCGACGCCCGAGGTGCCCTGCGTGATCTCGCCGTCGGCCGGAACCCGGTCGCCGGGGCGGACGAGGACGGTCTGGCCGACCGTCAGCGATGCCGCCGGAACCTCGCGGGTCGTGCCATTCACCTCAAGCAGCGCGGTCTTCGGCACCAGAGCCGCCAGCGACCGGATCCCGTCGCGCGCCTTGCCGGCGGCCACCCCCTCGAGAAGCTCGCCCACGGCGAAGAAAAACACGACCACCGCCGCTTCCTCGGAGGCGTTGATCAACAGCGCGCCGAGGACGGCGAGCGTCGTCAGGCTTTCGATGGTGAAGGGCTGTCCCACCCGCAGCGCCGCGAGGGCGCGCCGCGTCAGCGGCGCGACGCCGATGAGGCTGGCGGCGACGAAGGCCCAGCGCCCGACCTGCGGCGCGACGAGCTCGACGGACCAGGCGGCGGCGAGCAGCACGGCTGTAGATATGACATGCTTGCCCTTGCCGGTCTGATACCAGCGCTTGCCGCGGTCGGCGGGGTCGTCATGGCCGTGGCCGGGGCTGTCATCGCCGCTGGTGTCGCGTAGGCGCGTGGCGGTCGGTTCCGGACCGTGATCGTGCCCGGCATGGTCGTGATCCGAATGATCATGGCCGGAATGATCATGGCCTGCATGCGCGTCGCCATGCTCCTCGGCCGGGGCGGCACCGGGCCTCACGAGATCCTTGCGTGCCGATGCCGTGCGCGGCGTCAGGCCATATCCCAGCGACTTCACCACCTTTTCGACCTTGTCGCGGGCGGTCCTGGTTTCGTCCAGCGTCAGCCGCAGGCGTTCGGACATGAGGCCGACCTCCACGCCGCTGACCCCCGGCAGACGCGCCACGGCATCCTTGATCTTGGTCGCGCAGGACCCGCAATCCATGCCTGAAACCGTCCAGTCGCATGCGGTTCCCGTTTCGGTCGGCGCCATCGTCATCCCCTGGCCCGCACGGGCCGTTGCTTTCATCGAATCGGGTAAATAATGTCTCCAGCACCTATAGGTTCAAGGGGAATCTCATGCTCACCATCGGCAAGCTGGGGACAGAGGCCGGGGTGAAGATCCCGACCATCCGGTATTACGAGCAGATCGGCCTGATGCCCGGGGCCGAGCGCAGCGCCGGCAACCAGCGGCTCTATGACCGCCGCGCGCTGGAACGGCTGGCCTTCATCCGCCATGCGCGCGCCCTGGGCTTCACCCTCGAGGCCATCCGCGACCTGCTGAGCCTCTCGGACCGGCCCGACCAGCCCTGCACGGCTGCCGATGCCATCGCCCGCGCGCAACTGGCCGAGGTCGAAAGCCGCCTTGCGCGGCTCACCGCGCTCAAGGCCGAACTCGAACGCATGGTCGCGCAATGCGCGGGCGGAAGGATCGCCGATTGCCGGGTGATCGAGGCGCTGGGCGATCACGCGCTCTGCGCCTCCGACCACAGTCCGCGTCACCGGCCAGACACTCTCTGGTGACGCCCCGCCCGGCGGCTTGACGCAGTGCATCCCGATCGCCGGGACAGCGGCCGCGGCGGGCGCATCCGACCCGGAACGGCCCGGGATCTGCCAGTCTCAGGGACCGGGCTGACCGGCTGCGCCGGTGTGGACCCGCAGCCGGCGGGTGGCAACCCAGCCTGCCGCCGCAAGCGCCCCGGCGGTCGCCAGGCAGAGCGGCAGCCCGCCCTGCTGGTAGCTCAGCCCGGACAGGAGCGTGCCGAAAAGCCGTCCTGCCGCATTGGCCATGTAGTAGAACCCCACGTCCATCGAGACCCGCTCGGCCTTCGAGAAGGCGAGGATGAGATAGGAGTGGACCGAGGAATTCACCGCGAAGACGAAGCCGAAGAGAAGGAGGCCGGCGACGAGCGTTGCCGTGAGCCAGGGGCTCGGCCCGCCCGAGACGAGCGCCGCCCCGGCCAGCGCAAGCGGAATGGGAACAAGGTAGCCGGCCCAGCGGATCGCCTTCGCCACGATCTCGGTCTCTCCATCGGTCTCGGGCCGGCCCTCCGCGCGCAGAAGCTTCGGCACCAGCCCCTGCACCCCCCCGTAGGCGATGATCCAGAGCGCCATGAAGCCCCCGACCATGAAGAAGGCCCAGCGCCGCCCCTCGGGCGTTCCGTCCGACAGGACCATTTGGAAATAGACCGGCACGCCGACGACGAACCAGACATCGCGCGCGCCGAAGAGAAACATCCGCGCAAGGCTCAGGCGGTTCACGCGGGCATCGGTGGACCAGACCGAGGTGAACTGTGCGTCCTTCGATCCGGCCGGAAGGCCCGGCGGCAGGAACAGCGCCACCGCGACCAGGATCGCCGCGAGGACCGCCGCCATTCCCCAGACCGCGCCCGCGAACCCCGCCATCGCCAGAAGCGCCGCGCCGGCGAAGAAGCCCAAGCCCTTGACCGCGTTCTTCGACCCCGTGAGCGCCGCCACCCAGCGGAAGAGCGCAGCCTCGGAGGACGGCGCGAGCAGCTTCACCGCCGACTTCGCGGACATCTTGGCAAGGTCCTTCGCCACCCCGCTCGCCCCCTGCACCGCCATGACGAAGGCGACCGAGGCGCCGATACCCCAGCTTGGGTCGAGCTGCGCCAGCGCGACGAGGGCCGCGATCTGCAGCGCAAGGCCGCCGCGGAGCGTGGCGGCGAGGCCGAAGCGCGCCGCGATCCAGCCGGCGGCAAGGTTCGTCACGATCCCCGCGAGTTCGTAGAGCAGGAACAGCCAGGCAAGCTGCACGGGCGTGAAGCCGAGGGCGTTGAAGTGCAGCAGGACGAGCATCCGCAGCGCGCCGTCCGTCAGCATGAAGGCCCAGTAGGCCGCCGTGACGGCCGCGTAGGCCCTCAGCCCGTCGGGCCGGCGTTCCGCCATCGTCACGACGCCAGCCCCCGCACCACCATCCGCGCGATATCGGCCAGCCGGCAGGCATAGGCCCATTCGTTGTCATACCAGGCGCAGATCTTCACCTGCGTTCCGTTCACCACCATCGTGGAGGCCGCATCGACGATTGCCGACCGGCTGTCGTTCACGAAATCCGACGACACGAGCGGCCGCGTCTCGCAGCCGAGAATGCCCTTCAGGGCGCCTTCGGACGCCGCGGCGAGAAGCGCGTTCACCTCCTCCGCAGTCGTCGGGCGCTCCACCTCGAACACGCAGTCGGTGATCGAGGCGTTCAGAAGCGGCACACGGACGGCGTGTCCGTTCAGCCTTCCCCTGAGTTCGGGGTAGATGAGCGTGATCGCCGTCGCCGACCCGGTCGTCGTCGGGATGAGGTTGAGAAGCGCCGACCGCGCGCGGCGCATGTCCTTGGCCGGTCGGTCAACGATGGTCTGGGTGTTCGTCACGCCGTGGATCGTGGTGAGCGAGCCGTGGCGGATGCCGATGCCCTCGTGGATGACCTTCACCACCGGTGCAAGGCAATTGGTCGTGCAGCTTGCCGCCGTCACCAGCCTGTGCGCGCCCGGGTCGTAGAGGTGATGGTTGACGCCGTAGACGAGGTTCAGCGCGCCCCCGTCCCTGACCGGCGCGCTGACCACGACCTTGCGGGTGCCCGCCGCGAAGTAGGGTTCGATCCTCGCGCCGGTCTTGAAGACGCCGGTGCAGTCGATCACGACATCCACGCCAAGCTCGCGCAGGGGCAGCGCCCCGATCGCCCTTTCATGCATCAGCCGGATGTCGCGCCCGGCGAGGGTCAGGATGCCGGGGCCGGGGCGGACAGGCGTCGCCCAGCGCCCGTGGACGCTGTCGAACTCCATCAGAAGCGCATGCTGTTCGGCATCGCCCGCAGGGTCGTTCAGCAGCACGATCTCGCCGCCGGTCCCGCGATCCACGAGCGCGCGGAGCGCGAGCTTTCCGATGCGGCCGAGGCCGTTCAGGGCGATGCGGGCCATGCGCCTACCCCTGCTTCTCGGTCACGGCTTCGGCGCCGATGCGATCGACCTGCGCCTGAAGCGCGAGGCGGCTCAGCGTGTCGAAGGGCAACGCGACGAAGGCCGCGATGCGGCGGCGGAGCGCGCCGTAGGTCTGCGCGAAGACGAGCGCCTTCTCGGCATCGGTGCCTTGGGCCCTGACCGGGTCGGGCAGGCCCCAGTGGCCGGTGATCGGCTGGCCCGGCCAGGGCGGGCATTCCTCGGCCGCCGCGGTGTCGCAGACAGTGAAGACGAAATCCATGACCGGCGCGCCGGGCCCCTGGAACTCCGCCACATGCTTCGGCCGGAGGCCCGACGTGCCGTGCCCGTTCCGTCCGAGCACCTCGAGCGCGAAGGGGTTGAGCGTCGTGTTGGGCCGCGTCCCGGTCGAGAAGGCGCGGAACCTGTCCCCGCCGAGATCGCGCAGGATCGCCTCGGCGAAGATCGACCGGGCGGAGTTGCCAGAACAGATGAAAAGCACGTTGAAGCTCGGATTCGCCATGGCCGGAATGTCCCTGTTCAGCGATGCAAGAGAGTCGACAAGATCGGGCCGCCCGCGGCCCAGGTTCAGCGCGAGGTAGCCGATCAGCGCCTCCGCCGTGTCGAGATCGACCGAATAGCGCAGCGACCGCCCCCGCCGCTCCACCCGGACAAGGCCCGCGGCACTCAGGTCGGCCAGATGGTGGGACAGGGTGTTCGCCCGGAACCCCAGCGCCCCGGCGATCTCGCCGGGCCGGACGCCCCGTGGCGCGAAGCGCATCAGAAGGCGGAACACCGCCAGACGGCCGGGATGGCCGAGGGTCGAAAAGGCTGTTGCGGCTTCGGGGTCGCGCATATTTCCTAAAATCGGGAAATATTCCGCGAGGTCCAGTGAAGGTTTTGTGACACCCCCCCGGATGCCATGGCGCCACCGCCACCCGCGGCGCTGCGGCGATCATTCCGCCCCGAAAGAACGCCGGACCCCGGCAGCGAACTCCGCCAGCGCTATCGCGGCGCTTCGGGCGCACCATCTGGCGACGATGGTGAGGGGGGCCAGCCCGCCCGCGGTTCGGGGAAGGCCCGAACGATGCCTCCCACCGCCGGAAAACGATCAGGCGGATCGTTTTCTCGGCGGTGGGAGGCACCTACCCGTGTCAAACTCCCGGGTCAGCGCCTCGTGGCGCGGGACTTCGCCCGTCAGGCTGCCGGGCTCCGGCTCCGTGCGGGTTGCCGCACCCTGGCGCCGGCTCCTCTCATATCCTCGCCTTTCTGAGCCGGAGCGCGTTCAGCACCACCGAGAGCGACGATGCGCTCATCGCGAAGGCGGCGAAGATCGGTCCGATCAGGATGCCGAGGAACGGATAGAGGATGCCGGCCGCGACCGGCACGCCCGAGGCGTTGTAGATCAGCGCGAAGAACAGGTTCTGCTTGATGTTGCGCATCGTCGCACGCGCAAGCCTCCGGGCCCGCACGATGCCGTCGAGATTGCCCTTGACCAGCGTGAAGCCCGCGCTCTCGATCGCGACGTCCGCCCCGGTGCCCATGGCGATGCCGACATCGGCCTGTGCCAGCGCCGGCGCGTCGTTCACGCCGTCGCCCGCCATCGCCACCTTGCGGCCCTGGGCCTGCAGTTCCTTGATGATGCGCGCCTTGTCCTCGGGCAGCACCTCGGCGCGGATCTCGTCGATGCCGAGCCGGCCGGCGACAGCCCGTGCGGTGCGCTCGTTGTCGCCGGTCGCCATGATGATGCGGAAGCCGAGGCCATGCAGCGTCCGGATCGCCTCGGGTGTCGTCGTCTTCACCGGGTCGGCGACCGAGACGAGCCCGGCAATCACGCCGTCGACGACGACGAACATCACCGTCTCGCCATGGTCGCGGCGCGCGTTGGCGGTGGCATCGAGCGGCCCGCCGTCGAGGCCGAGCGCCTGCATCATCTTGAGGTTGCCGAGCGCCACGGCCTTGCCGTCCACGACCCCCTTCACCCCCTTGCCGGTGACCGCCTCGAACTCCGCCGCCTCGGTCAGTTCGACGCCGCGCTCTTTCGCGCCGCGCACGATCGCCTCGGCCAAGGGGTGTTCGGAGCCCTTCTCGAGCGTCGCGGCAAGGCGCAGCACCTCGGCCTCGCTCCGGCCCGCCTCGGGCAACACGGCGACGAGCCGCGGCTTGCCCTCGGTCAGCGTGCCGGTCTTGTCCATGATCAGCGTATCGACCTTGGCGAAGCGCTCCAGCGCCTCGGCGTTCTTGATAAGCACGCCCATCTGCGCGCCGCGCCCCGTCGCCGTCATGATCGACATCGGCGTGGCGAGACCGAGCGCGCAGGGGCAGGCGATGATCAGCACCGCGACCGCCGAGACCAGCGCGTAGGACAGGGCGGGATCGGGCCCCCAGAGCGCCCAGGCGGCGAAGGACAGCACCGCGATGCCGATGACCCCCGGCACGAACTTGCCCGCCACCATGTCGGCCCACTTCTGGATCGGCGCGCGCGAGCGCTGGGCGTTGGCCACCATCTCGACGATCTGCGCCAGCATCGTGTCGGACCCGACCCGCGTCGCCTCCATGATCAGGCTCCCGGTGCCGTTGATCGTGGCCCCGGTCACCGGATCGCCGGCGACCTTCTCCACCGGGATCGGCTCGCCGGTGATCATGCTCTCGTCGATCGAGGAACGGCCCTCCAGCACCTTGCCGTCCACCGGCACCTTGTCGCCGGGCCGCACCCGCAGGCGGTCGCCGATCTGCACGTCCTCGAGCGGGATCTCCTCCTCGGTCCCGTCCGGCCGGAGCACGCGCGCGGTCTTGGCCGACAGGTCGAGCAGCGCGCGGATCGCGCGGCCGGTGCCCTCGCGGGCCTTGAGCTCCATCACCTGGCCCAGCAGGACCAGCGTCACGATCACCGCCGCGGCCTCGAAATAGACGCCGACCGCGCCGGTCTCGGGATCGCGGAAGCCGGCGGGGAAGATGCCCGGCACCAGAACCGCGATGACGCTGAAGATGTAGGCCGCCGCCACGCCCATGCCGATCAGCGAGAACATGTTGAGATGCATCGTCCGGAACGAGTTCCAGCCGCGCACGAAGAACGGCCAGCCCGACCAGACGATCACCGGCGTGCCGATCACGAGCTCGATCCAGAGCGAGGCGCGCTCGCCGATGAGCTCGCGGAGCTGCGGATAGCCCAGATAGTAGGGCATGGTCAGGATCAGGAGCGGCACGGTGAAAAGGACGCCGACCCAGAAGCGTTTGGTGAAATCGACCAGTTCGGGGTTCGGTTCGTCGCCCGCCATCGCCACCGAGGCAAGCTCCAGCCCCATGCCGCAGAGCGGGCAGGCGCCCGGTTCGGTCTGGCGCACCTCCGGATGCATCGGGCAGGTGTAGATAGCCCCCGTCCAGCCCGGCGGAACGGTGTCATACTTGCCGCCCCCCGAGCTGGCGGGCGCCTGTGCGCGACGCCCGTGCCCGTGACCGGCGTGCCCGTGAGCCGCGTGCCCGTGACCGGCGTGCCCGTCATGGCCATGGCCGGCGGACCCCGCCTTGCCCTCGGGCACCAGGAACATGCCGCATTTCGGGCATCTGCCGGGGCCCGCCTGGCGCACCTCGGGGTGCATCGGGCAGGTGTGGATGACCTCGGCTGCGGCCGTCGCGGCGGCAGTCGCGGCGGCCGTGGCAGAGGCGCGGGGCGCCGGGGCCGTTGCCGGATCGGCATGGCCGGACTGGCCCGCGTGCCCGTGAGCCGCGTGCCCGTGACCGGCGTGCCCGTCATGGCCATGGCCGGCGGACCCCGCCTTGCCCTCGGGCACCAGGAACATGCCGCATTTCGGGCAGGTGCCGGGGCCCGCCTGGCGCACCTCGGGGTGCATCGGGCAGGTGTGGATGATCCCGCCGTCCTTGCCGCCGGCCTGGTCCTCGGTCGATCCGGGCGGCTGCTGCCGATTGGCTTCGGTCATCCTTGATCCCTCTTCCACGTCACGTCTCCACTTCTTGCATGATGTTCGGCCGGTCCCGGCGCAGGGTCAAGCGCTCTTGCGGCGTGCGGGTTCGCCCTCGACCGCCGGCAGGGCAGATGCCATGGCGCGGGGTCCCGGCCGGTCCGGCCGGGATTTGACCGCCAGTCGCTGATCTCGTCCCCTCGGCCGCGGTCTGCACCGCCGTCCCGGACAGGGGCGCCTCGATGTGCATCCCGGCATCGACATGCAGCACTTCCCCGGTCACCGCGGCGGTGTAGTCGCTGGCCAGGAGCAGCGCCGCCCGGCCGACCTCGTCGGCCTCGATCCCGCGGCGCAGGGGCGCCGCCCGGGCACTCGCGTCCAGAAGCGAGGAGAGCCCGATCAGGCCCGACGCGGCGCGCGTCGCCACCGGCCCGGCCGAGATCGCGTTGACGCGGATGGCCTGCGGGCCGAGTTCGTGGGCCAGATAGCGCACGCTGGCCTCGAGCGCCGCCTTGACCGGGCCCATGACGCTGTAGTGATCCACCACCCGCTCGGCACCGAGATAGCTGAGCGTGATCAGGCTACCGCCCGCGGCCATCAGGGGCTCGACCAGGCGCGCGATGCGGATGAAGGAATGCACCGATACGGTCATCGCCTCGGCGAAGCCTTCGGCCGAGCAATCGGTCAGCCGGCCCTGCAGATCCTCCGGCCGGACCTTGCCGACCGCGTGCAGCACGAAGTCGAGCCGCCCCCAGCGGTCGCGGATCGCGCCGAAGACCGCCTCGAGCCCGCCGGGCGCGGCAACGTCGCAGGGCATGAAGATCGCGGCCTCGACACGCTCGGCCAGCGGCGCGACATGGGCACGGGTGCGGTCGTTCACATGGGTCAGCGCCAGGTCGGCGCCCGCTTGGCGGAAATGCAGCGCGGCCGACCAGGCCAGGCTGCGGTCGTTGGCGATGCCGATGACCAGCCCCTTGCGGCCGCCGAGATCCAGCAGTTCGCGCGGATCGCAGCATTCCTCGAAACGAGGCCGGGGTGCCGGGGCCTGCCCGGCCGATGCGGTGGTCGTGCTCATCAGGGTCCGGCTCCCGGCAGCGGACAGCAGTCCGCCTCGGACGCAGGCGCGGCCGGCAGCGACCGCTGCGGCTCATCGCCGCGGGGCGTGCCGGAGCGGCCCGTCCGGTCCCTGCCGCTCAAGAGCACGGCCAGCGCCAGCGAGGCGATGCGGGTGTCCTCGGTGTCGGCGCGCGAGGTCAGCACCACCGGCGCGGCAAGCCCCAGGGCCACGCCCGCGGCCTTCGCCCCGGCCAGGTATTCCAGCGCCTTGGCCAGCACGTTGCCGCTGACCAGATCGGGAACGAGGAGGATGTCGGCGCGGCCCGCCACGTCCGACACGATCCCCTTCTCGGCCGCGGCCCGCGGCGACACCGCGTTGTCGAAGGCGAGCGGGCCGTCCACCACGGCCCCGGCGATCTGTCCGCGCCGGGCCATGAGCGTGAGGCTGGCGGCATCCAGCGTCGAGACCACGCCCGGCGTCACCGTCTCGACCGCCGAGACCACCGCGACGCGGGGCTCGGCGATCCCGAGCGCGTGAAAGGCATCGACCGCGTTCTGGAGGATCTGCGCCTTGGCGGCGAGGTCGGGGGCGATGTTCACCGCGGCGTCGGTGACGCCGATCAGCCGGTCGTGGCCCGGCACCTGAAGCAGGAAGAGGTGGCTCACCCGCAGGCCCGGCAGCCGCAGCCCGGTCGCGGCGTCCAGCAGGACACGCATGAAGGTGTCGGTGTGCAGGTTGCCCTTCATCACCACGTCCGCCCTGCCCTCGCGCACCAGCCGGACGGCCAGAGCCGCGGCCCCCGCGTCCGGGGCGCTGTCATGCAGGCAGACGGCGTCGAGCGCCAGTCCGGCCGCGGCGGCCAGCGGCTCGATCTCGGCGCGCGGGCCGACCAGATGCGGCACGGCGAGACCCTCGTCCACCGCGCGGGCCATGGTCGCCAGCACCACTTCCTGCGCGGCGTCGGCGACGGCGACACGCACCGGTCCCCGGGCGCGGGCGCGCATGATGAGGGCATCGAGCGAGGTTGCCGTCGCCATCTCGTCCATCACGAGGCCTCCCTCGCCGGCTCGCTGCGCCCGCCACAGAGCCGCGCGACATGCGTGGCGATCATCGCTTCCTCGTCGGTCTGGCGCACCTCGACCGTCACGCCGGCGCCCGGCGCCGAGACGATCCGCCGGCCCCCGGCATTGGCCGCAGGATCGAGGTCGATCCCCAGATAGCCGAGCCCGGCACAGACCAGCGCGCGCACCGGCGCGGCGTTGGCACCGATGCCGCCGGTGAAGACCAGCCGGTCGATCCCTTCCAGCGGCGCGGTCAGCGCCACCAGATGGCGGCGGACATGATAGCAGAAATAGCCGATCGCCTCGGCCGAGGCGGCATCGTGGCGCTCGATCAGGTCGCGCATGTCGCTGCTCTGTCCGGAAAGCCCGAGCAGGCCCGAGCCGGACATCAGCATCTCTCCGACCGATGCCGCCGTCATGCCGCGTTCCCGCATCAGGTGCAGCACGAGCCCGGGGTCCACATCGCCCGACCGGGTGCCCATCGGCACGCCGGCAAGGGTCGAGAAGCCCATCGTCGTCTCGATCGACCGCCCGCCGCGGATCGCGGCGAGCGAGGCGCCATTGCCGAGATGGGCGACGACGATCCGTTCGGAGGACAGATCCACGCCGTCCCGGGCCAGTGCCACCACGATGTATTCGTAGCTCAGCCCGTGATAGCCGTAGCGCCGCAGCTCGGGGGTCTCGATCGCCCGCGGCAGACCGGTCATCCGCGCCAGCCGCGGCAGGCCGTTGTGGAAGGCGGTGTCGAAACAGGCGATCTGAGGCAGGTCGGGCCGCAGTGAGGCGATGGCCTCGATCCCGTCGATGTTGGCCGGCAGGTGCAGGGGCGCCAGCGGCACCAGCGCGCGCAGCCGGTCCCGCAGCCCGGGCGTGACCGGAACGGGGCAGTCGCAGTCCGGCCCGCCATGGGCGACGCGGTGCCCGACGCCGACGAGGGGGTGGCCGCCGCCTTCGGCGCGAACCGCCCTAAGCACGGCATCGAGCGCCGCACGGTGGCTGTCGAACCGGCCCGGGCGCGCGGTCGTCCCGGCCCCCTGCCCGGCCCCCTGCCCGGCCCCCTGCCCGGCCCCCCGCCCGGCGCCCCGCCCGGCGCCCAGCGGGCCGGTCATCGAGAGGCTGGCCTTGCCGCCCCCGATGCCGGTCACCGCGCCATGCGCAAGGCGCCCCTCGCCCCCGTCCGCGTCCGCGTCGAAGAGCGCGAACTTGAGGCTGGAGGATCCGGCATTCAGGACCAGGATCGCCGATCCGGTCACGTCATGGCCTCCTGTCCGGGGGTGCATCGCCCTCCGGCGGAGGATCGGTGTCGGCCGGGGTCTGCCCGGTCCCCCTGTGCGCGCCGGGTCCGTGATGGCCGGAATGGCCGCCCGCCCCCCCCCGCCCGCCGTGGCCGCCCCGTCCACCGTGGCCGCCATGGCCACCGTGCCCGAACAGGTGCATCGCGATCATCCCGCCGACGAGCAGCAGGATGAGCCAGTTGTCATATATCCACTGCATGGCTCAGCCGCCCTTTCCGGAGGTGAGGTCGCCGGGCGGGGTGAAGACGGACCTGAACGCCAGTGCGACGGCAGTGTCGCGCGCCGTGCGCAGCGCACCGAGGCCCGCTCCGATCCGGTCCAGCGTCTCGCGTTCGGCCAAGATGGAGGGATGGTCGTCGGCCAGCGGCGCGCGGGTCCGGCGGACCGTGCCGGCCAGCATCTCGACCGAGCGCATCCATGGGTTGTAGCGCGCCGAGAACATCAGCCGGCTCCAGCGCATCGGATGGAGCGCGCGCAGCGCCTCGGCGCTGGCCGGTGTCGTCCAGGCCCGGATCCAGGGCCCCCAGAAGAGATCATAGGCCGCTCCGCCCAGGGCCGAGACCTGCGCGACCGTCTCCAATGCGCCCGAGGAGCTGACGGCGCCGAGGTCGGCGACATCGCGCTCCTCGAAGCGCACCACGTAGCCGGGCTTGCGGCAGTCGGGATCGCCGGTCGGATTGTCGATCTTCATTTCGTAGAGACCGGGCGCCAGCGCCTCGATCTCGCCCAGGCTGTCCAGGATCGCGCGGTGCTCGAACCGGGCCACCGCGGCCGAGACGAAGATGCCGAGATGGCCGACATGCGGATTGACGAGATAGACGATACGCTGGCCTGCGGCCTTCAGCGCGGCGGTGTCGGGATAGACCCTGGGGATCCAGCCCAGCGCCTGCGCCGGCGGGGTGATGTTGTCGCCCTCCGAGGCGAAGACCACGACCGGGCCGTGGATGCGGCGGAGGTCGGCCGAGCAGTCCTCGTCGATCCGCATCTCGCCGGTTTCCAGCTTGTTGCCGATGAAGAGGTTTTCGGTGATCGCGAGGATCTCCTCGCGGCTCAGCGTGTAGAAGCCGTTCCACCAGCGCTCGAAGTCGAGGAACCGGTCGCGCTCGGTGTCGACATGCGCGAAGAGATGGGCGTATTTCTCCCAGATCGCCTTTTCCGGCTGCAGCCCTTCGAAGTTCTGCGCCAGCCAGGCGCCGTCGAAACGGCCGTCCCCCAGGTCGGCCGCCATGTGCGCGGCCCAGACCCCGCCGGCCAGCGCGCCCATCATCCGCATCGGGCTGGTCTCGGGCGCGCCCGCCCAGTAGCTGAGCGGCGCGCCGTTCAGCACGACCGGACCGGCCAGACCCTCGCAGTCGGCCGCCAGCAGCGTCACCGCCCATCCGGCCTGGCAGTTGCCGTAAAGCACCGGCGGATGGTCGGGATGGCGCCTGGCGACCTCGGCCACGAAGCGGCGCAGGGCATGGTGGACATCGGCCAGCGTCTGGCCGGGTTCCGGCTCGGGGAAGAACATCACGAAATAGACGGGATGGCCCTCGTGCAGGGCGATGCCCAGTTCGCTGTCGCGCTTGAAACCGCCGATGCCCGGCCCGTGTCCCGCGCGCGGATCGAGCACGATCACCGGCGGCTTGGCCGGATCGACGCAATCGTCCCAGCAGGTGTCGCCAAGGCGCGTGATCCGGAGCAGCGCGTAGTTCGCGGGCGTCTCGAAGCGCCGCGCGTCGAGAAGCATCTCGCTGTCGAAGTCGAGCAGCGGCGGCATGCCCTGACGCTCGTGCTCGATCATGTTGTCGGCCCGAGCGCGCAGCGTGTCGAGAAACAGGATCCAGCGTTCGGCCAGATCCTTCGGATAGGAGGCTGCGGCTGTCGCCGCATCGCCGGCCCGCGCGGCCGTTGCGGCGGATGGCCTGGCGGCCGCCGATGTCGCGGCGGCCTGGGTGACGGCCGCCGGCATGGGCGCGGGCACCGGGGCGCGCCGCGTGGTCCTGTGATGCGTTCCCGTGGCGGTCATGACGCGCTCCTTTCAGTTGTCATTGTTCGTCTGTCGCTTCTGACCGTCCCAAGCCCCGGCGTTGCGACGCCCGAGAGACAGACGTATGCCGGGGTCGCACATTACAGCCGGTTCCCGTCGTGCCGGTCTCGCCCGGTCCGGCCCGGCTGCCCCCTCGATCCCGCCGAACGGGTCAACCGGGAGGTGCGGCTGCGGCCGGCCCGGGGCCCGGGTCGTAATCGCCGTGCCGGCACCAGACGCAGTCGCATTCCTCGTGTCTGCAGCTCGGATCGGCAAGCGGGGCACGCCAGTATCGCTGCGCGACCGGAAGCAACAGCCGTTTCAGCGGCGTGAGAGCATAGGCGCGGCGCAGGAGGTCGCCCGCGTCGCGCCGGCCCAGCCGACCGACAGCCAACCGAATCCCGGTCGCGCTCGCGGCAGTAGTGAAGATCCACCGGTTGACCAGGCCGGCCTTCAGCCCCGGGCCCAGGTCAGCCTGCCAGAGCGCGGCAAGTCGCCGCCGGCCAGGATGCTGCGGGCCGCCAGCACACCCGAGCGGATCGCATAGCGGATCCCGAAACCCGCCAGCGCATCCTGAAAGCCGGCATGTTCGCCGATCACCGGATGGCCGCCCTGCATTGCCGTGCGCGGCAGCCGGACATTGCCGTAGCCGCCGAATGGCCGGGGATTGCGCATCTCGAGGCCCGAATGGGTGCGGAACCACGCCTCTGCCGCGGCGACATGGCGCGCCTGGTCGCGGAAGCGGGCGAACATGCAGCTTGCCACCGTTCCCCGCCCGTTGTGCACGAGCAGATAGGCATAGCCACCGGGGGCCACGGCATCGCCGAGCGCCAGCCACGCGCCATCGGCCATGCCGGTCTCGAAGACGTGACCCGCTGCGATCACCGTGGCCTCGCGCGGCCCGGCGGCGAGAACACCGGCGCCGTCGAACGCGCGCACCCGGTCGCCGAAGCGGAGTTCGACGCCGGCTGCCTCGGCCTGCGCCGCCAGCCCGCGGTCGAGCGTGCCCGCCTCCGGCCCGCGGCGGACGAGGTAGAACAGCGGCCGCCTGCCGGTCACGTCGTGGCGCCTCCCGGTCGGATCGAAGACCGCCCCGCGGTCGACGCCGTGATACTCGAAACTGGCGGCGATGCCGGCCTCGGCCAGGTCGTCGAGCACGTCGGACCCGCGGCTCCAGTTCTCGATGCCCTGGAAGTCGTCGTGAAACCGATGGCCGACGCCGTGCTTCCATTCGCGCACCACCACGCGCGCGCCGCCCTTCGCCAGAACGATGGCACAGGCAAGCCCGGCGGGTCCTGCACCGACGACCGTGAGTGCGTCGTCACGGCGCATGTTTGCAGCCTCCGTTCCCCCCGGCCCGGTGTCAGGCCACGGCGAGGATCACCAGACCCAGCCCCACCACGCTGCCGCCAAGGGCAAGCTTGACCCCGTCACGGTGGTGGAGGTTCCAGTGCGCCAGCCGGTTCAGCCCGGCGCGCGACGAGGCGGCAAGCAGGATGCCGACCAGGGGCAGGATGAACATCACGTTGTAGACCAGAAGATAGCCGTAGCTTTCGGTCAGGCCGGGCTGCAGCGCCAGAAGGCTGATGATCGCCAGATAGACCGCGCCCGAGCAGGGCACGGTGCACAGGCTGATCAGCGCGCCGAGGCCGAACATCGTGGCCGCCGAGGCCGCCCCGTCGGCCCCGCGCACGCGGCGCCCGACCCAGGCCGGCGCGGCAAGCCGCGGTCCGACACCGGGCAGGAAGTAGTCCTTCAGCATCCACAGGCCCAGCAACACCGACAGAAGCGCGCCGAGCCGCGCCCCGAAGTGGTTCTGCGCCAGCGTCGTCGAAATCTGCATCAGCCCGGCGCCCAGCACCAGATAGGCCAGGAAGATCGCCAGAACGAAGGCGCCGCCGTTGCGCAACATGCGTCCGCGGACCTGCGACACGGCCGCAGGACCGGCATTGCCCGCCGTGGCCAGTAGCGCCGCGATGAACAGCAAAAGCAGCGTGAACGAACAGGGATTGATCCCATCGGCAAGCCCGGCCAGGACGATCACGGGCAGCGTGATCTCGGGCCGCGTCAGAAGCCCGGCCATGCCGCCCTGGGGCGCGAGGCCCGTCGGCAGCCAGCCTGCGGCCAACGCGATTGCGATGGCACCAAGCGCCGCAAGCCCAAGGACTGCGGCCACGGGCCTGCGACGGAAACCCGGTATCGCCATTCTCACGCCTCGACGATCAGTCGGCCGTTCATGTAGGGATTGGCTTTCCCCCCGCAGCAGACGTTGCAGTAGAAGCCGTAGGTGCCGGGCTTGTCCACGGTGAAGCTGACCAGCTGCTCGGAAAGCGGTCCCACCTTGAAATCGAGGCCAAGTTCCTCGCTGGCGAACTGGTGCCAGCCGCCGCCGTCCGAATGCAGCGAATTGTCACGGTTGACCAGGAGCAGACGGACCGGCTGTCCCGCCTTCACGGTCAGCACGTTCGGGGCAAAGCCGCTCATCGAGATGGAGACGGGCACGGCGTCGGCCGCGGCGCCGGACAGGTTCTGACGCAGCGCCGGCCACAGGAAGTAGCCGGCCGCACCGAGCGACCCGGCCGCGACGAGGCCGAAGGCGAGCAGGCTGCGCCGGGTGGGCCTGCCGGCGGTCGCGCCCGGGTGGCCGGGCCGGGCGTTCTTGGGGGCGGTGTTCATGGATGTTCGATCTCCGGTTGGGGCGTCGGTCGGGCTGGAGGCAGCCGCCCGTGGCCGGGTGGCCGCCGCTGCGCTCATCCAATTGACGCAGCACGGCGCGACAGATTACGGGGGCGTTCGGCCACGACGACCTGGTAGAGCCCGCCGAGACAGCGCCGCTCGCGCCAGCGGAAATGTCCGGACGCAGAGGCGAGCGACGCGATCGGCGTGCGCCACATTTCGGCGGCAAAGGGCTCCAGCAGGCGAAACACCGCGCCCATCACCGGCCGGAGCGGGTTCCAGGCGGCGGGCCGCGCGTAATCGACGAAAACCGCCCGCCCGCCCGGCTCGACACGGGCGAGGGCGGCATCGACCGCCCGCCGCTTGTGGGCGGGGGGCAGTTCGTGCAGCAGGAAAAAGACCAGGATCGCATCGTAGGCGACGTCATGGCCGGAGGCGCCCGGGTCCGCGGCATCCGCCTGATGCACCCGTGCGTTGGAGAACCGGCGCAGTTTGCGCGCGGTGTTGGCGACCTGGATCGGCGCGATGTCGATCACGTCCAGCGCCCCGTGCGGGCCGAGGCGCGCAGCCAGCCGTTGCGACAGGTCGCCATAGACGCAGGCGACCTGAAGGACCCGGTCCCCGGGCGCGACTTCGGCGAGGGCGGCGTCCGTCAGGCGGCGATACTGGCCCCACAGGATCGCCGATGCCATTGCGGTGCGATCGAAGACGCGAAGGCTGGCGGGCCGCAGATAGGCCCACCGGTAGTGCCGTTCGAGATAATCGGGAAGGCCGGCCGGTGCAGTGTCTGCCCCGGCCAGGTCCGGCACTTCGCCCCCGTCAGCCACGCGCTCGGCTTCCCAGGAAGCCGAGCGCGACGATCGCGACCGCTCCGGCGACGAAGACCCAGAGCATCCAGGTCGGCAGGTAGAAGGTCATGTAGACTTCCCAGCCGAGCCAGCCCAGGCTTTTCGTCACCAGTGACGGCGTCCCGTTCAGCGATCCGCCAAGCGTGCCGGTGATCGTCACCACGGCGGTCCCGATCAGGGTCAGCAGGAAAGTGACCCAGCGCTGCGCCCCGTCGAAGAGATGCTGCCGGAAGCGGTAGCCGAGGATGCCCATCACCGTCCAGTAGCTGAGCGTCCAGGTCGCCAGCATGATGTGGTTGCGCCCCAGCGGCGATTCCGTGATCGCCGACCAGGGATAGATCGACAGCCCCAGCCCATAGGCCACGACGCCCGAGAGCGAGCCCAGCAGGATCAGCGGCCAGACCGACTTCTGCAGCCGCACCGCCAGATCGGAGTCCGAGAAGACCCGGAAAAAGATGAAGAGCGCGGCAGTCAGCCACAGCGCGATCGGGAAATGCACCACCAGGATGTGATAGACTGGGCTGATCGAGAAGCGCGGCGCGCCTTCCAGCGCGACCGGCACCCCGCCAGCCTGGCTGCTGGCCAGCGCGGCTCCGACGGTTGCGGCCAGCGCGCCTGCGGCAAGCAGGGCCCTGCGTGCCGTCATGTCGAAGATCCGAAGTCCTTGCATGGGTCGATCCTTGCTCTGTGCGGGGCTGGCGATCCGGATTGGGTTGCTGCGGGTCATCTGAGGTCCTCCTGGCGCCGGTAGAGCAGCAGCATCGAGATGCCGAGCGCGGCGATCAGGCCCACGCTCGCGGCCAGCGTCCACAGCCATTGCCGCTTGATTTCCTTGGCGAACTCGACTTCGACGCCATAGAGCGCGAGTTGCCGCTCGGAGTGGCGGTAGGCGACCGGCACGCGCTGCGCGATCTTGTCGGCGCCCGGGTGCTGACGCGGATCGACCAGACGCGACCAGCTGACCTGGCCGGGGTAGAAGACCGTCATCTCGGTCCACGGCCCGCTCCAGTCGGGCTGCCCCGGCTGGGAGCGCTGCACCGAGATCTGCCCCGGGGCGTCAAGGCCGAGCGAGACCGGCAGGGAAATGTAGTGCCAGCGCATGGTCGAGGAATTGCGGAATACCGCGAAGGCGAGATCGTAGCTGCCGCCTTCGCGGAAGATCTTGTCCTCCAGGGGATCGCCCGTATCCATCGCCCGCTGCAGCGTCACGTCCCAGTAGCCGTCGCTCCAGCGCGCGGCCTGCGGCATCACGATGTCGCCGCGCGACCCGCCGGCAGCGCGCAGAACCTGCGCCGGCAGGGTGTCGCCCTCCTTCCAGCCGGCATTGGGGTCGAAGGGCACGGCCGCGGATTCGGCCAGGAAATAGGGCGCGTCGAAGCTGACCGTGCCTGCGGCCACTTCCTCCGCCGTCACCTTCCCGGCACCGGCGGCACCCGGCGCGAACATGAAGCGCGGCTGTCCGGTCGCCTCGTCGAAGTTCGAATCGTAGGGCGCAGTGCCGCTGTCTTCCTCGCGCGCCGCGCTGACAGAAGTGTCGTCAGCCTGCGCCAGGGGATTGGTGCGGGCCGACTTCCAGTCCCAGAGGTCCAGGAAATACCCCGCCTTGCGCAGGTCGAGCAGCTCGTTCCCGGGGCGGACCGTCTCGAACTTGTTCGGATCGGTCCGGGTCTGCGGGAGGTACTTGCTGCGCTCCTCCGCGGTTTCGGGCACGCCGGTGAAGCTCGTCAGCCCGTCGCCGATGGTGATGTAGCCGCCATAGCGCGAGAACAGCGGCACCGAGCCGTCGTCCACCATCATCGCCACCCGGTCCTCGATCAGCCGGTCGGGGTCGGACCCGAGTTCCTCGCCCTCGCGCAGGGACCATTTGCCGCCCTCGTAGACCAGCAGGTTGTTGACGAGGTTCGGCTGTTCCGCCGGCCAGCGGTAGCGGAACCAGATCGACTGGCCGTCATAGGCGACCTTCACCTGCAGGGTGCTGGTCAGTTCCTTCGGGATCGCGATGTTTCGTTCGGGGTCATCGCCGATGATGCCGGTGCGGTGGTTGACCCAGGCGGCCACCAGAAGCCCGGTGAAGATGACCGACGCCGCGGCAAGATAGGGCAGTCTTCGCATTGCTGTGCGCTCCTCTGCTTGGTCACGGACACGGGAACGCACACGATGCCGGCGCGGGTCGCGCCGACGGTCGGCCGACCCCGGACGAAGACATAGACGCAGATTTTCCCGATTCCTTACAGAGCCTGCCGCATGCCGGCGTCCGCGGCCGCATCCGGCGTGCCGCAGCCGCAGGCGGGGGTTTGATCCCGGCCCTCCTCGGCGCCGCCCGTCTGGCACAGCCCGAGGGCCATCAGCACCGCGATGTCGCGCCGGATCTCCATCAGCATCGCCGCGGCCTCGCCGGGATCGAGGCCGAGGTCGGACGTCGCCTCGGCAAGCGTCTGCCCCTTGATGTCGCAGCGCAGGAACAGATCGCGGCGGAGCCGGACGGCGCGGCGCTGGGCCTCGGGCAGGCAGGCGCAGAACAGTGAATTCAGGACGGCACGGAACTCGGCATCGACCTGCAACTCGTCGTCGAGGCCGGAACAGGACTCCTCCCTAGCGTTCGTCATGTGCTCTCTCTCCCTGGCTGATCGGCGCAAAGGCCGTTCAGCCCGGGAGACGCTCCGGCGGCGCCCCCATTACCAATGGCTGGGCTCAGGTGGCGTCCACGTCGTCGCACCGGGTCTGGTGCTCGACGTTCTCGCAGCCGCCGGGCATGCAGGAACAATCGTCGAAGCCATGCTGGCAGCAGGGACCGCAATGGCCGACCAGCAGGTCGCGGAGCGCCTTGCGGGCGCGGTGGAGGCGCACCGCCAGCGTACCCGGCCGGATGCCGAGATCGGCGGCGACCGCGGCATGGTCCGCGAGGCCGAGGTCGATCCGCCGGATCAGGTCGGCGTCGGCGGGGCGCAGTCCGGGAACCAGTCCCCTGATGCAGCCGCAGACCAGATCCATCGCCTCGGGCGCGTCCACCGCGTCTCCGACCGCCGCCATCTCCTGCGCGAAGGCCTCGTCCAGCCGGCGCCGGCGCCCTGCCTTGCGGAAATGATCGTTGAGCGTCGAACGCAGGACCGCGTAGAGCCACGCATCGAGGCGCTCGGCATTGCGCAGCTGCTCGTGGCGGGTGAGCACCCGGATGCAGAATTCCTGCAGCACGTCCTCGGCGTCGGCGCGATTGCCGAGCCTCTTCACGAGAAACCGGAGAAACGCGCTGCGTCCGCTGGTCAGCGGCCGCTGGATCGCGGCGTTGCCGGAGACGGCCCCTGTTCCTGCCTGCTTCGCATCCATGTTCAACGCCTCTCTGGTCCCGAGCGCGGATCCGCCGGTGCGCGTCAGCCGATCAGGGCGGACCATGCCTTGCGCGGGCGACTCGCGTCATGATGTAGATCAAGCATCCTGCGCAGGGCAACAGGCCGTCATCCCCGGGGCCGGTATCCCCCTCCCCCCGGGGGGGGGGCGCGGGGGGCATACCCGGGGGCCGGCACGCCCGGTCAGGCACCCGCCCCCCGCCCCTCGGCACGTGTCCGGGTGAATGCAGCCCGGCGGCCCTGCAAGGCCGTCGCCCTCGCCGCGCCGTCCGGCCGGAAGGCGCGGTCAGGCGGGCACCGCCACCAGATGGCTGTCGCCCGTATCGACGAGCCTCGCGCGGACCGGACCCTCCCCGAGGGGGTGCACCGGACTGGGCACCTCACCGGACGGACGCGGGATCGCCGGTCGGACGGCTGCCGGGTCGGGCACCGGCACGGCCTCGATCAACCGGCGCGTATAGGGGTGCTGCGGGTTGCCGAAGATCTGGGCCCGCGTGCCCATCTCGACGATCTGGCCGAGATACATCACGGCCACCCGGTCCGAGATGTTCTCCACCACCGCCATGTCGTGGCTGATGAACAGAAAGGCGACGCCGAATTCCTGCTGCAGAGTCCGGAGCAGGTCGAGGACGCGGGCCTGCACGCTGACATCGAGTGCGCTGACGCTCTCGTCGGCGATGATCAGGTCGGGCTGCAGCGCCAGGGCGCGGGCGATGCAGATGCGCTGGCGCTGCCCGCCGGAGAATTCGTGCGGGTAGCGGTCAAGCTGGTCGGCCGTCAGGCCCACGCGCCTCATGAGGTCTGCCGCGCGCGCACGGCGCGCGTCGGCCGGGCCGATGCCATGGATGAGGAGCGGCTCGGCAATCTGGTCGCCCGCCGTCATGCGGGGGTCGAGCGCTGCCATCGGGTCCTGGAACACCATCTGGACGCGGCGGCGCAGGGCCGCAAGACCGGACCTGTCCGTGTCGGACAGCGCCTTCCCGGCGATCTCGATCCGGCCCTCATGCGGCACCAGGCCGACCATGGCCTTGGCGATCGTCGACTTGCCGCAACCGGATTCGCCGACGAGCGCCAGCGTCTCGCCCCGGCGGATGTCGAAACTGACGTGCTCCACGGCATGGATCAGGTGGGTTGTCCGGCCGAGAAGGCCGCCCTTCAGCGGAAAGCGCACCACGACGTCCGAAAGGCGGGCGATCGGTGACCCGCGCGGCGGCGCGCGGCGGGCGCCCTGCCCCATGCGCGGCACCGCGGCAAGGAGGTCGCGTGTGTACTGGGCCTTGGGCGCCGCGAAGAGGGATGCGACCGGCGCTTCCTCGACCATCGCGCCGCTGCGCATGACGATGACGCGGTCGGCCATTTCCGCCACCACGCCCATGTCGTGGGTGATCAGGATGATCGCGGTGCCGGTCTCGCGCTGGAGGTCGCGCAGAAGGTCGAGGACCTCTCGCTGGACCGTCACGTCGAGCGCGGTGGTCGGTTCGTCGGCGATCAGCACCTCGGGCCGGAGGGCGAGCGCCATGGCGATCATGACCCGCTGGCGCATGCCCCCGGAGAGTTCGTGCGGATACTGGGTCAGGCGCCGCTCGGGCTGCGACAGGCGCACGGCGCGGAGCGCCCGAAGTGCGCGGGCCCGCGCCTCGGTCCGGCCGACCGGCTCATGCGCGCGGATCGCCTCGGCAAGCTGCGTGCCCACCGTCATGACCGGGTTCAGGCTGGTCATCGGCTCCTGGAAGATCATGGCGATGCGGTCGCCGCGGATCGCGCGGAGACGCGCCTCGGGCAGGCCGGTCAGCTCGGTTTCCCCCAGATGGACCGCGCCGCCCGTCACCCGGACCGCGGGCGGGAGAAGGCCCATGATGGCGAGCGAGGTGATGGACTTGCCCGACCCGCTTTCGCCCGCGATGCAGAGCGTCTCGCCGCGGCGCAGGGTGAAGGAAAGGCCGTCGACGAGCGGCAGCGATCCTTCCCCGGCCCTGACCGAGACCGTCAGCCCCCGCACCGTCAGGACAGGCGGCTGCTCCGGGACCGTGGCGACCCCGGAGCCCGCGGTTTCGACGCCCGTCGCAGCCGTCATTCGAAGACGCAGCGCGGAAAGTAGAACGAGACCACCCAGTTCGGCATGTCCACGATCTCGGAGATGCGCAGATCACCGCAGACCGAACAGAGCATGTAGGCATCAACCGCCGCCATGCCGCGCTGCGCGCAGAGCAGGTCGATCATGTGCGACACCGCCGCGCGCGCGCCCGTCATCAGGTCCGGGCCGATGCCGGTCGTGGCCTCGTAGCCCCTGGCGTCAAGATGGCGGGTGACCGGGCCCGGCGTGGTGAAGCGCGGAGTCCCGAGGCCGGCGCCCTTCACCAGGTCGAGCGTCAGCACGACATCCATCGGGCTTTCGATGGCGGTCCCGCAGACTTCTCCGTCACCCTGCGCGGCATGGGTGTCGCCGACGCTGAACAGCGCGCCCTCGACCTCGACCGGCAGATAGAGGGTGACGCCGGCGGTCAGGTCGCGGATGTCGAGGTTGCCGCCGACGCGCCGGGGCGGAACGACCGAGTGGAGGCCCTTCTCGGCGGGCGCGTTGCCGATGGTGCCCGAGAAGGGCTTGAGCGGCACGCGCGCCTCCTTTCCCCAGAGCGCGGGCGCCATGCTGGCCGGGTCGTAGGACCAGAGGTTCAGGGCGGCGTCCCGGAACTGGTCGGCAAGCAGCCCGAAGCCCGGAATGTTCGCCGTCCAGCCGAACCCCCTGCCGTCGAACTGCCGGGGCGCGAAGCCTTCGAGCGTGACCTTGAGCGCGTCGCCGGGTCGGGCGCCTTCGACATGGATCGGCCCCGAGACCGGGTTGATCCTGCCGAAGTCGAGGTTGGCCACGTCCGCAAGGGTGGACGACGGGCCAAGCTGGCCCGCCGAGGAATCATGACAATGGAACTCGATCGTCGATCCGGGCGCGACGCGCAGCGCGGGCGGCAGGGAATTGTCCCAGCCGAAGTGGTGCTGCGCACCGTGGATGGTGTAGCCGCAGGCCTTGCACATCTACTGCTTGACCCAGACGTAATCGTAGTTGACCGGGATCGAGACGGGATCGACGTAGAGCGCATCCTCGCCGCCCATCCGTTCGGACTTCATCGTGTAGCGCTCCTCGTTGAAGACCGGCACCCAGGGCGCGTCCTCCATCACGCTCATGTAGATGTCCGACCACATCTTCAGCCGGTCAGCCGCCTTGGCCGGATCGAAGATGCTGTCGGCCTCGACCGCCTTGGCGTCGAGCGCCTCGTTGCAGTATTTCGACCAGTTCCAGCCCCCCTCGGCGGCGCCCGCGCAGCCGAGGATGGGGCCGTAGAAGTTGGACGGGTCGGGGAAGTCCGCGATCCAGGCCATGCCGCCCGACCAGATCATCGGGGCGGTGCCCGCGCCGCCCGCCTCGATCACGTTCGCCTGGGCGAGGCTCTGGATGCTGGCCTTGATCCCGATGGCGGCGAGATCCTGCTGGATGGCCTGCGCGATGCGCGGGTTCGGGTCGGTGTTCATCACGTAGAGATCCGTCTCGAACCCGTCGGGAAGGCCCGCATCGGCGAGCATCTTCCGCGCGCCCTCGACGTCGTAGGGATAGCCGGCGTAGCCCTCGGTGTAGCCCGGCATCGACGGCGGCAGCGGCTGCGTCGCCGGAACGGCGCGGCCGTTGATGATCTGGATGATGCGTTCCTTGTTGATGGCCATGTTCACGGCCCGGCGCACCTCGACCTTGTCGAAGGGCGGGGTCTTGACGTTCATCGTGATGTAGCCCGTGTGCAGCTGGCCGCCGATGACCACGCGACCGGCCTGCGCCGGATCGGCCATCACCTCGGTGAACTTCGCCGGCGGGATGCCGTCGCCGGGGACGTCGACCTCGCCGTTCTGGAGACGGAGAAGCGCGACCACCGGCTCCTGCCCGACCTCGAACACCACCTGATCGAGGAAGGGCACGCCCGGCCGCCAGTAGTCGGGGTTCTTCTCGAAGACGAGCCGCTGCCCGAGCGTCCATTCGGCCAGCCTGAAGGCGCCCGTGCCGACCGGCTTCTTGCCGAAGTCGGCCCCGGCCGCGTCCACCGCCTCCTTCGGCACGACCGATGCGAAGTTGAGCGCCATCACGTGCAGGAACGTCGCATCGGGGCGGCTGAGGGTGATCTTCACCGTCAGCGGATCGACCACCTCGACCCCCGACAGCCCCCCCTCGCCCGCCTTGTCGAACCCGGCGACCGAGCCGAAGAAGCCTGCGCCCGGCGACTGCGTTGCGGGGTTCGTCACCCGGTCGAGGGAATACTTGACGTCCTCGGCCGTCATCTCGCGGCCGTTGTGGAACTTCACCCCGGCACGCAGCTTGAAGGTGTAGACGAGGCCATCCTCGGAAATCTTGTAGCTCTCCGCCAGGCCGGGGCGCAGGGTCGTGGTGCCGGGAACGTAGTCCATCAGGCCGTCGAAGAGCGACTTGATCATCGACCAGTTCTGCCAGTCGTACCCGATCGCCGGATCGAGCGTCGCGACATCGTCCTTGTAGGTGATGACGATGGAGCCGCCGGGCCTGGCCGCCGGATCGGGGGTGTAATCCTGCGCGAACGCCGGGAAGGCCAGCGACAGGACGAGCGAGGTCGTTGCGAGAAGCGATTTCATGCGTCTTTTCTCCTGTTGGTCACTTCAGCTTTATCCGTGGGTCGATGAAGGGGGCGGCGAGGTCGGCAAGCAGGTTGCCGAGAACGATGGCGAACGCCGAGACCAGCGTGACGCCCAGGATGATCGGGATGTCGATCCGCTGGATCGCCTGCCAGGCGAGCTGGCCGATGCCGGGCCAGCCGAAGACGGACTCGACGATCACGATCCCGCCCATGAAGATGCCGATGTCGATGCCGATCATGGCGATGACCGGAAGGATGGCGTTGGGCAGCGCGTGCGCGAGGATGACGCGGGCGCGGCTCAGCCCCTTGGCGCGGGCGGTGCGGATGAAGTCCGCGCGCAGGACGTCGATCATCGACGACCGCATCATCCGGCTGTACCAGCCCGACCCGAGGATGCCGAGCGTCACCGCGGGCAGGACGAGGTGGGCGAAGGTGCCGTAGCCGCCGATCGGGAACCAGCCGAGCCTGACCGCGAAGACATAGAGCAGAAGCAGGCTGACGACGAACTGCGGGGCGGACACCGTGACGAAGGACGCCATCATCAGCGTCTGGTCGAGCACCGTCCCGCGGCGCAGCGCCGCGACGATGCCGAGCGTCAGGCCAATGACGAGTTCGCAGAAGATCGCGCCGAGCATGAGAAGCAGGGTCGCCGGAAGACGGGACCGGATCAGTTCGGCAACCTCGGTCTTCTGCAGGTAGCTGCGGCCTAGATCCCCCTGCACGAGGCCCGCAAGATAGCGCCCGTACTGCACGATGAAGGGCTGATCCAGCCCGAGTTCCCGGCGGATGTTCTCGACCGTCTCGGCGGTGGCCGAACGTCCGGCGATCTGGCGCACCGGGTCGGCCGGCAGAACGTAGAGCAGGACGTAGGTGACGAAGGTCACGCCGAGCAGGATCAGGACCGACTGGAGCAGCCGGCGGACCAGATAGACAGCCATCACCGCTGCGCCCCCGTCATTCGCTTCCCCGTCATTCGCTTCCCCGCTGCGTCGGGTCGAGCACGTCGCGCAGGGCGTCGCCGACGAGGTTGAAGCCAAGCGCGAGAAGGATGATCGCGGCGCCGGGGATGAAGACCAGCCAGGGCGCCGTCTGGAAGTAGGTCTGGTTCTCGAAGATGATGTTGCCCCAGCTGGGCGTGGGGGGCTGAACGCCGATGCCGAGGAACGAGAGCGTGGCTTCGAGCAGCACGGTCGTGGAGATCCCGAGCGTACCCCAGACGATGATCGTCGGAACGAGATGCGGCAGGATGTGCCGGACCAGGATGCGGCCCGTCCCCGCCCCGAGCGTGCGGCTGGCCGCGATGAAGTCGCGCGTCGCGAGCGATGTCGTTTCGGTGAAGATCACCCGCGCGGTCTGGACCCAGTTCACGAGGGCGATGACCATCGCGACGATCCAGAGCGACGGCTGGAAGATCGCGGCGAGGCTGATGGCGAGGAGAAGTGCGGGGAAGGCCATCATCAGGTCGGTGAACCGCATCAGGACGGCGCCGACCCAGCCGCGATGGTAGCCCGCCACGATGCCCACCACCGTTCCGATCAGGAGGGCCATGCCGTTGGCGGCCACGCCGATGACGAGAGAGGTCCGCGCCCCGTAGAGGATCCGGCTGAAGAGATCGCGCCCCAGAAGGTCGGTCCCGAAGAGGAACCGCCCATCGGGCGGGAGCGGCGATCCCTCGATCGTGAGGCCGTCGAAGAGCTGGGCGTCCGGTGCGTAGGGCGCGACGAACGGGGCCGCGATCGCGCCGGCGACGACAAGGGCGATCAGGGACAGTCCCAGAAGGGCCAGCTTGCGCCGCAGAAGCCGCGCCAGGACGCCCGGCGGGGGGGCGCGGTCAGCGCTGGTGAAGCTGGTCATCGCCATCCTCGTCCCCGGAGGGGCTGCCGCTCAGCCGGGCCACCACGCGCGTCGCCGCATCCTCGAAGGTGACACGCCACGACATGGCCATCTGCCGGAGCTGGCCATAGGCGGCCGCGTCGTCCCTTGCCCCCTGCGCGACAAGAAGCGTGACCGCCCTGACGACGGTCTGGCGATCGCCGAGCCGACGGCGGAGATCCTCGATCTGGGCCGAAAGCGCGCGCTGGGCGTCGAAGGCGGCGCGGGCGATCAGCAGGGCCGAGAAGACGCCGTTGTCGCCAACGGGCTTGAGAAGGTGCGCGTGCGCGCCGGTCCTCTGCGCCCATTCGATCCGCCCCGGAGCCTCGGACCCGATGAGCGCCACCAGCGGCATCGGGCTTTGGCCGGGCATCCACGGAAACTGCTCGTCGTGGCCCATGTCGGCGTCGAAGAAGACGAAGTCCGCCCCGAGAGCCGCGGGGGCCAGTTCGGGCCAGGACTGGGTCACCGAGAGGCCGATGGCGCGGAGCTGCCGCTCCAGCGCATGTACGGTCGGATGCGGGCGGTGCAGCACCACAGCCGCGGCGCTGCCCAGATGATGCATGCGGAGCGGCGGCCTCATGACACCACCCTCAGCACCGGACCGGCGGCCTGCCGGCGCGTGTGCGTCAGGTAGGGGTCGCCCGCAACGGCCGGAAGGGCCCTGATGGTCCGGAACACCCCGCCTTCGACCTGGGCGATGATGACCGGAAGGGCGGTGTGGTGCGTCACGCTGTCGATCGCCGACCGGCCGGCAGCCTGCAGAAGCGCGCCGAGGCTCATGTCCTCGGCGCCCCTGCGCCCGTGCAGGAGGCGGGAAAGCTCCATCACCGCCGCATGGGCAGCGGCCTCGGGCGACGACCGGAATTCGTCTGCGCCCGGGGCGCGGAAATAGGGGCCGGCGGCCACCAGCCCTTCGGCCGCCGCGCCGATGGCGGGCAGTTCGGCCTCGGTCAGGTTGCAGGACAGGATCGGGCAGCGGCCCTCCGCGAAGGCCGGTTCCCCGATCCTGAGCCGGTGCATGGCCGACAGGAACTCGTAGGTCGAGGTACCGACGAGGTTGTTCAGGATGAAGTCCGGCCGGGAATGGCGGATCTCCTCGACCATGCGCCCGACCTCGCGCGAGCCGAGGGGCAGGTAGCGCTCGCCGACGATCTCGCCGCCCGCGGTGCCGATCCGCTCGCGCGCGAGCCGGTTCATCTCCCAGCCCCAGATGTAGTTCGATCCGGTCAGGTAGGCCCGCGCCCCGTAGGCCGGCAGCGCCCAGTCGAGAAGCGGCAGAAGGTGCTGGTTCGGGCAGGCATGGGTATAGACGACATGGTCCGACGCCTCGAAGCCCTCGTAGGGCAGCGCATACCAGAGGGTGCCGCCGAATTTCTCCAGAACCGGGATGACTTCCTTCCGGCTCCACGACGTGACGCAGCCGATGATGTGGCGCGCGCCGGTGTTGCGGAGAAGATCCTCGCAGAGCGGCGCGTAGCGGTCCACATCCCCGCCCGGATCACGTTCGACGGGCAGCAGCGCGAGGTCGAGCTCCGGATCCGCATTGACCCGGGCGATGGCCGCAAGGGCCCCGGACCTACACGCCTCGGAGAACAGCGCATAGCCGCCCGAGCGGGAATAGAGCAGACCCAGTCCGATCTTGCGCTTGTCCTTGCCCACGCCACCCGCCCGAACGACAAGAGCCCTGCGGCCGACCTCGTGGTCGGCGACAGGGCCCGGTTGCCATGCGGCTCTTCGCCAGATTTGCCCGGATGGTATCCCTCCCGTGGATTGGGTCAAGTGCGCACTGCGCGCCCTCCCCCCGTCCGCCCGTGCTCCGAGGCCGGAAACCTGCCCGGTTCGGCGGCAGGGCGAGGAAGCCGGGGGGGGGCGCGGGCTCCGGAATCCGGTCCCGGCAGGCCCTCAGCGGGCGCGCTGGCGCGGATCGAGCGCGTCGCGCAGGCCGTCACCGATATAGTTGACCGCAAGGACCGTGAGCGAGATCGCCAGGCCCGGGAACAGCACGCGGTTGGGGTCCATCTGCATGTATTCCACCCCCTCGAAGAGAAGCCTGCCCCAGGTCGGGAAGTCCGGCGGGAAGCCGAGGCCGAGGAACGAGAGCGCGCTTTCGGTGATGATCGCCGCGGCAAAGCCGAGCGTCGCCGCCACCATCACCGGCGACAGCACGTTGGGCAGGATATGGGTGGTGATGATGCGCCAGGGCGGCGTGCCGATCGACCGCGCCGCGAGCACGAATTCGCGCTCCTTCAGCGCCAGCACCTCGCCCCGCACGACGCGCGCCGCCTGCATCCACGAGGTGAGGCCGATGGCGCCGACGATCAAGAGGAAGGTGCCGATCTCGACGCCGAACATCCCGGCCAGCGCGTCGCGGAAGAGCATCACCATCACCAGGAGCAGGGGCAAGAGCGGCAGCGCCAGGAAGAGGTCGGTCAGGCGCATCAGCGGCCCGTCCAGCCAGCGCACGAAGCCCGCGAGCACCCCCACGGCCGTCCCGACCACGATCGCGATCGCCATCGCGACCAGCCCGACCGCGAGCGACACCTTGCCCCCTGCCAGCATCCGCGCCAGCGTGTCGCGCCCGAGCTGGTCGGTGCCCATCGGATGGGCGAGGCTCAGCGGCAGGTTGCGCGTGCGCATCATGTCCACGGCCTTGGGCTCGATGAAGGCCGGATCGATCCGCCAGATCAGCGGCCCGACCAGCACCGCGAGGACCAGCGCGATCAGGACGCCCGCGCCGATCATCGCGCCGGTGTGGTTGCGGAACTGGCGCCAGATCCCGGCCCAGGGGCTGCGTGCACGGTCCGAGAAGGCGCCCGAGGCGGTCTCAGTCATAGCGGATCCTCGGGTCCATGATGCCGTAGAGCAGGTCGGCCACCAGGTTGAAGAAGACGATCAGCACCGCGAAGATGAAGGTCAGCGTCTGCACCATCGGCAGGTCGCTGGCCACGATGGCGTTGATCAGCGCGCCGCCGATGCCGTTGATCTTGAACACCTGTTCCACGATGATCGAGCCGCCGAAGATCGACGGCATCCCGAGCGCGAGCACCGTGATCACCGGGATCATCGCATTGCGCAGCGCGTGCTTCAGCACCACCTTGTGCTCGAGCGCCCCCTTGGCGCGCGCGGTGCGCACGTAGTCCTGCCCGAGCGTGTCGAGCATGGACGAGCGGGTGTAGCGGCTGATCTCGGCGGCATGGAAGAGCGCGATCACCGTGACCGGCAGCGCCATCTGCCAGATCTGCCGCGACAGGCTGGCGAAATCCGTCACCTTCAGCGAGGCGTCGTAATAGGACGGGAACCAGCCGAGGTTGACGGCGAAGATCACGATCAGAAGGACGCCGGTGAAGAAGGTCGGCACCGAATAGCCGATCATCGCGACGAAGGTGCCAAGCTGGTCGAACCAGGAATACTGGCGATAGGCGGAATAGATGCCGATCGGCAGGGCGATGGCGGCGGCGATCAGATAGGCGGTCCCGACGACCGTCATGGTGCGCGCCAGCCGGTCGCCGATCACGTCGAACACCGGGGCGCGGCTCTGCCAGGACAGGATGCGCTGCTGGTCCCCGCCGAGCGACGTGCCGACCCAGCCGTCGATCAGATAGGCGGGCTCGACGATGAAGAACTGCTTCAGCCACAGGAGATAGCGGACGAAGACCGGCTGGTCGGCGCCGAGCGCGGCGATCATCCTGGCACGCGTCTCGGGCGGGATCGAGCGCGGGATCTCCGACATCGGCGAGCCGGGCGCCAGATCGACCATCAGGAAGATCACGAGGCTGATGAGCAAGAGCGTCGGAATCGCCAGAAGCAGCCTGCGGAGGGCGTAGGTGAGCATGAAGGTCGGACTTTCCGGGACGGGACGCCAGGACGGAGGACGGGCGGGGCGTCGATGCCCCGCCCGCTTAGGCTGCAGCTTACTTCACCCGATACCAGTCGGCGACGTTCCACATCTCGCTGTCCCAGGCGTTGACCTTGACGCCGCCGAGCGTGTTCGACATCGCCGAGAGGTTGCCGCGCAGGATGAGCGGCAGCGTCACCATGCCGTCCTTGGTGATCATGTCGTTCATCTGCTTGGCAAGGGCGGCGCGTTCGTTCATGTCGAAGGTCTGGGCCAGCTTGACCGACAGCGCGTCGTATTCGGGGTTGGCATAGCGGTTGTAGTTGGTGCCGATCCACTGGGTTTCCGGCCGCGGCGCCTTGTCGGTGGTCAGCGCGGCGAGATAGGCCTCGGGGTCGGTGCCGTCGTAGTTGTTGGCATGCATCTCGACATCGGCATAGAATTTCTCGGCCGTGTCGGGCGAGGCCGGATCGCCGCCGAAGAAGACGCCCGGGTCGATCACCTTGAGTTCGGTCTCGACGCCGATTTCGGCCCACCAGCCCTTGATCAGGGCCTGGAAGTCCTGCCGCACCGGGTTGTTGGTGGTCTGGAACAGAAGCTTCAGCGGCATGCCGTCCTTTTCGCGGACGCCGTCGCCGTCAGTGTCCTTCCAGCCGGCCTCGTCGAGCAGCTTCTTGGCGCCCTCGATGTCCTGGGTCAGGCAGCCGGTGTTGTCCGAGGCATAGAAGGCCGGCGCCGGCACGATGTTGCAGTTGGGCGACCCGCCGGCCCCGTAGCCGATGTCGTTCAGCGCCGTGCGGTCCAGCGCCATCGACAGCGCCCGGCGCACGCGCACGTCCGACAGGCGCGGGTTGGGATACTTGGCGGTGGACCGCTCGCCCTCGGGCAGGTCGGGCGAGGGATCGGTCAGGTTCAGCTCCAGCCGCTCGATGTTGGTGCCGAAGCCCATGATGAACTTGCCCTTGCCGGCGGCCAGCATCTGCGCCTGCAGTTGGGGGTTGATCTGCGCATTCCAGGCATAGTCGAACTCGCCGGTTTCCATCACGCCGCGGGCCGAGGCGATGGAATCGCCGCCGCCCTTGATGATCGCGGTGGCGAATTCGGGCTTGGCCGGATCGCGGTAGTTCGGGTTGGCCTCGTACTGGACGAGATCGTTCACGGTGAAGCCGGTGACACGGAACGGCCCGGTGCCGATCGGGCCGAAGTTCTGCGCGGTGCAGGCCTGCGCCGCCGCACCCATGCAGTTCTCGAACTGCGCCTTCTGCAGGATCGGCGTCTGCGATCCGACGAAGGCGTTGAACGGGTTCGCCTTCGGCGCCTTGAAGGTGATCCTGACGGTCAGGTCATCGACCGCCTCGATCTTGTCGATCCCGTCGAACTTGAAGGCCTGGGCGCAGCCGCTGTCGGTTTCGGTGCAGTAGGCGCCGGTGAAGACCACGTCGGCGGCCGTCAGCGGCGTGCCGTCCGACCACTTGACACCGGGGATGAGCTTCCAGGTGATCGACTTGTAGTCGGCCGAGATGCCGCCGTTCTCGAGGCTCGGGACCTCGGTCACGAGGCGCGGGTACACCGCGCCGTTCTCGTCGAAGCCGGCCAGCGGCTCCAGCACCATGCTCGACGCATAGACATCCTTGGTGCCGCTCGACAGGTAGGGGTTCAGCGTCGAGGTCGCCTGCGGGAAGGTGATCCGCAGTTCCCCGTCGGTGCCCCGCCCGCCGGCAAATGCCGGCAGACCGAGCAGGGCCATGGCCGTCCCCGTCAGCAGGATCGAAGTCTTTCTCATCGTCAGTCTCCTTGTTGGATCCGTCGTCTCTTCTGGTTCGCGCCGGTTCATCCGGCGGCGGGTTTGTTGTCGGAATAGAGGTGGCAGGCGACCAGCCGGCCGGGTTCGACCTCGCGCAGGCCGGGGTTCTCGGTCCGGCAGCGGTCAAGGACCTTCGGACAGCGGGTGTGGAAGTTGCAGCCCGGCGGCATCCGCGCCGGCGACGGCACGTCGCCCTTCAGGATGATCCGCCCGCGCGTCCCGGCCCCGCCGCGGCTTCCGGCCCGGTCGAGCCGGGGCACCGCCGACAGGAGCGCCTCGGCGTAGGGATGGAGCGGCCGGGCATAGAGCGCATCGCGGGGGCTGAGCTCGGCTATCCGGCCGAGATACATCACCGCCACCCGGTCGGCGATATGGCGCACCATCGACAGGTCATGGCTGATGAAGAGGTAAGTCAGGCCGAAGTCGCGCTGCAGCTTTTCCAGCAGGTTGACCACCTGGGCCTGGATCGACACGTCGAGTGCGGCGATCGGTTCGTCGCAGACGACGAACTTCGGGTTCAGCGCCAGGGCGCGGGCGATGCCGACCCGCTGGCGCTGCCCGCCCGAGAATTCGTGCGGGAAGCGGTTGACGAAGCGCCGGTCGAGCCCGACCGCATCCATCAGCTCGCGCACCCGCGCCACCTTGCGCTCGGCCGGCCAGTCGGTGTGCACGTTCAGGGGTTCGGAAATGATGGCGGACAGGGTCATCCGGGGATTGAGGCTGGCCTGGGGGTCCTGGAACACCATCTGCATGGTCGGGCGCTTGCGGCGCAGCGCCGCCGGACCAAGCGAGAGCACGTCCTCTCCGCCGATCGCGACGCGCCCGGCGGTCGGCTCGCAGAGCCGCAGGATCGACCGCCCGACAGTGGACTTGCCGCAGCCCGACTCCCCCACGAGACCCAGCGTCTCGCCCTCGGCAATGCTGAAGCTGACCCCGTCGACCGCCCGGACGGACCCGACCTGCCGGCGCAGCAGGCCGGCCAGTACCGGGAAATGGGTCTTGAGCCCCTCGACCTCGACGAGCTTGCGGACAGCCTGACCCTCAGCCATGCGGAACCCCGTGCGGAAGCGAGGCCGCGACACGATGGCAGGCGACGATATGGCCCGGCGCGGCGAGTGCCCCGGCCGAGGAAACCGCACAGCAGGTCGGGTTGGCGCAGGCGCAGAGGTCGTGCGCCTCGGCGCAGCGGTGGCGGAACGAGCAGGCCGCGGGCGCCTCGGTCAGGATCGGCGGCTGGCCCTCGATCGTGTAGAGCTGTTCCGGACGGGGACCGTCGAGCGAGGGAACGGTGCGCAGGAGCGCCCGCGTATAGGGATGGCGCGGGGCATCGAAGAGCTCGGATGCCGGCGCCTCCTCGACCACCTGACCGCCATACATCACCATCACCCGGTCGGCGATTTCCGCAATGACGCCAAGATCATGCGAGATCCAGACGATCGCCATGCCCAGCTTGCGGCGCAACTCGCCGATCAGCTCCAGGATCTGCGCCTGCACCGTCACGTCCAGCGCCGTTGTCGGCTCGTCAGCAATCAGGAGGTCCGGCTCGCAGGCCAGCGCGATGGCGATCATCACCCGCTGCCGCATGCCGCCCGAGAACTGGTGCGGATAGGCGCCGAGCCGGCTTTTCGGGTCGGGGATCCCAACCATTTCCAGAAGCTCGACCGCACGCGCCGCCGCCGCCGCGCGTGTCATGCCCCGGTGGCGGATCAACGGCTCGGAAAGCTGGTCGCCGATGGTCAGGACGGGGTTGAGGCTGGTCATCGGGTCCTGGAACACGAAGCCGACCCGCGCGCCCCGCACATCCGCCAGTTCGCGCGGTGTGAGCTTCAGCAGATCCTGCCCGTCGAGGAGAACCTCGCCGCCGCGTATTTCGGCCGACGACGCCGGCAGCAGGCCCAGCATCGAGAGCATCGTCACCGACTTGCCCGACCCGCTTTCGCCCACCACCCCCAGAAGCTCGCCGCGCATCACGCGGAAGCTCACGTCGTTGACGGCGTGAACCTCCGCGTTTCCAACCTTGAACACGGCCTTCAACCGGCGCACGTCAAGGACCGGTCGTGCCGTGCCTGCCGTCATGCGTGGGTCGCGGTTCCGGCGTGGCTGTGGTGGTGGCCGCCGGCCGGATCGCAGGCACAGGACTCCTCGGCTGCCGCCGTCTTCGGGGCATGGTTCGCGCCGGCGTGGGCCTTGTCGTGACCGGCCGCGTCCGCATGCGCGCCATGCCCGGTCCCGGCCTCGGTGGTGGACGGTTTGCCGCAATTGCACATCGGTCTTTCTCCTTCGATTGAGGTGCATCCCGTGACTGAAGGATTACAACGCTGGAAGGTCAAGGCTTTTCGCACCTGCCGGTGCCGCCGGACCGGCATCGTGCCCGGGCCGCGGCGCGGCGACCTGCGGAGGGGCGAAGGACGAGACCTCAGTCGGCGCGGTAGAAGAACTGCTCGGTACTCTTCAGGCTGGTCAGGGTGACGACGACCAGCACCGCGGCCAGCACGTAAAGTCCCGCTGCGGCGGCGACCTCGGGCGGCGGCGGACCCCGCATGCTGGCGAACATCGCGATCGGCAGGGTCTGGATGTTGATCGTGATCAGCAGGAGCGAGATCACGAACTCCGAAATGCCGAGGACGAAGACCATCAGCGTGCCCGAGAGTATCCCCGGCATGATGCCCGGCAGCGTGACGAAGAGGAAGGTCTGCACCTTCTCGGCCCCGAGCGTCGCCGCGGCCTCCTCGAGCCGCGGATCGAGACTGAAGAGCGAGGAGGCGACCGAAAACATCAGGAAGGGCAGGTTGACGATGGTGATCCCGACCGAGATCGGCCAGAGCGAGCCGAGCGCCCCCATCTGGGTGAAGAGCGCAAGAAAGGCGAAGGCCGAGGCGATCAGCGGCGTCGCCACGCCAAGGATCATGTAGAGCCCCAGGCCGAAGCGGAAGCGGAACTTGAACCGCACCAGCGCGATCGCCGCGGGGACCCCGGCGATCAGCGACAGCGCCACGACCTGGACGCCGACGATCAGGCTGCGCCCCAGGGCCGCCCGGATCTCTGCATTGCCGACGAGCGCGCGGTACGGGTTGAGCGACAGGCTTTCCGGCGGGAAGGTCAGCCGCTCGCCGCCGCTGACCGAGGCGATGAGCACGATGGCTAGCGGCACCGCGACCAAGAGGATGACCAGCGCCAGCGACAGGCGGATCACGGGCCCTCTCATGCCGGGCCTCTCCGCGCGCGCCTGATCCGAAGCCAGCCAAGGAATGCAAGGCCGGGCACCACCACCACCAGCGTCGAGACCACGAGGAGAAGCAGGCTGAAGGCCGAGCCGAGATAGAGGTTCTGCTGCAGGCGGTAGATGTCGCCGATCACGTTGGCGACGAAAGGCAGCCGCCCGAGGCCGAGGATGGCCGGCATGTCGTATTCGGCGATGTTGAGAAGCAGCACCACGATGATCGCCGCGACGATGCCGGGCCAGCACAGCGGGATGATGATGTTGGCCCAGATCCGCGCGGGCGATGCGCCGAGCGTCGCCGCCGCACGCTCGAGATTGGGGTCGATCCGCCGCATGGCCGGCATGATGAGAAGCGTGGCCAGCGGCGTCGAGACCTGCATCATCCCGATGAACACGCCGAAGGCGGTGCCGAGCAGCCCGCCGTCCTCGATCCCGAAGAGCGAGGCCAGCCAGCCGACCGCGCCCTTGTTCGCCAGGATCAGATACCAGGCGAAGGTCCGCACGATCTCGCCCATCAGGAAGGGCACGAGCAGGAGGACGAGCAGCGCCACGCGGAGCACGCGGCTGGGCGTGCGGATGATGACATAGGCGACCGGCAGGCCCAGAAGCACCGCCCCCGCCGTCACCGTCAGCGACAGCAGAAGCGTGCGCAGCAGCGTCTGCTGGTAGAACGGTCCCGACGGGGGTTCGAACAGGAGCCGGTACTGCTCGGCCGAGATTGCGCCCGCCCGCATCAGGAAGGTGTCGTAGGCATGGATGCTGAGCCAGCCGAGCCAGACCAGTCCCGCGGCAAGCAGCGACACGAGGAGGACGGCGGGCAGAAGCAGGAGATAGGGCTGAACCGGGACGAGGCGGCCGAGGCGCAGCACGCGGCCCGTCGCGATCAGCCCGTCGATCAGCCGCCAGCGCAATCCGGTGTAGGTTTCAGCCATGGCCGTCTTCCGCCACCGCCCAGACCTTCTCGCGCGGCCAGGTCAGCCGGACCTTCGCGCCGTTCGGAACCTCGCCCGTGCGGCTGGCGATGCGCAGTGGCCGGTCGATGCCGGGAACGGCAACCTCGTAATAGACCGCCTCGCCCTCGAACAGCCGCAGCGCCACCTGGCCGGTCAGGCCCGGTCCCGCGCCGTCATCCGCGGCCGGCGACAGATCGATGTCCTCGGCCCGCAGGATCGCCGTGGCGCCGCGGCCCTCGGCGATCCCGCGCCCCGGCGTCACCGCGATCCGGGCGCCGCCCGGGGTCACCACCGAAGGACCGTCGCCGCCCGTGCTCAGCGTTCCGTCGATGACGTTTGCCCGGCCGAGGAAATCGGCGACGAAGCGGTTCGCCGGACGGCGGTAGAGCGCCTCGCCATCCCCCACCTGCATCAGCTTGCCGTCGTTCATCACGCCGACGCGGTCGCTCAGCACCATGGCCTCGACCTGGTCGTGGGTGACGTTGATGATCGTCACGTCGATCTCGCGGTGCAGGCGGACGATCTCGAGCTGCATCTCCTCGCGCAGCCGCTTGTCGAGCGCACCGAGCGGTTCGTCGAGCAGGAGCAGCCGGGGATTGTAGACCAGCGACCGCGCCAGCGCGACCCGCTGCTGCTGGCCGCCGGACAACTCGTGCACCCGCCGCTCGGCGATCTTCGGCAGCCGCACGATGTCGAGCGCCTGCGCCACCCGCCGGGCGATCCCGTCCTGCGGCTCGCGCCGCATCCGGAGCGGAAAGGCGATGTTGTCGAACACCGTCATGTGCGGAAACAGCGCCAGCGACTGGAACACCATGCCGATGTTGCGCTGATGCGTCGGCACGTCGCGCACGTCCCGCCCCTCGATCGTCAGCGTGCCCCCGTCGATGCCGATGAGCCCCGCGATGGCGCGCAGCACCGTGCTCTTGCCCGAGCCGGACGGCCCGAGCAGGGTAAAGAGCTCGCGCGGGCGGATCTCGAGATCGACATGATCGATCGCGTTGTGCGCGCCGTAGGACTTGACGACACCGGCCAGCCTGACGATCGCAGGCTGGGCGGACGCCTCGGGAACCGGGCGTGACTGCGCGGACATGATGCCGGACCTAGCGCTGGATCGAGGCGCTGTAGGCAGCCTGCCAGCGGTCCTTGTTGCGGGCCTCGACCTCGACCGGCACGACGATGGCGTATTTCGCGAGGTCTTCCTCGGTCACCGGGAAGGCCGGGTCGCCCTTCATGAAGTCCGGCACCGCCGCCTTCAGGTTGACCGGGGTTTCCGCGATACCAGCGGCGATCTTGCTCTGGTTCTCGGCGGTCAGAACTTCCGACATGAAGACCTGGGCCCAGTAGGTCACGTCCTCGGGCAGGCCAACGGGCACATACATCGCCTCGGTCGAGACCACGGAGCCCTCCTTCGGCACCACCCAGGCAAGACCTTCGACCTCCATCGCCGTGCCGACGAGGGTGATCCCGAGGCTGAACTCGCCCGCCCCGATCCCGGCGATGAATTCCTCCTCGTCGCCGGACGCGGCGATGTTCGCCTTGAGCTTGGCGATCTTGTCGAATACCGGCGCCAGATCGTCCTTGGCCGGGTCGAGGCCGAGCGTCTTGGCGAAGGGGAAGAGCAGCGAGGGGAAGGTATTGGTGACGAACAGCTTGCCCTTGTATTTCGGGTCGAGAAGCTCGTCCCACGAAATGCCCGCGGCCAGCGTCACCGCCTTCGGATCGTAGACGATCGGCTGCGAATAGGCGGCGACGTTGACATAGTTCGTCGCGCCCGATGGCATCGCCAGGGAACTGAGTTCGTCCCGCGCCTCGATCATGAAGGGATCGAGCGGGACGGAGAGGCCCTGCACCTGCGCGGCATAGGCCATCGACTCGATCGTCAGCACCAGATCGACGGGCGGACGGCTGCCGGCGCTGACGCTCTGCGCGATCTTCACCTGAAGCTCGTTGAAATCCGTGACGTCGAACTCGACCGGGATGCCCGTCTTGGCCGTGAAGCTCGCCGCGGCGCTTTCGCCGTAGGTCGTGCGCCAGGGCCCGCCCCAGGTGCGCACCACCAGCCGCTCGGGCTTGGTGGCGGGCGCTTCCGGCACCCCGCTCGCCATCAGCGGCATCCCGCCGGCGGCGACCCCGCCGAAGGCAAGCATGGCCGCTGCGCCGCGCAGCACGTTCCTGCGGCCCGTCCGGTAGGTCCTGTCCATCACCGTTCCCCCTGTCGTTTTCCTTGCATCCGTCCGATGCTTCCCTGCAATGGTTGCAGGGTCGCGCGCGCAGGGACAACCGGAATTGCCGCCGGGGCCGTCCGCTGCGATCACTTAATGGTGATCGGTCGCGCGCCGGACGCAGCATCCGCCCCTCACCCGGAAACGGTCATCGATGTGCGGAAGCGCATCAGCGCGACGAGGAAGAAGATCACGCTGAGGGCGGCCATCGCCACGAGCTTCGGCCAGACCTGCGACAGGTCGGCGGACCTGTAGAGCACCGCCTGGGCGAACGAGGTGAAGTGGCTCGACGGCACCGCGAGCATCGCCGTCTGGAGCCATTCCGGGCTGCTTTCGAGCGGCGTCCGCGCACCCGAGAGAAGCGACATCGAGACCAGCACGGGGATCGCCAGAAGGCCGAACTGCTGCATCGAGACGGTGAAGGTCGCGAGCAGCACGCCCAGTGCCATCACCGAGAACTGGTAGATGAGGGCGCCCGCCGCGAACAGCCAGAGCGACCCGGCGAGCGGCGCCCCGAGCAGCCATCCCGCGATCACGATGAGCGAGGCGAGTGCGGCGCCGACGATCACGAGGCCGTTCGACAGGATCTTGGACAGCATGATCTCGGCCGGGGTGACCGGCATGACGAGCAGGTGCTCGATGGTGCCGTGGTCGCGTTCGCGGATCACCGCCGCGCCCGCGAGGATCACCGACAGCATGGTGGTCATGTTGATGATCTCCATGACCGAGGTGAACCATTCCGAGGTGGTGTTCGGGTTGTAGAGCAACCGCACCACGGCATCGACCGGCGGCGGCGGGACCGCGCCGCCCCGCGCGCGCGACAGCTCGCGCCCGATGATCTCGCGCAGGAAGGCGGCGCCGTTGCCGGCCTGGGACATGGCCGTCGCATCGACGTTGATCTGGATCCCGGTGGGCCGGCCTGCCATCAGGTCGGCCTCGAAGCGCGGCGGGATCTCGATGACGAAGACGTACCGCCCGAGATCCATCGCGCGGTCGACCTCGCCCGCGGCGATCAGCACGGGCGGTCGGAACATCGGCTCCTGCAGGGCGTCGATCAGCCGGCGCGACAGGGCCGAGCGGTCGTCATCCACGACCGCGACGGCTGCGCGCTCGACATCGAAGTTCTCGTTCTTGGCGGCGGAATAGACCGCGTAGCTGAAGGCGTAGGCGATGAGCGCGAGCATCACCACGTCGCGGTGGAGGCTGTGGGCCTCCTTGCCGCAGAGCCGCAGGACACTCCGGAGAAAGCGGCGCATGTCAGCGCTCCTGCTTGGGCAACGCGGCGGCGGCCGCAAGAAGATAGACCGCGGCGAAGAGCGCGAGCACCGCCGGAACCTGCCAGAGATCGGCAAGGCCGAGGCCCTTGGTGATCGCCCCGACGCTTGCGTCCTGAAACCAGGCCGACGGGAAGGCGCGCCCCACGTACCAGGCCTGCGCCCCGAGCGCCGAGGCGGGGGTGAGCATTCCCGAGAAGTTCATCGCCGGAGTGATGAGCGAGATCGGCGTGAGGAACAGCGCCACCGCCTGGGTCCGGGTGAAGGACGACAGCAGCAGGCCGTAGCCCGTCGTCGCGGTCACGTAGAAGAGACCGCTGATGAGCAGGACGGGCAGCGAGCCCCTCACCGGCACGGCAAAGACCAGCCAGCCGGCGACAAGCAGCGTGAGGAAGCTCACGAAGGCGAGCACCACATAGGGCGCCTGCTTGCCGAGCAGGAACTCGATCCGGGTGACGGGCGTGGCGCGGAAATTGGTGATCGATCCTGTCTCCTTCTCGCGCACCACGCCGATCGCGGTCATCATCGCCGGGATCAGGATCATCATCAGCATGATGATGCCGGGCACGATCGCCGCGCTGCTGCGGAAGTCCTGGTTGTAGCGGAACCTCACCCCGATCGACGGCGGCGGCGGCGCCGCGGCCGCCGATGCGCGCGCCGGGTCCGACCGGGCGAGCCGTGCGGCCATGGTCTCGATCACCCCGCCGATGTAGCCGCGCGCGGTCTCGGCGCGGAACGGCATGGCACCGTCGATCGATATCGCCACCTCGGTCGGCCGCGCCGCCCTGAGGTCACGCCCGAAGCCGGCCGGGACCTCGATCAGGACCGCGAGCTTGCCGCGCCGCATCGTCCGTTCGGCATCGGCAAGATCCGCAGGGTCCGCGACACGGGCAAAGTTGCGCGAGCCCTCGAAGCTTTCCAGGAACAGGCGGCTTTCGGGCGTCCGGTCCCGGTCGATCACCGCGTAGGGCAGGTTCTCGACGTCAAAACTGATGCCGAACCCGAAGGCCAGCATCAGGATCAGCGGTCCGGCGAGCGCGAAGGTGATGCGGATCGGGTCGCGCAGGATCTCGACCGTCTCGCGCCGGGCATAGGCCCAGAGCCGGGCGGGATCGAAGGCCGACCGCGCCGCCCGCCCGGACCGCCCGGCGGACGCGAAGGCGGCCTGCGGCGGCGCGGCCGCGGGTTCGGGATCGGCCGGCTCGGGGGTACCCGAGGCTTCCAGCAGATAGGCGATGAAGGCTTCCTCGAGCGAACCGCCGCCCTTGGCAGCCGCCAGTTCGGCGGGCGCGCCCACTGCCAGCACGCGTCCGGCATGCATCAGCGACACGCGGTCGCAGCGCTCGGCCTCGTTCATGAAATGGGTGGACAGGAAGATGGTGATCCGGTCGCGCCGCGACAGCGTGACGAGATACCGCCAGAAGGCATCGCGCGCCACCGGATCGACGCCCGAGGTCGGCTCGTCCAGGATCAGCACCTCGGGCCGGTGCAGCACCGCGACCGCAAGTTGCAGCCGCTGGCGCACCCCGAGCGGCAGGGCTTCGGGCAGGCTGTCGGCCACCTCGACCAGATCGAAATCGGTCAGAAGCTCGGCCACCCGCGGCCCGCGGTCGGCCTGCGGCAACTCGAAGATGCCGGCATGCAGCACCAGGTTCTGGCGGATCGTCAACTCGCCATAAAGCGAGAAGGACTGCGACATGTAGCCGACGCGCCGTCGCACGCCCAGATCGCCCGCATCGACCGGCTTGCCCAGAAGCAGCGCGCGCCCGGCGCTGGCCGGGATCAGCCCGGTCAGCATCTTCATCGTCGTCGACTTGCCGCAGCCGTTCGAGCCGAGAAAGCCGAAGATCTCGCCCTGCCCGATGCGAAAGCTCACGTCGTCCACCGCAGTGAAGGTGCCGAAGGTCTTGGTCAGCCCGAAGGCCTCGATCGCCGCCGGGCCGTCGATCTCCTCGCGCGGGGGAACCACCAGCCCGCCATAGCCGCGGCGGCGCGGCTCGGGCAAGAGCGCGACAAAGGCCTCTTCCAGCGTCGCCTCTCCGGTGCGGGCCAGAAGGTCGGCCGGCGTGCCCTCGGCGGCGATGCGGCCGGCATCCACCGCCACCAGCCAGTCGAAGCGCTGCGCCTCGTCCATGTAGGCGGTGGCGACGATCACGCTCATCCCCGGCCGGCGGGCGCGGATGTGCGCGATCAGCTCCCAGAACTGCCGGCGCGACAGGGGATCGACGCCGGTGGTCGGCTCGTCGAGGATCAGCAGGTCGGGGTCGTTGAGAAGGCTCGCACAGAGCGACAGCTTCTGCTTCATGCCGCCCGAGAGCTTGCCCGCCGGCCGGTCCGGAAACGGGTCGAGCCCGGTCGCAGCCAGAAGTTCGGCAATGCGCGACTGGCGCTCCCTTGCCGGAAGGCCGTGGAGGCGGGCGAAGAAGTCGAGGTTCTCGCGCACGCTGAGGGTGGGATAGAGGTTCCGCCCCAGCCCCTGCGGCATGTAGGCGATGCGCCGGACCGTGTCCTGCCGCGCGCGGCGGTTGCGCAGGTCGCCGCCGAGCGCCGCCACCTGACCTGACTGGGCGCGCCGGACCCCCGCGATCAACGCCAGAAGCGTCGACTTGCCGACGCCGTCAGGCCCGATGAGGCCGACCATCCGGCCCGACGGGAAGCTGACCGTCACATCGTCGAGCGCGACGACCTTGCGGTAGCGGTGGGTGACCCCGCCGAGCGCCGCGGCGGCGGGGTCCACACCGGCGGTCCCGGCCGTGAGGATCATTCCTGCGCCGGGCCGGCGACGGTCAGGCGGTCCGGCCAGCGCGCACCCGGGTCCGTCCGCAGGTAGGCGACGCCGCGCAGTCCGCTCACCGGCCGCCCCCCCACCCGGCTTTCCAGATCCGCGGGCGCACGCAGCGAGACCCGGAACATCAGACGTTCGCGCTCGGCATCGGTCTCGACGGTCTTGGGGGTGAACTGCGCGTCCGGCGAGACGAAGCTGACGGTCATCGGCAGCACCGTCTCGGGCAGGGCATCGAGGATGACGCGCGCCTCGTCCCCGATGACCAGACGCCCGGCATCGCCTGCCGGAAGAAACACCGTCATCGTCACGTCGGCGGGGTCGAGAAGCGTCACGATGCGTCCGCCGGCCGGCACGACGGCGCCGGTCTCGATCAGGCGATAGAGCACCGTTCCGGCGACCGGCGACTTGATCTTCGTCTTGTCGAGCGCGATCCGCGCGCTTTCGAGCGCCGCCTCGGCGGCCCGCGAGGCGGCGGCCGCAGCGGCAACGCCGGCGGTGCGGGCGGCGACACCCGCCTCGGCGGCGGAAAGCGCCTGCTGCGCCATCTCGTGCGCGCGGTGCGACGCGGCGTCCGCGTCGGCCAGCCGCGTGGTGCGGTCGAAATCCTGCCGGGCGAAGATCAGCGCCGCCTGCTGGGCCGCAAGGTCCGCCTCGGCGACCGCCACCGCCTGCCTTGCGCGCTCGGCCTCGGCCTCGGCGCGGTCGGCGGCGGCCCTGGCCGGCACGGCGTCCAGTTCTGCAACGAGCTGGTCGCGCGCCACCCGGTCGCCTTCGTCCACGGCGATGACCGCGACACGGCCCTCGATCTCGGTCGCCACGTCCACCGTGGCGGCCTCGATCCGGCCGTTGGTGCTGACGAGTCCGGCGGGCAGCCGGGCGGCGGCCGCGTCGCTCCAGGCCGTCCAGCCGGCCCAGCCGGCAAGGCCCAGAACCGCCGCCGCGGTCACACCGAGAACCATTGGCTTCAGCTTCGGCACTTTCTTCCTCTCCGTCCGCGTGTCTGCGAGAGTCCGCGTGTCTGCCGTGCCGGCCGTTCCGGAACGGCCGGCACGGCGGTCCGCCGCGCTTCCCTCTTAGAACATGGCGCGCCCGAGCGCCATTGCCGCTCCGGTGTCCGGACGCAGCGTCGCGCCGGCCGCGCGCCGGACGCTAGAGAAGCGACCGGATCTGGCCGAGGGAGGCGTCGGACGTCCAGTCAAACGGGCCCTGCAGGCGCCCGATTTCCCGCGACTGCCGGTCGATGAGCAACGTGGTCGGGAGTCCGAGGAACCCGAAGGCAAGCCCGGCGCGGAGCGGCTCGGACCAGTAGAGCGGCAGGTTCCGCAACCCGATCTCGTCGTAGAAGCGGCGGCCGGTGCCGATGCCCGATTCATCGATGCAGATCGGCAGCACCATGAAATCGGCGCCGCCGAGCATGCCCTGCAGCGCGTCGAGATCGGGCATTTCCTTGCGGCAGGGCGGGCACCACGTCGCCCAGAGGTTCAGAAGGACGACACGCCCGGCGAAATCGCCGAGCTGCCGGGTGCGTCCGTCCTCGTCGAGGATCGGGGGGGAAAGCAGGGCCTGCCCCTCCTGGCGCAACCGGAACGGCGGGCGCGCCTCGGCAGGTCGGGCGATGAGCGGAAGGGCCAGCGCGGCCAGCACCCCCGGGACGGCACGGCGGCCGATGCGAGCGGACATGGTGTTCCTCCCTCGTGGTCTGCCCGGACCCGCGGCGGCCGCCGCGGGTCCGGGCAGGGTCGGACCGCTTCCGATCAGGCAGAGACCGCAAGCTCGGTCATCATGCCCGACTCGAGGTGCGGCATGTGGTGGCAGTGAAGCACCCACCGCGCCGCCTCGCCTGCGTCGAACGCGATGGTCATCGCCGTCATCGGGGGCACATGCACGGTATCCCGGACCGCGCCCGCGAACCGGTTCGCGCCGATGCCGACGACCTGGAAGGCGTGGCCGTGCAGGTGCATCGGGTGCGCCATCATCGACATGTTGCTGAACGCGATTTCGACCCGCTCGCCGGACTTCGCCGTCACCGGGACATGCCTGCCCCAGCCCTGGCCGTTGATCGTCCAGGCATAGGGCATCATCGTGCCGCCGAGCACCAGCGTCGGCTGCGCGGTCGGCGCGCGGTCCGGCAGGGGGGCGAGCGCGCGCAGCGAGGCTTCCTGCGTCAGATCGGCGCTGAAGGCCGGGGCATCGGCCTCTCCCTTCTCGGCGATCCTCGTGACCGTCGCGCCGGGCGTGGCGAGGATCAGGCCGGTCCGGTCGGATTCGCCCTCGCGCAGGGCGAGGACCGGGAACGCCCCCCCGTCGCGCGGCAGGTCCAGCTCGATGTCGAGGCGCTGGCCCATGGCAAGTCCGAAGCGGTTGCCCGGAAGCGGCTGCACCGGCTCGCCGTCCACCGCGACCAGACGGCCCTGGACGGCCCCGGTGTCGATCCAGAACGAAGTCGCCGCGGCGGCGTTGATGACCCGGACGAGAACCCGCCCGCCCTTCTCGACCTGCACGACCTCGGGGTCGTACAGCGTGCGTTCATTGGCGAGATAGGCGTCGAAGTCGTAGTCGTTGAGGTCCATCTCCATGCCGCCCGGGCCGGACATGGACATCGCGCCGCCTCCCGCAGCGGCGCCCGACCCGCCCATGTCCATGCCACCCATGTCCATGCCCTGCATGTTCATGCCGCCCATGGCCATGCCGCTCATGTCGCCGGGATCGGCCTTCGCTTCGCCGGTCTCCATCGAGGTGCCGCTGAAGATCCTCTTCAGGACCACGTCCGGCGGATCGAAGGCATAGTCATGGAGGAACATCGTCACTTCCTGCCGGTCGGCCGCCACATCCTCGGGGCGGCGGACGATCAGCGGCGCGGCAAGAAGCAGCATCTCGTGCGTGGCGATGTGGGCATGCATCCAGTGCGTGCCCGCCCGCGCCGGGAAGTCGTAGCTGCGCGTCTCGCCGGGCTGGAGCACCGGCATCGGGATGTCCGGGACACCGTCCTGCATGTTGGGGGGAATCTGGCCGTGCCAGTGGATGATGGTCGGCTCGGCGAGCGCGTTCGTCAGGTCCACCGCGAAGGCCTGGCCCGGCTCGAGGACGAGCCCCGACCGGCCCTGCGCGTCGAGAAGTCCCCAGACCGTCGCCGCGCGCCCCCGCACGTCGATGGTGCGGGTGGTGGCCGAAAGCGTCATCCGGGCCGACTGGGCGCGGACGCGGGCGGGAAGCACGAGGGCGGCCGCAGTGGCCGTAGAAGCCGCAAGAAAGCCGCGGCGAGTGATGAGCGACATGTTGATCTCCTTTGGGGTCGCAGGTTGTCCAGAAGGCCGGCCCGTTGCGGGCCGGACCGGCGGGTCAGGTTGCGAGGGCCTTCGGAGGCGGGCCGGGCGGCGGGACCGCGAGCGAGGCGGCCAGGACATCGCCGCGGGGACCGGATGCCGCCACCTGTGCCAGCGCAAGCGCGGCCGCGGGCGGCGCAGGCAGGATTGCGGCGCCCGGCAGGCAATGCTGCTGGCAGACCATGGCCTGCCCCGGGTCCGCAAATCCTTCGTTCGTCATGACATGGCCTTCGTGACCGACCGCCGCCATCATGCCGGCATGCCCGACCTGCATCGGCGGCTTTCCGGCAGAGAGCCCCGCGAGGGGCAGGATCAGCGCCAGGACCACGACCAGGACGAGCGCCGGAAGGCGAAAGATCGGGAACGGCATCAATGCTCCGGCCACGGGGACACGATCTGAATTTGGGTGTCGCATGCGCCGGGTCAAGCCCCGGGCGACCCTCGGGCTGCGACAGATTGCCAGCCCCTGACGGATTGCCGGCCCCTGCCGTCCGGTTTCCCCTGCGGCCGGCTTGCGCACCGGTCCGGTACGGACGGAGGTGCCGGTCCGGGCGCGGCCGGGCGGCAATCGGCGGCGGAGGCGGCTGCCCCCTCGCAACCGCGGGCGCGACGGGGTAAGGTCGGTGCCGAGAGATATCACAGGAGGTGGACGACATGGCGATATCGCGGCGCCTGATCCTTTTGGCGGGGCCCTGGATTGCCGGGACGATGGCCCTGCCCCCGGCCGCGGGTCCGGCAGCGGCGGCTTCGGACGCGGGCAGCAGCATCCATGTCGTCAAGGACCCGGGCTGCCCCTGCTGCGGCGGCTGGATCGGTTATCTTCGCGACAACGGCTTCCGCGTGACCTTCGAGGAGCGAAGCGTCGAGGCCCTCGCCGCCTTCAAGCGCGAGCGCGGCATCCCGGAGGCCCTTTCCTCCTGCCATACCGCCACCATCGGCGACTACACGCTTGAAGGCCACGTTCCTGCCGCCGACATCCGCCGGCTCGTGGCGGAAAGTCCGGCCGCAATCGGACTCTCGGTGCCCGGAATGGTCTCGGGCTCGCCCGGCATGGGGCCGGAATCCGAACGCGACGCCTATGATGTCATCCTGATCGGGACGGACGGGCAGGCGACGGTGTTCACCGCCTATCCTGCGGCCTGACCACAGTCTCCTCCACCGGCTGGGCGCCACCCGCAGAGCCGGGCGGCGCGATACCGGCAGGTCAGATCAGCTTCACCTGCGTCCCGACCGGAGCCCGCTCGTAGACCGCTTCGATCTGTTCGTTGTAGAGGCCGATGCAGCCGTTGGACGCCCGCCGACCGATCTTGCGCGCATCGTCGGTCCCGTGGATGCGATAGTACTGCCACGACAGGTAGAGCGCCCGGGTGCCAAGGGGGTTCTTCGGATCCCCGCCGGGCACGAATGCCGGCCATTCGGGGTTGCGCTTGCGCATCGACGGCGTGGGCGACCAGCTCGGGTTGACCCGCTTCTCGACAACTTCCGTGTAGCCCCTGCGGGTCAGTTCGTCGGTCAGCGGGACCGAGGTCGGGTAGACATACATCTGCCCGTCCGGGGTCCATTGCTGGAGGGCGCGGGTATTGGTGTCGGCGATGATGATGCCGAGGCCGATCCTGTCGAAGTGGTCCTGCCACTCGTGGACGCGGAAGGACGATGTGTTGTTCCTGACCCCGTCCAACTGATCTTCGGCCGCATTGGCCGCCCGGCCGATCACGAAGGGTGCGGCAAGGCCGGCCGCAACGAGGGCACGTCTTGTGAATCTCATGGTCTGCTCCTTCTTTTTTTGCAGGGACTCCCCTTCCAACATGGAAAGGTCAATGCGCATTTCAGCCGCACCAGGTCACAAGCGGGTGAGGACGTGGCAGATTCGCCATGTGATCCGGGGATCTGGCAGGTTCACCGCGAATTGATGCGCAGCATTGCTGCCGCCGGTGCCTATCCTGTGCCACTGCGGCGCGCGCCGTCCGGATTGGCCGTGACCGCGTTCCTCCGCACCGGACAGGTGGAGTCGGAATGCAGACTGGCCCAGGCCCCGGCGGGCCGATCCCCGCCCTCGATCGGACAATCGCGCCGTGAGCTTCAAGCGACGCGATCTCCTTGTCATCGTCGGTGCCATCGCGGCGGTCTACGGCCTGCGCGCCCTGCCGTGGGACCGGCTGTTCGGGCGCGGACCGGAGTACACCGACATCCCCGACGTCCCGCCGTTCCGCCGGCTTGCCTTCGTGGGGCAGACTTCGACGGTGCCCCCCGCCCTCGTCGGCATCGACGGGCCTTCTCCCGACGCCGATCTGCGCCGCAGCCGCGCCGAGGCGGCGAAGGCCGATCCCTGCCCCGGACTGTTCCGGAACGAACGGCAGGAAGGCATGACACCGATCGCCTATTTCAGCGAGTTTCGCTGTCCCTACTGCCGCGCCCTCGAGCGTGATCTCGACCGGCTGCTGGCCGAGTTCCCCGGGGCCTTCCAGATCATCCAGCACGAGCTTCCGATCTTCGGGCCGCCATCGGAGCTTTTTGCGAGGGCGTCGGTGGCAGCGGCGCATCAGGGCAAGCAGCAGGAGCTGCGCCGCCGGTTCATGCGGGTGCCCCTGGTCGCCGATCCCGCGTCGATCATCCGGGTGGCGTCCGACCTCGGGCTGGACAGCGGCCGCCTGACGCGGGACATGGCCTCGGCCGAGGTGCAGGCCGAGCTCGACACGACGCGGGCGCTGGCGGATGTCTTCGGTTTCGTCGGAACGCCGGGCCTGGTGGTGGGCCGGACCGTGCTGAACGGCGCGCTTCCCTACACGCTGCTCCGCCGCATCGCCGAGGACGAAAGAGCCCTGCCCCCCCTCGCCTGCTGACCCCGGTGCGCCGCGACGATGAACACGCCTTCGCACATGCTGATCGGCGCCTCGGTCTTCGCGCGGCCGGCCGCGCCCGCCACCCTGGCGGCTGCGCTCGCGGGAGGGATCCTGCCCGATCTCCCGATGTTCACGATGATCCTCTGGACCCGTTGGGTCGCAGGAGTGCCCGACCGCGAGATCTTCGGGCGGCTCTACTACTCGGACGCATGGCAGTCGGTGTTCGCGGTCGATCACGGCTTCCTCTTCTGGGGAGCGATCCTCGCTGCCGCGCTGTGGCTGGGTGCTGCGGCCGTCAGGGCCTTCGCGGGGTCCGGCCTGCTCCATGCCGCGACCGACTTCCTGACCCACAACGACGATGCGCGCCGCCAGTTCTGGCCGGTCTCGGACTGGAGGTTCCGCAGCCCGGTCAGCTACTGGGATCCGCGCTTCTACGGCGAGGTGTTCGGCATCTTCGAGGTCGGGCTGGTCGTCGGTCTGGCAATCTTCCTATGCTGGCGATTCCGCCGGCTGTGGGAGCGCTCACTGATCCTGGCCACCGCCAGCCCGTTGCTTGTGCCGTTCCTGCTCACCGGCAGCCTGCACGGCCTGCATGGCATGTGACGACCGGTGGTCAGATGCTTGCCACGACCTCGGTCAGCATCTGGCGGACCTGACCGGCCACCTGCTTCAGCGCCTGGTTCGGGATCGCCTGCATCGACGCCACCGGGTCGATGGCGCTGACCTCGATCCCGCCCGGAACCTCGCGCAGGATGACGTTGCAGGGCAGCATGGCGCCCACCTTCGGTTCCATGCCGATCGCCTGGTGCGCCATGCCCGGATTGCAGGCGCCGAGGATGCGGTAGCCTGGCATGTCCACATCCAGCTTCTTCTTCAGCGTCGCCTGCGCATCGATCTCGGTCAGGACGCCGAAGCCCCTGGCCGTCAGCGCGGCGCGGGTGCGCGCGTCGATGTCGTGCAGGCTGGCTCCGGGAAAGCTGCGGTCGATCGTATAGCTCATGCTAGGCCTCTTTCAGGATGTCCTGAGCGTCGAAGCATATCGGCACCCGGCGTCGAAGATCAGAATGGGTGTCTCGCGCCGCGCATTCAAGACCTGCGCCGTGACGCTTGCCGGCGCCCTCGCGTGCCGGGGGTGCCGCACCGCGCCTCTGGGCGGGCGGCGCTAGCCCATCACCCGCGCCGGGCCGCAAGAACGATCCCGCCGAACGTCACAGCCATCCCGAACGCGGCCAGCGGGATCAGCCGCTCGCCCAGGAAAACGACGCTGATCGCCACGCCCAGAAGCGGCACGAGAAACGTGAAGGCATTCGCGGTGTTCAGCGGGCAGCGTCTGAGAATTCCGATCCAGAGCGCGAATGTGATCGCCGTTCCCCCGATGGCAAGGACAGCAACAATCACCAGAAAGCCGGACTCCAGAATACGCGGCGTCCACGGCTCGTAGAGGTAGGCAAGCACAGCCAGCGGGACCGTGCCGATAAGGAGCTGAAGCGCCGCCGCCGCAATCGGATCGACCTCCGCCGCGAAGCGTTTCGTCAGCGCGTTGCCAAAGGCGACGCCGAACGTCGCCGCGATGACGAGTGCGCTTCCGGCAACGGCGGTCGTGCCGCCCGCCACGATGTCCGGGAAGGTCATCATCGCAATCCCCGCAAGCGACACGGACATGCCGATGACCTGCCACCTGCCGAAAGGCTGGCCGAACATGGCCAGAGCCAGCAGCGCGGCCACGATCGGCTGGGTCCCTGCGACCACTGTGGCGATGCCTGGCGCAATCAGACCGGCCGCGCCGAACATGCTCAGGAAGCCGAGCGAGGTGGCGGAAAGGCCGGACAGGGCCACAAGCAGCCAGACCCGCCTGCCGCGCGGAAACGGGCGGCGCAGGACGACGGCCAGCAGCAGCAGCGCAAGTCCCGCGATAACGGCGCGCAGCGCGGCAAATTGTATCGGCGGGGCGTACGAAAGCCCGATTGACAGAAGCGGGTAGCAAAGCGCGGTCAGCACCGCCATGACAATCAGGCTGAAGACCGTTGCAAGACCGAGGTCCCCCCCGGCGTCCGCCCCGGAACGCGTCGCGTTAGCCGCCGACAGCAATGGCGGGCGCGCGCGACCAGTAGTCGATGGCATAGGCGATTTCCCCTGCACTGCCGGAATGAAGACGGAAGAGCGGCTGGCCCCTCGCCACGGTCTCGCCGGCGCGGACCGCAAGCGTCAGCCCGGCCGCCGGGTTGCCGGGAGCGCCGGCAAGCTTGGCCAGCCGGGCGAGGCGGCGGTTGTCGATCGGGCCGATCGCCCCGTCCCGCGCTGCCGCGATCTCATGGGTTTGCTGCGCCACCGGCGGCTCGCGCAGCCCGCCCTGCGCCTCGCAGATGGCCACGAACTTCCTCCAGGCCCGGCCGTCGCGGAGCGCCTGCCCCGCCATCCCGGCCCCGCCGCCGGGCGGCGCCGCGCCTCCGATCTCGAGCAGCGGGGCGGCGAGGTCGAGCGCCCGCCGGGCCAGGTCGTCGGGCGCGCCCGCATCCTGGCGCAGCACCGCGAGCACGTCGCGCGCCTCGGGCGCCGGACCGATGCCGCGGCCGACCGGCTGCGTCCCGTCGGTCAGAAGGGAGGCGATGTTCAGCCCGAGCCGCCCTCCCACCAGTGACAGCCGCGCCGCGAGCGAATGGCCGGCCTCGGCGGTGCGGATCTTGGCGGTCGGACCCACGGGGATGTCGATGACCACATGTGTCGAGCCCGCCGCCACCTTCTTCGACAGGACCGAGGCGATGAGCTGGCCCTCGGCGTCGATGTCCAGCTCGCGCTCGATCCGCACGAAGGCATCGTCGGCCGGACTGAGCCTGACCGCACCGCCCCAGACCACGCAGCCGCCCTCCGCCTCGACCACGCGGCGGATCGCGGGCAGGTCCAGATCGACCGGGGCCAGCGTCTCCATCGTGTCCGCGGTCCCGGCGGGCGAGGTGATGGCGCGCGACGAGGTCTTGGGGATGACGAGGCCGCAGGCGGCGGCGATCGCCACCACGATCGGCGTCGTCCGGTTGCCCGGCAGGCCGCCGACGCAATGCTTGTCCATCACGCGCGGCGCGTCCCAGGCCATCCGGTCGCCGACTGCGACCATGGCACGGGTCAGCGCGGTGGTCTCGTCGTCGTCCAGCGGCAGCGCGGCCCCGGCCGACAGGAAGGCGGCAAGCTGGACATCGCTGAGTAAACCCGCCTGCACATCGGCCAGGATCGCCGCGAAATCCGGCTGGCCGAGGCGCCCGCCGTAAAGCTTGCGCCGCACCAGCGACATCGAGCCCGCCACCGGGGCCGGACGGACCGTCGCCACCGCCCCCGCCGTGGCACCAAGACGCGCCCAGGCGTCCTCCGACAGGCCGATCTCGTGCAGGTTCAGAAGCCCCGCCTCGACCGGCAAGAGCCGCGCCGTCACCTGCCGCCCGCCGGACGCGATCTCGACCCGGGCGCGGGCGTGCAGCCCCTCGGAGCGGCAGACATGGCAATCGCTGCGCATCAGCGCCAGGGGCTCGCCCTGGCTGTGCAGCCCGACCCGGACCAGCCGCATCGGTGCTCTCGCGTGCGTCCCTTCGTCGCCCGGCGAGGTCACAGGCGGAACTCCTGCCCCATGCGGGCCGCATCGGCGCGCCAGCCAAGCTCGCGGCCGATCTTCACGCGCAGCGCCTCGGAGGCGTCGGGTTCGCCGTGGACGATGGTGACCTGCTGCGGGGCCGCGCGAAAACCGCCCAGCCAGCGCAAAAGCTCGCCCGCATCGGCATGGGCGGACAGCATCGGCAGGTTGGCGACCTCGGCCCGGACCGGCACCCATTCGCCGAACATCTTGACCTCCGAGGCGCCCTCGACCATCGACCGGCCGCGCGTGCCCGCCGCCTGGAAGCCCGAGAACAGGATCAGGTTGCGCCGGTCGGGCGCGAAGGCGCGGATGTGGTGCAGCACGCGCCCGCCGGTGGCCATGCCGCTCGCCGAGATCACGATCTTGGGATAGGCATTGGCGGTGATCGCCTTCGACCCCTCGACATCGCGGACATAGGTGGCGATGGCGCAGGCGTCGCGGCAGATGCCGGGCGCCAGGCGATGGTCGTCGGGGTAGGTGCAGAGAAGTTCGCTGGCGTTGATCGCCATCGGGCTGTCCAGATAGACGGCCAGGTCGCGGAACCGCCCGCCCTGCTTCAGCTTCCAGATGTAGTAGAGCAGGCTTTGCACGCGCCCGACCGCGAAGGCGGGGATCACCACCGTGCCGCCCCGCGCCGTCGTGCGCGAGATCAGCGCGGCAAGCGCCTCGGCCGGGTCGGTCTGGTCGTGCATGCGGTTGCCGTAGGTCGACTCCACGACGATGTGATCGGCCTCCTCCACCGCTTCCGGATCCACCATCACCGCGTCGCCGTAGCGCCCGAGATCGCCCGAGAACACCACCTTGCGTCCGCCCCAGTCGATCTCCACCGTCGCCGCACCAAGGATGTGGCCGGCGTGCCGGTAGGTCAGTTCCGCATCGCCGGGGATGGTCGTCGGTGCGTGGAAATCGACCTCGACGAAGGACTTGAGCGCGTGCTCGGCCTCCTTGACGCCGTAGAGCGGCCGCGCCGGCTTGTGTTTGGTAAAGCCCTTGCGGTTGGCGTATTCGGCGTCCTTCTCCTGCAAATGACCGCTGTCGCGCAGGATCAGTTCGGCCACCGCCCGGGTCGCGGGCGTGGCATAGATCGGGCCGCGAAAGCCGTCGGCCACGAGTTTCGGAAGGTAGCCGCTGTGGTCGAGATGGGCATGGGTGAGGACCACCGCGTTGATCGACCGGGGCTCGACCGGAAAGGGCTCCCAGTTCAGGTCGCGCAGGTTCTTCAGACCCTGGAACAGGCCGCAGTCCACGAGGACGCGTTGGTTGCCGCGCGTCAGCAGGTGGCGCGATCCGGTGACGGTTCCGGCGGCGCCGTGGGTGGCGAGGGTCAGCATCGGCGATCTCCTGTCATGTCGGGACACGGTCGGGCAGGTCCGCCATCGCCGCGGCGACGAGCGGGGCCAGACGGATTTCGTTCGACGGGTGGGGTACGCTGTCGCAGGACACGACGCGCGCCGCGGCGGCGCGGAGCCGCGCATAGGCGTCGCCCGCGAACAGCGCGTGGACGACCGCGCAGACCGGAGGGGACGTGCCGCGGCCGGCCAGAAGCGCCGCGGCCGCGATCAGCGTGCGGCCGGAGGAGGCGATGTCATCCATCAGCACCGGGGTGCGGCCGGCATGGGCGGCAAGGTCGGGAAGCTCGACCGACACGTCGTAGTCGCCGCGCCGGGTCTTTTCCATCACCGCCCAGGGCGCGCCGATCCGCCCGGCGATGGCTTGCACCCACTGCGCGCTTTCCGCATCCGGCCCGATCAGCAGCGGGTCCGGCACCTCGGCCGCGATCCAGTCGGCAAGCGCCGGGGCGGCCTGCACCGCCGCCGCCGGGATCGTGTAGAGTTCCGACAGCGCGGCGCGGCGGTGCAGGTGCGGATCGACCGTCACCAGCCCGTCGAAGAGCGACGAGACGAGCCGCGCGAAGGTGTCCGACGTCACCGCCTCGCCGGGGCGGAACGCCTTGTCCTGGCGCATGTAGGCCAGATAGGGCGCGACGAGCCGCACCCGCGCGGCGCCCTGCGCCCGGGCCGCGTCGGCGGCGAAGGCGAGGCGCAGGAAATCCGGGTCCGGCCCGGCCAGCGTGGCGACGATGTCCACACGGCGCCCCGCCACCTGCGACAGGAGCCGCAGGTAGGTCTCGCCGTCGGGGAACCGCCGCGTCTCGACCGCGCCCACCTCTCCGCCCGCCGCAGCGGCGAGATCCTGCGCGAAGGCGTCGTTGCCGGGCAGAGGCAGGATGAGCGGGCGTGCGGGCATCGGAAACTGCTCCCATGGGCGCGTCGGGTAGGTGCGGATGGCGGTTGCGGGCCGCGGGCCGCGCCCTGCCGTCACGGCAGGGTCCGCGCGGGGTCCGGATCGTGCCCGAAGAGCTCGGGACAGTCCTCGGCGCATCTGTTGGTCAGGATGATCCAGGCCAGATGCAGCGTCGCCAGCCCCGCCAGAAGGCAGAAGAACGAGATGTAGGCATAGCGCAGGAACGTCACGTCCAGCACCACAACCGCCGCCACCGTCACCGCGAAATGCCGCATGTGCCGGTAGCGCGACAGGGCGGGTGGGGCGAGGATCAGGAAGACGTAGAGCGTGTAGGTGATCCAGCGCGGCAGGATCTGGTCGAGCAGCATCGAATTCTCGTAGGCCAGCGAGTTCCGGTTGACCGTGACCACCAGCCAGTCGGTCCCGAAGCCGTGCGGGATGTAGAGCAGCAAGCCAAGCAGCAGCCCGACCCCGGTCATCGCCAGGAACCAGGGACGGCGGCGGCTCTCCGGCGGCTCCAGCACCCAGACGGCGAAGGGAATCCAGAACGGCCACATGAACCAGGTGAAGAAGATGAAGCCCATCGCGCCCCAGACCATCGTGGCCTGGTCGCCGGCGTTCATGCCCACCCAGACGAAGCCTTCCGAAAACTGCTGGATGCCCGCGAAGAGCGGCATCAGGCCGATCGGAAGGTAGCGCCAGTTGCTTCTGGCGGCCTTGGCGACGATCCCGGCGCCCCCGGCCGTGAGAAGCGCGCTCGCGGTGAAGCTCACCGTTGCCGAGAGACACATGGCCCTGTCCTCTTCCCTAGCCCGAGATCACGGTTCCGGCCGTGCCGGACAGGATTGCGGCCGCATCTTCCATCCGGCCGATGCCCGCCATCCTGCCACCGGCGGCGACGAAGTCCAGCCCGGCGGCGACCTTCGGCCCCATCGACCCGGCGGGCAGCGTCATCTGCCTTGCCTCGGCGGCGGTGAGGCGCGGGAGGCGGCGGGCGGCGGGGGTGCCGAAGCCTTTCTGCACGCCGTCCACGTCCGTCAGCATCAGGAGCGCATCCGCCCCGATGCCCCGCGCCAGCAGCGCGCTGGCATGGTCCTTGTCGATCACCGCCTCGATACCCGTCAGGCTGCCGTCGCCGCGCCGGACGACCGGGATGCCGCCGCCGCCGGCGCAGATCACCACCACGCCCTGCGCCAGCAAGAGCCGGATCACCCGCAGGTCGGGAATCTCGACGGGCCTCGGCGAGGGCACGACCCGCCGCCAGAACGCACCGTCCGGGGCGACGGTCCAGCCGCGCGCGGCCGCCAGGCGCTTTGCCTCAGCCTCGGGGTATACCGGGCCGACGGGCTTGGTGGGTCGGGCAAAGGCGGGGTCGGCAGGGTCGACCAGAACCTGGGTCAGAAGCGCCGCGACAGGCCGATCATGGCCAAGGGCATTCTCCAGCTCCTGCTCGATCAGATAGCCGATCATGCCCTCGGTTTCCGCGCCCAGCATGTCGAGCGGTTCGGGCGCATCGGGCCGGTAGGCCGCGCCTTGCAGGGCCAGCAGCCCGACCTGCGGGCCGTTGCCGTGGGTGACGACCAGATCGTGCCCCGCCCGCACCAGCCCGGCCAGCGCGACCGCCGCGCGGCCCGCATTGGCGCGCTGGACCTCTGCCGTCACCGGCTCGCCCCGCCGCAGAAGCGCGTTGCCGCCAAGGGCCGCGACCACCAGCATCGGCCTCATGCCCCCAGCGTGGCGACCAGCACCGCCTTGATCGTGTGCAGCCGGTTCTCGGCCTGATCGAACACCACCGAGGCCGGGCTTTCGAACACCTCGTCGCTGACCTCCATCTCGGTCAGGCCGAACTTCTCGGCGATGTCGCGACCCACCGCCGTCTCGGTGTTGTGGAAGGCGGGCAGGCAATGCATGAACCGCGCCCGCGGGTTGCCGGTGCGCGCCATCATCGCCGCATCGATCCGCCAGGGCGACAGAAGCTTGATGCGCTCGGCCCATTTCTCCTCGGCCTCGCCCATCGACAGCCAGACGTCGGTGTAAAGGAAATCGGCCCCCTTCACCGCCTCGTCGGAGTCCTTGGTCACGGTGATGCGCGCGCCGGTTTCCCGGGCGATGGCTTCGGCCTCGTCGATCACCGCCTTCTTCGGCCAGCAGGCCTTGGGGCCGCCAAGCCGGACGTCCATCCCCATCTTGGCCCCGCCGATCAAGAGGCTTTCACCGACGTTGTTCCCGGCATCGCCGAGGAAAGCGAAGGCGATCTTGCGCAGGGGCTTTTCGGCATGTTCCTGCATGGTCAGGAAATCGGCCAGCACCTGGGTCGGGTGGAACTGGTCGGTCAGGCCGTTGTAGACCGGCACGCCCGCGTGGCGCGCCAACTCCTCGACGATCTCCTGGCCGAAGCCGCGATATTCGATCGCGTCATAGACCCGTCCCAGAACGCGGGCGGTGTCCTTGACACTTTCCTTGTGGCCGATATGGCTGCCCGAGGGGCCGAGATAGGTCACATGCGCACCCTGGTCATGCGCCGCGACCTCGAAGCCGACGCGGGTGCGGGTCGAATCCTTCTCGAAGATCAGCGCGATCTCGCGCCCCTTCAGCAACTGCTGTTCGGTGCCGGCGTATTTCGCGGCCTTGAGGTCGGCGGAAAGTTTCAGGAGGAAGCCGATTTCCGCCGGGGTATAGTCCCGCAGCGTCAGGAAATGGCGGTTGCGCAGGTTGAAGCTCATCGTTCTGTTCCTTCTGTGTCAGGCCGGGTCGCGGATCGTCGGGCAGGTCATGCAATGCCCGCCGCCCCGGCCCCGGCCAAGCTCGGCCCCCGGCATCTCGCGCACGTCGATGCCTTCGGCGCGCAGCATGGCATTGGTGTCGTCGTTGCGGTCATAGCCCACGATCACGCCGGGACGCAGCGCCACCACGTTGTTGCCGTCGTTCCACTGCTCGCGCGCACGCTCGGCCGGATCGCTGCCGCCGGTGGGCACGATCCTGAGCTTCTTGTAGCCGATGATCTCGGCCACGACCTCGAAGATCGGGCGGCGGTCCTCGGTGACGCGGAAGGGCCGGTCCGGCCCGTCGGGGCGCAGGTCGAAGCAGGTGATGCCGTCGGCCACTTCCTTGAAGGTCGTCACCACATCGCCGCCGCAGAAGGTGAACACGGTGTCGAGATGCATCGCCGACCGGGTGCGCGGCAGGCGGCAGGCGACGACGCGCGATGCAGCCCCCTGATCGAAGAGCGCCTGGGCGAAAAGTCCGATGCCCTGGGCGGACGACCGCTCGCCCATGCCGACGAGCACGGTGTCCTTGCCCACCGGCATGATGTCGCCGCCCTCGAGGCTCGCCGGGCCGAAATCGTGCGTTGGATCGCCGAACAGCTCGCGCACCCGGCCGGCGAATTTCGGATGGTGACGGTAGATCGCGGTCGTCAGCAGCGTCTCGGGCTTCCTTGCCGCCCAGAACATCGGGTTCAGCGACACGCCGCCATGGACGAAGGCGCTGTTGTCGCGGGTGAAGATCATGTTGGGCAGCGGCGGCAGGATGAAGCCCGCCTTGCCGAGCCAGGCCCCGAACAGGCCTTCGGGGGCGAAGGGCAGATCGCCCACCGTCAGCCCGCCGATCAGCCAGCGGGCCAGATCGGCCCCCGGCAGCCCCTCCATCCACAGCCGCAAAGGCTCCACCATGCCCGCGCCCACGGTGGTCAGCGTGATCCGGTGGTCAAGCACGAAGGCGCGGCCCGCCGGAATGTCCAGCGTCTCGGCCAGAAGGTCGTTTGCGTCCAGCACCTCGATGCCTTCGGCGCGCATCAGGTCGGTGAAGACCGCGTGATCCTTGATCGCCTGCTTGACCCAGAACACGTCGTCAAACAGGAGTTCGTCGCAGTTCTCGGGCGTCAGGCGGCGATGCGCGAGGCCCGGGCGGCAGACCAGCACCTGGCGCAGGCGGCCGGACTCGGAATGGACACCGAGGGTTGGTTCGGACATGGGGTTCTCCGGTCAGAGATAAGTGGCGACGCTGAGCGCGGCCATGATGAAAAGGGTCAGGATCAGAAGCAGCGGCCAGACGAAGGCCAGCCAGCGCTGGTAGGGCACCCGCGCGATGGCCAGCCCGCCGATCACCACCGCGAAGGTCGGGTTGATCAGGTTCACCAGCCCGTTGGCCGACTGATAGGCGGTGACGGCCAGCGACCGGTCCACCCCGGCAAAATCGGACAGCGGCGCCAGGATCGGCATCGACAGCACCGCAAGACCCGAGGAGGACGGGACAAAGAAGCTCATCCCGACCTGGATCCAGTAGAGCAGGTTGATGAAGGCAAGGTCGGACAGGCCCGAGACGGCCCCGGCGGCGGCGTTCAGGATGGTGTCGGCGATCAGCCCCTGTTCCATCACCACGACGATGCCGCGCGCCAGCCCGATGACCAGCGCCACGCCCAGAAGGTCGCGCGCGCCGTCGATGAAGGCCCCGGTCAGCCGCTTTTCACCCAGCCGCCCGATCAGCCCGACGACGATGGCGGCAGCGAAGAACAGCGCGCTCATCTGCGCCATCCACCAGCCCTGCGAGGACACCCCCCAAATCAGCGCGGCGAAGGTCAGCGCGAACAGGACCAGCACCACCGACTGCGTGCCGGTCAGCACGTCGCCAGCACTTTTCCCACCGGCCCCGGCAAAGGCGGCGCGGTGGTCGTCGGCCAGGTCGGCCACCTGCGACTGCGACGGATCGCGCTGGACGCGGGACGCATAGCGCATGACATAGGCGATGCAGATCGCCAGCCCGCCCAGCAGGATCACCAGCCGCAGCGCCAGCCCGTCGGTGAAGGGCACCCCCGCGGCGTTCGAGGCGATCACCGTGGCGAAGGGGTTGATGGTCGAGCCGAGCGTGCCGATCCCGGCGCCCAGAAGGATGATCGCCGCCCCCGTCACCGCATCATAGCCCGCCGCGATCATTACCGGCACCAGAAGCCCGTAGAAGGCCAGCGTCTCCTCGGCCATGCCGTAGGTCGTGCCGCCAAGCGCGAAGAGGCTCATCAGGATCGGGATCATCCAGATCTCGCGCCCCTTCAGCCGGACCATTGCCCTGCGGATGCCGGTGTCGATGGCGCCGGTGGCGTTGACGACGCCCAGGAAACCGCCGAGCAGGATCACGAACAGCGCCACGTCGATGGCGTTGGCGGCATAGCTCACGGGATCGTAGAAGCCCGCGACCGGCGCCATCAGGATATCGAGGATGCCCTGCGGGTTGGCCTCGACCGTCTTGTAGGTGCCGGCGACCGCGATCTCGCGGCCGACGGCCTCGCTCGCCACCCGGTCGAACCGGCCCGCCGGGATGACCCAGGTCAGGCCCGCGACGAGCACGATCAGCGCGAAGAGGATCGTGTAGGCGGTCGGGAAGCGGGCCGCGAGCCGGTCGCTCCGCGGCCTTGGGCCGACATCGTTCCTGGCATCGTTCATCGTTCCTACCCCTTCGTTCCGGCGGACTGCCGGTCTATTCCCCGCCGCCCATCTTCATCATCAGCGCGGCGATCTCGGGCGGGATGTCCGCCTTGGTGAACCGCTTCTGCTCCTCGGCGTCGTGAACGAAGGCGGTGATGTCGGCCAGTTCCTGCCCGGTCAGCTCGATCTGGCTTCCGAGTTCCTCGCGCTGGAGTTCCACCATCGTCTCGGCCCCCCGCCACATGCTGGCGGCGAAGTCGAAGGGGTTCATCATCTGCTCCATGTAGTCGGCGTCGAGCGCCGGCGCTTCGGACCCGCCGATGCCGTTGACCGAGTGGCAGACGACGCAGCCCTTGGCCGCGAAGAGCCGCCGTCCCTCGGCCGCGTCCATCTGCGGAAGGATGATCCCCTTCGAGATCATCGGCATGTCGCCCGGCTGCGTCTGTTGCTGCGCGCCCGCCGCTACCGGCGCTGCGCCGGTCAGGATGAGCGCAAGGATGAACCCTGTCGTGTCGTTCTTCATGGCGTTGCCGTCCCTCCTCTGTGCCGCCGCGGCAGGAATGCCGGGACGCTCTGCGCCCAGGCGTCATACTCGGCGCCGAACCGCGCACGCGCCTCGGCCTCCTCCCGGCGGGCCAGGCGAATATACATCCAGATCAGCACCGGATACATGGCCAGCGTCAGGATCGTCGGCCACTGCACCAGGAACCCGGTCAGGATCAGCACGAAGCCCGCATATTGCGGATGGCGGATGCGCGCATAGGGGCCGGTCGTGGCCAGCCGCCCGGCGCGCTGCGCCGCGTAGAGCGCCGGCCACGCCACCGAAAGAAGCCAGAACCCGCCGCCGATCAGCACGAAGCTGAGCAGGTGGAACGGGCCGAAATGCGGATTGGCCCGCCAGCCGGACAGCGTCTCGGGCAGATGGCCGGCATTGTGCGAGAACCAGTCGATGCCCGGATAGGCGGACTGAAGCCAGCCCGAGAGCAGGTAGATGGTCAGCGGAAAGCCGTACATCTCGGCGAAAAGGGCGACGAGGAAGGCGCTGAAGGCCCCGAAACTGCGCCAGTCGCGCGGCGTCTGCGGCTTGCTGAAGCTGAGCGCGAAGATGATGAAGACGGCGGCGTTGACGAAGGCGAGCAGCCAGAGCCCGTAGGCCGGCGACACATCAAGGGTCATGACTGCCCGGCCTTCCCGTCCGGTGCGGCCCCGTCGGTCCCCAGCGTGGCCGCCTCATCGGGCCGGGGCGCTCTCCGGGCGCCATGCCCGCCATGGCCTCCCTGCCCCCCGTGCATCAGCGAATGCAGGCCGATGCAGGCAAGGAGCGGCACGAGGACAAGCAGATTGCCGAGCGGAACGTGAAGCCGGTGCTCGTAGACGAGGACGAGCGCGCTGACGGCCGCGAAACCGATCAGCGCGATCCCCCAGCGCGTGCCGTACCAGGGGGCGGGCCGGGGGGCGGGACTGCCCGCCGCTTGCGTGCGGTGCCCTTGCGCGCCGTGATCGTGTTGCATGGCTCTTGTCTCCTCGGCCCGCATCTGCGGACCAGCCCAAGATGGGACGCCGGATCGCCGCCGGGATTACAGGCTTCCCCGGCAGGTCGGGCGCGGCGGACCGGTCCCTCTTCCGGCTCCGTGCCGGCGTCCGGGTTGATCTGGGTCAACGTGGCGCGGCGCGCGGCGCCCTAGGGTCGCCGCATGGAACCCGGAAGCCGATCATCGATCCGTCGGAATGCAGGGGCGGTCCGCACCGTCCTGCCGGCGGTGGTTCTCGGCCCGGCGGCGCCGGCCGGCACGGTCGAGTCCGCCGGATCATCCTCGGCGCTCCGCAGCGATCCGGCCCGTCCCGGCCGCCCTGCCAGTGCACTTCATTCCTTCGACCGAGCGAACGGATAACATCATGTTCCACGACGACATTCTCAGGTCCGACCAGCCCCGGCCCGTCGAACCCGATCCCTGCACAAGACTTGCCGCAAGACGCCCCCTGTACCTGGGCTACCTGCGGCGGCGCATCGGCGACCCCGATGCAGCCGAGGACGTGCTGCAGGACTTCAGCCTCAAGGTGATCTGCGCGGCCCGCCACGCCGGCGTGGTCCGCAATACCGACGCGTGGCTTGCCCGCATTCTCAGGAACGCGCTTTACGACCACTACCGCCGGAGCGATGCGCGCCGCCGCGCCACGGCAGCCCATGCCGGCTATGCGGCGGCGCTGTCCGGGTCCGAAGAGGCTGCCCCGGGTTCCGCCGACGCGGACCAGGCCGACGAGCGGGCGGTCGATATCGGGACGGCGCTGGCGCGGATCCGGCCGGATCAGGCAGAACTGATCCGCGCGCTCTACCTGCAGGGCCGCTCGCGCGAGTCCCTCGCGGCTGCCCTGAACGTCAGACCCGGAACGCTGAACGTTCGGGTCCTGCGTGCCCGCCGGGCCCTGCGCGAGGAACTGGTTGGCCTGCGCTCCGGGATGAATGCAGCGGGACCGGCACCGGTCGCGGCCATCGCCACCGGTGCAGAGGCAGGTTCCTGACCGAACCGGTCGCCGGCCTGCGCGCCGGCCTGCGCCCCGGCCTGCGCCCCGGCTTGCGCGCCGTCGGCGCGACGCACCCGCCCGCACAGCGGCCCCGGCGCCCGCAGCGACCGCGACGCCCCCCGGATCCGCCTGATGTCCGCAGATTTCACTTTCGCGCGGTCGGGGCCGCGGACCCCGCGAGGTCGCGGGGTGGAAAGCGTGACCCCGCGGCGGTCCCGTGCCCGACCCGCCCGGGTCGCCGCACCGGGGCTGCGGGAACCGGCACGGGCGGTCGCGCGTTTGAAGAAACCCGCCTGCCCTCCCTGTAATCGCCCTGCGCAGGGCGCGTCCATATCGCGGCGAGTTTCGCTGATCGCGGCCCGCCGGAACTGTCAACCGCCAATGGGAGAATCGAGATGACCAAGCTGGAAATCGTCACCGGGTCGGGCACGGAGCCTGCGTCCGACGGATGCTGCTCGTCCGGGGGCCATGCTGCCGGGGGCGCGTCCGCGCAGGAGCATCCGCAGCAGCACCGCCGGGCCGACGCACCTGTCGTGCCCGCGACCGCGAAGCCCGCGAAGTCGGACGGCGGGCACCGGTCGGGCGGCTGCTGTTGCTCGTGAGCACTTGAAACCGCGGCGCAGTGGGCGTCTTCTGCGCCGCGGGTTCCTATCATCCTCCCCGAAGAAGGCAGATCAATGACCACGACCAGAACATTCGGCTTCAGCGCCTCGGCGGACCGTCTCGCCCATCTCGGGATCGAGCGGAAACTCGCCACGGTTCCTGGCGTGATCTCCGCGTCGGCCAATCCGGCCGGCCTGTCCGTCTCGGTGACCTACGATGAAACCCGGACCACCCCGGAGATCCTGGGCAGGGCGATCGAGGACTGCGGATACCACTGCTCGGGCGAGGCTCTGCCGAAGCATGTCTGCGCCGCCGGGGCGACCGGCGCCCCCGACGCCGAAGGCCACGCCGGGACGGGGATGGACGGCCACCGCCACGCCGGTCACACGGCGGGGGGCGGCAGGGACAGGTCGGCCCATGCCGGACACGCGATGCCCCCG
>JBMOOH010000005.1:78983-212071 GCA_049323795.1 Pseudomonadota bacterium
GGCGCGGCCCATTCGGGGCATGGCGCGGCAGGGGGCGGCAAGGCAGGGGGCGGCAAGGCAGGGGGCGGCAAGGCGGCGGCGCCGGCGGGTCACGACCAGATGGCGCACGAGATGGGCCATGGCTCGGGCGACATGCAGTCGATGGCGCGCGACATGCGCAACCGCTTCTTCGTGGCCCTCGTCTTCGCCATCCCGGTCTTCCTCTATTCGCAGGCGGGCACGCTGTTCGAAGGCGAACTGCCCCTGCCCCCGGGGATCGACCTGAAGATCTTCCTCTTCATTCTCGCCACCCTGGCGATCGTCTATCCGGGATGGCCCTTCTATGTTGCGGCGGTCCGGGCGATGCGCAACGGCGTCCTGAACATGGCCGTTCTGGTCCTGATGAGCGTCGGGACCGGCTATGCGTTCTCTGTCGCCTCGACCTTCCTCTTCGACGGCGAGCAGTTCTTCGAGGCGGCCTCGGTCCTGATGGTCTTCATCCTGCTCGGCCACTGGCTCGAGATGCGCGCGCGGGCGGGGGCCTCGGAGGCGATCCGGCTGCTCATGGACCTCGCCCCGCCGATGGCGACGGTCCTGCGCGACGGCCGCGAGGTCGAGATCCCCACCGCCGAGGTCGCGCTGGGCGACACCGTGATCGTGCGGCCCGGCGGCAAGATCCCGGTGGACGGGACGATCCTCGAAGGCTCCTCCTCGGTCGACCAGTCCATGCTGACGGGCGAATCCATGCCCGTGTCGAAAGGACCCGGCGACAGCGTGATCGGCGCCACGATCAACAAGAGCGGCACGCTGCGCTACGAGGCGACGCGGGTCGGCGCCGACACCGCCCTCGCGCAGATCGTCAAGCTCGTCCAGGAGGCGCAGAACTCCAAGGCGCCGTCCCAGCGTCTGGCCGACCGCGCCTCGGAATGGCTCGTCCTTCTCGCGCTCCTCATCGGGATCGGCGCCTTCCTCGTCTGGTATGGCTGGATCGGCGCGCCGCTGATGTTCGCCATCACGGTCATGATCACCGTCTTCGTCATCGCCTGCCCGGATGCGCTGGGGCTGGCCACGCCCATGGCGGTCATGGTCGGGACCGGCCTCGCCGCGCGGAACGGCATCCTGATCAAGAACGCCTCGGCCCTCGAGGAGGCGACGAAGCTCACCGCCATCGTCTTCGACAAGACCGGAACCCTGACCGTCGGCGAGCCGAAGGTGGTCGAGCTTGTCACCGCCGAGGGCATCGCCGAGGCCGACCTGCTGACCGCCGCCGCCGCACTTGAGACGGGCTCGGAGCATCCGCTCGCCAAGGCGATCATCGAGCGCGCCGAGGGTCTGACCTACCAGCCCGGTACCGATTTCGCGGCGATCGAGGGGCTCGGCGCCTCGGCGCGGGTCGCGGGCCGGGAGGTTCTCGTCGGCAACACCCGGCTGATGGAAGAGCGCGGCATCGACTGGGGGACCCTGCGCGATCGTTCGACCGAGATGCAGGGGGCCGGCCGCACCGTCGTCCACGTCGCGCGCGACGGCCGCCTGATCGGCCTCGTCGCCATCGCCGACGCCGTCCGCCCGACCTCGCGCGACACGGTGCGCGAACTCGGGCGGCAGGGCGTCAAGGTCATCATGCTGACCGGCGACAACGCCGGCACCGCCCGGCGCATCGCCGACGGCCTCGGGATCGAGACCATCCTCTCGGACGTGCTGCCGGGGCAGAAGGCCGACAAGATCAAGGAACTCCAGGCGCAGGGCATGCGAGTGGGCATGGTCGGCGACGGCATCAACGACGCCCCGGCGCTGACCCAGGCCGATGTCGGATTCGCCATCGGCGCGGGCACCGACGTGGCCATGGAGAGCGCCGATGTCGTGCTGATGAAGAGCGACCCCTTCGACGTCTACCGCGCCGTCCTCATCTCCCGCGCCACCCGGCGCAAGATGATCGAGAACCTCTGGTGGGCGGCCGGCTACAACACCTTCGCCTTCCCCATCGCGGCCGGGCTCTTCTATCCCTTCGTGCTCAGCCCCGAGGTCGCGGCCCTGTCGATGTCGGGAAGCTCGGCCATCGTCGCGATCAACGCACTGCTTCTGAAGCGCACGAGACTGAACGTGGTCCCGCGCCAGACGACGCAGCAACAGCAGCTCGAGGAGACGGCAGCATGAGCACCGAAGCAAGGTCACCCACCCGCAGGAACATTCTGGCCCTGCCGCTTGCCGGCCTCGCGGCCTCGGCGGTTGCCGGCGCCGCGGTCGCCTCGGGCCCGCAGGGCGAGGCGGCCCAGGCGGGCGGTTCGCAGGTCGTGGACGGTGTCCTGGCCTATCTCGGCGTGCTTCCCGCCGCCATCGTCCGGGGCCATCCGGCATCCCATCCCGAAGGTGCCATGCACGGGGGCCCGACCGAGGGACGGCACGCGTTCCACCTTGTGCTCGCGCTCTTCGACGCCGCCTCGGGCGCGCGGATCGAGGAGGCAGAGGTCGGGGTCAACATCATGGGCGTCGGGCATATTCCGGCGGACACGATCGCGCTCGATCCGATGAAGATCGCCGGCACGGTCACCTGGGGCGCGTTCGTGGAACTGCCCGGACGCGACCAGTACAGGCTCGACTTCAGCGTCGCGACCATGACGCCGAAGCGGTCGCTGACCTTCCACTTCGTGTTCGACGACTCCAGCAACTGAGCGCGGCCCGGGCTCTGTCCCGCGCCGGCAGGACGCAAGGCCGCGGCGGGGCGCGGCCCCGCAGGGCACATCACCGGGGAACCAGAGGCACCATGACCAGAGAACCGCGCATCCGGGTCGCCGTGAACGGCTACGGCGTCATCGGCAAGAGGGTGGCTGACGCGGTCGCGCTCCAGTCCGACCTGACGCTCGCCGGGGTCTGCGACGTCGCCGCCGACTGGCGCCCGCGGATGGCCCTTGCGCGGGGCTATGCGCTCTTCGCCGCGACCCCCGACCATGCCGGGGCGATGCGCGCGGCCGGGCTGGCCGTCGCGGGCACGCTCGACGACCTGCTCGCCGGGGCGGATGTGGTCGTCGATTGCACCCCGAAACGGATCGCGGCGGCGAATGTCGGGACCTACCGCAAGCGCGGCATCCGCTTCATCGTCCAGGGCGGCGAGAAGCATTCCGTCACCGGCCATTCCTTTGTCGCCGAAGCCAGCTTTGCCGGCGCGGTCGGCCGGGAGAGCACGCGGGTGGTGTCCTGCAACACCACCTCGATCGTCCGCACGCTGACCGCGCTGAAACGCGCGGGCCTTCTGGCGCGCGCGCGGGGGACGCTGCTCCGGCGGGCCACCGACCCGTGGGAAAGCCACCTGGGCGGGATCATGAACACGCTGGTGCCGGAGCCGGAGATCCCCAGCCACCAGGGCCCCGACGCGCAGAGCGTCGATCCGGACCTCGACGTGGTGACGATGGCGGTGAAGGTGCCCGAGACGCTCGCCCACCTTCACTACTGGTCGGTGCAGATGACCCGCCCGGCCGCGAAGGACGAGGTCCTCGCCGCCTTCCGCGCCTCGTCGCGCATCGCGCTGATCCGCATGGGTGACGGGCTGGACGCGCTCAACGCGGTCAAGGAGATGATGGCCGACATGGGCCGCCCGCACGACAACCTCTACGAGGTCGCGCTCTGGCAGGACATGCTGACCGTGCAGGGCGACGAGCTCTTCTATGCCTACATGGTGGACAACCAGGCGATCGTCATCCCCGAGACGATCGACGCCATCCGGGCGCTGACCGGGCTGGCGGCCGAGGCGCCCGCCTCGATGGCGCTGACCGACGCCGCGCTCGGGATCGGCGCGATCGGCCGGAACTGACCGGAGAGGGGGCAGCGCCTCCCGGCGCCACCCGATCCGCTCCCATTCCTGATCCCTCGCGTCGGTCCGGCAACCCCTGCGCAGCCCGTGCGCTGCTGCCCCCGCGCGCGGTTCGCCGCGGTCAGTCGATCCGGCGGACGAACCCCGGCCAGCGGTTGAAGGCGAGCTTCTGCACCAGCGCGCCGTCCACCGTCAGGATCTCGGCGGTGATGCTGCCGTCCCCGCCGTCTCCGACGGCCCCGAGCTTGAGGCGCGGATTGCCGAGCGCGTCGAGCCGCTCCTGAACCCAGGCACGCACCTTCTCGGGCGTTATCTCGGACGCGGCCGCCGGCGCGAGGCCGAGCAGCGCCTCAGGGCCCGCGCCGGCGCTCATGCCGGACATGCCGGTCCCGGACATCATGCCCGCCCCGCCCATGCCCGACTCGCCCATGCCGGACGCATCGCCCATGCCCGACCCGCCCATGCCGGACGCACCGCCCATGCCCGACCCGCCCATGCCAGCCGGCATTCCGGCCGTTCCCGCCGGATGATGCTGGGCCATCATCTGCATCATCATCTGCATCATCGCCTGCATCGTTCCGGGGGCCATCATCTCTCCCGTCAGGGCATCGGGCGCAGCGGCAGGCGCGGCCCCCGGCGTCCCGGACGCTGCGGCGTCGCTGCTGTGGTGCGGGTCACCGGCGGACGGTGCGGCGGACGGTGCGGCGGGCGGCGCGGCGGGCGGCTCGGCGGGCGGCTCGGTCTGGGCGCTCGCGGCACTGATGGTCAGCAGACCGGACAACAGGCCGGCCGACAGATAGCGCAGGTTCACTTCCATACTCCATGGTTCGCGGCGTGCAACGATCCGCTCGGGCCCGGCTGGCGCACCCCGGCTGGTGCGGTCCTGCATCGCACCCGCCGCAGACGGCGGGCGGCAGGCCCCTGACCCGATCGTCCCGCGCCGTGCTGCACGTCCTGCACGGCACAGGTACTAGTAAAGACGCACGTCCGCTCCGCAGGTTACAGCGCTGACCGGCGCCCTGACCGGCCCGGCGCCCGGAAACGCGAAGGCCTGAAAACGCAAAGCCAAACCCGCCGATCAGGGCGGGGGCTGCCGGCGACAGGAAAAGGACACGCCTCTTCGTCTCTGACTTCCGTGCTGCGCGGAAACGGTCAGGCCGGCGCGTATCCCACTTCGGTCAGGGCCGCGACCAGCCGCTCGCGCGGGGCCTGCGACTTGACCTCGACATTGTGGGTGCCGGTGTCCGCGCTGACCTCGGCCGCCGGGTCTACCGACTGGATCGCCTTGGTCACGCTGCGCACACAGCCGCCGCAGGTCATGTTGTGAATGTGGAACTTCATGAACGCCTCCTGGGGTGTCAACTCCGCCATGCGTAAATGGGGCTTCCAGTGATGGCAAGGCAAGGACACAACTCCGTGATCGCGGCGTCATGCAGTCCCCGCTTGACCTTGCCATCACTGGAAGCTTATCTGCGCCGGCCGCCATGGTCTCGAAGGGACTCCGCCATGAACATCCAGACGACACGGCTGCCGGGTGCCGACAGCGACAAGATGGTGCTGCAGGTCGAAGGCATGACCTGTGCCTCCTGCGTCGCCCATGTCGAGCGCGCGCTGAAGGCGGTGCCGGGGGTGGAGAAGGCGAACGTCAACCTTGCGACCGAGCGGGCCGAGGTGACGGGTGCCTCGCTTGACCGCGCGCTGCTCGTCAGGGCGGTCGAGGATGCAGGCTATGGCGTCCCGGCGCGTGCCTCCGAGCTTGCGATCGCGGGCATGACCTGTGCGTCCTGCGTGGCGCACGTCGAGAAGGCCCTGAACTCGGTTCCGGGCGTCACCTCGGCGGCGGTGAACCTTGCCACCGAGCGCGCGACCGTGTCCGGCACCGCCGATCTGCCGGCGCTGATCCGGGCCGTCGCCGATGCCGGATACGAGGCCCGGCCCGCCGCGCCGGCCGGAGCCGCCGCGGACGAGGCGACGGCGAAGAAGGCCGCCGAAGAGGCGACGCTGAAGCGTCAGGTGCAGATCGCGGCACTTCTGACGGCCCCGGTCGTCCTGCTCGTGATGGGATCGCACCTCTTCGCCTGGGGCGACGCCCTGGTGATGAACACCATCGGGATGCAGGGGAGCGCCTACATCCAGTTCGTGCTGACCAGCATCGTCCTCTTCGGTCCCGGACTGCGGTTCTTCCGCAAGGGCTTTCCGGCGCTCTGGCGCCTCGCGCCGGACATGAACAGCCTGGTCGCGGTCGGCGTCTCGGCCGCCTACGGCTACTCCCTCGCCGCCACCTTCGCGCCGTTCCTGCTGCCGCAGGGTACCGTCAACGTCTATTACGAGGCGGCGTCGGTGATCGTCACCCTGATCCTGCTCGGCCGCTATCTCGAGGCGCGCGCCAAGGGGCGCACCTCCGAGGCGATCAAGCGGCTCGTCGGGCTGCAGGCAAAGACCGCGCGGGTCGTCCGCGGCGGCGTGGTGAAGGAACTGCCGGTCGCCGAGGTGCTTCCCGGCGACCTCGTCGAGGTACGCCCGGGCGAGCGGGTGCCGGTCGACGGCGAGGTGACGGACGGCGCGAGCTGGGTCGATGAAAGCATGATCTCGGGCGAGCCCCTGCCGGTCGAGAAGGTGGCCGGCAGCGCGGTGACGGGCGGCACGGTGAACCAGACCGGGGCCTTCACGTTCCGCGCCACCGCCGTGGGCGAGGCGACGATGCTCGCCCAGATCATCCGGATGGTCGAGCAGGCGCAGGGCGGCAAGCTGCCGATCCAGGCGATGGTCGACAAGGTGACGATGTGGTTCGTGCCCGCGGTCATGGCGTTCGCGGCGCTAACCTTCGCCGTCTGGATGACCTACGGACCCGAGCCCGCCCTGACCTTCGGCCTCGTCAATGCGGTCGCGGTCCTCATCATCGCCTGTCCCTGCGCGATGGGACTTGCCACGCCGACCTCGATCATGGTCGGCACCGGGCGCGGCGCGGAACTCGGCGTGCTCTTCCGCAAGGGCGAGGCGCTGCAGATGCTCCAGGGTGTCAGGGTCGTCGCGCTCGACAAGACCGGCACCCTGACCGAAGGCCGGCCGCGGCTGACCGATCTGACGGTGGCCGAGGGCTTCGACCGGGCGGACGTCCTTGCCGTCGTGGCTGCGGTCGAGGCGAAGTCGGAGCATCCGATCGCCCGGGCGATCGTCGCCGCCGCGTCCGAGGAGGGCCTCGCGCTGCCGGAGGTGACGGCCTTCGATTCGGTGACGGGCTTCGGGGTGTCGGCCGTTGCAGGCGGCCGGCGGGCCGAGATCGGCGCGGATCGCTACATGACGAAGCTCGGCCTTGACGTGACCCCGTTCGCAGCCGAGGCCGCGCGGCTCGGCGACGAGGGCAAGTCCCCGCTCTATGCGGCGCTCGACGGCCGGCTGGCGGCGATCCTTGCCGTGGCCGACCCGGTGAAGGAGACGACGCCCGAGGCGATCCGGACGCTGCACCGGCTGGGCCTGAAGGTCGCGATGATCACCGGCGACAATGCCCGCACGGCGAACGCCATCGCGCGCCAGCTCGGCATCGACGAGGTGGCGGCCGAGGTCCTGCCCGACGGCAAGGTCGAGGCGATCCGCCGCCTCAAGGCGCACGGGAAGCTTGCCTTCGTCGGGGACGGCATCAACGATGCCCCCGCCCTTGCCGAGGCGGACGTGGGCCTTGCCGTCGGCACCGGCACCGACATCGCCATCGAGGCGGCGGACGTGGTGCTGATGACCGGACGGCTGACGGTCGTGTCCTCGGCCATCGCGCTGTCGAAGGCGGTGATCCGCAACATCCGGGAGAACCTGTTCTGGGCCTTCATCTACAACGCCCTCCTGATCCCGGTCGCGGCCGGGGCGCTGTGGCCGGCCTTCGGCATCCTGCTGTCGCCGATCATCGCCGCCGCCGCGATGGCGCTGTCCTCGGTCTTCGTCCTCGGCAACGCGCTCAGGCTGCGCCGCTTCACGCCGCCGGCCGCATGACCGGGCCGGCGGGCCCCTCCCCGTCCTGCGCCGCCCGCAGCGCGGCGCAGGACGGACCTCCGGGACAGACGATGACCGATCCGGACAGCGCCACGCGCGACCTGATCCGCCGCTGGAAGGACGATTCAACGGCGGCCTACCAGACCTGGTTCCTGTGGTCCGAGCGGGTGAAGAACTTCCGCTCGATCCGCCGGGGCCTTGAGGTCGTGGTGGCCGAGATCGGGGCGGGCCGCTTCGGCAACGCCTATCGCGGCTCGTCCCTGGAAACCGTGGTCCATTCCATCGCCGAACAGCGCCAGATCTTCCGCGGCGCCGACCATGCCTTTCTGTGGAAGCCCAAGCTGCGCATCCCCGACATCTACGAGAACCCCGCGAACCAGCGCGCCTTCGGCCGGCTGATCGACGGCTGCGCCTGCTGCACGACCGAAGCCGAGATCCTGCGCCATATCGAGGCGATCGACCGGCAGCGGATCAAGGGGCTGGGCCCGGCGGTGGCCAATCTGCTCTATTTCCTGCACCCGACGCTGGTGCCGCCCTTCAACACCAGGATCGTCGCGGGCTACAACCGCCTGACCGGGGCGCAGGTCAAGCTGGGAAGCTGGCCGCAATTCCTGGCGATGCGGGCGGGCATCCTTGACCTGAACACGCGCTTCCGTGATCTTCTGTCGAACGACCTCGGCGCCATCGGCGCGCTTCTCTTCGACATCGGATCGGGCCGCTATCCCGCCCCGCCGCGCGACGGGACCGACGCGGCGGCCTTCGCCGGCCGCCTGCGCGAGGCCCGCGCCGCCGCCGTGGCGCTCACCCCCGCCGAGGCGCGCGCGCAACTGGCCCGCCCGGCCTTCGCCCGCATCGCCGACCTCAGGATCGGCTGGCTGCCCTACAATGACCTTGCGCGCCATCGCGACGCCATCGCCCGCTTCGGCGAGGGGCTGAAGGCGATCCGCGCGATTGCACGTCCCCTCCCCTGAAACCAGCGACAGGAGCCGGTCCATGAACATCGGAGAAGCGTCGAAGGCCTCGGGCGTATCGGCCAAGATGATCCGCTACTACGAATCCATCGGTCTCGTGCCGGCCGCCGGACGGACGGGGTCGGGCTACCGGGTCTATTCGCAGACCGAAGTGCAGATCCTGCGGTTCATCCGCCGGTCGCGCGATCTCGGCTTTCCGGTCGAGAAGATCGAGGAACTGCTGGCCCTCTGGCGTGACCGGACGCGGCAGAGCGCCGACGTGAAGCGGCTGGCCCTGGACCAGATCGACGGTCTGGAGCGCAAGGTGCGGGAGATGCAGGCCATGATCGGCACCCTGCGCCACCTGGCCGACGCCTGCTGCGGCGACGACCGGCCGGACTGCCCGATCCTCGCCGATCTGGAAGGCGGGCTGCCCCGGCAGAACGGACTGCGTCGCCCGCTTTCGCTAGTGCAGCAGCCGTGACAGCAAACCGCGCGACAGCAGGCGGCGCGAGATGAGGATCGCACCCGCCCCGAGCGCCCAGACGACCACGATCGCGGGTCCGGCGATCCAGCCCAGAACCCCCAGCAGCCACTGCGCGATGCCTTCGGCGCGCGAGGCCGCGATGACAGCCCCCACTTCCTTGCCAAGGCCGACCGCCCCGCCGACGGCGCTGCCGACATCGAGGACCGGCGCCACCATGCCGCCCGCCCAGCCGATCAGCGGGCCGACCAGCGCCCAGGCCCCCCAGGCCATGAGCGTCCAGACCACCAGCGCGCCGAGGATGACGATGCCGGGGATGCGCCGCGGCGGGCGATAGTCGCGCGGATCATCGCCGCGCCCGTCCGGAGCGTTGTAACCGCCGCCATAGGGCGGGCGATAGCGGCTTCTGTGATGACCCATCGCCTGTTCCCTCCCGTCAGAATTTCGTTTCGCCCTCGGCCAGCCGCAGCGCCGCGTCCTCGATCTGGATCGTGCAGTGCGTGATCCTGAAGCTGTCGCGCATCGCCGCCTGCGCCGCCACCAGCGCATCGCGCCCCTGCCCCATGTCCGCCACCACCAGATGGCAGCTCATCGCGTCCAGCCCCGAAGTGATGGTCCAGACATGCAGGTCATGCACCGCCGTCACCCCCGACACCGCCAGCAGCTTCTCTTCCAGAAGCTTTACGTCCACCTCGGGCGGCGTGCCTTCCATCAGGATGTGCACCGCCTGGCTGAGCAGGATCCAGGTGCGCGGGATGATGAAGAGGCCGATCCCGGCGCCGATGATCGGATCGGCCAGCGTCCAGCCGGTGGTCAGCACCACCACCGCCGCCACGATCACGCCGAGCGACCCCAGCATGTCGCTCAGCACCTCGAAATAGGCGCCCTTCAGGTTCAGGCTTTCCTCCGACCCCGCCGACAGCATCCGCATCGAGATCAGGTTGACCGCCAGCCCGACCACCGCCACCGCCAGCATCGGCCCGCCGATGATCTCGGGCGGGTTCTGGAAGCGCCGGTACGCCTCGTAAAGGATGTAGATCGTCAAAAGCAGCAGCACCACCGCGTTGGTCAGCGCCGCCAGCACCTCGAAGCGCACATAGCCCCAGGTGCGCTGCGGCGTGGCGGGACGTTCGGCAAAGCGGATTGCCACCAGCGCCAGCGCCAGCCCGCCCACATCCGTGGCCATGTGCGCGGCATCGGCCAGAAGCGCCAGGCTGCCGGTGACAAGGCCGCCGATCACCTCGACGATCAGGAAGGTGCCGGTCAGCGCCAGCGCCAGGGTCAGGCTGCGCCGGTGCCGGCCCGCCGCCGTTCCCGCCGCCGTCCCCGAGGGCGCGGTCGCCGCGCCGTGCCCGTGCCCTGCGCCCATCATTCGCCCTTCTGCCGCCGGCACGCCCGGTCAGTCGAAAAGCCGCCCGAGGAAAGACCGGCCGTGGCCCCCGCCGTAGGACCGGCCATGGCCTCCGCCATGGCCGCCGCCATGACCCCCGCCATGGCCGCCGCGATCGTCATAGTAGCCGCCGCGATAGTCCGGCGCATAGCCCGGCGGCTGCGGCGGCGGCACGGCCGCCTGTGATGGCCCGGCCGGGGCCTGCGACGCTTCGGTCAGGCTGCGCTCGATGATCTTGTCAATCTCGCCCCGGTCCAGCCAGACGCCGCGGCATTTCGGACAATAGTCGATCTCGATGCCCATGCGCTCGGACATCACCAGATCGACCCGGCAGACCGGGCATTGCATTCCCTGCCCCTGTGGCGTCGGAACTGTGGTTGGCTCTGTCATGAGTGCCTCCTGGATTGCTTCCTTGCACAGGTAGTCGCTCTAGCAGATAGAGGTTCAAGGTTGTCTGCAAACATTTCCGCGATCAGCCTGTCAACGCCGATCCGGCGACGGCGCTGCGCGCAAACCGGCCGATGTCGGCTTCAGCGCCATCGGAGTGACGGAGGTGCCCCTGCCCGTGCGCGGCGGCTCGCCCGATCCTCGCTGGTCCCGGGCAGGGGATCGGCCACGGGTCGCCCCGCCGCGGGTCCCGGCTGTCTGACAAGGCGACGGATCTCGGGCCGCAACGGCGGAAACGACGGCCGCTCCGTCAGACCGGAGGCGACAGGGATCCCAGGTCACGCCCCGAAGCGGACCCGGTGGCGACTGGCCGGCCTCAGACCGACATGCGGGACCCGAGCTCGACCACGCGGTCGCGCGGAAGATGGTAGTAGTCCGACGGGTCCGCCGCGAAACGGCCGAGCGCGATGAACAGCCGGTCGAGCACCAGGGGAAGGCCCATCCTGTCGCCCGGCACGACCTTGCGGCGGCCGAGGAAGAACGAGGTTGTCATCACGTCGAACTTCAGGCCCTCGCGCCGGGCCCGCCCAAGTGCCTTCGAGATGTTCGGCGTCTCCATGTAGCCGAAGCGCAGGACCAGCCGGGCGAAACGCTCGTTGATCGGAGTGTACTCCGCCCGCTCCTCCTCGGCCACGGTGGGGACACGCACCGTCTCGACCGTCAGGATGACGTTCCTTTCATGCAGCACACGGTTGTGCTTGAGGTTGTGCAGCAGCGCCGGCGGCACGGCCTGCGGGTCCGAGGTCAGGAAGAACGCCGTCCCCGGAACCGCGTGGGCCGAGGACCGCAGCATGGACTGCGCGAAACTGTCCAGGTTGACCATCTGCTTGTGGCCGCGCGCAAAGGCGAGCTGGGTGCCCCGCCACCATGCGTACATGAGCAGCGAGAAGCCCATCGCCAGCCCGAGCGGAACGTAACCGCCCTCGGGAACCTTCACGAGGTTCGAGGCGAGGAAGGTCGTCTCGAGCAGGAAGAAGGGCGCCGCCACCAGAAGCACGAGCCCGAGGGGCCGGTTCCAGCCGCGGTGGGCGAAGATCACGGCGAGCATGGTATCGACGATCATCGCGCCCGTGACGGCGATCCCATAGGCGTTGGCGAGCGCCGCAGAGGACTGGAACGTCGCAACAAAGGACAGGACCCCGAACAGCAGGAGCCAGTTGACCGACGGCATGTAGATCTGGCCGCTCTGCGCCTCGGACGTGTGCACGATCGAAAGCCGCGGCAGAAGGCCGAGCTGGATCGCGGCGCGCGCCATCGAGTAGGCCCCGCTGATGACCGCCTGCGCCGCGATGACGGTGGCAACCGTGGCCAGCGCCACCAGCGCGGGAAGCAAGATCGGCGGAACCATGAGGAAGAAGGGATTCTCGATCGCCTCGGGCCGGTAGATGACCAGCGCGCCCTGCCCGAGGTAATTCAGCACCAGGGCCGGGAACACCAGCCCGAACCAGGCCAGACGGATCGGCCGCTTGCCGAAATGGCCGAGATCGGCATAGAGCGCCTCGGCCCCGGTCACGCTGAGAAAGACGGCCCCGAGCACCACGAAGGCCATCCCTCCGTGCTCGAACATGAAGATCACGGCGTAGACGGGATTGAAGGCCACGAGAATCTGGGGGTGCTGGGCCACCTGCACCGCCCCCATCGTGCCCATGACGAGAAACCAGATCGCGGTGATCGGTCCGAAGGCGGCCGATATGGCATGCGTTCCGTGGCGCTGGACGATAAACAGGACGAAGAGGATGGCCAGCGTGACGGGCAGCACGAACTTCTCGAAACTCGGCGCGACCAGTTCGATGCCCTCGACCGCCGAAAGCACCGAGATCGCCGGCGTGATGAGCGCGTCGCCGAAGAACATCGCGGCCCCGACGATGCCCAGCGTCAGGACCGGGATCGACCGCCTTCCGATCGCCAGCCGCGTCAGGGTGTAGAGCGCAAGTACCCCCCCCTCGCCCCGGTTGTCGGCGCGCAGGAGGAAGAGGACATACTTCACGGTCACCACAAGCGTCAGCGACCAGATGATGAGCGAGACGACACCCTTTACCTCGTCGGCAATCAGCCCGTCGCGGGCGACCGGCCGCAGCGCCTCGCGCAGGGCGTAGAGCGGACTGGTGCCGATGTCGCCGTAGACGACGCCGATTGCCCCCAGCGCCAGAAGTGCCACGCCGCGCGGCTGCCCGTGGCCCGGATCGTCGCCGCCGCCGTTCAGGGCATGCTGCGACTCCATCTCGGAATCTGCGCCGATCATGGACACGGTGTCATCTCCTGCTTGGGCAGGCCGGGGGGACGGCAGCGATCAGGCAAGAACGGGTCGGGTGCGGATGCACCGGGTGGCTCCGTGTCCATGCCGCCAGAGCGGGGGCGGCACCGCGCGCCGGCGCCTCTGGAGAGTCGCCGGAACGTGCGGACTATGGCGTGGAAAGGCAAATCTGCAAGTGCCTTCTGCACCGGCAGGGAATTTCCGGATGACCGGAGCGGCGGCCGGTGAGGGGCCAGACCGCGCATGGGCGGTCAACCCGGTCGGAGCGGGCTGCAGGCGGGGCGAGTTGCGGGGCAGCGGGCGGGGCGGCATTCCGGGGCGGTCACGAACGGTCCGGGTCCTCGCCTTCGCGCGGGTCGTTGCGGATCGCGGCCGGCGCCGCGGGTGCGGCCGCCGCGCCGGCCTGCGGCCCGGCGGGGTCTGCCGGGGCGGAGCGCCCCGCCGCGGCGGCGGCCGTCCGGCCCTGGACCGGTCCGAGTCCCGCCAGCGCGTCGGGATTGCGCAGCCAGAGATCGCGCTGCGGGAAGGGAATCTCGATCCCCTCGGCGGCGAAGCGCTCGACGACGCAATGGAGGATCTCGGTCTGCACGTCGCCCTTGAAGTTCACGTCGGACACGATCGCCCTGAGCTCGAAGTTCATGCCATCCGCGCCGAAGCCCATGAAGGCGACCGAGGGCTCGGGGTCGATCAGTACGGCGGGCTGCGCGTCGGCAATCTCGCGCAGGATGACGCAGACGCGGCGCGTGTCGGTGCCGAAGGCGACCGAGAGGGGAACGACCAGACGCGAGGTCTGGTTGTTCCGCGTCCAGTTCGTCACGACGCCGGTGATCAGGTCGCCGTTCGGGACGATCAGCTCGGTGCGGTCGAAGGTCTCGATCCGGGTCGAGCGGACCGAGATCGCCCGCACGATCCCCATCTTGCCGCCCACCTCGATCATGTCCCCCTCGGATACCGGGCGCTCGACCAGAAGGATGATGCCCGAGACGAAGTTCTGCACGATGTTCTGGAGACCGAAGCCGAGCCCGACCGACAGGGCGCCGGCGACGATGGCGAGCGAGGACAGGTCGATCCCCGCCGCATTGATCGCAAGGAGCGCGGCGAGGAACACCCCGAGATAGCCCACCCCGACGCCGACCGCGTTCTGCGAGCCCTTGTCGAGCCGCGTCCGCGGCAGGACCGAGCTGCGCAGCGCGCCCTGCAGAAGCCGCGTGACCGTGTACCCGGCCGCGAAGACGACAGCGAAGGTCAGGAAGGCGGTCGGCGAGATGCGCGTCCCGCCGATCGACACGCCGGCCAGGAACCGCGCCCAGGTCTCGGCGAGATCCGCCGACCGCGCGCCCCAGATCAGCGCGAAGAGCGGCAGGGCCATGACCGCCAGGGCGAAACCGAGCAGGACCGGGATCAGCGCGTCGCGCTGGCTCTCGTCCCCGCCCGTCACGGCGAGGTAGATGTCGGTGCCGAAGCGCTGGAGCAGGATGATGAATCCGGTCAGTCCGAGCGAAAGGATCGTGGGCCAGATCAGCGCGTTCGCCGCCGCGATGTAGCCCACGGCAGCCAGCACCGGCGCCAGCACCGAGACCGCGACCGTCGCGGTCCCGGCAAGGCCGATGAGGCGGGTGCGGAAGAGCACCTCCGCCTCGCCCGTGCGGATCTGTGCCCCCTGCCGCAGGAGAAGCCCGAGACGGAGGATGAAGACCGCGGCGATGAAGACCATCGGCGCACCCCACACCGCCTGGGCGGCGAGCGACAGGGGCGGCCGCACCTCGGTCGTGAAGGCGCGGCGCAGAAGCTCGAGCGCCAGCACGAGCCCGATCGACCGGGTGAGGAAGCGCCCCTCCGCAGGCCGGTCGGTCAGCACCGCGCCCCGGTCCGCCGCCTCGTCCCGCGGCGGAAACAGCCAGTAGCCGAGCCAGAGCGTCGCGAAAAGCGCGAAGGCCGCCTCCGGAAGGGCCACGAGAAGCGCCGTGCTGCGCGGACCGGTCATGCCGGTGGCGATCACGGCGGTGGTGAGAAGGACGGTCCCGGCGACCGGCAGGATGACCTGTCCGAGCGAGACGAGGGCCGCAGCGACGTGACGGGCCCGCAGGACCATCCGCTGGAGCCGGGCGGTCAGCCGCTCCATGAAGCCCGGTCCCTTCAGCACCAGCACGACCGCGATCGAGAGCAGCAGGATGACGACCGGAAGGTTGTTGCGGAGCCTGGTGCGCCCCTTGGGGTCCGCCCAGGCCTGCGTCGCCTCGGTCCAGAGCGTGCGCATGCCCTGATCGAGCACCGCGAAACCCGCCGGCCAGTTCACCGGGTTGAGCGGTGTCGGCAGAAGCCGCAGCAGCGCGCGTGCCTGCCGCTCGCGCTGGATGCGGTCGATCTCGCGCACGATGCCCTCGGCACGGCCGAGCGCCTCGGCGGCGGCGATGCCCGGCGCCTCGATCCTGGCGAGCTGGTCGCCGAGCTCGGCGCGCCGCTGCGCGATCAGGGGGCTTTCCGTCGCGCCGTCGGCGGGTGCCGGGCCGAGCGCGGCGATCTGCGTGCGCAGCGTCTCGATGCGGGCGCTGCTGGCGCTCTGGGCCTCGCTCAGGCGTGTCCGCCAGCCGACGACCCGGGTGCGGAGATCGTCAAGCGCCTCCGATGTGGCGCGCGTGTCCGAGATGAGCGACTCGGCCCGGGCCGCGTCGCGCTCCCACCCGGCATAGTCGATCGGAACCTGATCCTGCGCCGCCGCGGCGGTCACGGGGGCGAAGCCGGGGGCCGCGGCCTGCAGAAGTACGGCAAGCGCGGCGAGGACAAGCGCGGCCGCCGTGTGCCGCAGAAGCCGCCTCATCCCTCGAAGACGCTCGGAAGGTCGCGCGACGGCCGGTCGAGCCAGGCCGGCACCGGCAGCGACTTGGCGCGGAGGAAGTCCGGGTTGAAGAGCTTCGACTGGTAGCGCGTCCCGTAGTCGCAGAGGATCGTCACGATCGTCCTGCCCGGCCCGAGCTCGCGCGCAAGGCGGATCGCGCCCGCGACGTTGATGCCCGACGAGCCGCCGAGGCAGAGCCCCTCCTCGGCCAGAAGGTCGAAGACGATGGGCAGCGCCTCGGCGTCCGGGATGCGGTACGAGAAGTCGGGCTTGAAGCCGTCGAGGTTGCGGGTGATGCGGCCCTGCCCGATCCCCTCGGTGATCGACGAGCCCTCGGCCTTCAGCACGCCGGTCGTGTAGAAGCTGTGCAGGGCCGCGCCCTCGGGATCCGCGAGGGCGACCTTCACGCCCCTCGGCTGGAGCGCCAGCGCCATCCCGGCCAGCGTGCCGCCGGTTCCGACCGCGCAGACGAAGCCGTCCACGCGGCCCCCGGTCTGCTCCCAGACCTCGGGGGCGGTCGTCTCGACATGCGCCTGACGGTTGGCGACGTTGTCGAACTGGTTGGCCCAGATCGCGCCGTTCGGTTCGGTATGTGCAAGCGATTCGGCTAACCTTCCAGAATAGCGTACGTAATTATTCGGATTTGAATAGGGCGCAGCCGGCACCTGGACCAGATCCACCCCCGCGAGGCGCAGCATGTCCTTCTTTTCCTGGCTCTGCGTCTCGGGAATGACGATCACCGTCCGGAATCCCATCGACGCGCCGACCAGCGCCAGACCGATCCCGGTATTGCCGGCCGTCCCCTCGACGATGGTGCCACCGGGCCGGAGCATGCCGCGGGCGACCGCGTCCCTGATGATGAACAGCGCGGCGCGGTCCTTGACCGACTGGCCGGGATTCAGGAACTCGGCCTTGCCGAGGATTTCGCACCCGGTCATCTCGCTGGCCTTGCGCAGCCGGATGAGCGGGGTCTTTCCCACCGCCTCCGCGAGATCGCCGCAGGTCCGCATCGTCACCTCCATCTTGCGCCGCCAACCCTAGGGCTGCGCCGGACCGACCTCAAGCCCCGGGGGTGACACACCGGCGCAGCCCCGGCCGCATGTCCCTCAGCCGCAGCGCAAGGATGATGAGCGGGGCGTTGTCAACCTCTCCGGTGTCGACGAGGCGCATGAGGCGATCGAAGTCCAGAAGATGCGCCCGGATGTCCTCGCCCTCGCCCGGGACGCCCCCGATGCCGGCGGAACCGTCAGGAAGCGTGGCGATGCCGATGTAGCTGTAGATGTATTCGCCCTTCGCGGCCGGCGAGGGATAGTAGCGCGAGGCCGGGATGAGCCGGTCGATGGTGATCCCGGCCTCTTCGCGCGCCTCGCGCAGTGCCGCCTCCTCGGGGCTTTCCCCGCCGTCCACCCGCCCTGCGACGGCTTCGATCAGCCAGGGCTGGCTGTCGCCCCGGGCGAAGGGGCCCGCGCGGAACTGCTCGATCACGAGCACCCGGTCCCTTTCCGGGTCGTAGGGGAGCACGACCGCCGCATCGCCGGAAATGAACACCGCCCGCGTCAGCGGCTCGCTCATCAGGCCGTCGAAGCGGCGGAACCGCAGGTCGGTCTCTTCCACCGAGAAATACTCGGCATAGGGGACGCGGAGCGCGTCCACGACGACATCGCCCGCCCCGGCGTGCCGGCGCAGGTCGGTGGGACGGATCTCGGCGGCCGCGCGCACCCGCGCCCCGCCCCGGATCAGGATCTGGGGGTAGCGCCGCGCCGCCTCGCCCGCGGGCTTCCGCCCGAAGTCGCGCAGGAGATCGGCGGCGGCCCCGGCGGCGGTGTCGCCCCAGGAGGGCGCCCAGCGCGCCAGGCTCCATGCGCCCCCTGCCTCGGTTCCGGGCGGCGCGGCGAAGGCGAGCGCCTCGCGCCGTTCGCCCCCGGCGTCGATCTCGACGGCGAGGGGCACGAACCCGAACGCCTCCTCGTAATAGGCCGCCCGTGCAACCTCGCGGTCCGACAGGCCGGTCAGCAGCAGTCCCTCCGCGCCCTCCCCCGGCCGGACGAGCATGGGCCGGTCCCGGCCCGCCGCAAGCCGGATGCCGAAGCCGTGAATCCGGGCACGGCGGCAGGGCGGCTCGCGGCCGATCACCGCGCGCTGCAGCCGCGGATCGCAGAGCGTGCCGTAGACGAAGAGGCCGCTCACACCCTCACGCCCAGCGACGCGAAGCCCATTCGGCCAGAAGCCCGGCCCCGGCGCCCCCGAAGAGGAGAAACAGCGCGACCTCGGGATCGAGCAGCACCTGCCCGTAGTCGAGGGCGATCTTGACGATGCCGATGACCGCATCCGTGGGCCCGTCATAGGCGCGCCGGAACGCCTGCACGATCATGTTCTCGGTCGAGAACACGAAAAGGCCGAGCAGCACCACCAGAACCGAGGTGCGGATGCCGGCGCCGGCAGAGTTGTAGTAGCCCCGTCCCGCGGCAGGTCCGAGGACGCGCCAGCCGAGCGCGAGCCCGATCAGGGCGGAAACCTCCGAGAAGGCGCCGAACTGGGTTCCCTCGGGCATGTGCGGCTTAATGATCTCGGCAGCGAAGAACGCCACCAGAAGGAACGAGAGGGCAGCGAAGAGCCGTGCGGCGGTGGGCATCTTGACAGAGCACTCCGATCGGCCGGGCGCGCCGGCCGCGCCCTCCGGATAACACACGGGCCGCCCGGCGCGCGCAAGCCGTGGCAGGGGCGGGGCAGAGAATGCGCCGGAAAGTGTAGCAGATCGGTTGCGGCCCTCCGGTCTGCCTCCGGTCTGGCCCGCCCCCGCCCCGTCTCTCCGGTCAGGCCGGCCGGCGCAGGGTGATCTGCGTCACGTCGCAGTTGCCACCCCGGAACAGCGCCGCGCAGGAGGTCAGGTAGAAGTTCCACATCCTGCGGAACCTGTCGTCGAACCCCAGACGCGCGACATCCGGCCAGCGGTCGTTGAACGTCTCGTGCCAGCGGCGCAGCGTCTGGCTGTAGCTCTCGCCGAACTCGAAGCTGCCGACGAAGCCGAGTTCCGCCCGTTCCGCCTGCTCTCTCAGGACACGCGGGCAGGGCAGCATCCCGCCGGGAAAGATGTATTTCTGGATGAAGTCGACGCCGCGCCTGTAGACCTCCCAGCGGTGGTCGGCGACGGTGATGATCTGAAGCGTCGCCTGACGGCCGGGCTTCAGCCTTTCGCGGACCTTCCGGAAATAGACCGGCCAGTACGTCTCGCCCACCGCCTCGAACATCTCGATCGACGCGATGCCGTCGTAGCTTCCGGCCTCGTCGCGGTAGTCGAGAAGCTTGATCTCGACCCGGTCGGACAGTCCCGCCTTCGCGATCCGCTCGACTGCATAGTCGCGCTGCGCGGCGCTGATCGTCAGGCCCGTCACCCTGAGCCCCCGCTCTGCGGCGGCGTATTCGGCAAAGCCGCCCCAGCCGCACCCGATCTCGAGCACGTGCTCGCCGGACTGCACGCCCATCCGGTCCACCATCGCGGCGTATTTGAGCCGCTGCGCCGCCTCGAGGCCTTCCTGGCCCGTGGCAAACAGCGCAGAGGAATAGGTCATCGTGTCGTCGAGCCAGAGCCGGTAGAAGTCGTTCCCGAGGTCGTAGTGGCGCGCGATGTTCTTCCGCGCCTGCCGGCGCGAGTTCGACCGCCACCAGTGGCGCAGCGTTTCCCAGGCCCAGGCCAGACGCATCGCGGGATAGCCGTCGAGCACGGTGTCGTTGCCGTCGTGCAGCAGGTCCATGAAGGCCATGAGGTCGGGCGTCGTCCAGCCGCCGTCGAGATAGGCCTCGCAGAAACCCAGATCGCCTTCGCGGATCAGGCGTGCGAACAGCTCCCCGTCGTGGATGTCGAGTTCGGCGGCCGGCCCGGGGCGCGCGCCCTCGACCCGGAACCTCCGGCCATCGGGGATGACGAAGTCGAGCCGCCCCCTTTCCAGCCTCTGCGCGATGGCGAAGACGCGCGCGAAGTAGCGCGGCAGGTTCCCCTGACCGTCGAGCGATGTGGCTGCCTGCATTCCCTGTCCCCTCATGCGTTCTGGCCGGTCTCTCCGGCGGGGTTCAACCGGTCCCGCCCCGGAAGGCCCGCATGGGCCGCGAGCGCGCGCGCCCGGCCGGCATCAAGCCGGATCAGCGGTGACGGATAGGGCCGGGACGGGCGGAGATCCCAGGAAACCGGCACCGCGTCGAAGTAGCTCAGCGCCGTGGCCGTCGGGTGACGGCGCCCTTCGGCGATCCAGCGGTCGCGGTAGGTCCCCGCGGGGTCGAACTTCGCGGCCTGTCCTTCCGGGTTGAAGATGCGGAAATACGGGGCGGCATCCGGCCCCGAGCCCGCGACCCACTGCCAGCCCATCGCGTTCGACGCCGGATCCCAGTCGATCAGGCAGTCGTCGAACCATGCCTTCCCCACCCGCCAGTCGGTCATCAGGTGCTTGACCAGGTAGGAGGCCGCGATCATCCGGGCGCGGTTGTGCATCGTGCCGGTCACGTACATCTCGCGCATCGCGGCATCGACGAAGGGTTCGCCCGTCATGCCGCGCCGCCAGCGCTCCGCCTCGGCATTGTCGCCGCGCCAGGGGAAGGCGTCCCATTCCGGGCGCCAGTTCGCCGTGGCGATGTGGGGGGTGTGGTAGAGCAGGTGCCAGGCGAACTCGCGCCAGACCAGCTCCTTGAGGAAATGCTCCGCCCCCCTCGCGCCGGCCAGCATCGCCGCCTGCCCCGCTGCCCAGATCTGGCGGGGTCCGATCTCGCCGCAGGCCAGGTTTTCCGACAGTCCCGATGTCGCCGGTTCGGCCGGAAAGTCGCGGCGGTCCCGGTAGCCGTCGATGGCACGGGCGAGAAAGCGCCCCAGCCGGTCGAGCGCCGCGGCCTCGCCCGCCATCGCGTGACGCGCCACCACCGCGGCACCCCGCTGCATGGCCGCGCCGAGCCGCCAGTCGGCGAGTCGGTCGGATGCGGGCCACGACCGCGGGGGGACGAGCGCCGGGGGTGCGGCGAGGGGAGTGCCGGGATCGCGGTCCTTCACCGCGCGCCAGAAGGGCGAATAGACCCTGTAGAACCCGCCCGACCCGGTTTCCACCGTCCAGGGCTCGAAGAGGAGGAAGCCGGGGAAGCTCTTCGTCCCGATTCCGCCTTCCGTCAGCGCGGTCTTGATTGCGGTGTCGCGCCCGATCGAGGAGGGGTCGTAGCCCCGCCCCCACCAGAGCGCGCCTGCCCCCGTCTCGGCGACGAGCGCCCGGAGCGCCCCGAGCGCCGGCCCGCGCCTCAGGATCAGCCGCGATCCCAGCCCGGCAAGCCGCGCGCCGAAGGTCTCGACCGCGCGCCCCATCCGCCACTTCGCCGCGGCGCCGAGCGACTCGGCCGGCTCGTCGCAGAGGAACACCGGGATGACCGACCGCCCGGTCGCCGCGGCTGCGGCGAGCATCGGGTTGTCGGCCAGCCGCAGGTCGCGGCGGAACCACAGAAGGATCGGCGCGTCTGTCATCTCATCACCCAGGCCCGGATACGCACGCCGGGGCGAAGCGGTTCACAATCGGGTTTGCGGTCAGAGCAGGCGCGCGAGCGCGCCGCTCAGCCGGTCCACCTCGTCCCTGGTGGTGTAGTGGACGAAGGACATGCGCAGCACGCCCTGCCCGAGGTCCACGCCCATCGCCGTCAGGGGACGGACGGCATAGAAATCCCCTGCCCAGCAGTTCAGCCCCTCGCGGCAGAGCGCCTCGGCCACCGGCCCGGCCGGGCGGTTCAGGGCGACGGCCACGGTCGGGGCGCGGACCGCGGCGTCCGCGGGACCGAGAAGGCGGACATCGTTCCGGCCCGAGACGGCATCAAGCAGCGGCTGGAGCAGCGCGACCTCGTGCGACCGGATCAGGTCGTGGACCGCCCGGCCCCGCCGCGCCGGGTCGGGCTCGGGCGCGAAGTGCGCGTCGTGCACGGCGTCGAAATAGTCCGCGATGCCCGCGCAGGCGGCGATCTGGGCGTGGTCGGGGCCGGCGGGGGTGAAGCGCTTGCTGAGCGTCCCGCCGTTGAACCAGTGGCCCTGATTGGGAAGCCGTTCGCCGAGCTCCCTCCGGATCGCCATGATGCCCTGATGGGGTCCATAGACCTTGTAGGCAGAAAAGAGGTAGATGTCGGCCCCGAGCGATGCGACATCGGGCACCCCGTGCGGCGCATAGCTGACCCCGTCCACGCAGACCACCGCCCCGACCGAATGGGCGATGTCGGCGATCTCCGGAACCGGATTGATCTCGGCCACGACGTTCGAGCAGTGCGGGAAGCAGACGAGCCGCACCCTGCCGTCGGCGAGAAGCGGCAGAAGCCGCGCCGGGTCGAGGTGCCCGGTCGCGGGGTCGATCCGCCATTCCCTGATCTCGATCCCCTCCTCGCCGAGCCGCCGCCACGGGCCGGAATTCGCCTCGTGGTCCTGATCGGTGACGACGATCGCGTCGCCGGGTTTCAGCCAGCGCCGGAACGCCTGCGCGAGCACATAGGTGTTGGCCGTGGTCGAGGGGCCGAAGCTCAGCTCGTCCCCTTCGACGCCCATCATCGCCGCGAGCCGCGCGCGGGCCTCGTCCATCTCGGCCCCGCCCGCCTGCGCGGCGGCGTAGGGGGCGTAGGGCTGGACCTTCCGCTCGCGGTAGAAGCGGGTCAGGCGGTCCACGACCTGACGGCAGGGATAGCTTCCGCCCGCGTTCTCGAAGTGGGCCTCGTCCCTCAGCCCCGGCACGTCGAAGGCCGGAAACTGCGCGCGCACGAAGGCGGTGTCGATCGCTGTCATCTTCTCCCTTTCCTGACCTGCTTCCGGCGAACGCGATCAGCCGATCTTCGGATCGGGGTTCTCGGTGTGGCCGTCCACGGCGATGATCTGGCCCGAGACGTGGCGCGCCGCGTCCGAGGCCAGAAAGGCCGCCATCTCGGCCACGTCCCACGCCTCGACGAAGGTCCGCATCGAGGTGCCTGCCGCGTAGCCGGCGTAAAGCTGGTCGCGGGTCATGCCCTTCAGCGCCGCCTCGCGCTCCATCACGCGCTCCATCCGGGGGCCCTCGACCGAACCGGGGCAGATCGAGTTGGCGCGGATCCCGAAGGGGCCGAGTTCCATGGCGAGCGTCTTCATCAGCCCGTTGATCGCCCATTTCGCCGCCGCATAGGGCGCGCGGTTGGGAAAGCCGTACAAGCCCGCGGTCGACGAGGTGAGGATGATGGCGCCGCTCCTCGCCGCCTTCATCAGGGGCACCGCGCCGCGGGCAAAGAGGAACGCGCCGTCGAGGTTCACCGACACGCAGCGCCGCCAGCCGTCGAGCGGCTGCGCCTCGACCGGGGCGGTCGGGCCGGCGATTCCGGCATTGGCGCAGAGCACGTCGAGCCCGCCCCAGTCGGCGCCGAGCCGCGCGAAGAGGTCCGCCACGGCCGCCTCGTCGGCCACGTCCAGCACATCGCGCCGCCAGTCCCGGGGGCAGGACGCGACCGCCTCCGCATCGGCGTCCGCGATCCAGACCCGGTAGCCGCGCCCCGCGAAGCAGTCGGCCATCGCACGTCCGATGCCCGCGCCGCCGGCGGTGACGAGGACGCGCCGCGCCGCGCCGGTCATGCGTTCACGTCCACGACGACGCGGCCCTGCACTTCCCCCTTCAGGATCGCCGCGCCGAGCGCCGGAAGATCGGCGAGCGTGGCGGTGCGGATCATCGTGCCGAGCCGGTCCATCGGCAGATCGGTCACGATCCGCCCCCAGGCCCGCATCCGCTGGTCGCGGGGGCGCATCACGCTGTCGATGCCGAGCAGGCTGACGCCCCGGATGATGAACGGAAGGACAGTGGTGGGCAGCGACGAGCCGCCGGCAAGACCGACGGCCGCGACGGCGCCATCGTATCTCATCTGCGCCAGAACCCGCGCCAGCATCGGCCCGCCCACGGTGTCGATGGCCCCGGCCCAGGTCTCGGATTCGAGCGGGCGCGACGGGGCGTCCGCGATCCCGGCGCGCGGGACGATCCGCGAGGCGCCGAGCCCCTGCAGGTAGTCCTCGGCCCCCGCCCGTCCGGTGACCGCCGCGACCCGGTAGCCGAGCCGGGCAAGAACGGCGACCGCCACCGAACCGACGCCGCCCGAGGCGCCGGTGACGATCACCTCGCCGCTGTCCGGGGCGATGCCGCGCTGCTCGATGGCGATCACGGCGAGCATCGCCGTCAGTCCCGCCGTGCCCACCGCCATGGCCGTGCGCGTCGTCAGCCCGGCCGGCAGCGGGACCAGCCAGTCGCCCCTGACCCGCGCCGTCTGCGCGTAGCCGCCCCAGCGCAGCTCGCCCACCCGCCATCCGGTCAGGATCACCGGGTCGCCCGCCCGGTAGCGCGGGTCGGTGCTCTCGGTCACGGTGCCGGCGAAGTCGATCCCGGGAACATGGGGCCAGGACTTCACCAGACCGGCGCCCGAGCCCAGGCACAGTCCGTCCTTGTAGTTCAGCGTCGAGAACTCGACGGCGACCGTCACGTCGCCGTCCGGCAGACGCTCCTCCGCGACGTCCTGCACCGCGGCCCGCGTGCTGCCGTCCGCGGCCTTCTCGACCACCAGCGCCCTCATGTCCGCCTCCCCCGGTTTCCGCCGGATGAGGCACGGGCGCGGCCGCGCGGTCAAGCCTGCTCCATGCGGTTCAGGCGGGCTTGCGCGCCCGGATGTGGTGCGGGCAGTGCTCGCCCGTGTCGAGCACGACGACCATCGCGCGCCACGTCCGGATCTGCCGTGCGAGCGCCTCCTCGCCCAGTGCCTCGGCGAAGCGGCGCCCCTCGGGCCCTTCGAGCCGCGCCAGTTCCCGCCGCGCCTCCTCGCGGTACCAGCCGTTGCGGTTCGTCAGGCGGATCCCGACGAAGCCCGCGGCCGCGAGCGCCGCCGCGTAGCGGCCCGGGCTGGCCATTCCGAAGTCGAGATCCTCGGCCGCGATGTAGGCCGCCATCGCGGGCGACGGGGGGCCGTCCTGTGCGATCAGCCAGTCCGAGGCGGCGAACCATCCGCCGGGGCGCAGGACACGGAAGACCTCGGCCGACAGCGCCTCCTTGTCCGGAATATGGACGATCGAGTCCTTCGAGAACACCAGATCGAACCGCGCCGCGGCGAACGGCAGGGGTCCGGGCCGGACCTGCCGTATCGCCACCCGGCCGGCCAGACCCGCCCGCGCCGCGCGCGCCCGCGCGGCCCTGCAGACGACCGGCTCGACGTCGATCCCCGTCACCCGCCCCGCGCCGTGGTCGCGCACGAGCGACAGCGTGATCCCGCCGGTTCCCGAGCCGATGTCGAGAACCTCGGCCCCGGCAAGGTCGAGCCCGTCGAGGACCCGGGCCACCTCGGCGGCCCCGCCCGGAGACAGGTACCCCTCGCCCCAGAGGTGTTCGAGAAAGCCGATCGCGGCCTCGTCATAGTGCAGCGGCAGGTCCGGCATGCAGAGGGTCTCCGTTCGAGGCTGAAAACCGGGGCGGGCGCCGCCGGGGTAGTGTCTTGCCGAACCGGCCGCGGAATCCTACGCTGGCGTCCGGCAACCCTCAATTCGAAAGGACGACGATGAAACTTAAGGCCCTTCTCCTCGCGGCAGTCGCGGCGACTGCCGTCGTGGCGCCTGTGCGCGCGCAGGATCCCGAATTCATGGTGTTCGACTGGGCCGGGTTCGAGATCGACGGGCTGCTCACCGGCTATGTCGAGAAATACGGAACCAAGCCCACCTACACCTTCTTCGGCGACGATGACGAGGCCTTCCAGAAGGTCGCCTCGGGCTTCAGGACGGATGTCGTGCATCCCTGCGTGGCCAGCCTGCCCCGCTACAAGGCCGCCGGTCTGATCGAGACCTGGGACACGTCGAGGATCCCGGCCTTCGGGGACATCGACCCGAGCTTCGTCAGCAACCCCGCAGTCAAGGACGATCAGGGCGTCTGGTTCATCCCGACCGACTGGGGCACCACCGCCATCGCCTATAACAAGGACAAGGTGCCGGCCGAGGACGTGGCCTCGCTTTCGGTCTTCACCAATCCGAAATACGCCGGCCGGATCTCGCTGCCCGACAACAACGACGACGTCTGGGCGCTGGCCTTCCTCGCCACGGGCGTCACGGACTGGACCCAGGCAACCGACGCGCAGTTCGCGGCGGCCGCCGACTGGCTGCGCAAGGCCCATGCCAACGTGCGCGCCTACTGGGTCGATCCGGGCGAACTGGCCCAGCTCATGGCATCGGGCGAGGTTCTGGTATCCTGGTCCTGGCCCGACCCGGTCACGCTTCTGAAGCAGCAGAACTTCCCGGTCGGCTATACCCGCGACGTGAAGGAAGGCTCGTCCACCTGGTACTGCGGGATGGTCAACATCAAGAACCAGCCGGGCGTCGAGGACAAGGCCTACGACTTCATCAACTCCTGGCTCCGCCCCGAATCCGGACCGGCGCTGTTCGAGGCGATCGGCTATGCGCATTCGACGAAGAAGGGCCGCGAGGCCGTGGGACTCGACAAGCTGGCCGCGGCCGGGCTGGGCGAGACGACGACACCGGTCCTGTTCCAGAGCCCGGTGACGCAGGAAATGCGCGACAAGATGCTGGCCGAATTCGAGAAGATCAAGGCGGGCTTCTGACCCGCCCGACCGGCGGACCGCCGAAGGGGGGCCTCCGGGCCCCCCTGTTCGTTTTGCGGCCCCCCCCTGTTCGTTCGTTTGCGGGCCGCCCCGGCGGCCGCGGCGCCGGTCTCCGCAGGCGATTGCGCCGGCGGACGGCCCGTCCTATATTGAAAGTGTCGGGGGTGACCCGGACTATGGACATAAACGCGCCCGTAATAAGCGGATCGGACCCGGGGGCGGTACCCGGCGGCTCCACCAGACACCCGGCGTTGGCGGGACAGGGGGCCGAAACAGGATCGACGAACGGGTAAAGGGGTCAGCTTTGTCCCGGTGAGCTACCACCGTTATCGGTGCAAATCGCATAGTTGCCAACGACAACCGTGCTCCGGTGGCCCTGGCTGCGTAAGCAGTTCGGGTGACCGAAACCTGAAGCCCTTGGGCCTAGCAGTTCAAGGCGGGGTCCGCAGGTACCTGGCAACAGAAACCTGCACCTCTTCCCCGCGCTGTCCCTGCCGGTCTTCTGATTCATGCCCGCCCGTTGCCGTCCTGCCGGGCGGCCTTGGCCGTTGCGCGGCAGCGGTGGGGCTGCGACAGTCCGCCCCGGGAAGGGGGGCCGCGCGCATGATCCACCGCATCCGATCGTCCGCTACCGCGGCGCCCCGGCGCAGGGTTCCCGCCCCGCCCGCCGCTGCCGGACCCCTCGCCGGACCGTCCCCATGAGCTTCGCCCGCGGCCTCGTCCTCGCGGCGGCGCTGGCGCTGGTCCCGCAGGCCTCGCGGGCCTGCGAGGTCGCGCTCCTCCTCGCCATCGACGTGTCGGGATCGGTGGACCCGGTGGAATACGGCTTCCAGACCGGCGGGCTTGCCGAGGCCCTCGGCGATCCGGCGGTCGCCGAGGCGCTGGTGGCCGCCGAGGCGGCGGTCGCGGTCGTCGAGTGGTCGGGCGCGGGCCAGCAGCGCGTCGTCCTGCCCTGGGCGAGAATGCGCGATCCGGGGCAGGTCGCGCTTCTTCGCGCGCAGGTCGGCGGGCTGGTGCGGTCCTGGGACGGGTCGGACACGGCCGTGGGCGAGGCGATCGCCTTCGCGGCGCAGCAATTCGCCCGGGTCGCCGACTGCGGCCGGCGCGTGATCGACATCTCGGGCGACGGCGACCAGAACGCGGGCACGCCGCTCGCCCCGGCCCGCTCCGCCGCCCTCGCCGCGGGCATCGAGATCAACGCCGTGGCGATCGAAGGCATCGGACTGGCGGTGACCGAATTCTATCGCCGCCGCGTGATCTCGCCCAAGGGGTTCGTGCTGACCGCGCGCGGGCACACCGACTACCCCCGCGCCATCCGCGCCAAGATCCTGCGCGAGGTCGAGCGGCCCGCGATGTGACCGCCGCTTGACGCATCAACTGCATTCGGCTTCTGTCGCTTGCAGGGGCAAAGCGTGCCGCCCCGCGAGGTTCCGGCCCAAGCGCCCGCATCCCTGACAGTCGACGCGGATGCATCCATGCCCGGCTTCCGGTCCATATCAGCCGCCCGGCCTGCCCGACTGGTCGGCCTGCCCGACGCGCCCGCGATCCGCGACGTCCGCCGCGGCGGGGACTTCGGCCCGGAAAGCGAGGCGCTCGACCGCGCCGCCGCCGTTATCCGCACCGCCCACCCCGACCGCCACGGCCTTGCCCGGCAGGCGGCGGGGCTTCTGGCCGTGTCGGCCGGCCTCTCGCGCCAGTACAGCGACGATCTGGAGCAACTCGGGGCGGGACTGCATCTCTGCGACGCACTCTGCCGCTGGGCGCGGGACGGTCATGACGAAGGGCACGACGATGGGCACGGCTGGCCCGCGGGGCGGCGGCAGTGACGGCCGCCCCGCCGCCGTGGGCCGACCTGTGGGCCGTGTTCGGACGCATCGGCCTTCTGTCCTTCGGCGGCCCGGCCGCGCAGATCGCCCTCATGCACAAGGTGCTGGTGGACGAACGCAAGTGGCTGGCCGAGCAGGAATACCTGCGCGCCCTGTCGTTCTGCACGCTCCTGCCCGGGCCCGAGGCGATGCAGCTTGCCACCTACGCGGGATGGAGGCTGAGAGGCATCCCGGGCGGCCTTCTGGCCGGACTGCTCTTCGTCCTTCCGGGTGCCCTGCTGATCCTCGCTCTGGCGGCGCTCTATGCGCGCGCCGGCAGCGTGCCCCTGGCCGACGCCCTGTTCCTCGGCGTCAAGGCCTGCGTGGTGGTGATCGTCATCGAGGCACTTCTGCGCGTGTCGAGGCGGGCGCTGACGGACGGCTCCTACTGGGCCATCGCGATCCTTTCCTTCGTCGCCATCTTCGTGTTCGGGCTGCCGTTCCCCCTCATCATCGCGGCAGCGGCGGGCGCGGGGGCGGTCTTCGCCCCGCGAGCCGGGCCCGCAACCGCTGCGGGCCTGCGGCGCAGCCGCAATCCGGGTCCGGTCCTGGCCGTCGGTCTGGCGCTCTGGGCGGCTCCGCTGGCCCTGGTCTGGAGCGCGGACAGCGCGTTCCTGCTCGATATCGGCCTGTTCTTCTCGAAGCTCGCGCTCGTGACCTTCGGCGGCGCCTATGCCGTTCTCGCCTACATGACGCAGGAGGTGGTCCAGACCTACGGCTGGGTCACGACCGCGCAGCTCATGGATGCGCTGGGACTGGCCGAAACCACGCCGGGCCCGCTGATCCTCGTCACCGAGTTCGTGGCCTATCTTGCGGGCCACGGACGCGGGGGCGTGTCGCTCGGGCTGGCCGCGGCGGCGCTGACGCTCTGGGTCACCTTCGTGCCGTCCTTCCTGTGGATCTTCGCCTTCGCCCCCTATGTCGAGTGGATCGCGACGCGCCCCCGCCTGGCAGCCGCGCTCAGGGGGATAACCGCCGCGGTTGTGGGCGTCATCGCCAACCTGGCGCTGTGGTTTGCCCTGCATGTCCTGTTCAGAGAGGTCGCGCCCGACGGACCGCTGGCCCTGCCGCTTCCAGCGGTCGAGAGCTTCGACTGGCGGGCGGCGCTCATCGCGGGTGCCTCCGGCCTCCTGCTTCTGCGGCTGCACGTCCCGCTTCTCGCGGTGCTCGGCCTCTCGGCCGGGGCGGGTGTCCTGCTCTCCCTGGCCGGGTGAGCCGGGCGGGCGGCGGCCCTCCGGGGCTTCACATCGGGAATGGTGCAACCTATGCTGGTTCTGCCTGTTGCCAGAAAGAACGCCATGACCATGAGCATCGACTACGGCAACCTGATGCACCGCGCGATGCGGGGGCTCATCCATGACGTCCTGAAGGGGGTCGAGCTCACGGGCCTGCCAGGACACCACCATTTCTTCATCACCTTCGACACCAGTCACCCGCAGGCGAAACTGGCCGACTGGCTGCGCGAGCGCTACCCCGAAGAGATGACCGTGGTGATGCAGCACTGGTACGACGACCTGAAGGTCGGGGCCGACGGGTTCGACGTGACGCTCAACTTCGGCGACCAGACCGAGCCGCTGCACATCCCCTTCGACGCGATCCGAACCTTTGTCGATCCGTCGGTCGAGTTCGGGCTGCGGTTCGAGACGCAGGACCGCGACGACGCCGCCGAGTCCGGCGACGAGGACGGGTCCGGCGACGAACCGCCGCCGCGGCCCGACGCCGAGATCGTCAGCCTCGACAAGTGGCGGAAGTAGCCCGCCGCCGGGGCCGCCCGCGGCGTTGCCAAGCCCGATCCCGGATCGTAAGAGAGCGCGCAACCAGAGCGGATTGCGACCGGGAGGAACGACGATGGCCGAGACGCGCACCGAAACCGACAGCTTCGGGCCGCTCGAGGTGCCGGCAGACAGGTACTGGGGCGCGCAGACCGAGCGGTCGATCCGGAACTTTCCGATCGGCTGGGAAAGGCAGCCGGTGGCCATCGTCCGCGCGCTCGGGATCATCAAGCAGGCCTGCGCCGAGGTGAACATCGCGACCGGCGCGATCGACGCCGGGATCGGCGCGGCGATCCGTGACGCTGCGGCGGAAGTCGCCGCAGGCAAGTTCGACGACAACTTCCCGCTGGTGGTCTGGCAGACAGGGTCGGGCACCCAGTCGAACATGAACGCCAACGAAGTGATCTCGAACCGCGCGATCGAGATGCTAGGGGGCGTGATGGGGTCGAAGAAGCCCGTCCACCCGAACGATCACGTCAACATGGGCCAGTCGTCGAACGACACCTTCCCGACCGCGATGCATGTTGCGACGGCGATGGTGGCGCGGGACGTGCTGATCCCGGGGCTCGAGAAGCTGCACGCCGCGCTGGTCGAAAAGGTCGCCGTGTTCCGCGACATCATCAAGATCGGGCGGACGCACCTGCAGGACGCGACGCCGCTGACGCTCGGGCAGGAGTTCTCGGGCTATGCGCATCAGGTGGCGATGGGCATCCGCCGCGTCCGCGCGGCGCTGCCCGCGATCTGCGAACTGGCGCAGGGCGGCACGGCCGTCGGCACCGGGCTCAACACCAGGAAGGGCTGGGACAAGGCGGTTGCCGACCGGATCGCCCGGATCACCGGCCTGCCCTTCGTCCCCGCCCCGAACAAGTTCGAGGCGCTCGCCGCGCATGACGCGATGGTCGAGATGTCGGGCGCGCTGAGGACGGTCGCCGCGAGCCTTTTCAAGATCGCCAACGACATCCGGCTTCTGGGATCGGGTCCGCGCTCGGGCCTGGGCGAACTCATCCTGCCCGAGAACGAGCCGGGGTCGTCGATCATGCCGGGCAAGGTGAACCCCACCCAGGCCGAGGCGCTGACCATGGTCTGCGCGCATGTGATGGGCAACGACGCGGCGGTGGGCTTCGCCGGCAGCCAGGGCCATTTCGAGCTGAACGTCTTCAAGCCGATGATCGCCTACAATGTGCTCCAGTCCATGCAACTCCTGGGCGACGCGGCAGGCAGCTTCACCGATAATTGCGTGAAGGGGATCGAGGCGAATCGGACGCGCATCGACCGCCTGATGAAGGAGTCGCTGATGCTCGTCACCGCGCTTGCCCCGACGATCGGCTACGACAACGCCGCGAGGGTGGCCAAGACCGCGCACCGGAACGGAACCACGCTGCGCGAGGAGGCGATTGCGCTCGGCCTCGTCGAGGGCGACACGTTCGACCGCATCGTCAGGCCGGAACTGATGACCGGACCCGAGGACTGAGCGCGCAGGGCGGGGATGGCGGCCGAGATCATCAACCTCAAGGCCTGGAGGAAGTCGGCCGCCCGCGCCGAAGCCCGCGCAAGGGCCGACGGCAATGCCGCGCGCTTCGGGCGGTCCAAGGCACTTAAGAAGCTGGAAGAGACCCGGGCCGGGAAAGCCCGGTCCGATCTCGACGGGCACCTGCGGCACGATCCGGGGGCCGCACCCGGACCCGAGGAAAAGACACCGGAAGGACGGGAATGACCCGCCCCGTCAAGCGCTCGCTGACCCTCCATGGCCACCGGACGAGCGTATCTCTCGAGGATGCATTCTGGACCGCGTTCCGCCGGATGGCCGAACGCCGCGGCCTCGGCATAAACGCGCTGGCCGCCGAGATCGACGATGCCCGCGCGCCCGGCACGGGCCTTGCGACGGCACTGCGGCTCGCCGTGCTCGCCGACCTCGAGGCCCGCGCTGCGGGTCAGGCCGGATAGAGCGCGCGGCGTATCGAACGGGCGAGCTCGCTCTGACGCTGTTCGCTCTCGGTGAGCGCCCGGCGGCGGCGGCCGAGTTCGCGCTCGAAGAGCGACACGATTTCCTCGCGCGACAGCCGGGAGGCCTCGGGACCGGGCCTCGGCGGGAAACCGACGAACCGCCATGACGGGACGGCGATGCGCAGACGCGCCACGCGCGAAGCCAGCCCGGCGTGGCGGCTCGGCATGTCCTCGTCGGACTTCATGGCCATGGCTTCCCCCAAAGGCAGCTCAGGGTGCGGCGGGTTTTGGCCGATACCGGCGGCGTATCGAAAATCCGCTTCCAGCCCCACATTTGCCCGATTCGCGCCGGAACATCAATTCACGGTTGTATTTCGTTAACGTTTCACCGGTCGATGTCCTCGTCGGGTCCGGGCTGCGGCCCGGGCCGGCATCCGAACACGAGGCGGATCCCGTCCCGCGAGCGCACGGTCAGGTGCGCCACGGGCACCGGCGCCCGGGTTTCTGCCGGCCTCACCGCAAGGTCGCGCAGCAGCGTCGCCAGGATCAGCGTCGCCTCGGCCATGGCGAAGCCGGCGCCCGGACAGACCCGCCGCCCGGCCGAGAACGGCAGGTAGGCGTCCCGCGCCGAGGCGCGCCCCGCCCCGGTCTCCCAGCGGTCGGGGTCGAAGTCGTCGGGCCGCTCCCACAGCCGCTCATGGCGGTGCAGATGCCACGGCGACAGCACGATCTGGGATCCCGCCGGCACCTCGCGCCTCCGGAAGGTCACCGGACAGCGCGCCTCGCGCACCATCATCGGGACGGGCGGGAAGAGCCGCAGCGTCTCGCGCACGATGTTGCGGGTGAAGCGCAGGCGGGACAGGTCGCCAAACCCCGCCGCCGGTCCGAGGACGGCACGGGCCTCCGCGGCGACACGGTCCTGCGCCGCGGGGTCGGCGGCCAGAAGCCAGAGCGCCCAGGCAAGCGTCGAAGCCGAGGTTTCGTGGCCGGCGAGGAAGAAGATCGCCACCTGATCGGCCATCTCGTCCAGATCGAAGCGCCGGCCCGTGGCCGGATCTGCGGCGGTCATGATCTTGGTCGCCAGATCGCCGGGCGCCGACCCGTCGCGGAGCTCGGCCGCGCGCCGCGCCGTCATCCGGGCGATCAGCGCGCGGAGGGCGGCCGCCTCGCGGCGGACCCGGCGGGGACGCAGGCGCGGAAACCAGCGCGGCAGCGGCACGAAGGCCGCGAGGTTGAGCAGCGGCTGGGCACGCTGGAGCGCCCGGAACCGGACGAACACCTCGGCCGCCATCTCGTCCTCGATCGGCACCGAGAACAGGGTGCGGAAGATCACGTCCGCAGTGGCATGACTCGCCTCGGCCTCGATCTCGACGCTCTCGCCCGCACGGCCCGCAAGCCGGTCGCGGGCCGCCACGGCGGCCGCCCTCATGGCCGGAAAGGTCTCGCGCAGCCGCCCGCCCTCGAACGCCGGGTCGATGATCCGCCGCTGGCTTGCCCACTCCTCGCCGTTGGTGAGGAAGACCGACCGGCCGAGGAGCGGCCGGAGCCCCTCGGCGACCCTGTCCGACTTGGGGAAATCGTCGGGCCTTTCCCGCAGGACGATATCGATGAGCGCGGGGTCGTTGCAGAGGTAGGACCGCAGGAACGGCGCGCGGAACTCGGCCATCCACGCCCGGTAGAGCCGCTGCGGCTGCGCCGACAGGATGTCGGCCCGGAACAGCCTGAGATGGCGCCAGAAGCCGGCGCGGTCGGGGCGGGCATCGGGCTTCGGCGCCCTCATGCCGCCCCGGCGGTCGAGGTGTATCCCGACCGCGGCATCTCGATCCGGCTCGGCGAGGGCGGACGCCCCGCATAGCGCCGGGCGAGCGTCTGCGGTCCTGCGGTGATGGCGAAGTAGTCGTAGTCGCCGGGGCGGTCGAAGGCGCAGAGATACTGGAAGTGGAGCCTGAGGAAACGCCAGCGCAGCGCCCGCCACCGTTCCGGGCTGAGCGTCCGGGAGAAGGCCGCCGAAATGACGAGCGGCCACCGCTTGCCGGCAGGCGCGACGCCGGAGACAGCAACCGGGTCGCAGAGCGCGAAGGCGCAGCCGTCGCCGGGCGCCGTCACGTCCACCCAGGCAATCCCGTCCTGCGCCGAGAGGAGGGCGAGGTCGGACCTGAGCCGCACCGCAGCCGGAAGGAACGACACCATCGGCACGACATGCCCGAGGGTGAGGAGCGCAAGCCCCGGGCCCCCGGCCGGCACCCGGCCCGACCGGACCAGATCGGCCAGAAGGCTGACGGCCAGATGCGCCCCCGAGGAATGGCCGACGACCATCACCTCGTCGGCATCTCCGGCAAGTGCGGCCGCGACCCGGTCGCCGAAGGCGGAAAGGCGCCGGGACAGGTCGGGCGGGTAGGCCCCCGCATGTCGGGCCGTGTGGGCATAGTCATGCATGAGGTAATAGGCATAGACGTGCCGGTCGAGACGGCGGAACCCGGCGAGCACCGCCGCCGTCGCCAGCGCGAAGGCCGCGGCGGACAGCGTCCAGTCCGCCGCCGCCGAAGCCCCGGTCGGCACCGCCCTGCCGATGGCAGAGGCCGCGGCGATCCCCACCAGGACCGCGGCGGCAAGCTCGAGGAGGAGCACGGCCACGGGATAGAGCGCCGCGATCGCCGGCCCCTTCCGCAGCCGCGCCACACGGAAGATCGCGCCGGTCAGGACATAGACCGACGCCGTCCGGAAGAGCTGCAGGTAGGTCGCCCGGATCCCCTGCCCCATCGACTCCTTCACGATGTCGGACCAGACGAGGACCGCAAACTCCGTCTCGACCGGGCGGCCCTCGATCTCGGCGGCGACGCGCCATCCCGTGGGGTCCTTCCCGGACGGGGAGACACGGATCGAATGGCCCGACACCTGCGACTGGAGGGCCGCTTCGGTCCGGTAGAGCTCGCGATAGCGGCGGGCGGGAAAGGGGTCGTAGCCCGGCAGGTAGAAGACCTGCCGCCGCCGCACCTCGCCGTCGCGCCCTGCCATCCCTCTGCCGATCCCAAGCTCTGCGGGGCCCTGCCGCGATCCCTGCCCGCTCCCTGCCCGTCCTGCGGCGACAGCGTAGCGCGCCATCGCGGCGGCGGTAAGGACGGTACACGCCGCCAGGGGGGCACGACCCGGAAATCCGCTTGCGCGGCGCGCGGCACCCCGCACCCTTGCCCGCCAACCCCACCCGCACCGGATCGGGGACATCACCCATCCTGCCGACGGATGTCCGACGCGAACCCGACGCAGCCGAACGGCCCCGCACCGCCGGTTGATGCCCATCACTTCGGGGTATCCCGCTCCCAGATCCAGGCGTGGTCGGGGTCGTTCCGGAACCGCCATTTGCGGATCGGCCCGGCCATGACGTTCAGATAGTACATCTCGTAGCCATAGGGCGCGCCGCAGGGGTGGTGGCCCTTCGGGACAAGCGTGACATCATGATTCTTCACGGCAATCGTCTCGTCCAGCGACCCGTCCTCGGTGTAGATGCGCTGGATGCCGAAGCCCTGGGGCGGGTTCAGCCGCATGTAGTAGGTCTCCTCGAGATAGGTCATCCGGGGAAAGTCGTCCTCGTCATGCCGGTGGGACGGGTAGGACGACCAGTTGCCCTGCGGCGTGAACACCTCGGTGACCAGAAGCGAGTCGCAGTAGTCCTCGTTCTCCATCGCTATGTTGTTGACAAACCGTGTATTTGCGCCAGTCCCGCGTTGCGTGAGAACGATCCCCTCCGGCCCGATCCGCCGTGCCGCATGCCCCGATTTCCCCGGCGCCGAGCACACGGCAAGGGTCAGCGGCGTGGTCGCCACCGCCTCCCAGTGGCTTCCGTTCGGGACATAGAGCGAATGCGGCGGCGTCTTCTCGAACACATCCATCCGCTCGCCCAGTTCGCCGTGGTCCACGCCACCCGCCGAAAGCATCGCTTTCCCCTCGACGACGACCAGGATCACCTCGCGATCCCCCGTCGCCTCCGCCGCCGTTTCGCCCTCGGCGAGGCGATAGAGGGAGAATCCGACATATCCCCAGCCGGCGCTCTGGGGCGTAACCTCATGGATCTTCCCGCCATTCCCCTTGGGTTTCACCAGCAGCCGGGACATCCGCCCCTCCATTTTCGGTCCTGAAGTATCCTCGGTTGGGGTCTGGGGAGGGCAGACAGCCCTCCCCGGTTATCCCGTCTGCCGGGCCCGCGCCGTCTCGTAGGCCGCCCGCGCCGCCCTCACCTCGGCGCGGGTGGAGACTTCGGGCACCGCCACGTCCCACCAGTGCCCGCCTTCCCTCGTCGAGGGCGCGGGGTCGGTGTCGATGACGATCACCACCGGCCGGTCTGCCCCCTTCGCCGCCGCAAGTTCCCGCTCCAGCGCACTGATATCGCTCGCCTTCACCGCCTTCGCACCCATGCTGGCGGCGTGCGCCACGAAGTCGATATGGCTCGGATTCACGTGGTAGGCGTCGTCGAGCAGGTTGTTGAACGGTGCGCCCCCGGTCCCCTTCTGAAGCCGGTTGATGCAGCCGAAGCCGCGGTTGTCGGTGACGACCACGGTGAAGGGCACACCCATCATCACGGCGGTCGCCAGTTCGGAGTTCGCCATCATGTAGCTGCCGTCGCCCATCATGCAGATCACGTCGGCCTCGGGCCGCGCCATCCTGATGCCGAGCGCCCCCGCGATCTCGTAGCCCATGCAGGAATAGCCGTATTCCATGTGGTAGCCGCCCCGCGCCGCATCCCAGATCTTGTGAAGCTCGCCCGGCATCGTGCCTGCCGCGCCCATGACGATGGTCGAGGCGCCGGCCGAGCGGTTCACCGCCCCGATCACCTGCGCATCGGTCGGCAGCGCGTTTCCTGCCTTGGGCGCGGCCTTGGCGGCAGCGGTCGCGGCAGCCCATTCGGCCTTGAGCTTCGCATCCGGCGCCGGGAAACGGTGCGCGCCGAGGGCCGCGGAGAGCCGGGCCAGCGCCACCTTCGCGTCGGCGACAAGGCTCAGTGCCCCGTGCTTCGCGGCGTCGAAGGGCTGGACGTTCACCGAGAGGATGCGGCGGCCCGGGTTCTTGAAAAGCGCCCAGCTGCCCGTAGTGAAGTCCTGGAACCGCGTGCCGACGCCGATGACCAGATCGGCCGCCTCGCAGACGATGTTGGCGCTCGAGGCGCCGGTCACGCCCACGGGACCGAAGTTCAGCGCGTGGTCATGGGCGAGCGCGGACTTTCCGCCCTGCGTCTCGACGACCGGGATCGCGTGGCGCTCGGCGAAGGCGCGGAGGTCGTCCTCGGCGTCGGAATAGATGACCCCGCCGCCTGCGACGATCACCGGTGCCCTGGCAGCCTTGAGGGCGGCCACCGCCTCGGCCAGTTCGCCCGCGTCGGGCTCGGGCCGGCGGATGTACCAGACCCTGGGCGTGAAGAAGCTTTCGGGGTAGTCGTAGGCCTCGGCCTGAACGTCCTGGCAGAAGGCGAGCGTGACGGGGCCGCACTCGGCCGGGTCGGTCATCACCCGCAGGGCGCGGGGAAGCGCGGTCATGATCTGCTCGGGCCGCATGATCCGGTCGAAGTAGCGGCTGACCGGACGGAAGCAGTCGTTTGCGCTGACCGTGCCGTCGCCGAAATCCTCGACCTGCTGGAGCACCGGATCGGGCGCGCGGTTCGCGAAGACGTCGCCGGGGATGATGAGCACGGGCAGGCGGTTCACATGGGCGAGCGCGGCGGCCGTCACCACGTTCGTAGCACCCGGCCCGATCGAGGTCGTGACCGCCATCGCCTTCTGCCGCCTCGATGCCTTGGCATAGGCGATCGCGGTATGGGCCATGGTCTGCTCGTTGTGCCCGCGCCACGTCGGGAAGACGTCGCGGTGGGCGTGCAGCGCCTCGCCCAGGCCCGCCACGTTGCCGTGGCCGAAGATGGCCCAGATGCCTTCAATGAAGCGCCCGCCGTCGGGCGTCTTCTGCACGGAAAGCCAGCGCACCATCGCCTGTGCGGCGGTCAGCCTGATGGTCTTCATGATTTGGTCTCCTCCCGTGCCAAGTCTAACGCGTCCGACGCCCCGGGCGAACCGGCAATGATCGTCCGGCCGGGCGGCTCATCCGGCCGCCCCTGCCCCGGCCCGCGCCGCGTCCCAGGTGCCGCAGAGGCGGGCGAAGCTTTCGGCCATCCGAGCGACCGCCGCCTCGTCAGTCAGCCTGCCCGCCATCCAGTCCTTGCCCGCCTCGGCGTGGATCGTGCGGCCCACCGCGAAGCCCTTCACCAGCGGATAGCGCGCGGCGAGGCGGAAGGACGCGGCGAGGTCGGATTCGGCCTGGCCGAGACCGAGCACCACGATCCCGCGCACATGCGGGTCGCGGTCCGATATGGCCTTCGTCGTCGCCGCCCAGGCAGCGTCAGTCTGCATCGGCTCAAGCTTCCACCAGTCGGGGAAGATGCCAATGTCGTAGAAGCGGGTGATGAGCCTTGCCACCGTGTCGCCCTCTACCGGGCCGACCCTGGACGGGATGATTTCCAGAAGCATTTCCAATCGGTTGCGGCGGCAGGCGTGGAAGAGGCGCGTCACCACATCCTCCTGCCTGACCTGCATCTGGGGTGCGTCATCGGGGTGGCAGAAGCAGAGCACCTTGACGACGTGTTCGAGCGGCCATTCCGACAGGCCGCCGAAATCGGGGCCGATCTCGGGCTCGAGCGTCAGCGGGCGCGATCCCGGCCATTCGACGGGGCGGCCGATCCAGAGTCCCTGCCCCGCCGCCCGGTAGAGCGCCGAACGGCCGAGGCGGCTGTCGCAGAGGAGGCCGTAGCCGGGGCGGCCGCCCGCGACCTGCATCGTCGCGTCGAGGCAGAGCTCCTTGAAGCGGGAGATCTTCTCCGGCGTGGCATCCGGGATGTCCTCGAGCTGCGCGCGGTGGTCGAAGGCGAAGGCGCGGACCTCGGGGAACTCCGCGCGGCGGTTCGTGGACCAGTGGATCTGCTCGAGTTCGGCGTCCTTCCGCAGCGCCTTGTTGACGACGCCGCGCCTGAGGAAGAACTGCAGTTCCTCCCAGGACGGGTAGGCGGGCGTGCAGCCGTGGCGGCTGACGGCGAAGGCGCCGCAGGCATTGGCGTATTTCAGGGCGACGGGCCAGGGTTCGCCGTCGAGCCAGCCCTTCGTCAGGCCCGACATGAAGCCGTCGCCCGCACCGAGGACGTTGAAGACCTCGATCGGGAAGCCGGGGCCGCTTTGCCCTTCGTCGAGCGTGTCGGGGATGTCGGCGCTGAAGGCGACCGCCCCCATCGGCCCGCGCTTGCAGACGAGCGTGGCCTTCGAGACCTTCCTGACCGCCCGGAGGGCGGCGATGGTGTCGGTCGAGCCGCCCGCGATGTGGAACTCTTCCTCGGTCCCGACGATCAGGTCGAAAAGATGAAGGTTTTCCTGAAGTTTAGCTGTGACCTTCGCGCTTTCTATAAAGCGTTCCTCGCCCGCGCCGTGGCCGGCCAGGCCCCAGAGGTTCGGGCGGTAGTCGATGTCGAGCGCCGTCTGGAGCCCGTGCCTGAGGGCGAGGCGGAGGGCCTTCAGCACTGCGGCTTCGGTGCGCGGGTGGCTCAGGTGCGTGCCGGTGGCTATGACGGCGCGCGACGCGGCGATGAAGTCCTCGTCGATGTCGTCCTCGCAAAGCGCCATGTCGGCGCAGTTCTCGCGGTAGAAGATCAGCGGAAACTGCTTGTCGTCGCGGATGCCGAGGAGGACGAGCGCCGTCAGCCGCTCGGGATCGGTCCTGACCCCCCGCACGTCCACGCCCTCGCGCGCCAGTTCCTCGCGGATGAAGCGGCCCATGTGTTCGTCACCGACGCGGGTGATGAGCGCGGACTTGAGACCGAGGCGCGCCATCCCGGCCGCCATGTTCGTCGGGCTGCCGCCGATGTATTTCTGGAACGACCCCATGTCCTCGAGCCGGCCGCCGACCTGTGCACCGTAGAGGTCCACCGAGGACCGGCCGATGGTGATGACGTCGAGGGTCTTCATGCCGCGTTTTCCCCGTTCGGACCGGCCGGGACTCAAGGAGGACCCGAATTTTGGAATTTTTATTCCATTTCGGTTGCGGAGGGAAGGGGATTTGTTGCCGCGTGGCGGCGGCCGGACGCCAGACGGGATCTAGCCGGCGCCGGGCGGCCGGGCGGCCCCCACGGCCACGGCAAGCGCGATGGCAAGCGCGAGCGTGGCCGAAAGCGACCGGAAGGCGCCGAAGTCCACCTCGGTGACCGTCAGGGCCACCGTGGCGGCCCCGGTGACCGGGCTGAGCGCGGTGTCGGTGACCGCGACCACGGGCAGGTCGCGGGCGGCCGCCGCTTCGGCCAGAGCCACGGTTTCCGAGGAATAGGGCGCAAAGGTGATGGCGATGACCGCGTCGCCGGGCCGCAGGGCATGGGTGTGATCGAGTTTGCCGGTTCCGTCGTGCAGCATGGCCGGCACGCCCATCTTCTCGAAGGCATAGGCGAGATAGCTGGCCACGGGGAAGGCCCGGCGGAAGCCTGCAATATGGATCGTCCCGGCCGCGGCGAGCAGGCGCACGGCGCGCTCGAGCACCGCTTCGTCGACCTCGCGCGCAATCGCCTCGAGCGACTGGTGGCCCGCCTCGACGAACTCGGCCAGGAGTGCGGGGGCGGAATCCCCGCCTTGCTCGCGCAGGTTCCTCAGCCGCGTCGCATAGTCCGGCCGGCCCGGCGCGAAGCTGTCGCGGAAGAGCCGCTGCATCTCGGAGAAGCCCGAGAAGCCGAGGATCTGGCAGAAGCGCATGACCGCGGATGGCGGCACGCCGGCACCGGCGGCGACCTCGGCCACCGTCGAGACGGCAATCCGGTCGATGTTGGCGGAGACATGGTCGGCACATTGCCGCAGCCGTCTTGGCAGCCCGTCCGAGACCTGCCGGAGACGGCTCTTGAAAGCCTCCACGCTGTCGGGTGCCGCAGCGGCGGCGGGCGTTGCATTGTCCATGGGTCCGGTCCGGTCGCTCCTGACCACCGTGTCTAGCATGGCTGGAACATTCGTTCCATCAAGATGCTGCACCGAGTCCCTTCCCGATCCCGTGCCGCGCGGCCGTCAGGCGGGCCGCAGACCCTCGCGGAACCGGCGCGCGTTCTCGCGGTACCGGCGCGCGGCGTCGAGAAGCCGGCCGCGCGATGCCTCGTCGAGCGAACGCACCACCCGGCCGGGCGCCCCCGTCACGAGCGAGCCGTCCGGTATCTCCTTGCCCTCGGTGACGAGCGCTCCGGCTCCGATCAGACAGCCCCGGCCGATCCGTGCGCCGTTGAGCACGATGGCGCACATGCCCACGAGCGTGCCCGCGCCAATCGTGCAGCCGTGGAGCATGGCCCTGTGGCCGATCGTGCAGTCGGCCCCGACCGTCAGGGGAAAGCCCATGTCGGTATGCAGTACGCAGCCCTCCTGCACGTTCGACCCGCGGCCGATGCGGATTTCCTCGTTGTCCCCGCGCAGCGTCGCGCCGAACCAGACGCTCGCTTCGTCCCCGAGGACGATCCTTCCGATCAGGTTCGCGTCCGGGGCGATCCAGACGCCGGCTCCGAGGACCGGCACGATGCCGTCGAGCGACCAGATCATCGTCCCTCGAACTCCCGGTTGAGGCCCTTCACGAAGTCGGAAAGCCAGGGCTGGCGGTCGCGGCGGAGCCTCTCGGCCGTCAGGATCGTCCGCAGGCGGAGGTCGGCTTCGTCGAGGTCCGAATTGACGAGTACGTAGTCGTATTCCGCCCAGTGGCTGATCTCGGCCTCGGACTTGGCCATCCGGCCCCGGATCACGTCCTCGGTGTCCTGCGCGCGGGCCCGCAGCCGGCGTTCCAGCTCGCCCATCGACGGCGGCAGGATGAAGATCGACACGACATCGCGTCCGAGGGCCGAGTTCTTGATCTGCTGCCCGCCCTGCCAGTCGATGTCGAAGAGCGTGTCGCGCCCCTCGGCCATCGCCTGGTCCACCGGTCCGCGCGGGCTGCCGTAGAGGTTTCCGAAGACCTCGGCATGTTCCAGCATCTCGCCGGCGGCGACCATCGCCTCGAAATCGGCGCGGGAGCGGAAGTGATACTCCCGCCCGTCCACCTCGCCGGGGCGCGGGGCGCGCGTGGTGGCCGAGACCGAGAAGCGGACCGTGCGGTCCCACTCCATCAGGCGCCGGGACAGCGTCGTCTTCCCCGCCCCCGAGGGCGAGGAGAGGATGATGAGCATTCCCCTGCGGGACGGGCCGGAGGTCATCGTCATTCCACGTTCTGGACCTGCTCGCGGAGCTGGTCGATCACGACCTTGAGGTCGAGGCCGACCCGCGTGATCTGCACATCCCCGGATTTCGAACAGAGCGTGTTGGCCTCGCGCATGAACTCCTGCATCAGGAAGTCGAGCTTGCGCCCCAGTGCGCCGCCCTGTGCGAGAAGCGCGCGGGCGGCGGAGACATGGGCCCGCAGGCGGTCGATCTCTTCGGTCACGTCCCATTTCACCGCGATCATGGCGAGTTCCTGGGCGACCCGTTGCGGATCGGTCGCGGGCACGCCGGCCGCCACGCGGCCGAGCGCCTCGGCGAGGCTTCGCTCCAGTGCGGGGCGGCGCGCCTCGGCGGTGGCCGCCGCGTCGCCGACAAGGCTCCCGATGCGGTCGATCTGCGCCGCGAGCACCCGCGCGAGCGCCGCCCCCTCGGCCCGCCGCGCCTGTCCGAAATCGGCCAGCAGGATGTCGAAGTCTGCAAGCAGCGCCGACAGAAGCGCCGGGTCGGGGTCGGCGCCGGGGTCGGGGCCCGACTCGAGAACCCCGCGCAGGCCCAGGATGCCGGTGGCCGAGACCGGGGACACCGAAAGATCCCGGTCGCGAGCCGCCGCCTCGACCACCTCGACCGCGGCGAGCGCCGCAGCGAGTCCCGCGCCGTCGATGCGGAAGGCGTCTGCCCCGGCCGAGCGGGACAGCCGCAGCGCGACCGACACGTTGCCGCGACGGACCTCTGCGGACACCGCCGCGCGCACGGCAGGTTCGAGCCCCTCGACGCCCTCGGGCAGACGCAGGCGGATATCCAGCCCCTTGCCGTTCACGGAACGGATGTCCCAGGACCATTGGCACCCGGCCCCCTCGCCGCGGCGGAAGGCGAACCCCGTCATCGAGACCGTCGTGTTTACCATTTAGGACTTATTTCCCCCACGACCGGCTGCAAACCTGTATTTTAACACTCGGGTAATCATTCCGGCCCTAGGGTTAACAGACCCTGAACCCTGCCACAACGCAGGGTCCGGCTGGAGATGCGAGTGGCGTCGGCCGGAGGGTGCGCGTGATGGACGGACCGGACAGAGAGAACATCTTTTCGCTGGCGAAACACATGGACAACGCCCACTTCGCCCCGGTCGCCGAAGTCACGGCCTACTGGGAGGCCCTCCGAAGCGGGCGTCAGGTGCCGCTCCGGTCCGAGGTGGACCCGCGCGGGATCGAGCGCGCGCTCGAATACGCCTTCGTGATCGAGCGCATCGCCCCGCAGATCGCCCGCTTCCGCCTCGCCGGAACACATCTGAACGATCTGATGGGGATGGAGGTCCGCGGGATGCCGGTCAGCGCCCTCTTCACGCCGGAAGGGCGGTCGGACCTCGGGCCGGCGGTCGCGCAGGTCTTCGCGGAACCGCTCGCTGCCGAGTTGCGCCTCGCGGCCGAGACGGGCTTCGGCAGGCCCGCGATGCAGGCGCGCATGGTCCTTCTGCCGCTGAGAAGCGATCTCGGCGACGTCTCGCGCGCGCTCGGCTGCATCGTGGCCCGCGGCGAGGTCGGCCGCGCCCCGAGGCGCTTTTCGGTGAGCGCGATGCGGACCTTCCGCATCGAGGCGGGACGGCCCCTGCTGCGGGACGGGGCGATGTCGGCAGCCGAAGCCCAGCCCGCCGGACTGGCGGAAGCCGCGGCTCCCTATGCGCCGCCGCGGCAGCGTCCGAACCTGCGGCTGGTGAAATCCGACTGACCGGGCCGATGCCGGGCCCTTGCCGCCGGCCGGGACGTTCGCACGAGTGCCGCGACAGCCGTCAGACGGCTGCCGCTTTTTGCTGTGCCCGGCGGTCGAGCAGTTCCTCGGCCACGAGGAAGGCCAGTTCCAGCGACTGGCTCGCGTTCAGGCGCGGGTCGCAGGCGGTGTGGTAGCGGTCCGACAGATCCTCGTCCGTGACCGCACGGACGCCGCCGGTGCATTCGGTCACGTCGCGGCCCGTCATCTCGAAGTGGACGCCGCCCGGGATCGTGCCTTCCGTCTTGTGGATCGCGAAGAACTCCCGGACCTCGCGGAGGACGGATTCGAAGGGCCGCGTCTTGTAGCCGGTCGAGGACTTGATCGTGTTGCCGTGCATCGGGTCGCAGGACCAGACGACATTGGCGCCCTCGTCCCGGACCGTGCGGATCAGGCGCGGCAGGTGGTCGCCGACCCTGCCCGCGCCGAAGCGCGCGATCAGGGTCAGGCGACCGGGCTCGTTCGCCGGGTTGAGCTTGGCCATCAGCGCCTTTAGGTCCTCGGCGGTGGTCGAGGGGCCGCACTTGAGGCCGACCGGGTTCTGCACGCCCCTGCAGAATTCGACATGCGCGCCGTCGGGCTGGCGGGTGCGGTCGCCGATCCAGATCATGTGCCCCGATCCCGCGACCGGCAGCCCGGTCGTCGAGTCGATGCGGCAGAGGGCTTCCTCGTATTCGAGAAGCAGCGCCTCGTGGCTGGTGTAGAAATCGACCGTGGCGAGCGAGTGCGCGGTGTCGGACGTCACGCCCGCGGCCGCCATGAAATCCATGGCGTCCTGGATGCGGATGGCGATCTCGCGGTAGCGCTTGGCCTCGTCCTCTTCGGTGAAACCGGCGATCCATGACTGGACGCGGTGGATGTCGGCATAGCCGCCGGTCGAGAAGGCGCGGAGAAGGTTCAGCGATGCGGCGGCCTGCGTGTAGGCCTGGAGCATGCGGTCCGGGTCGGGTGTGCGCGCCTCGGGCGTCGCGTCGAAGCCGTTGATGATGTCGCCCTTGTACGAGGCGATCTCGATGCCGTTCACGATCTCGGTCGGGGCCGAGCGCGGCTTGGCGAACTGGCCCGCCACGCGGCCGACCTTGACCACGGGCACCTTGGCGCCCCAGGTCAGGACGATCGCCATCTGCAGCATGACCTTGAAGGTGTCGCGGATGTTGTCGGCCGAGAATTCCGCAAAGCTCTCGGCGCAGTCGCCCCCCTGGAGAAGGAAGGCCCTCCCCTCGGCCACGTCGCCGAGGGCGCGCTTGAGCTTCCGGGCCTCGCCGGCGAAGACGAGCGGGGGGTACTTGGCGAGCCGGGCCTCGACCGCCCGGAGTGCGGCAGCGTCGGGATAATCCGGCATCTGCACCCTCGGCCTTGCGCGCCAGTCGGACTTCACCCAGCCCTTGGTCATCTCGCTCTCCCGGGTATTCTCGAAGGATCGCGGTCCTATAAGCCCGCGCGAGGCTGCATGCAAATCGAAGATGTCGGACCGGTCCGACCGGCCCTCCGCAGCCGGCGCGGCCTCTGTCGAAAATTTGTGCAGCGCGATGGCTGGCACCCCGTCCGTCCCCTTGAACCCGCGCGGAATTGGTGGTCTTGTCCGCAAAACGACACCAAAGAGTCGCATAATGCAGGTCAGCGTGCGAAGTGCAAAACCGGCGGCCAGGACCGAGGTGAAGCATCGGCGCTTCGTCTTCCTGCTTCTCGACCGCTTCACGATGCTGTCCTTCGCCTGTGCGATCGAACCGCTCAGGCTGGCCAACAGGGTTCTTGGCCGGGACGCCTATTCGTGGAAGCTCGCCGGCGAAGGCGGCAGGGAGGCGATCTGCTCGAACGGGGTGTCCTTCAGGCTGGACATGGGGCTCGAAGAGATCGGGCGCGACGACACGGTGTTCGTCTGCGGCGGCCTCGACATCCAGGCAGCCACCACGCGCCCTGTCCTGAACTGGCTGAGGCGCGAGGCGCGGCGCGGCGTCGCCATCGGCGGGCTCTGTACCGGCGCCTACACGGTGGCGCGGGCGGGGCTGCTGGAGGGCAAGCGCGCGACGATCCACTGGGAGAACCAGGACAGCTTCCTTGAGGAATTCGAAGGCGTGAAACTCACGAAGTCGGTGTTCGTGGTGGACGGCAACCGCATGTCCACCGCAGGCGGCACCGCCTCGATCGACCTCATGCTCAAGATCATCGCGGACGACCACGGCGAAGATGTCGCCAACTCCACCGCCGACCAGTTGATCTATTCCCAGATCCGCACCGACCAGGACACCCAGCGCCTGTCGATTCCGACCCGGATCGGCGTCCGCCACCCGAAGCTGTCGAAGGTCATCCAGATGATGGAGGCCAACATCGAGACCCCGATCAGCCCGGCGACGCTGGCCCAGGACGTGGGCATGTCCACCCGCCAGCTCGAACGGCTGTTCCGCCGCTACCTGAGCCGCAGCCCGAAACGCTACTACATGGAACTGCGGCTCCAGAAGGCGCGGAACCTTCTCATGCAGACCGACATGAGCGTCATCAACGTGGCGCTGGCCTGCGGCTTTGCGAGCCCCTCGCACTTCTCGAAATGCTACCGCGCGCATTACCAGACGACCCCCTACCGCGAGCGTGGCACGCATGGGTCGGGAACCCTGGCGCGCCTGTCGATCTGACGGCGCAGGGGCGCGATCGCCATCGGCTCGGCCCTTGCGCGCCTGTCCGGGCGCGGCCGGATGCAATGCTTTCCGGGCCTTTTCTTTTCGCCCGCACCGCTCTAGGTTCGCCCGAGGACTTAAGTCCAACATGGGAGTGAACAATGAAAAAACTGCTTCTTGCGACCGCCGCTGCCGCGCTGGCCGCCGGCGCCGCATCTGCCCAGGAAGTGAAGATCGGCATCCTCTTCGGATTCACCGGCCCGATCGAATCGCTGACCGGGTCGATGGCAAACGCCGCCGAGGCCGCCGTCGCCGAAGTCAACGCATCGGGAAAGTTCCCCGGCGGCACGACCTTCGCCACCACCCGGGGAGATGACGGCTGCATCGATGCCGCGATGGCGCAGGCGTCTGCGGAAAAGATGGTGACCGTGGAAGGCGTGAAGGCGATCATCGGGGGCGACTGCTCGGGCGTCACCATCGCGACGCTCGCCAATGTCGCGGTGCCGAACGGCATCGTGATGATCTCGCCCTCGGCCACCTCGCCCGCGCTCTCGACGGCCGAGGACAACGGCCTGTTCTTCCGCACCGCGCCCTCGGATGCCCGCGAAGGCGAGATCGCGGCCGACATCATGCTGGAGCGGGGGATCAAGCAAGCCGCGCTCACCTACTCCAACTCGGACTACGGCAAGGGCCTCGCCGAGTCGATCCAGAAGGCCTACGAGGCCAAGGGCGGCAAGATCACCATCTCCCTCGCGCATGAGGACGGCAAGGCGGACTACTCGGCCGAGGCGGCGGCCCTTGCGGCGGCAGGCGGGCAGATCCTGATCGTCGCAGGCTACCTCGACCAGGGCGGCTCGGGGGTCATCCGCGCTGCGATCGACTCGGGCGCCTTCAAGACCTTCGAACTGCCGGGCGGCATGATCGGCGACAACCTCGAGAAGAAGTTCGGCCAGGAACTCAACGGCTCCTTCGGCCAGGTTCCGGGCTCGGACTCGCCGGGCATGAAGATCCTCGCCGACGCCTCGGGCGGCAAGTTCGACGTGAACTCGCCCTACACGCCCGAAAGCTACGACGCCGCCGCGCTGATCATGCTGTCCATGGCGGCCGCCGGTTCGACCGATCCGGCCGTCTGGAAGGACAAGGTCATGACCATCGCAAACGGCCCGGGCGAGAAGATCCAGCCCGGCGAGCTTGGCAAGGCGCTCGACCTGATCGCCGCCGGTACCGCCATCGACTACGAAGGCGCGACCGGCGTGAACCTGATCGGACCAGGCGAGTCCGCGGGCCGCTACCGCGAGATCGAGTACAAGGACGGCAAGATCACGACGGTCAAGTTCCGCTGATCGTCCGTACCGCGTGACAGACCGGCAGCCCGGGGCGTATACCCCGGGCTGTTTCGCAAGAATGGATACGGCGCACACGGGCCGCGACTCCGGGCAACGGGGCAGGCTGCGCCGCAGGGGATGGCTGAACGGCATGATCGTCGTCGAGGATCTGCACAAGCATTTCGGGGGTTTCCGGGCCGTTGACGGCGCATCGATCGAGATCGCGACCGGGTCGATCACCGGCCTGATCGGGCCGAACGGGGCGGGCAAGTCCACGCTCTTCAACGTCATCGCGGGGGTCTATCGGCCGACGTCCGGGCGCGTCGTGATGGACGGCGAGGACATCACCGGCCTGCCGCCGCATGACCTCTTCCACAGGGGCCTCTTGCGCACGTTCCAGATCGCGCACGAGTTTGCGTCGATGACGGTGCGCGAGAACCTGATGATGGTGCCCGCGCGCCAGTCGGGCGAGACGCTCTGGAATGCGATCTTCGCGCGAAGGCGCATCGCCGACGAGGAGCGGGCGCTCGCCCTGAGGGCCGAAGAGGTGCTCGACTTCCTGACGATCGCGCATCTGGCCGAGGAGAAGGCGGGGAATCTTTCGGGCGGCCAGAAGAAGCTGCTGGAGCTCGGGCGGACCATGATGGTCGACGCCAAGGTCGTCTTCCTCGACGAAGTCGGCGCGGGCGTGAACCGCACCCTTCTCAACACCATCGGCGATGCGATCGTGCGGCTGAACCGGGAACGCGGCTACACCTTCTGCGTGATCGAGCACGACATGGACTTCATCGCGCGCCTCTGCGACCCGGTCATCGTGATGGCCGAGGGCAAGGTCCTGGCCAGGGGCTCGGCCGACGACATCATGCAGAACGAGGCGGTGATCGAGGCCTATCTGGGGCGCGGGCTCAAGAACAAGGTGAAGGAGGGGGTAGCATGAGCGAACCCTTCCTGATCGGCGACACCATGACCGGCGGCTACGGCGCGACCGACATCCTGCACGGCTGCACCATCGCGGTGGACAAGGGCAGGATCGCCGTCATCGTCGGCCCGAACGGCGCGGGGAAATCCACCGCGATGAAGGCCGTCTTCGGCATGCTGAACGTCCGCGCCGGCCATGTGCGGCTGAAGGGCGAGGACATCACCCGCCTCTCGCCCCGCGAGCGGGTTGAGAAGGGCATGGCCTTCGTCCCGCAGACGAACAACGTCTTTCCGTCGATGACGGTCGAGGAGAACCTCGAGATGGGGGCCTTTCTCCGCCGCGATGACATCCAGCGGTCGATGGAGCAGGTCTACACGCTCTTTCCCATCCTCAAGGACAAGCGGCGTCAGGCAGCGGGCGAGTTGTCGGGCGGCCAGCGCCAGCAGGTGGCGGTCGGCCGGGCCTTGATGACCGACCCCGAGGTCCTGATGCTCGACGAACCCACGGCCGGCGTGTCGCCCATCGTCATGGACGAGCTTTTCGACCGCATCATCGAGGTGGCGCGGGCGGGGATCACCATCCTGATGGTGGAACAGAACGCCCGCCAGGCGCTGGGCATCGCCGACACGGGCTACGTGCTGGTTCAGGGCCGGAACGCCTACACCGACACCGGCGCGGCGCTGCTGGCGAACCCGGAAGTCCGCCGCACGTTCCTCGGCGGGTGAGGGGATGAGGGCTGCACTCGTTCTCGCGCTGGTGACGGCCGGACCCGCCCTCGCCGAAGGGCGGTCCGAGCCGGTGCTGAGTTGCGACTTTGCGGGCGAGAAGCTGACCCTGACCCGGAACGGGGCCTCCTACGGCCTCGCGATCGGGGACCAGACCTTCCCTGCCGCGCTTGCCCGGCCCGGACCGGATGGCCGGGTCGTCGCGGTCTTCTCGATGCTCGACGCCGGCCCCGTCATGATCGCCGTCGCCACGAGCGACCCGGCAGCGGGGGGCGACCCCGTCCATGCTTCCGAAATCACCGCATCCCGGCTGGGCGGCACGGGCCTCGCCACGCGCACCACCGGGGGAACCTGCACCGAGGCGACGCGATGACCGACTACCTCAACGCCCTTGTCGCGATCCTGAACTTCATCGTCATCCCCGGCGCCTCCTACGGCGCGCAACTGGCGCTCGGCGCGCTCGGCGCGACGCTGATCTACGGGATCTTGCGCTTTTCGAACTTCGCGCATGGCGACACGATGGCCTTCGGCACCGGCGTCACCATACTGGCCACCTGGGGCCTGCAGTATCTCGGCGTGTCGCTGGGCGTCTTCCCGACGGCGCTCCTCGCCCTGCCCGTCGGCATTGCCGTCACCGTCGCCGTCGTCCTGCTGACCGACCGGATCGTCTATCGCTTCTACCGCCGGCAGCGCGCGGCGCCGGTGATCGTCGTCATCGCCTCGGTGGGCGTGATGTTCATCATGAACGCGCTCACCCGCTTCATCATCGGCACCGACGACCGCACCTTCGCCGACGGCGCACGCTTCATGATCACGGCCGCCGACTTCAGGGAACTGACGGGGCTCGAGGAGGGACTGGCCATCAAGGCGACCACGTCGCTCACCATCGTCGTGGCCGTCATCGCGGTCGCGGCCCTCTTCTGGTTCCTGAACCGGACGCGGACCGGCAAGTCGATGCGCGCCTATTCCGACAACGAGGATCTGGCGCTTCTGTCGGGCATCAACCCCGAGCGGGTGGTGATGGTCACCTGGATCATCGCGACGGCGCTGGCGGTCACGGCGGGGGTGCTTTACGGCCTCGACAAGTCGTTCCGACCCTTCAACTACTTCTCGCTGCTGCTTCCGATCTTCGCGGCGGCGGTCGTGGGCGGTCTCGGCAACCCGCTCGGGGCCATCGCGGGCGGGTTCCTGATCGCGTTTTCGGAGATCGGGATGACCTTCGCGTTCAAGAAGGTCATCGCGTATCTGGTCCCCGGAGCCTGGGCGCCCGAGGGACTCGTCCAGATCCTGTCCTCGGAATACAAGTTCGCGGTGTCCTTCGCGATCCTCATCATCGTCCTGCTGTTCAGGCCGACCGGCATCTTCAAGGGGAAAGCGGCATGAGCCAGAACCGCGTCAGCGCCGCCACCTACACGCCCGGGCGGCCGATCGTCCTGTTCGGCGTGATGGCGGTCCTGTTCCTGTCCGAAGGGCTCTACTTCGGCACCTGGAACACCGCACTCGGCATCCTGAACATGGCGCTCATCTCGGCAATCATGGCGCTCGGGGTGAACATGCAGTGGGGCTACGCCGGACTCTTCAACACCGGGATCGTGGGTTTCGTCGCGCTCGGCGGACTCGCCCCCGTCCTCGTATCGATGCCGCCGCAGACCGAGGCGATCCTTGCCGGGGGCTGGAAGATTCCCCTGGCGCTGCTGATCGGCGTGGCGGCGCTGGCGCTCGCCGTCTTCGTCTATGGCCGGACGAAGGGCAGGCTCCGGGCAGGTCTGATCATCGGGATCCTGACTGTCGGGTTCCTGCTCTTCCGTGCCGTGCTTGACCCCGCCGTGGCCATCGTCGAGGGGATGAACCCCACCTTTGCAGGCAACGTGGGCGGGCTCGGGATCGACCGGATCTTCGGCTACAGCGCGGGCGTCCTGCTGTCCTGGCCGGTAGGCGCCCTGATGGCGGCGGCGGCCGCCTGGGTGATCGGAAAGGTCTCGCTCGGGCTCAGGTCCGACTATCTGGCGATCGCGACGCTCGGCATCGGCGAGATCATCGTCGCCGTCCTGAAGAACGAGGACTGGCTGGCACGGGGGGTGAAGAACGTCACCGGCATCCCCCAGCCGGTCCCCTACGAGATCGACCTGCAGCAGAGCGCCTACTGGCAGATCTGGGCGGACACCTTCGGGACCAGCCCGGTCACCTTCTCGACCATCTTCGTCAAGCTTGCCTGGCTGGGCTACATCGTGGTCATCCTGCTTGCGCTCATCTGGCTCAGCGAACGGGCGCTCAACAGCCCGTGGGGCCGCATGATGCGCGCGATCCGCGACAACGAGACGGCCGCCGAGGCGATGGGCAAGGACGTCACCGGCCGGCACCTCCAGATCTTCATCCTGGGCTCGGCCGTGTGCGGCCTGGCCGGGGCCATGCTGGTCACGATGGACGGGGTGATGACGCCGTCCGCCTACACGCCGCTGCGCTTCACCTTCCTGATCTGGGTCATGGTCATCGTCGGCGGGTCCGGGAACAACTGGGGCGCGGTTCTGGGCGCGTTCCTGATCTACTTCCTCTACATCAAGGTCGAGGCCTGGGGCCCCGAACTGATGACGCTGGTCACGTCGGGAATGCCCGAGGGTCCGCTCAGGGAACACCTCACCGGAGTAGCCGCCCATGCCCGGCTGCTGACCCTTGGGATCATCCTTCTGGTGGTGCTGAGGTTCAGTCCGCGGGGACTGCTGCCGGAACGCTGACGCGGACATTCCCGAAAGGGCGGCGGTCGGGGTTCGCGCCCGATGATTCCGGACATGGCGACGGCGCCCGGCCGATCCCGCGCCGCCGTCGCATCGGGCTGACGGGCGCAGGCTGACGGGCGCGCCCCGGACCTCCGAAACCGACAATTGATGTCGCGGACGGCTAGAGGCGCGGCCGCGGCTCTGCAAAGATGCCGCCGGCAACAGGGAAGCGATCCATGAAAACCCATATCCAGGTCCTCGTGATCGGCGGCGGCGTCGTCGGCTGTTCGGTCCTCTACCACCTGACCAAGTACGGCTGGACGGATGTGATGCTCGTCGAGCGCTCGGACCTGACGAGCGGCTCTACCTGGCACGCGGCGGGCGGGTTCCACACGCTCAACGGCGACACCAACATGGCGGCGCTGCAGGGCTACACGATCCAGCTCTACCGCGAGCTCGAGAAGATCACCGGCATGTCCTGCGGCCTGCACCACGTGGGCGGCATCACGCTCGCCGACAACCAGGCACGGTTCGAGATGCTGGTCGCCGAGCGCGCCAAGCACCGCTACATGGGGCTGCACACCGAAATCCTGACGCCGAAGGAGATCGAGGCGCGGACGGACGGGTTGGTCAATGTCGAGGGGATTGTCGGGGGCCTCTACGACCCGCTGGATGGCCACCTCGACCCCTCGGGCACGACCCACGCCTACGCCAGGGCGGCGCGGATGGCGGGGGCCGAGATCGTGCTCCAGAACCGCGTGCTCTCCACCACGCAGCGCAGCGACGGCGGCTGGGACGTGGTGACCGAGAAGGGCACGATCCGCGCCGAGCATGTGGTCAACGCCGGCGGCCTCTGGGCGCGCGAGGTGGGCGCGATGGCGGGCATCTACCTGCCGCTTCTGCCGATGGCGCACCAGTATCTGGTGACGGACGACATCCCCGAGATCATGGACATCCTGGCATCCGGCCGCGAGTTTCCGCATGTCATGGACCCCGGCGGCGAAAGCTATCTGCGGCAGGAGGGGCGCGGGCTCTGCATCGGGTTCTACGAAAAGCCCTGCGAGCCGTGGTCGGTGGACGGCACGCCCTGGGGCTTTGGCCACGAATTGCTGAACGAGCAGTTCGACAAGATCGAGGACAGCGTCAATTTCGCCTATCGCCGCTTCCCGGTGCTGGAACGCACCGGCGTCAAGCGGGTGATCCACGGGCCCTTCACCTTTGCGCCCGACGGCAACCCGCTGATCGGGCCGGTGCCGTCCTTACGCAACTACTGGTCGGCCTGCGCGGTGATGGCAGGCTTCAGCCAGGGCGGCGGCATGGGCAAGAGCCTCGCCGAATGGATGATCCACGGCGAGACCGAGGTGGACCCGAGGGGCTTTGACGTGGCGCGTTTCGGCACCTGGACCAGCCCCGGCTACACGGTCCCGAAGGTGATCGAGAACTATCAGATGCGGTTTTCGGTCAGCTATCCGAACGAGGAGCGCCCCGCCGCCCGTCCCTTCCGGACGACGCCGATGTACGACATCTTCGACGGCATGGGCGCGGTCTGGGGCGCGCAGTATGGCCTGGAGGTGCCGAACTATTTCGCCCTGCCCGGCGAGACGCGCTACGAGACGCCGAGCTTCAAGCGCTCGAACGCCTGGGAGGCGACGCGCCGCGAGGTGATGGCCGTCCGCGAAGGCGTCGGCATCAACGAGATCCAGAACTTCGGCAAGTTCCGCGTGACCGGCCCGAACGCGCGGGCCTGGCTCGACCGGATCATGGCGGGCCTGATCCCGAAGCCGGGCCGCCTGTCGCTGACGCCGATGCTGTCGCCCCGGGGCAGGATCATCGGCGACCTGACGGTGACCTGCCTGTCGGAGACGGAATTCCAGTTGACCGGCAGCTATGGCGCGCAGGACCAGCACCGCCGCTGGTTCGAGATGAACCTCGAAGAGGGCGTGCGGGTCGAGAACATGTCCGACCGCCTGACCGGATTCCAGATCGCCGGGCCGAAGGCGCGCGACCTGCTGGCCCGGGTGACGCGGGCCGATGTGTCGGCGGCGGCGTTCCGGTTCATGGACGCGAAGGCGATCACGGTCGGCATGGCGCCCTGTCTTGTCCAGCGGGTCAGCTATACCGGCGATCTCGGCTACGAGATCTATACCGACTTCATGAACCAGCGCGCGCTCTGGCATGCGCTCTGGGATGCGGGGCAGGACCTTGGCCTGAAACCCTTCGGGATGCGGGCGATGATGTCGCTCAGGCTCGACAAGCTGTTCGGGTCCTGGGCGCGCGAGTTCAGCCCCGACTATTTCCCCGGCGAGACCGGCATCGACCGCTTCATCCGCTGGAACAAGCCGGTCGAGTGGATCGGCAAGGCCCCGGCGCTGGCCGAGAAGGCGGCGGGGCCGAAGCGCCGGCTCTGCGCCTTCGTGGTCGATGCGAAGGATGCCGACGTGGTGGCCTACGAGCCGATCTGGGTCGGCGACAAGGTCGTGGGCTTCTGTACCTCGGGCGGGTTCAGTCACTGGACCGGCAAATCCGTCGCGCAGGGATTCCTGCCTGCCGAACTTCTCGGCACGCGCGAGGTCGAGATCGAGATCCTCGGCGAGCGGCGCCGCGCCACCCGCATCGACGGCCCCCTCTGGGATGCCGACGGCGCACGGATGCGCAACGGCTGAACGGCCCCTTCGCGGGCCTGCCTTTCGCGGCTACACTGGCCGCATGGCCGATGTCGTCATCCTGATCCCGGCCGCCGGCGCCGCGCGCAGGATGCGCGGGACGGACAAGCTGATGGAGCCGGTGGGCGGGGAAACCTGCCTCCGCCGCGCTGCGCGCCTTGCCTGCGGCACGGGGTTGCATGTGGTGGTCACGCTGCCTGCGGGCGGCCCCCATGCCGCGCCGCGCCGGACAGAACTGACCGGGCTCGGGGCAACCGCCCTGCCCCTGGCCGACGCCCATGACGGCATGTCGGCGTCGCTCCGCGCCGGGGCGCGCGAGGCGGGCAACGCGGCGGGCCTGATGATCCTGCTGCCGGACATGCCCGACATCGCCGACCACGACCTTGCGGCCCTGCTTGACGTGTTCGCCGACGATCCCCTGACCCCGGTTCGCGCTGCCAGCGCCTCGGGCCGGGCTGGCCACCCCGTCATCCTGCCGCACCGGCTGTTCCCGGGCCTCCTCGTTCTGACCGGAGACGAAGGTGCGCGGCGGGTCCTTGCCGGGGAAGACGTGAACCTCGTCCCGCTGGAGGGCGACCGCGCCGTCACCGACCTCGACACGCCCGAGGAATGGGCCGCGTGGCGAGCGTCTCGCCCCGGCCCGTCCTAGCGGAACAGGACCATCGCCCCCGGCGACCAGGCGATCCGCGCACGCTCGCCCAGGTCCAGCACCCGCCGGCCGGGAACGTTGCGCATCGACAGCCGCACGGGCTCTTCGATGCCATCGAGCTTCACGTCGTAATAGGTCATGTCGCCGAAGTAGACGACTTCGCTGATCGTGCCCTGCGTCTCGCGGTCGGTGGCGGCCTGCCCGTCATAGAGGATCGTCAGCGTCTCGGGGCGGAATCCCACGCTGACCCCATCCCCGCCGGCAGCACCCGGAACCTGGTCGGTGCCGATCCGGCAGGCGCCCATCCCGCCGATCTCGACCTCGAGGTGCCGGCCGTCTTCGGACAGGACGCGGGCGGGAAGGAAGTTCATCACGCCGATGAACTCCGCGACGGCGCGGGTCTTCGGGCGGCGGTAGAGCGTTTCGGGTTCGTCGAGCTGGGCGATCCGGCCCTCGAACATCACGGCGATGCGGTCGGACATCACCAGGGCTTCCTCCTGGTCGTGGGTGACGAGAATGAAGGTGATCCCCACCTGCCGCTGAAGCTTGATGAGTTCCTCCTGCATCGTCTCGCGCATCTTCTTGTCGAGCGCCGAGAGAGGCTCGTCGAGCAGGAGCACCTTGGGCTTCAGAATCAGCGCCCGGGCAAGGGCCACCCGCTGCCGCTGGCCGCCCGACAAGGCATGCGCGGCGCGTGCGCCAAAGCCCCTGAGGCCCATCATCTCGAGCGCCTCGTCCACGGCCTTCTGCTTCTCGGCACCCGACCGCGGGTCGCGCCGCAGACCGAATCCCACGTTCTGCGCCACCGTCAGGTGCGGAAAGATGGCGTAGGACTGGAACACCATGTTCGTCGGCCGCACATTGGCCGAGACCCCTTCCATGTTCTTTCGGTCGATCATGATGACGCCCGACGAGATGTCCTCGAAACCGGCGAGTGTACGCAAGAGCGTGGTCTTGCCGCAGCCGGACGGGCCGAGGAGCGAGAAGAACTCGCCCGCGCGGATGGTCACGTCGATTCCGCGCAGTGCATGGTAGGTGCCGTAGTATTTGTGGACGTCGCGGATCTCGATCATCGCTTTGGCATCGGCGGAAAAGGTCACAGGAAGCCTCCGGTATCCTTGGCGCCGGTCTTCGCGACCCCGCGGCGGCGGAAGTATTCGGCGATGGCGAGAAGGGCGATCGACAGGCACACGAGGATGGTGCCGAGCGCCATGATGACGGGCAGACCGGTCGGAAAGCGGAGCTGCGAGAAGATGTAGATGGGCAGCGTCACGGTCGATCCGGCCACGAAGAAGGCCATGATGAATTCGTCGAGCGAGATGATGAAGGAAATCAGCAGCGACGAGATGATGCCGGGCATGACGAGCGGCAGGATGATCAGCCGGAACGTGGAAAGCCGCGTCTCGCCGAGGTCGATCGCGGCCTCTTCCAGCGACTTGTCGAGGCTCAGGAACGCGCCATTGAGGATCGCGATCGTGAACGGCGTGGTGACGAGGATGTGGCCGAGGATCACCGCGCCCATGCCGAGCGGCACGCCGACCACGTTGACGAAGATGACGAGGAGCGCAACGGCGAGGATCACCTCGGGCATCACGAGGGGCAGCATGATGAACCCCATCATCGCGCCCTTGCCCTTGAAGTCGTAGCGCGTCGAGGCGCGCGCCGCGAACACGCCGAGTGTCGTCGAGCAGACGGAAACCGTGACCGCGATGATGAACGAATTCTTCACCGCCTCCTGAAGCGAGGAATTGCCGAGAAGCGACGCGAACCACTTGAGCGAGAAGCCCTGGAGCGGAAAGGCGATCACCGTGCCCTTGTTGAAGGCGAAGAGCGGCAGCAGGAAGATCGGCGCGAAGAGAAACACGAGGTAGGCGTAGGAGTAGAAGCGCATCCAGTTCGGCTTCATCGCATCCGTCCTTCTATCGCTGTCCGCGCAGGAAGCGCCGGTTGAGGAACAGGAAGACGAGAGACACCACGCCGACCAGAACCATGGTGGTCACCGCGATGGCCGAGCCCAGCGGGTAGTTGTCGATCTTGAGATACTGGATCTGGATCATGTTGGCGATCAGCCGGCCCTCGGGTCCGCCGACGAGCTGCGGCGTGACGTAGTCGCCCACCGTCGGGATGAAGACGATCAGCGTCGCCCCGACGACCCCCGGCATGGCGAGGGGCAGCGTGACCCGCAGGAAGGTCATCCACTTCGATTCGCCCAGATCCTGCCCGGCCTCGAGCAGCGAGCGGTCGATCTTCTCGAGCGCGACATAGATGGGCAGGATGGCGAAGGGCGCGTAGGCATGCGCGAGCGTGATGATGACCGAGTTGACGTTGTAGAGGATGAAGGTCAGGGGCTCGGAGATGACCCCGAGCCCCATGAGCGCCGAATTCACGACCCCGTCATAGCCGAGGATCACCTTCCACAGGAATACCCGGATCAGGTAGCTCGTCCAGAACGGGATGGTGATCAGGAACAGCCAGATCGACTTCCGGGCCGGCGGCACGTTGAAGGAGATGTGGTAGGCGACCGGGAAGGCCAGGACGACCGTCACGGCCGTCACCACGGCCGACACGAAGAGCGATCTGCCCCAGAGCAGGACGTTCAGCGGATCGGACCAGGCTGCGGCATAGTTCTGCATGGTGAAGACCGGCACGATCCTCTGCGCACCCGAACCGTCCGTCAGGAACGACAGGACCAGGACCGCAAGCACTGGCGCGCCGAGCAGCAGGACCGCATAGAGGAATGTCGGGCTGATGAGGATGTAGCCGCTGAAGGCCGGCGACCGGCTGAACCGGTCCCATCTGGAAGACACGTCTTTCCCCCTATCCCCGTCCGGGTCTCCGCCTTGTGTTGCACAAGGCGTTCCACCTGAAAAGGCCCTAAGCGCGGCGGCGGCACACCGGAGGGGCCTGAACGGGGACCGGGGCCGGGACCCGGGACCTCTGGCCCGCCTGGCGGGCGGCACCTGCGACGTCAGTCGAAGAAGCTGTTCGGGGGCCGGTCGAGCAGCCGTGCAAGGGTGGCCATCGCCCCCGCGAACCGGTCCTCGGGCACGTCGCCTGCAAGCGCGATGCGGACGGCGTTCGGGGCATGGCCGTCCACCAGCGCATACTCGTCGGACGAACGGATCAGGACACCCTCGGCCTCGGCAGTCCGGGTGAAGGTCGAGGCACGCCACCCCGACGGCAGCTTCAGCCAGACGAAGGCAAGCCCCTTCTGCCAGGAGACGTCGAAGCGGCCGAGCGCGTTCAGGGCGATCCCGAGCCGCCGGTCGAACTCGGCCTGGACGGCGGTGCGGAGCTCGGCCGCCCTGCCCGAGACAAGGAGCCTCTGCACGATGTCGAGGATCGGCGCCGAAAGTCCGAAATACCCGTGCTGCGTGGCGAGGCGGGCGGTCTCGCCCAGACCGGACGGACAGAGGACCGCCCCGAAGCGCAGCCCGGCGGCGACCGATTTCGACAGCGACGCGATGAGCCAGGTCCGCTCGGGCGCCGCCGCCCGGAGCGCCGGCAGGCCGGGCAGCCCCGCCGCATAGCAGTCGTCCTCGAGGATCTGGAGATCGTGCACCCGCGCGACCGCGACGATCTCGGCCCGCCGTTCGGGTGTCATCCGGACGGTCGTGGGATTCTGCGCCTCGGTGGTGACGCAGACGAGCCGGCCGCGGACATGACGGCAGGCCTGGTCGAGCGCGTCGGCCCGCATGCCCTGGGCGTCGAGCGGCACGGGAACGATCTCGGCCCGGTTCAGCCGCGCCGCATGGCGGAAGCCCGGATAGGCCAGTTCCTCGGCGAAGACCACGGGGCGGTCGCCCCTCAGGGTGCATTGAAGAACGATGTTCACGCCGCTCTGCCCGCCCATCACCAGCGCGATGTCGTCGGGATCGACGGCCCCGAGCGTCAGGTCGCTGAGATAGAAGGCGAACGCCTCGCGCACCGCACGGTCGCCGCGGACACTGGGATAGTCGAGATAGCGGGATCCCTCCTGCGCGGCCACGTCGCGCATCGCCTGCCGTATCGCGTCCGACTGGCCGACCTCGGGCAGGAGGGGCGGGCGCAGGTCCACGATCCCCTCGGCGGCGCCGGGCCGCGCCGCCGGCCGCGGGCGGCCGAGGATGTCCGCACCGGGCCCGAGCGCCGGCCGCCGCGAGGCCACGAAGGTTCCCCGCCCGACCGTGGCCTCGAGCAATCCGTCCTGCGTGGCGATCCGGTAGGCACGCGCGACCGTTCCCGGGGTGACGCCCAGCCGCCAGGCCAGATCCCGCACGGGCGGCAGGCGCGAACCTTCTGCCAGCACCCCCTTGCGAACAGCCTCCCGCAGGGCCCGCGACAAGGCCAGATACTTGGGTCCGGATTGCCCCGAGAGATCGGGCTGCCAGCTTGTGTTGGTCACAATGTTTTTCTGGACCCGCCGATTGTGTGTTTATATGCCAGAAATATCGACACAAAGGCGATGCTTTTTCAAGCACGATCTTCCCGACCGCCGAGAGGTGTACCATGACAGGCATTGCACGGATCGCTCTCTCCGCCGTCCCGAGCGCCGTTCACCGGACGCTGCGCGACTTTCTTTCCACCGTGGTTTCCACCGTCGCCGCCTGGTCGGGCCGCGCGCGTCAACGCCGCGCGCTTGCGGGTCTCGACGACCACATCCTGCGGGACATCGGGATCGACTCCCGCAAGGCGCTGGAGGAATCCGCCCGACCGTTCTGGAAGACATAGGACGCGCCCTTCCCCGGCGCGCCCTCTTCCTCGGCCGGAATCCTCGTCCGGCCGTTTTTTTGCCCGCCGGACCGTCGTCCCCGGCATCCCCGGCCGCGCACCTGTCACGGTCAGGACCCGAGACGTAACCGGCCGGGCGTCATCCAAACCCCCAACCGGACGCAGGATTGTATCCATATTGTATGCAACCGGTCCGGCGCCTGCAGATCCGCCGCCCGCAGATCCGGCGCCTGCGGCCGGCATTCCCGGGGGATGCCGCGGAGAACCGTGACGGCACGAGGGGCGCGGATCGCTCCGCGCCCCCCGCCAATTCCGACTGACTGCGCCGATCAGCGCTTGGAGAACTGGAAGCTCCGGCGCGCCTTGCGCTTGCCGTATTTCTTGCGCTCGACCACGCGGCTGTCGCGGGTCAGGAAGCCCGCGGCCTTGAGCGCGGGACGGAGCGAGGGTTCGTAAAGCTGCAGCGCCTTCGAGATGCCGTGCTTCACGGCACCCGCCTGGCCCGACAGCCCGCCGCCCGCGACGGTGGCCATCACGTCGAACTGGCCTTCGACATTGGCGATCTGGAAGGGCTGGCGCAGGATCATCTGCAGCACGGGACGCGCGAAGTAGTCCTTCATCGCCTTGCCGTTCACCACGACTTTGCCCTTGCCCGGCCTGATCCAGACACGCGCGACCGCGTCCTTGCGCTTGCCGGTGGCATAGGAGCGGCCCTGCGCGTCACGCTCGGGCTGACGGGGCGCGGCGGCGGCCGGGGCCGTCGCCGCGACCGCGGCACCGGACACGGCCGACTTCAGATCGTCGAGGGATTTGATTTCATCGGCCATCTTCACGCGCTCCGGGTGTTCTTCGGGCTCAGCGCTTTCACGTCGAGCACTTCGGGGTTCTGCGCCGTATGCGGATGCTCGGCGCCGGCATAGACACGCAGATGGGTCATCTGCTGCTTGCCGAGACGGTTGCGCGTGATCATCCGCTCGACCGCCTTCGTCACGACCCGCTCGGGGTGGGCACCGTCCAGCACCTGTCCGGCGGTGCGGAACTTGATGCCGCCCGGATGGCCGGTGTGCCAGTAGTAGCGCTTGTCGGAACGCTTGCTGCCGGTCAGCTGCACCTTGTCGGCGTTGACGACGATGACGTTGTCACCCATGTCCATGTGCGGCGTGAAGGTCGGCTTGTGCTTGCCGCGCAGGCGGTTCGCCACGATCACCGCAAGACGGCCCAGGACCACGCCTTCGGCGTCGATCAGGATCCACTTCTTGTCGATGTCCGCGGGCGTGGCGGTAAAGGTCTTCATGTCTGGCCCTCGGGCTGGTGGTCGGCGGAACGGGAAACGCCCCGCCCCGCAACGGATGGGTGCTTTTCCACGAAGCGGCCGCCAAGGTCAAGGCCACTTAATTCAGAATTAATGTTGTGTTTCAACTGCCTGAAAAATAGGTATTTAAATACCCCAGACTCATCCCCGCTTCCGGCGCCGCGTGGCGAAGCCCAGAAGCGCGACTCCGCCGAGGAACGGCCAGACTGCGCCGGCGAGCGGCACCGGGGAAACCGCCGCCGGGGCCGGCATCAGCGGCCGGGGGTCGGGGGAGAAGAGATAGACCCCCTGCGGCCGGCTGACGGGAAGCGGAAGCGGCGGCACCCGACGCACGCCCGCCGGAAGCAGGATCGAGATCCAGCGCGTGTCCATGCGTGCCACGGGCCCGTCGTAGATGGCGTGGACCATCGCACGCTCGACCGCAAGGACCGGAAAGGCAAGGTCCGACGGCCGCAGGGTACCGGCCCGTCGCAGGACCGCCGCGCGACGGACCCGGCCGGGAAGGATGTCGATCTCGGTCCCGCCCGACGGCACGAGCGCCGCGAGAGCGGCCATCCCCTGCGCCAGGCGGCCCGGCAGGCCCGGCCTGCCCGCCCCGGCCCGTCCGGCCACTGCCGCAGGCGCCGATCCGGCAGCCATGGCCAGAAGGGCCATGCGCGTGCCATCCGGCCAGGTTGGCGGCCCCCCGGCGGGTGGCGCCGCCGGGGGGCCGCCCCGCTGCGTGCCGCGCAGCCCTCCGGGCGGGCGGGCCGCCGTGTCCACGGGATCGCCGAGCGTGGTGCAGAGCCCCGTGCCGACGACGATCACGCAGTCGTCCAGCGCACCGGGCAGCAGCGGGGCGGCAAGGCTTCCGCGGGCCGTGACCGCGGTCGCGGCCAGCCATGCCAGCACAAGCCATGTGACCCTCGGCAGGGTGCGCCTTTGCATCTCGGCCTTTCGATGCACCTCGGAACGGGCCGATCATCGCGCGCGACGATGGCGCCATGGCGGAACGGTCCGCTCCGTTTGGTGGTCGGAACATGGCCGACAGTTCTCGCGGCATGTCCGGTTCCCGGGAAATGGGGGGTATTGTCGCGGGATCATGTCCAGGTACCCGCCTTGCATCCCGGCGAGGCACGTCTAGTCTCGTCCCGAAGGGAGACCGCCATGACCGAACCCCGCCTCCTCCGCCACGATGCCGAGGGCATTGCGACGCTGACCCTGAACGCGCCCCGCACGCTCAACGCGCTTTCCTCGGCCATGCTGTCGGACCTCGGTCGCACCCTCGCCGGGATCGAGGCCGACAGGTCGGTCCGCGTGGTGATCCTCGCCGCCTCGGGCCGGGCCTTCTGCGCGGGCCATGATCTGAAGGAGATGCAGGCCGCCCGCAGCGCGCCCGACCGCGGGGCGGGGTTCTTCGCCGACCTCTTTTCGGCCTGCTCGGCGGTGATGCAGCAGATCACGCGCCTGCCGCAGCCGGTCATCGCGCAGGTCCAGGGCGTCGCAACCGCCGCCGGCTGCCAGCTCGTCGCCAGCTGCGATCTCGCCGTCGCCGCCGAAGGGGCGCGGTTCGGCGTGAACGGCGTGAACGTCGGCCTCTTCTGCTCGACCCCGATGGTGGCCCTGACGCGCAACATCGCGCCGAAGGCCGCCTTCGAGATGCTGACAACGGGCGAGTTCGTGTCGGCGGCGCGGGCGCTCGACCTCGGGCTCGTGAACCGGGTCGTCGCAGCCGACCGGCTCGCTGCCGAGACCGCGGCCCTTGCCGCCACGATCGCGTCGAAGCTCGACCCGGCGGTGCGGATCGGCAAGCGCGTGTTCTATGACCAGATCGGCCTGACGCTCGACCGCGCCTATGCCGTCGCCGGTCAGGCGATGATCGACAACATGCTGCTGCGGGAAACCGACCAGAGCATTTCGGACTTCCTCGGCCGCGCCCGGACGGGGTGAGGACGCCGCGGGGCGCGGGGCGTTTCCGATCCGGCCCGATCCGGCGCGATCTGGGACATCAGGGCGCCGTCCGCGCCGCGCCGGTCAGGCCGCATAGATCCCGGCGAACTTCTCGTCCAGATAGTCGAGAAGCGGGCCCTCGCTCGCCTCCGCCCCCGTCGCTTTCGCGATCACCTCGGCCGGCTTGAAGAGGCCGCCATGGGCCTGAACCTTCTCGCGCAGCCAGTCGGTCGCGGGCCGCGCGTTGCCCTCGGCGAGATGCGCGTCCAGCTCGGGCATCGCGCTTCTCAGCGCCCGGTAGAGGCACCCGGCATAGACGTTGCCGAGCGAATAGGTCGGGAAGTAGCCGAAAAGACCGACCGACCAGTGGACATCCTGGAGCACCCCCTGCGACGGACGCTCGACGAGCTGTCCGAAGTCCCTGAGGAAACGGTCGTTCCAGGCTGCCTCGAGATCGCCGGGATCGAGATCTCCGGCCACCATCGCCCGCTCCAGATCGAAGCGCATCATGATGTGCAGGTTGTAGTGGACCTCGTCCGCCTCGGTGCGGATGAAGCCGGGCTGGACACGGTTCACCGTCCGGAAGAACGCCCCCTCGTCCGTCGGGCCGAAATCGCCGAAATGGGCGCGCATCCGGTTCCAGAGCCAGCCGGTGAAGGCGCGCGACCGGCCGAGCTGGTTCTCGCAGATGCGGCTCTGGCTCTCGTGGACGCCCATCGACACGCCATGGCCGAGCGGCGTCAGGAAATGCGCCGCGTCGATGCCCTGTTCGTAGCAGGCATGTCCGGCCTCGTGGATGGTCGAGTAGAAGCAGTTGAACGGATCGCTCTCGACGACACGTGTGGTGATCCGCACGTCCCGGCCCGACCCGGACGAGAACGGGTGCACCGCCAGATCGAGCCGGCCGCGCGTCCAGTCGTAGCCGAAGGCATCGGCCAGTTCGCGCGCCAAGGCCAGCTGGGCCTCTTGCGGAAAGTGGCCCGAAAGCCCGGCCGGCGGATTGGCCGCGCCAAGCAGGCGCTCGCGCAGCGCGACGAGACGCGGGCGCATCCGGTCGAACATCGCGGCGATCACCGGAGCTGTCGCCTCGGGTTCATAGTCGTCGAGAAGCGCGTCGTAGGGCGTCGCCCCGATGCCGCCGGCAACCAGCGCCTGCCCTTCCTCGCGGCGAAGCGCCAGCACCTCCCTCAGCACCGGGACGAACTGGGCCACGTTCTCGGTCGCCCGCGCCTCGGCCCAGAGGCCCTGCGCGACCGAAGTGGCGCGCGCGGTCTCGCTGGCCAGACGCGACGGGATGCACGCCGTCCGCCGGAAGGACCGGCCGATCATCGCGACCGAGCGCGCCTCGGCCGGTGTCGCGGGCCTTGCCCGGGACAGCCAGTCGCCGATGCGCGGGTCGGTGCGGCGCTGGTGCAGCACGGCCGCGAGGGCCGCCGTCTCCTCGCCCCGCTGGACCGCAGCACCGCGGGGCATGACGGTTTCCCGGTCCCAGCCCAGACGCTCGGCCACCTGGCCCAGCGCCTCGGTCTCGCGCTGGAATGCCAGCAGCTCGGCCAGAGCCCCGTCCCGGTCGGTCATCGGGTTCCCCTGATGCTGGCCGGGATCGGATAGCGCGCGCGGTGCCGCGCCCGGATCACCAGCGTCCAGAGAAGGATCGCCCCTGCCTGGTGCGTGATGGCCAGCGGCAGCGGGGCCGCCTTCAGGACGGTGGCGATGCCGAGCGCCATCTGGACGAGGACCATGATCCCGACATTGTTGAAGGCCGTCACCGTTTCCGGATGCGCCGACCGGCGCCCCCTGAGCCAGACCACGGCCGCAAGGATCGTCACGAGATAGGCCGTCATCCGGTGCAGGAACTGCACGAGGCCCGGGTTCTCGAAGAAGGCCCGCCACGCGGAACCCCCATCGGGCACATAGAAGGCGTCGGCGGGAAAGAAGCTTCCGCCCATCAGCGGCCATGTCGGAAACGCGCGGCCCGCGTCGATCCCCGCCACCAGCGCCCCGAGGAGGATCTGGACGAAGACCAGATGCATGAGGCCGGTCGCCATCGAGAAGAGCTTCGGCTCTCCCTGCCGCCGCACCGCGAGGATCACGGGCGCCGGACGCGCCAGCGCGTGGACATGCCACGTGATGAGCCCCAGGATCGCGAAGGCGAGCCCGAGGTGGACGGCAAGCCGGTACGAGGCGACATCGACCCGCGCGCCGGACAGGCCCGAGGAGACCATCCACCAGCCCACGGCCCCCTGCGCCCCGCCCAGCGCCCCGAGCGCCAGCAGCCGGAGCGTCCAGCCGGGGGGGATGCGGTTGCGCAGGAAGAACCAGAGGAACCCGACGGCCCAGACGAAGCCCACCGTCCGGGCGAGCTGGCGGTGCCCCCATTCCCACCAGTAGATCGACTTGAACTCGGTCATCGTCATGTCCCGGTTCTGAAGCCGGAACTCGGGGATCGTGCGGTAGCGGGCGAATTCCTCGGCCCAGGCGGCCTCGTCGAGGGGCGGAACGATCCCGGTGACCGGGCGCCATTCGGTGATCGACAGTCCGGAATCCGTGAGACGGGTCAGCCCGCCCACAAGGATCATCGCCGCGACGAGGACCCAGAGCAGGCCAAGCCAGCGCCGGACGGGATTGCGGCCGCTCGGCCTCGCGCCCGAGATCATCCCCCCGCGGACCGGGGCGGGGGCCTTCTCCGGGCCCACCTCTTCGAAGACGCTCCGTTTCCGAGCCATGAAACCTTCTCCGTCCCGCCGGTCAGGGCAAACTAGGCGCGGCCCGACCTGCCTTCAAGCCGCGCGTCCTCAGGACGGATGGTCGCGCGCGCGGTCGCGTGCGCGCACGATCTGGCGGAGCATCCCGTGGAAGGTCTGCACGTCCGCCCGCGTCAGCGGCATCCTGCTCCAGAGGTTGCGCAGGTTGCGCTTCATGCCTCCCGCCCTGGCCGGCGGAAAGAAGAACCCCGCGCGGTCCAGGACCTCCTCGAAATGGCCGGCAAGGCGCCCCACCTCGCCCGCATCGGCAAAGGTGGTCCCGGCGAGCGCGATGGCCTCGGGGGGATGCGCCGCGGATTGCCGGATCCACTCGTAGCCCAGCAGAAGCACGGCCTGCGCGACATTGAGGGAGGGGAACTCCGGATTGACGGGAATCGTCACGATCGCGTTGGCGCGCGCCACGTCGTCGTTTCCGAGACCGGTGCGTTCGGGTCCGAAGAGCACGGCGACGCGCTGCCCGCCCGCGGCCAGCGCCCGGGCGTGCTCCATCGCCCGTTCCGGCGTCATGACCGGTTTCGTCAGGTCGCGGCCGCGCGCGGTCGTGGCGAACACGAAGGCCGCATCCGCCACCGCAGCCTCGGTCGTCGGGAACTGGCCCGCGACGTCGAGAACCCGCGATGCGGCGCCGGATGCCATCGCCACCGCCCGGGGATTGGGCCAGCCGTCGCGCGGCGCGACGAGGCGCATCCGCGTCAGGCCGAAGTTCAGCATCGCCCGCGCCGCCGCGCCGATGTTTTCGCCCATCTGCGGGCGTACCAGCACGAAGACGGGCTCGGCCGTCGGGGTGTCGTTCAAGAAGAGGTGCCTCGGTTTCCCTGCGGGACTTGCGCCTGATACGATGCCAGACCCCGGGGTGGCAAGCGGCGACGGGCCTGCGGACCTCTGCCCCGCGGGCGCGCCCGCGGTCCGCGCCGGCGGCCGCATCCGCGCCGGGAAGCGAGCGCGGCGGCGCCGGCACGGGCCCGGCACGGGCCCGGGCCGATGGGCCTTGGCGCGCCCTGTCCCATGGGCTAATCCCGGACGACACCAGAACCGGAGCCGCCCGTGCCCGAAGACCGCCCGCAGATCTACCTCATCCTTCCCCCCGCCCCGGACCTCGCCACCTTTCCCGGCACACTTGCCCGGGTTCTCGACGGCACCGAGGTCGCCTGCATGAGGCTGGCGCCGGCGGGCCGGAGCGAGGACGACCTCGGGCGGGCCTGCGATGCCCTGCGCGAGGTCGCGCATGCCCGCGACGTTGCCGTGGTGATCGAGGCGCATATCCGCCTCGCCGAACGTCACGGGCTCGACGGGGTCCACCTGGCCGACGGCCCGAAGGCCGTCCGGGACGCGCGCAGGGCGCTCGGGGCCGATGCCATCGTCGGCGCCTTCTGCGGAACCTCCCGCCATGACGGCATCACCGCCGGCGAGGCCGGCGCCGACTATGTCTCCTTCGGGCCGGCGGGAAGCTCGGCGCTCGGCACCGGAGCCACGGCACCGCGCGAGCTCTTCGCGTGGTGGTCCGAGATGATCGAGGTTCCGGTTGTCGCCGAAGGCGCCCTGACCGCCGACCTCGTCCGAAGCCTCGCCCCGGTCACCGATTTCCTCGGGATCGGACCCGAGATCTGGCAGGCCGAGGATCCTGCCCGCACGCTCGCCGCGCTTGCCGCCGCGGTGGTCTAGCCGGAGGCATCGTCCGGCGCGCCGGGGGCGGCGCCCTGTCCTTCCGCCAGCACCGCGTCCAGCCCCCCCCGGACGGTCCGCTCGCATTCCGCGGCCAGTGCCTTGCGGTCGGGGAAGAGGTGCACGGGGACCGGCGGATGGAACACGACCTCCACATGCCCCTGACGGCGCAATGCCAGCACAAGAAGCAGGTGCGGCACGAACTCCATCCCGCCCCACCATCCGTAGACACGGGGATCGGCCCCTCCGGGCGCGCGGTAGATGGCCGTGACCGGCTGGATGTGCAGCGGACGGTCCGGCCCATGCGCACAGAACGCGGCGAAGAGCGTCGGCTTGAACGGCAGCACCCGCAGCCCGTCCGTGCTCGTCCCCTCGGGAAAGAACAGGAGCCGGTGACCGAGGCGCAGCCGCTCCTCGAACAGGGCCTGCTGCACGCGCGCCTGCCGCGGGTCGCGCGCGATGAACACCGTTCCCGTCGCCCTGGCAAGCCAGCCGACCAGGGGCCATCGGGACACCTCGGCCTTCGCCACGAACCAGACCCGGTCGCAGGCGTTCAGGACGAGGATGTCGAGCCAGGACGCATGATTGGCCACCAGCGCCCCGTCCCCTTCCATCGGCCGTCCGCGGACCGTGAGGCGCAGCCCGATGATCGCAAGGTCGATCCTGCACACCGCCCGGGTGATCCAGGGCGTCAGCGGCCGCGCGGTTCCAAAGGCCGGTCGCTCGGCCAGCCGGAGAATCACGAGAACCGCAAGACCGGCGCAGGTTACGGCAAGGATCGCGGCCGCCTTGGCCGCGGCACGCAGGAGTCCCATCCATCCCGCCGGCTCCGCAACGACCCGGTCCCCCGGCCGCCAGGTGCTCACAGGGCCGCCCCGGCCCGGGCCGATTCGTGCTTGCGGGTGTAGAATCCCTTGTGGCGATTGCTCATGGCGCTCGTATCCATCAGCAGGCAGACATCGGTGGTGTTGAACGCCCGGTCGATGAAGGCGCCTTCACCGACAAATCCGCCAAGCCTGAGATAGGCCTTGATGAGCGCGGGCATCGCCTCCATGGCCCCGACGCGGTCGAGCTGGCCCGGCGGCACCAGATCCATCCGCTGGTGGCCCCCCGGCAGTGCCCGGACCCGGAGCCCGGTCGGGGCCAGATGGTTGTGATGGAGCCAGGCCAGGGGCACGCTCAGACGCCGGACGTCGGTGCCGTGGAAGCTCGCCACACCGAACATCACCTCGATCCGATGCCTCAGCACATAGTCGGCAAGCCCGTTCCACAGAAGAAACATCGCAGGCCCGCCGCGGTGGCCCGCATCGACGCAGGATCGCCCCAGTTCGAGCAGGCGCCGGCCCGAGGCGCGCAGCGGCCCGAGATCGTATTCTCCGTCGCAGTAGAATCGGCCGAACTGGTCGGCCCGGCTTCCCGGAAGCAGCCGGTAGGCCCCGACGACATGATCGAGCGACCCGGCGTCGCGGGTCGTGTCGATCAGCACCAGATGATCGTTCACCGGATCGAACTCGTCACGCTCGAACCGGCCCCGGTGATCGACCATCGGACCGTCTCCGCCCAGTTCCTCGACGAAGACGCGATAGCGAAGCCTCTGGGCAGCAAGGAAATCGCGCTCATCCGCCGCAAGCCGGACCCGGAACTGAGAGGTGTCGGGCGTCATCTGCGCCGGGAGCCTTCGTTTCCGTCTGAGGACGTGGCCATCGCTTCTAGGAACGCCCTGGGGAATTTGCAACTGGTCAATCCGTCACGTCGGCGGTTGATTCGACCGGCGGTTGAAGTAATTCTGGGTCATCAGCCGCGGGGTGAAGGCGGGCAGGGGACAGCAACGAGGGTGACATGGGCACCATCTATCACGACCTTGCCGCGATGCTCGAAGTTCACGGTGAGTCTTCCGCCGATGTTCGACTGGACCTGGCCGAGCCCCCAGTCCTCGCAGGCGGGGTGGCGGACGAAGACGCCGGGGGTCAGATGTTCGGTCACGCTCGCCTTCCCGGGGGGATGTCCTGATGGAGGACGTCGGGGTGCAGCCCGGCGACCTGCCGACTCTCGTTGCCTCGCGCATCTGTCATGACCTTATCAGCCCTCTCGGCGCGATCGGCAACGGGGTAGAGCTTCTCGGCCTCGACGGCGGCGCGCCCGCGGCCGAGCTTGCGCTCGTCTCCGAAAGCGTGGCGAACGCAAGCGCGCGGCTGCGCTTCTTCCGCATCGCCTTCGGCCACGCCCGCCCCGGCCAGACCGCCGCTCCGGGCGAACTCGGCCCGGTCCTCGCCGATCTCGGACGTGCGGGTCGCATCTCCTACGAATGGCAGGTCTCGGCACCGGTGCCGCGGACCGATGCGAAGGTCGCCTTCCTGTCGATCCTCTGCCTCGAGTCGGCGCTGCCCTACGGCGGGGTGGTGCGGGTCGTGCAGGACGACACGGGCTGGACGGCCGCCGCCCGCGGACGCGGAATGCGGTTCGATCCGGATCTCTGGGGCTTCCTGCGACGTGCGGGGGCTGCCCTCGCTCCCTCAGGCCCCGGCCGCGTCGAGGCGGCAGAGGTCCAGTTTCCGGTTCTGTCAGGCGAACTCCTCGCGCAGCACCGGGGGATGGCGATCGAGCTCGGCGAGGACGAGGCGAGGTTGCGCTTCTGACGCGGACGGTCAGGCGCGGACCGTCCCGTCGCCGGTCACGAGATACTTGAAGCTCGTGAGCTGCTCGGCGCCCACCGGACCCCGGGCGTGGAGCTTGCCCGTCGCGATCCCGATCTCGGCCCCCATCCCGAACTCGCCGCCATCGGCGAACTGGGTCGAGGCGTTCCGCAGGAGGATCGCGCTGTCGAGCCGCTGGAAGAACCGCTCCGCCGTCGCGTCGTTCTCGGTCAGGATCGCCTCGGTGTGCTGCGAGCCGTAACGGCGGATGTGGGCGATGGCCTCGTCCACCCCGTCCACGATCTTCGCCGCGATGATCATGTCGAGGAACTCGCGCCCGAAATCGCCGGCTTCGGCCCGAACCGTCCCCGGAACCTTCAGGAGCGCGCCCTCGGTCCGCACCTCGACGCCCGCCCTCACCAGGTCCTCGACCAGCACCGCGCCGTGGCGCTCGTGGAACCGCCGGTCGATCAGCAGGCACTCCGCCGCGCCGCAGATTCCCGTCCGGCGGGTCTTGGCATTCAGGACCACCGCGCGCGCCTTCTGCAGGTCCGCCTCCCCGTCCGCATAGACGTGGCAGATGCCTTCGAGATGGGCAAGGACCGGAACCCGCGCCTCTGCCTGCACAAGTTCCACAAGGCCCCTGCCGCCCCGCGGCACGATCACGTCGATCACGCCCGCCATCCGCAGCATCCCGGTCACCGCCGCCCTGTCGCGCGTCGGCACAAGCTGGATCGCCGCCTCGGGCAGCCCCGCCGACTTCAGCCCTTCCGCAAGGCAGGCATGGAGAGTGTGCGCAGAACGGAAGCTCTCCGACCCGCCCCTCAGGATGACCGCGTTCCCGGATTTCAGGCACAGCGCCCCCGCATCCGCCGTCACGTTCGGCCGGCTCTCGAAGATCACCCCGATCACGCCGAGCGGCGTCCGCACGCGCCTGATATGCAGCCCGTTCGGGCGGTCCCACTCCGCGATGACCTCGCCCACCGGGTCCTTCTGTGCCGCGATGGCGCGAAGCCCCTCCGCGATTGCCCGGATCCGCGCCTCGTCGAGCCGCAGGCGGTCCAGCATGGCCGGCGACAGCCCCTGCGCCGCGCCGTATTCCATGTCCTCGGCATTCGCCGCAGCGAGCGCGGCGCGCCGGTCCCGGACCGCGTCCGCCGCCGCCAGAAGCGCGGCGTCCTTGGCCGCCGGCGGGGCGAAGGCCAGGTCCGCCGCGGCAGCCTTTGCCGCCGCCCCCATCCGGGCCAGAAGGGTGGGAATGTCCGCCCTCTCGTTCATCCGGCCCTCCTGCCCTTCGCCTTGGCCCAAACATCCTGCGGGGGGTCCGGGGGGCGCAAAGCCCACCGGGCGGTCCACCCGCGCCTCACACCACCATGTCGTCCCGGTGGATCAGCGCCGCGCGCCCGGGATAGCCGAGAATCCCCGGAATGTCACCCGAGCGGTGCCCGGCGATGGCCCGCGCCTCGGCGGCGGTGTAGCGGATCAAGCCCTTGCCAAGACCCTCGCCCCCGGGCCCGAGGATCGCCACCGGATCGCCCCGCCCGAACGTCCCCGAGACGGCCGTGACGCCCGCCGGCAGGAGCGACTTGCCTGACCGCAGCGCCGTGACCGCGCCCGAATCAACCGTGATCTCGCCTCTCGGCTTCATCGCGTTGATCCACCGCTTCCGCGCCGCCTGCGGATCGCCCTGCCCGAGGAACCAGGTGCAGGCCGCGCCGCCCGCCAGCGCCGTCAGGGGCCGCAGCACCGAGCCTTCCATGATGACCATGGCGCAGCCCCCCGCCACCGCGGTTTTCGCGGCCATGAGCTTCGTCTTCATCCCGCCCTTCGACAGGCCCGAGACCGGATCGCCCGCCATCGCCTCGATCCCGGGCGTGATCCGCTCGACGACGTCGAAGCGGGTCGCGGCCGGGTCCTCCTTCGGATTCGCGGTGTAGAACCCGTCCACGTCGGACAGGAGCACGAGCTGATCCGCCCCGACCGTCACCGCAATCTGCGCGGCCAGCCGGTCGTTGTCGCCATAGCGGATCTCGTCGGTCGCCACGGTGTCGTTCTCGTTCACGATCGGAACCGTGCCGAGCGTGAGGAGCGTCTCCATCGTCGCGCGGCTGTTGAGATAGCGGCGCCGGTCCTCGGTATCCTCGAGCGTGACGAGGATCTGCGCCGTGGTGATCCCGTGCGGCGCGAGCGCCTCCTCGTAGGCGCGGGCGAGGCGGATCTGCCCGACCGAGGCGGCGGCCTGCGACTGCTCCAGGGGCAGCGGGCCCGAAGGAAGCTTCAGCACCCGCCGCCCGAGCGCGATGGCCCCGGACGAGACGAGGATCACGTCCGTCCCCCGCTTCCGCGCTTCCGCCACGTCGAGCGCGAGCGCCGTGAGCCAGTCCATGCGGAGACCCTGCGGCCCGACGAGGAGAGCCGAGCCGATCTTCACGACGAGCCGCCGGGCGGCGGCAATGTCGGGACGGCGCGAGGCCAGGGGGCGGGTCATCTGCCCCACCCGCGTCCTTGCCGGTGCCAGAGGCGCCGGCAGCGCCCGCCCAGGGGCGCCGGGGCGGGCGCGGGGGCGGGCGCGGGGGCGGGGGCCGGGCGCCGGGCCCCGGATTCTGCGGTGCAAGCACTCAGGGCCGCCATGCCGGCGCCTCCGCCGCCTTCGGCCCGCGCGCCGCGCGTATCTCCGCCATCAGCGCCCGGAGCACCCCGGTCAGCCCCTTGCCCGCCGCGCCCGAGATCGGGAACACCGGCCCGCCGGCGGCCTTCTCCAGCGACCGCTTCCGCTGCCCGAGCGTCCTTGCATCGAGGGCGTCGATCTTGTTCAGCGCAACGATCCGGGGCTTGGCGGCCAGCTTCGGCGAATACGCCTCGAGCTCGGTCACGATCGTCCGGTAATCCCTGGTGATCGTCGAGGACGTCCCGTCCACCAGATGCAGGAGCACGGCGCAACGCTCGACATGGCCGAGGAACTGGTCGCCCAGTCCCCGGCCCTCGCTCGCACCCTCGATCAGTCCCGGAATGTCGGCCATCACGAATTCCGCCCCGTCGATCCCGACGACCCCGAGGTTCGGGACCAGCGTGGTGAACGGATAGTCCGCGATCTTCGGCCGCGCGTTCGACGTGGCGGCAAGAAAGGTGGACTTGCCCGCATTCGGCAGCCCGACAAGTCCCGCATCCGCGATGAGCTTGAGCCGCAGCCAGATCGTCCGCTCCACCCCTTCCTGCCCCGGATTGGCCCGCGCCGGCGCCCGGTTGGTCGAGGTCTTGAACCGCAGGTTCCCCCAGCCGCCGTTGCCCCCCTGCGCCAGGAGCACCCGCTGGCCCACCGTCGTCAGGTCCGCGATCAGCGTCTCCCCGTCCTCGTCGAGGATCTCGGTCCCGACCGGCACCTTCAGCACGATGTCGTCGCCCGAGGCCCCCGTCATCTGCCGGCCCATGCCGCCGTGCCCTGACCTCGCGAAGAAATGCTGCCGGTAGCGGAAGTCGATGAGCGTGTTCAGCCCCTCGACCGCCTCCGCCCAGACCGACCCGCCAGTGCCGCCATCGCCCCCGTCCGGGCCGCCGAACTCGACGAACTTCTCGCGCCGGAAGCTGACCGCGCCCGACCCGCCGCTGCCGGAGCGGATATGGACTTTGGCAAGGTCGAGAAACTTCACGGAAGGCGCTTTCGGTGAGGGCGGCCCACGCGATACCCCCTCGGGTCCGCACGATCAAGCAGACAGTGCCCGCCGCGTGCCGCGACGAGGCCGGGCTTCGGCACGCCGTCATGCCGCCGGGGTGTCCTCCGGCCAATCCGTGTCCGGCGCATGCCCCTCGGATGTGGTCGGCAACCGCGCAGCGCGGGTCCGCGGCACGGCTGCCGAATCGCAGCCAGATTTCTTCCAGCGGTTGAGTGTCGCCCTGGCCTTGACAACACTGGTTCAAGCGCACCCGCTGGCTGCCAATGGAAGTTCCGGCCGAATTTCGCCGGATTATCCACGAAATTGTTCGACTATCTTGCCCAATTCCCTCTGGTTTGCCCCGCTGTCCACGATGCGTTGACTGTGATTTTGCTCGCCTCAAAATTGTCTCAATTGGCCTACGTAGTGCGCGTGACGCAGATCCGGGCCCTGTTTAGAGGAACGGCGATCAGCGGCAGGATTGCCCGTCCTGCAGAAGGGACCGGGCGCGAGGATTTTGACGCAAGCAATTTTCATCACTTCACACCCAACACCACCCCAGCCAAGGATGCCGGCCGTCCCAAGCGGCCGGCATCACTGGTTCTTGGGGTCGGGGCGCCCCAAGACCATAAGGATTGACCTTTCACTGTACCTGCACTATGTGCGGCTCTGTCCACGATCCGGTGGACACCGCCGGGACGCCCGGACCCATGCGTCCCCTGACATTCGCGGCCCGATGCCGCGTTCCGATGGACGCACATGACCCATTTCTCTGACCTGAAGCTGGACCCCCGTGTCCTGCAGGCGGTGGCCGATGCCGGCTACCAGACCCCTACCCCCATCCAGGCCGGCGCCATCCCGCCCGCGCTCGAGGGCCGCGATGTCCTCGGGATCGCCCAGACCGGCACGGGCAAGACGGCCAGCTTCACGCTGCCGATGATCACGCTGCTCGGACAGGGCCGCGCCCGGGCGCGGATGCCGAGGAGCCTGGTCCTCTGCCCGACGCGCGAGCTGGCCGCGCAGGTAGCCGAAAACTTCGACACCTACGCACGGCACACCAGGCTGACCAAGGCGCTGCTGATCGGCGGCGTCAGCTTCGGCGAGCAGGACAAGCTGATCGACCGCGGCGTCGATGTGCTGATCGCGACGCCGGGCCGCCTGCTCGACCATTTCGAGCGCGGCAAGCTCTTGCTGACCGGCGTGCAGATCATGGTGGTGGACGAAGCCGACCGGATGCTCGACATGGGCTTCATCCCCGACATCGAGCGGATCTTCCAGCTCACGCCCTTCACCCGCCAGACGCTGTTCTTCAGCGCGACGATGGCACCCGAGATCGAGCGGATCACCAATACCTTCCTGCACAACCCCGCCAAGATCGAGGTGGCGCGACAGGCGACGGCATCCGAGACGATCGAGCAGCGGCTGATCGAGGTGACCGGCGCCCGCCGCGATACCGCCGCCCGGCTGAAGCGCGAGCTTCTGCGCGCCGTCATCCGCGCCGAGGGCGAAGCCTGCACCAACGCAATCCTCTTCTGCAACCGCAAGACCGAGGTGGATGTGCTGGCCAAGTCGCTGAAGGCGCACGGCTTCGATGCAGCCCCCATTCACGGCGACCTCGACCAGAGCCAGCGGACCCGCACGCTCGACGGCTTCCGCGACGGGACGCTGCGGTTCCTCGTCGCCTCGGACGTCGCGGCGCGGGGGCTCGACATACCGGCGGTCAGCCACATCTTCAACTTCGACGTGCCGAGCCATGCCGAGGACTACATCCACCGCATCGGACGCACGGGACGGGCGGGCCGCACGGGTGTGGCGATCACGCTCGCCACCGCGGCGGACCAGAAGTACCTCGACGCGATCGAAGCGCTGGTCAAGATGCCGATCCCGCGTGTCGCCCCGCCCGAGGGCTTCGTCGCGTCGCCGGCCGGCGACCCTGCGCCCCGCGACCGGGAGGAGCGATCCCCGCGCGGCAGTCGGCCCCGGCGCGGACGCGACGCCGCAAGGCCCGCCGAGGCCGCCGCTCCCGCCCTGGCCGAGGCGGAGGTCGGCGCCCGCCGGCCGGCCCGCGCACCGCGCGAGGCCCAGCGCCCGGAAGCGCGCCGGGAGGAAACCCGCCGCGACGACCGCCGGGACCGTCCTGACGGTGACGTGGTCGGCATGGGCGACCACATGCCCGACTTCCTGATGCGGCGCATGCCGGTGCCGCCGGGCACCGGAGGCTAGAGGCCGACAGGTTTCAGTCGGCCATGAGCCGGCTGATCACCACCGTCACCTCGGGCCTCTTGCCGATCTCGTCGAGGGTCCTCTGCCGCACGATGCGGCGGATGGCATCGTCCATCCTCTCGTCGTCCGCCACCACCTTGTCCTCGACGGTGGACAGGAACTCCGACAGGTCGCGTTCAAGCTCGTCGACCAGGGCCCGGCCGGTCCGGCCTGTCTCGGGCAGACCCATCAGTTCGACCCAGGCATCGCCGAGCGGCTGGTCGTCCTCGTCGACGATCACCGTCACCAGGGCATGGCCGCTCAGCGCCATGCGGATGCGGTCGCGCACGACCCCGTCCATCGCCCCGATGAGGACTGTCCCGTCGAGGTAGAGACGGCCCGTCCCGACATGCTCGGCAACGCGCGGCCTGTCGCCGGTGATGTCGAGCATGGTGCCGTTCGTGGCGATGGCGGACGCGATCCCCTTCGCCGTGCCGATGCCCGCATGTTCGCGCAGATGGCGGTGCTCGCCATGCATCGGAATCAGGATCTTCGGCCGCATGAGATCATGCACGGCTTCGAGATCCGGGCGGTTGGCGTGACCCGAGACGTGGTACATCCCGCCCCGGTCGTCCAGCACGTCGACGCCCTTCTCGGACAGCGCGTTCATGATGCGGAGCACATCGCGTTCGTTGCCGGGGATGGTCTTCGAGGAGAAGAGGAACAGATCGCCCTCCGTCAGTTCCATCCCCAGATACTTGCCCCGGCTCAGCTGCGCCGCCGCGGCCCGCCGCTCGCCCTGGCTGCCGGTCACGATCAGCATCAGGTTGTCGCGCGGGATTTCGGCGGCGTCCTCGGGCGACACGGTCGCCGGAAAATCGGTCAGGATGCCCGACTCGACCGCTGCGGTGATCATCTTCCGCATCGCCCGGCCCATCAGGCAGACCGAACGGCCGGCGGCCCTGCCCGCCTCGGCCAGCGTCCTGAGCCGGGCGATGTTCGACGCGAAGGTGGTGGCGACGACCAGCCCGCCGTCGCGCGATGCGACGAGATCGCGGATCGGCTGGGCAAGCGTGGCCTCGGAACGGCCGGGATTCGGCGAGAAGACATTCGTCGAATCGCAGGTCAGGACCTGGACGCCGCCCGCCTCGCGCGCGATCTCGTGCCAGACTTCCGGATCGAAGGGCTCGCCCACCACCGGATTGCCGTCGAGCTTGAAGTCGGCGGAATGCACGACCCGCCCGGCAGGCGTGTCGATGACGAGCGCCGCACTTTCCGGAATCGAGTGGCTGACCGGCACGAACTGCACCCGGAATGGTCCTGCTTCCGTCCAGGCCGGCCGGGGCGCGACGATACGGATCTGGTCGGTCGGCTGTCCGGCTTCCTCGAGCTTGCCCTTCGCGATCAGCCCGGTGAAGGGGCGTGCATGGACCGGGGCGCGGAGCCGTGGCCAGAGATGGCCGATGGCGCCCACATGGTCCTCGTGCGCGTGCGTGATGAAGATCGCCTCGAGACGGTCGCGCCGCGCGGCAAGCCATGCGACATCCGCCATGATGAGGTCCACGCCGGGCGTCGTGTCCATGTCGGGAAAGGTCACGCCCAGATCGACGAGGATCAGCCGTTCCCTGTCGGGAGGCCCATAGCCGAAGACATAGGCATTCATCCCGATCTCGCCGGCGCCGCCAAGGGGAAGATAGATCAGGCGGTCGGTCATGCGGCGGTGTCCGGCTTCTGGTTGTATCGGTGGATGAGGACAAGCCCGTGCATCGTGAGATCGTCCTCGACGCTGTCGAACACATCTGTCCCCTGGGCGAACAAGGGGGCGAGACCGCCCGTCGCCACGACCTTCATTCCAAGCCCCCGCTCGGCCCGGATCCGGCCGACGACCCCCTCGACCAGCCCGACATAGCCCCAGTAGATCCCCGACTGCATGCAGGCCACGGTGTTGGTGCCGATCACCTTCTCCGGCCGGCTGATGTCGACATGGGGCAGCGCGGCCGCGGCCATGTGCAGGGCTTCGAGAGACAGGTTCACGCCCGGCGCGATCACCCCGCCGATATAGGCGCCGTCATCGTCCACCACGTCGAGCGTCGTCGCAGTGCCGAAATCCACCACGATCACGTTGCCCCCGTGGCGATCGAAGACGCCCACGGCGTTGACGAGCCGGTCGGGGCCCACGGCCGTGCCCTGATCGACACGCGGGGGCACCGGCACCTCGCAACCCGGCCTGCCGACGACCAGCGGGCGGCAGTCGAAGTAGCGGTTGCAGAGGACGCGGAGGTTGAAGACGACACGCGGCACGGTGGACGAGATGATCACCGCGTCGAAATCGACCGCCACCCCGTAGTGATCGAGAAGCGCCTTCAGCCAGACGAAATACTGGTCGGCCGTCTGGCGGTGATCGGTCGCGGTGCGCAGCGTGCAGAGGAACCGCGACCCGTCCCAGACGGCGAAGACGGTGTTGGTGTTCCCGCAGTCGATGCAGAGAAGCATCGGTTCCCCCTCCCCTAGCCGGCCGGCCGAAAATACACGTCCGCGGCCGGAATGGCACACCGGCCCGTTCCGGTCGCAAGGACAATGGCTCCGGTCTCGTCGATGGTCTCGAACCGGCCCTCGACCGTGCCCGTCCCGGTGCGGGCCGTGACCGGATCGCCCAGGCGCTCGGCCCGGCCGAGAAAGGCGAGCCGGAGCGGCTGGAAGCCCTCGTCCGTCAGCCGGCGGTCCCATCCGGCGAAGGACGCTGCAAGACATGTCAGAAACGCATCGGGCGCGATGCCGATGCCCGTTTCCCCCAGCACCGACACCGGCCGCAGGGCACCGGGCTCGACCTCGGCGACAGAGGGGGCCGCGACGAGATTCACCCCGATCCCGACGGACAGGCGGTCGACCCGGCCGCCCTGCCCCGCACTTTCCAGAAGGATCCCCGCGACCTTGCCGCCGTTGAGCAGGACGTCATTCGGCCATTTCAGCGACAGCCGCGCGCGGCCGCCGATGAAGCCCTCCAGCGCGTCGTGCAGCGCAAGCGCGGCGACATAGCTCCTTAATGCGGCATCCTGCGTCGCAAGCTTCGCCGGAATCGCCAGGGTCGCCGCGAAGTTGCCCGCGGGCATCGCCCAGGCGCGCCCGCGCCGGCCGCGCGCCGCCGTCTGGTGCCGCGCGAGGATCCATGTCGGTCGCGCCAGGGCGGGCGAGCGGCGCGCCGCCTCGTCGTTGGTGCTGTCGACTTCGGGCAGGATCAGGCGGTCCACACCCTCGGGCCAGCGGTCAGCGGACAAGGACTTCCGCCGCCGTGGCCGCGGCCCCTTCGATGCCGAAGAGGTTGACGACGCCCGCCAGCATGACGAACGCCGAAAGCATCAGCATGACCCAGGGGACCGGGGCCATCCTGCGGTCCAGCGCGACGGCCGGTTCGGTGCCGAAATACATGTAGAACACGATCCGCAGGTAGTAGTATGCGCCGATCACGCTCGCGATGACGCCGAGCACGGCAAGCCAGGACAGCCCCGCACCGACCGCGGCGTCGAGGACGCCGAACTTGGCGAAGAAGCCCAGCATCGGAGGCACGCCCGCAAGGCTGAACATCAGGATCATGAGTGCCAGGGCCTTCAGAGGTTCGGCCTTGGCGTAGAGGTTCAGCGCCTCGATGTCCAACACCGCCGCCCCGTTCCGCTCCATCGACAGGATGAAGGCGAAGGTGCCGACGTTCATGGCAACATAGATCACCATGTAGATCAGCATCGCCTCGACCCCTGCGGCGGTTCCCGCAGCAAGCCCCATCAGCGCGAAGCCCATGTGGGCGATCGAGGAATAGGCCATCAGCCGCTTGATGTTCCGCTGGCCGATCGCCGCGACGGCACCGAGGAACATCGAGGCGACCGAAAGGGCCGCGACGATCTGGCTCCAGTCGCCGGCCGCGGTTCCGAAGGCATCGAAGACGAGCCGCGCGAAGAGCGCCATCGCGGCGACCTTGGGCGCGGTGGCGAGGAAGGCGGTGACGGGCGTGGGCGCACCCTCGTAGACATCCGGGGTCCACATGTGGAAGGGCACCGCCGAGACCTTGAATGCAAGGCCCGTGATGAGGAACACCAGACCGAACAGGAGGCCGACCGGCATCTCGCCGCCCTTCACATGGGCGATGATCCCCTCGAAACCCGTCGTTCCGGCGAAGCCATAGGTCAACGACGCGCCGTAAAGAAGAAAGCCCGACGAGAGCGCGCCGAGGATGAAGTACTTGAGCCCCGCTTCGGTGGACTTCACGCTGTCGCGGCGCAGCGAGGCGACGACGTAGAGCGCCAGCGACTGAAGCTCGAGCCCCATGTAGAGCGCCATCAGGTCGCCGGCCGAGACCATCAGCATCATGCCGGTCACCGCAAGCGCGACGAGCACCGGGTATTCGAACCGGCCGAGGCCCTTGCGGCGCATGTAGTCCTCGCTCATCGCCAGGACGGCGGCAGCGGACAGCAGGATCGTCACCTTGGCGAAGCGCGCGAAAGCGTCGTTGACGAAGCCGCCCTGGAACGCCGTATCGCCCCCCGGGCCACCGTAGCCGATCCAGACCGCAAGCACGATGAACACGGTTGCCGTGGCCCAGGTCAGGGCCGGGGTCAGCCTGTCCTTGCCCGCAAAGGCACCGAGCAGCAGCGCGGCCATGGCGAAGATCGCCAGAACGATTTCGGGCAGCGCGGCAGCATAGTCGAATTCGGTCATCGCCGACGGTGCTCCTTCATTCGCTGGCGGCGACCTGCACCGCATCGGATGCAGGGATCGCGGCCTGATAGTTCGAGACCAGCGCCGTGACGGACGGGCTGAAGAGGCGGGTGGCGAGGCTCGGATAGAGCCCGAGGATCAGGGTGGCGGCGACGAGCGGCGCGAAGACCAGCCGCTCGCGCGGCCCCATGTCGGTGATCGACTTCAGCGCCTCTTTCACCAGATCGCCGAAGGCGACGCGCCGGTAGAGCCAGAGCGCATAGGCCGCCGAGAGGATCACACCCGAGGTGGCGACCGCCGCGACCCAGGTATTGACCTGGAAAATGCCGACGAGGGTCAGGAACTCGCCGACAAAACCGCTCGTGCCGGGCAGGCCCACGTTCGCCAGCGTGAAGAACATGAAGACGAGCGCATAGGCCGGCATCCGGTTCACCAGGCCGCCGTAGGCGTCGATGTCGCGCGTGTGCATGCGGTCGTAGATGACGCCGACGCAGAGGAAGAGCGCGCCCGAGATGAAACCGTGGCTGAGCATCTGGAAGATCGCGCCGTCGATCCCCTGCTGGTTGACCGTGAAGATCCCCATCGTGACATAGCCCATATGGGCGACCGACGAATAGGCGATCAGCTTCTTCATGTCGGTCTGCGCCAGCGCGACAAGGCTGGTGTAGACGATCGCGATGGCCGACAGCCAGAAGACGAGCGGCGCCAGCAGGTCGGACGCCACCGGGAACATCGGCAGGCTGAAGCGCAGGAACCCGTACCCCCCCATCTTCAGCAGGATCGCCGCCAGCACGACCGATCCGGCGGTCGGCGCCTGGACATGCGCGTCGGGCAGCCAGGTATGGACCGGCCACATCGGCAGCTTCACCGCGAACGACGCGAAGAAGGCAAGCCAGAGCAGCGTCTGCATCCCGCCCGCGATGCGGAAGCCCCAGAGCGCGAGATCCTCGGACGGGAAACCGAAGGTCAGGAGCGAGGGGATGTCGGTCGTCCCGGCCGTCACGTACATGGCGACAATCGCGACCAGCATCAGCACCGAGCCGAGGAATGTGTAGAGGAAGAACTTGAAGGCGGCGTAGATGCGGTCCCTGCCCCCCCAGATCCCGATGATGAGGAACATCGGGATGAGTCCGGCCTCGAAGAACAGGTAGAACAGCACGAGGTCGAGCGCCACGAAGACGCCGAGCATCAGCCCTTCGAGGACGAGGAAGGCGATCATGTATTCCTTGACGCGGGTATTCACCTCCCACGCCGACAGGATGGTCAGAGGCATCAGGAAGGTGGTCAGCAGCACGAAGACGAGGCTGATTCCGTCCACGCCGACCTTGTAGGTGAAGCCCATGATCCACTCGCGGGTCTCGACGAACTGGAAGCCGGTCTCGGCGGGGTCGAATCCCGCCAGCAGGAGGAGCGAGACGAGGAACGTCGCCGTGGTGGCGGTCAGCCCCAGCCACCTGGCGTTCCGCTGCGCAGCCGGGTCATCGCCCTTGAGGAAGAGGGCGAGGACTGCCGCGGCCACCAGGGGCAGAAAGGTGATGATGGAAAGAAGGCTGCCCATCACTTGCCCCCCGCGAGCATCATCCAGGTGATCAGAAGCGCGAGTCCGAGGACCATCGCAAACGCATAGGTGAAGACATAGCCCGTCTGCGCGCGCCCCGCGAGGCGGGTCAGGAAGGGCACGACCCCCATGGCGACCCCGTTGATCGTTCCGTCGATCACCTCACCGTCGCCGCGCTTCCACAGGAAGGACGCAAGCCGGCGGGCGGGGCCGACGAGGAAGAAGTCGTAGATCTCGTCGAAATACCACTTGTTGAGGAGGAAGCGGTAGAGGACCGGGTTCGCCGCCGCCCATTTGCCCGGCAGGTCCGGGCGGCGGATGTAGAACATCCAGGCGGTGAAGAGACCGGCCAGCATCGCCACGAAGGGCGAGAGCTTGACCCATTCGGGCGCTTCATGGGCGGCCTTCAGCACCTCGAACGAGGTCTCGGACATGTAGATCGCGCCCGCGGGCGCCCCGCCAGCCGCCGCCTCCGGGGTGGCGGCCGCGGTCGCGGCGGTCGTCTCGCCGGCGCTCCCGGCCGTCGCGGCGGGCTCCGCACTGCCCTCCGCCGCGGCCGCGGCCTCCGGCGGCATGGCGAAGAACCGGGCGATCGACGCGTCCTCGCCGAAGAACGGCTTGTACCAGATCATCCCGGCGAAGACCGCGCCGATGGCCAGCACGACAAGCGGGGTCAGCATGGTCCAGGGGCTTTCATGCGCATGCTCGTGCGCGTGCATGTCGCCCCGCGGCGCGCCGTGGAAGACCATGAACATCTGCCGCCACGTGTAGAAGCTGGTGAACGCCGCCGCCACCACCAGCAGCCAGAATGCCGCGCCCCCCGCGGTCCCGGCCCAGACGCCCTCGACGATCGCGTCCTTCGAGAGGAACCCGGCGAAGCCAATCGGGAATCCGAACAGCGCGTCGCTGAACGGTATGCCGACCCCGGTCAGCGCCAGGCCGCCCGCCATCATCGTCCAGTAGGTGACGGGCAGCTTCCGCCGCAGCCCGCCCATGTTCCGCATGTCCTGCTCGTGGTGCATGGCGGTGATCACCGAACCGGCCGAGAGGAACATCACCGCCTTGAAGAAGGCATGGGTGAAAAGGTGGAACATGGCCACCGAATAGAGCCCGACGCCGGCGGCGGCGAACATGTAGCCGAGCTGCGAGCAGGTCGAATAGGCGATCACGCGCTTGATGTCGTTCTGCACCAGGCCGACGGTGGCCGCGAAGAAGGCGGTCGAGGCGCCGATGACGAGGACGAGGGTCTTCGCCTCCGGCGCGTATTCGAAGAGAGGCGACATGCGGACGACGAGGAACACCCCCGCCGTCACCATCGTCGCCGCATGGATCAGCGCCGAGACCGGCGTCGGCCCCTCCATCGCGTCCGGCAGCCAGGTGTGCAGGAAGAGCTGCGCCGACTTGCCCATCGCGCCGATGAAGAGAAGGACCGCGATCAGGTTGGCCGCGTTCCACTCGGACCAGAGGAAGCTCACCTGCGTCTCGGCCAAGGTCGGGGCGGCGGCGAAGACATCCTTCAGGTTGATCGAGTCAACGAGGTAGAACAGCCCGAAGATGCCGAGCGCGAAGCCGAAGTCGCCCACGCGGTTGACGACGAAGGCCTTGATCGCGGCGGCGTTGGCCGAGTCCTTGCGGTAGTAGAAGCCGATCAGCAGGTAGGACGCGACGCCCACACCCTCCCAGCCGAAGAACATCTGGACGAGGTTGTCGGCCGTCACCAGCGCCAGCATCGCGAAGGTGAAGAACGACAGGTAGGCGAAGAACCGCGCCTTGTACCAGTCGTCGGGGCCCCAGTTCGAATCCCCGTCCATGTAGCCCAGCGAATACATGTGGACGAGCGCCGAGACGGTCGTGACCACCACCAGCATGATCGCCGTCAGCCGGTCGAGACGAATCGACCAGGCGGTATCGAGCGACCCGGACTGGATGAAGTTCAGGATGTGGATCTGCTGGGTCTGGCCGTCGAAGCCGAAAAACACGATCCACGACAGGAGGCAGGCGAGGAAGAGAAGCCCGGTCGTCAGGTACTGCGCCGCCTGTTCGCCGATGATCCGCCAGCCGAAGCCCGCGATGACGGCGCCGGCGAGGGGCGCGAAGAGGATGATCTGGGGAAGCACTTCTGGATCAGCCTTTCATCACGTTGACGTCCTCGACGTCGATGGTGCCGCGGTTGCGGAAGAAACAGACGAGGATCGCGAGGCCGATGGCCGCCTCGGCCGCAGCGACGGTCAGCACGAACATTGCGAAGATCTGGCCCGTCAGGTCCTGAAGGAAGGCCGAGAAGGCGACGAGGTTGATGTTGACCGCGAGGAGCATGAGCTCGATCGACATCAGGATCACGATCACGTTCTTCCGGTTGAGGAAGGTGCCGAAGATCCCGATCACGAAGAGCGCGGCGGCCACGCCGAGGTAGTGGGTCAGTCCGATCATCGTTTCGTCCCTCACGCCCCGGCGCAGGCCGGGGCCTCGTTTCATTCCGCGCATCGCGCCCCGGCGCAGGCCGGGGCATCGATCTGTTCTTCCCTGCCCTTCGGGCCCCGGCCTTCGCCGGGGCGGGCCCGGGGCTCAGCCGAGCCCCTGCCCCGGCTTCACGTCCACCAGTTCCATCGCCTTCGCCGGGTCGCGCCACATCTGGGCCAGCACGTCCTGGCGCTTGATGTCCTTGCGGTGGCGAAGCGTCAGCACGATCGCCCCGATCATCGCGACGAGAAGGATCAGACCCGCCGTCTGGAACAGGAAGAAGTAGCGGTCGTAGATGAGCAGACCGAGCGCCCTCGTGTTCTCGACCCCGCCCACCGCCGGCGCGTCGGCCACGGCCACTCCCTCGCCGCTGGTCCACGAACCGAAGACGATCGCAAGCTGCATCAGGATCACGACGCCGATGAGCAGACCGAGCGGCATGAACCGTGCCATCTCGCCCTTCAGCTCGGCGAAATCGACGTCGAGCATCATCACGACGAAGAGGAACAGGACCGCGACCGCGCCGACATAGACGATGACGAGGAGCATCGCCACGAACTCGGCCCCCATCAGCACGAAGAGCCCGGCCGAGGAGAGGAAGGCGAGGATCAGCCACAGGACCGAATGGACCGGGTTGCGGCTGATCGTCACCATCAGACCGGCGGCGAGCACGCAGACCGCAAAGAGGTAGAAGGCGAAGACGGTCATTCCCGTTCCCCCATGTCGTCGAAGACGGATTTCGCGATCTCGAGCGCCCTGGTCATCGCCGGAAGGCCCGCGAAGACCGACATCTGGTAGATGACTTCCGCGATCTCGCGCTGGGTCGCGCCCGCCTCGACCGCGTGGCGGATCGTCAGCCTGATCTGCGGCTCTCCTTGAGCGCCGAGAACGGTCAGCGCGCCGAGCGTCAGGAGAAGCCGCGTCCGGGCATCCAGCCCCTCGCGGTTGAAGGTGCGGCCGAACCATGCCTCCATCATGTCCTTGGTCAGCGTCGGCATGAACTTGTCGAAGCCCGCCGGATTGAAGGTCTCGAGCGCCGGATTGAAGGCGCGGGCCATCTCCTGGCCCTGCTCCAGCATCTGCGCGAAGAGCTTCTGGAAGGCGTCGGTCACGACTTTCCTTCCTTCCCCCGCCGCCGCGCGACGGCAGCGCCCGCCCGTCCTTCGGGCTTTCGCCGCGCCACCGGCGCGACGGTCCCTTCGGACCCTCGGGGCGGCAAGCGATGCGCCCGCCCCGCGTGCCGGGAGCACCCGTTGCCGTACAGGTCGTCAGAAGTGCAGCGCGGGATCATCTGTACGGCGCGTCCATCTCGAGGTTGCGCGCAATCGCCGCCTCCCAGCGCGCGCCGTTCTCGAGAAGCTTCTCCTTGGTGTAGAAGAGCTCCTCGCGCGTTTCGGTCGCGAATTCGAGGTTCGGCCCCTCGACGATCGCATCGACCGGGCAGGCCTCCTGGCAGAAGCCGCAGTAGATGCACTTCGTCATGTCGATGTCATAGCGCGTCGTGCGGCGGCTGCCGTCCTCGCGCGGTTCGGCGTCGATGGTGATCGCCTGCGCGGGACAGATCGCCTCGCAGAGCTTGCAGGCGATGCAGCGCTCCTCGCCGTTCGGATAGCGCCGCAGCGCATGTTCGCCCCGGAACCGGGGCGACAGCGGCCCGCGTTCGTGGGGGTAGTTGATCGTCGCCTTGGGCGCGAAGAAATACCTCATCCCAAGGCCGAAGCCCCTGATGAAGTCCCACAGCAGGAAATACTTGGTCGCGCGGGTCCAGTCGATCTGCGTCATCTCACCCCCCCACGGCCCAGCGCGCCCAGAAGCCGCCGAGCACCTCGAACTTCGCCAGGAATGCGATCAGGACGACCCAGCCGATGGACATCGGCAGGAACACCTTCCAGCCGATCCGCATGAGCTGGTCGTAGCGGTAGCGCGGCACGATCGCCTTCACCATCGCGAAGAGGAAGAAGAAGAACGCCATCTTCGCGACCATCCAGACCGGCCCGTCGGGCAGGCCGGGGATGGGGGAAAGCCAGCCGCCGAAGAAGAGAAGCGCCGTCAGCGCGCACATCAGGAAAATCGCGATGTATTCGCCCGCCATGAAGAGGAGGAACGGCGTCGACGAGTATTCGACCTGATAGCCCGCCACGAGTTCGCTCTCCGCCTCGGGCAGGTCGAAGGGCGGGCGGTTCGTCTCGGCCAGCGCGCTGATGAAGAACAGCGCCACCATCGGCAGGTGCGGCAGCCAGAACCAGCCGAAGAGACCGTACCTGGTATCCTGCGCCGCGACGATCTGCGAGAAGTTGAGCGATCCTGCCGAGATGATGACGCCGACGATGATGAAGCCGAGCGACACCTCGTAGGAGATCATCTGCGCCGCCGAGCGGAGGCTCCCGAGGAACGGGTATTTCGAGTTCGACGCCCAGCCCCCCATGATGACCCCGTACACTTCCAGCGACGAGATTGCGAAGATGTAGAGGATCGCCACATTGATGTTCGAGAGCACCCAGCCCTCACCGAAGGGAATCACCGCCCAGGCGATCATGGCAAGGACGAAGGACAGAACCGGCGCGAGAAAGAAGACGAACTTGTCGGCGCCCGCCGGCACGACGACTTCCTTCACCACGTATTTCAGCGCGTCCGCGACCGACTGGAGCAGCCCCCACGGTCCGACCACGTTCGGCCCCCGGCGCATCTGCACCGCGGCCCAGATCTTGCGGTCGCCATAGACGAGGAACAGCAGCGAGATCATCACGAAGGCGATGACCAGGAGGCCCTGCGCCACGATGAGGAGCAGCGTCCCGAAGGGTGTCGTCAGAAACTCGGCCATCGTTCCCTTCCGTCCTCAGACCGTCGGAATTCCCCGTTCTTCGCAGTCTGCCGCAGCCACTTCCGCATCGATCGAAGCAACTCCGCCCGGCAGTCCCGGCGAGATGGTGTAAACAGCATCCGCCGTCCAAACGCCACCCTTCTCGGCCACTTTCGTGCGAACGTGCCGCACGAATCCGAAATCCTGCGCCAGCGCATATCCGACGGCCCCGCAGCGCGCATAGGCGGCGACGGCGTCCCTGCCGGCACCGCGTCCCTGCATCTCGGCCCGGAACGCAAAGAGCCCGGCATCGACCGGGGTCACGGTAACGCCCTTGTAGGACGCGCGGCCAGCGACCTGCTCCCCCCCGCTTGCGGCACAGGCCGAAAGCGCAGGGAAGACGCCTGCCAGAAGCAGACCCGCCGCGAACCCCTTGCCCATCGTCACTCTGCCGCCATCGGCGTGCCCGCCCGCCGCTCCGCCGCCATTGCCGAAAGCTCGGCCATCAGCGCCGAGGCCCGCGCGATCGGATTGGTGAGGTAGAAGTCGCGGACCGCGGTGCGGAAGGGCGCATCCCCCAGCCTGCCCGCCGCGACCGGAACCCATGCGGGTTCCGCAACCCTGTCGACCGCGGCCAGATGCGGATGCGCTGCCACCAGCGCCCGCCGCAGACCGGCAAGCGAATCCCACGGCTGCGCCGAACCGACTTCGGCCGAGAGCGCCCGCAGGATCGCCCAGTTCTCCTTGGCATCGCCCGGCGGCAGGCCGGCGCGAAGCGCGAGTTGCGGGCGGCCCTCGGTGTTGACGAAAAGGCCGTCCTCCTCGGTCCAGGCGGCAGCGGGCAGGATGATGTCCGCCCGGTGCGCGCCGCGGTCCCCGTGGCTGCCCTGGTAGACCACCACAGGACCCGCCGCGATGTCGACCTCGTCGGCACCGAGGTTGAAGATCACCTCGGCGCCGTCGATCGCCGCCGCGAGGCCGCCTTCGGTCACGGCGCCGACATCCATCGCACCGACGCGCGACGCCGCCGTGTGAAGGACCAGAAGCTTGCCGCCCGACGCCTCGGCGATCTTCATCGCGTGGCCCAGAACCGCCGCGCCGTCCGCTTCGGCCAGTGCGCCCTGCCCCACGATGACGATGCCGCCGCGCCCCGAAAGGTCCGACGCCGCGACCTTTGCCAGCGCCGACCGGTCGGTGCCGATATGGGCATGGTCGTAGGTCAGGTCGGCAGCAGGCCCGATCAGGCCGACCTGGGCCCCCTTCAGCCAGGCCTTGCGGATGCGCGCGTTCAGCACCGGCACCTCGTCGCGCGGATTGGTGCCGACAAGCAGGATCGTCTTCGCGCCGTCGATCTCCTCGATCCGCGCCGTGCCCACATAGGCCGAGCGGTTGCCCGCCGGCAGCTTCGCGCCGTCCGTCCGGCACTCGACGCGGCCCCCGATCCCCTCGATGAGCCGCTTGAGCGCAAAGGCCGCCTCGACCGGGGCGAGATCGCCGACAAGGCCCGCGACCTTTCTGCCTTTCAAGGCCTTCGCAGCGGCGGCCAGCGCCTCAGGCCACGACGCCTTCCGCAGCTTTCCGTCCTCGCGGATGTAAGGCACGTCCAGCCGCTGCCGCCTGAGCCCGTCCCAGACGAACCGCGTCTTGTCGGAAATCCATTCCTCGTTCACGCCGTCATGGTTGCGCGGCAGGATGCGCATGACCTCGCGGCCCTTGGTGTCCACCCGGATGTTGGACCCCAGCGCGTCCATCACGTCGATGGTCTCGGTCTTGGTCAGCTCCCACGGCCGGGCGGTGAAGGCGTAGGGCTTGGAGACCAGCGCCCCGACCGGGCAGAGGTCGATGATGTTGCCCTGCAGGTTCGAATCGAGCGTCCGGTTCAGATACGACGTGATCTCCGCATCCTCGCCGCGTCCGGTCTGGCCCATCTGGGTGATCCCCGCCACCTCCGTGGTGAAGCGCACGCAGCGGGTGCAGGAAATGCAGCGCGTCATATGCGTCTCGACCAGCGGCCCGAGGTTCAGGTCCTCCGAGGCCCGCTTCGGCTCGCGGTAGCGTGAGAAGTCCACGCCATAGGCCATCGCCTGATCCTGCAGGTCGCATTCGCCGCCCTGGTCGCAGATCGGGCAGTCGAGCGGATGGTTGATGAGCAGGAACTCCATCACCCCCTCGCGCGCCTTCCTCACCATGGGCGAATTCGTCCTGATGACCGAGGGTTCGCCGTTCGGACCGGGGCGAAGGTCCCTGACCTGCATCGCGCAGGATGCGGTGGGCTTCGGCGGGCCACCCACGACCTCGACCAGGCACATCCGGCAGTTCCCGGCGATGCTCAGACGCTCGTGATAGCAGAACCGCGGAACCTCGATCCCCGCCTGCTCGCAGGCCTGGATCAGGGTGAGGCCGGGATCGACCTCGATCTCGCGTCCGTCGATGATGATCTTGCGAAGGGCTGCCATTCAAACCGTCTCCCCGACCTGCGCCTGCGGTGTTCCCGAGGCGCGCGGTCTTGTCAATCTCTGCACTGTCGCAAGAACCGATGCACAGGTCACGAGGAACGTGCCACGCCCGGCCACCCGTCGGCCCGGCCGGATTCCGGCGCGGGCTGTGCGCGCCTCTGCCTCGGCGCGAGGGATCCTGAAACCGGCAACGGCCATGCACATGATGTCAGTTCTCGTAGAGGAGGGAGCCGACAAGCGACCCCCTGGCGATCTCGGCCCGTCCGAGCGCGCACAGCCCCGCCTCGTCCGTCGCGCCGTTCGCCGCGAGGTAGTCCTCGGCCCGCGCCTTCAGCGCCGCCTTTGCCGCCGCATCGCGGACGAAGGCGTCGATCTCCTCGGACGTATAGCCCTGCGACACCGCCCATTTCCTGAGCGAGCGGAGTTCCGACCACGCCCGTATGAGGCGGCCCGAAATGTCCGGGCACCCGGCGCGGATGCGGTCGGCAATGCGGCCGGCCAGCAGCCGGTCCACCACGTAGGCGTTGTCCGACAGCGGCGGCAACGCGCCCGCCTGCGCCGCCGCGGCGCCGGTGGAAATCAGGAGGGCGAGGATCGCGGGCCTGGGGTTCACGGGGTCACTCCGCGGCATGGGCCGTGCATTGGCGGGTCTGCCAGAGACGGGCCTGTTCCAGATGCGCCCAGCCGAAGGCATGGTCGCTGTCACCATGTTTCTCGCGGTACGCGAGGCGTTCGAGCGCCTCGTCAATACCTGGGCGGTGCCCCACGGGCACCCGCCACATGACGAAGTGCATCTTGCCCAGGACCTCGAACCACTCGGCGCGCCGTTCGTAGAACTGCCGGTGGATGGTGTTCCAGACGAAGGCCTCCATCGACTCGACGGATTCCCAGACGGTGAGGTTGGTGATGAACTGCGCGTCGCCGTTCAGCTTGGTCCCGGTATTGCCGGTGCCGGGCTCGCCCGAGCCTTCCATCATCCAGACGAACCCCGGCATGCGGCGCCCAAGCCCGTTCACCCGGTCGAGCGCCGCCATGAATTCGGCAACGCGGGGGTCGTCAGTGGGGGCGAGGAGGCGGCCGATGTTCAGTTCGGCGAGGTGATGGGCGGGGGTCAATTGAGCCCCCTGCAACATCCAATGCCTGTGACTGGCCGGCAAAGCACGGGCAGCGCCCGGACCGAGGGGTGGGCGCAAAGCGCCCGCCCCGTGGGGGCGGTTCGGGCGCTGCCCGTGCGGATGCACGGGCAAAGGGATGCGCCCCCGGACATCACTCCGCCGCCAATGCCGTCACGCGACCCGTCTTCCTTGCCCTGATCCGGTCCTCGATCTCGCCCCGGAACTGCCGGATCAGGCCCTGGATCGGCCAGGCCGCCGCGTCGCCGAGGGCGCAGATCGTGTGCCCTTCGACCTGCTTCGTCACCGACAAGAGCATGTCGATCTCCTCGACCTCCGCCTCGCCGCGCACCAGCCGCTCCATCACGCGCATCATCCAGCCGGTCCCTTCCCGGCAGGGCGTGCACTGGCCACAGCTTTCGTGCTTGTAGAACTTCGACAGCCGCCAGATCGCCTTCACCACGTCCGTCGACTGGTCCATCACGATGATCGCGGCGGTGCCGAGGCCCGACTTCTTCTCCCGCAGCCAGTCGAAGTCCATGATCGCATCCCCGCACTCCTCGGCGCGGAGCATCGGGACGGATGACCCGCCGGGGATCACGGCCTTGAGGTTCCCCCAGCCGCCCCGGATGCCGCCGCAGTGGCGGTCGATCAGCTCCCTGAACGGGATCGACATCGCCTCTTCGACGACGCAGGGGTTGTTCACGTGGCCCGAGATCGCGAAGATCTTGGTCCCGGTGTTGTTCGGCCGCCCGAACCCCGCGAACCACGACGCGCCGCGCCGCAGGATCGTCGGCACGACTGCGATGCTCTCGACGTTGTTCACCGTCGTCGGGCAGCCGTAGAGCCCCGAACTCGCCGGGAAGGGCGGCTTCATCCGCGGCATGCCCTTCTTGCCCTCGAGGCTTTCCAGCAGTGCCGTCTCCTCGCCGCAGATATAGGCCCCGGCGCCGTGGTGCAGATAAAGATCGTAGTCGTAGCCCGAGCCGCAGGCATTCCTGCCGAGGAACCCGGCCTCGTAGGCCTCGTCGATGGCGCGCTGCAGGCACTCGCGCTCGCGGATGTATTCGCCCCGGATGTAGATGTAGCCCGCGACGGCGCCCATCGCGAACCCGGCGATGAGACACCCCTCGACCAGCGTATGCGGGTCGTGGCGCATGATCTCGCGGTCCTTGCAGGTGCCGGGCTCGCTCTCGTCGGCGTTCACGACAAGGTAGGAGGGCCGCCCGTCCGACTGCTTCGGCATGAAGCTCCACTTGAGGCCGGTCGGGAATCCCGCCCCGCCGCGCCCGCGCAGGCCGGACGCCTTCATCTCTTCCACGATCCTGTCGCGGCCGAGCGACAGGAGATCCTTCGTCCGATCCCAGTGCCCGCGCTTCATCGCCCCACTGAGCGTGCGGTCATGCATCCCGTAGAGGTTCGTGAAGATCCGGTCCTTGTCGTCGAGCATCTCGGTATCCTTCAGTTTTTCCCGTTTTTCCGGGCCTGCCAGAGCCACCAGGTGACCACGAGGGCCCAGAAGAAGGCGGCCAGCGCCACCAGATCGAAGAGGATGGCGTAGGACGGATTCCAGCCCATCCACGCCACCAGCGCCTGCCCGCCGACCCAAAGCACCCCGGCGGACGCGATGACGACTGCAACCACCCGCGACTGGCGGACAAGCGAACGGTCGCGCGCGGCGGGGCTGCCAGGCAGCGGGCGGTCAGGCAGCGGGCGGTCAGGCATCATGCGCCGCGTCGCGCCGGGCGGTCCCCGGCACGGAAAGGATCCGCGCCTGCCGCACCCATTCGTCCCGCGTGATGCGGCCCCGGAACCGGCCGATGCGCGCGTCGATCTCGGCGATGTCGCGCGCCTTCCATGCGGCGATCTGGTCGAAGTGCCAGATGCCTTCGGCATTGAGCATCGCCTCGAGCACGGGACCGATCCCGCGGATGAGCTTCAGGTCGTCCGCCCGCCCGCCACGCGGCCCGGCAAGCCGCGATACCGGCGCCGCTCCGGGTGCCGGTGCCGCGTCGTGCGTGCGCGCGACGGCTCCGAGGAGGCCGCGCTCGGTGGGGGTGCGGCGCGGGACCGGCTTGGCCGCCGCGCCCCTGGCAACCTGCGGAACGGACGACGGGGCAAGGGCCCCCGGCCGGGCCGGATCGGGCGGCAGGCCGGTCCCGGCCTCCAGGTCCGGCATGGCCGGAGCGCCCGTCGTCCCGCCGGCCGGAGCGGCGGCGGTCTCCGGGACGAAGCCGGCCGGATCATCGCCGGACCCGCCCAGCGCAGTGTCACGGGGCGGCAGCCTTCGCTCCAGATCGGACCGATCCGGCGGCGTCCCGGTCCGGCCCGCCGCGCCCGTGCAGAAGGCCCAGGTGACAAACATGCCGGACGCCAGCATCAGACCGACGCCGATCGCGATGCACCAGAGCAGCGGCAAATACGCGAAAAGCCGGAGCATGACGGCCACGAGTCCGCCGAATGCGGTCGCCGCCGCCCAACTCCTGCGCCTGCAATCGCCATATGCCCAGTCCTGCACCAGTCCGATTCCTCCGCGCCGGACGCCGGTCAGGGCCGGCGGCCGGCGGCAAGCCCCCTTGCCTGCGCGACCCAGTTGTCGCGCGAGGCCCGGCCCCTGAAGCCCTCCAGATTCGCGTCCACCCAGGCAAGTTCCCTGTCCGTCCAGGCCGCGATCTGGTCGAAGTGATAGACGCCCATGCCGTTCAGCATCCGGGCCAGCTTCGGACCGATGCCGACGATCAGCTCCAGGTCGTCGGCCTTGCCGCGCGGCCCGTCGAGCGCGGCGGGGCGACCGTCCGCCGGGGTCCTCCCGACAGTTGCGGCGGCGGCAGCGGGGGCGGCCGCTCCGCGCGTGCCGGACCGGCGGGCGGCCCCGGGCACTTCCGCAGCCGGCGCACGACCTGCCCTGGGGGGCGCCGGCGGCTTCGGCGTCAGCGGCTTCTCGGTGCCGTCGATCCTTCCCACGGTGTCCTTCAGGTCCACGGCCCGCTGGACCGACCCGTTCCACCGGGTCCGGCCGCTCTCGAACTCCTTCAGGCTGGTCAGCCCCGAGGCGGGCTCGGACGCATAGCGCCCCTGCTGCGGACCCGGCACGGGAACCTTCCCGGCGGCGAGGTCGTCGAGGATCTCCGCAAGTCGCTCAGGCGTCAGGTCCTCGTAATAGTCCTTGCCGATCTGGGCCACCGGCGCATTGGCGCAGGCGCCCAGGCACTCGACCTCTTCCCAGCTGAACCTGCCGTCCGCCGACCGCTCGTGCGCATGCCCCGCGATCTTCCGCTTGCAGACGGCGATCAGGTCCTCGGCCCCCATGATCATGCAGGATGTGGTCCCGCAGACCTGCACATGCGCCACGTCGCCCACCGGCTGAAGCTGGAACATGAAGTAAAAGGTCGCCACTTCGAGCGCCCGGATGTAGGCCATGCCAAGCATGTCGGCGACATGCTCGATGGCCGGACGGCTGAGCCACCCCTCCTGCTCCTGCGCGCGCCAGAGAAGCGGGATGATCGCCGAGGCCTGCCGCCCCTCGGGGTATTTCGTCATCTGCGCCCGCGCCCAGGCCTCGTTGGCGGGGGTGAAGGCGAAGGTCTCGGGCTGGTGGGCGTGGAGGCGGCGGAGCATTACTTGCAGGGTCCCCAGTTGACGAGTTTCAGACGCCCTTCGGACGTCGCCACGAGAAATCCATCACGGGCGAGCGCTGCCGCCTGCGCATTGAAGTCGCCGGACGACCAGCCATCTGCAAGCAGGGCATCCTGGGCTTCCTTCTCGCTCGTTTCGCAGCCGCTGCTCACGAAGATACCGGCGGTCGGCCCACCGATGTGGTTCTTTGGTTGCGCCAGAGCCGCAGACGCAAGGCCTGCCACGACAAGCGCCGCTGCACATGCCCGGGCTGACGGCCTCACCGGTCCACCTCGCCGAACACGATATCCATCGTCCCGATGATCGCCGAGCAGTCGGCCAGCATGTGCCCCGTCGCCATCCAGTCCATGGATTGCAGGTGCAGGAATCCGGGGGCGCGGATCTTCACCCGGTAGGGCCTGTTGGTGCCGTCGGCGACCAGATAGACCCCGAATTCGCCCTTCGGGGCCTCGACGGCGGCATAGACCTCGCCCGCCGGCACATGGAAGCCCTCGGTATAGAGCTTGAAGTGGTGGATCAGCGCCTCCATCGACCGCTTCATCTCGGCCCGGGGCGGCGGCGTGATCTTGCCGCGGGCGAGGATGTCGCCCTGCCCGTCCGGCGCACGCAACTTGGCGATCGCCTGATGGATGATCTTCGTACTCTCCCGCATCTCGGCCATGCGGCAGAGATAGCGGTCGTAGCAGTCGCCGTTCTTGCCCACCGGCACCTTGAAATCGAACTCGTCGTAGCACTCGTAGGGCTGGGCGCGGCGCAGATCCCAGGCCATGCCCGAGCCGCGCACCATCACGCCGGAATAGCCCCAGGCGAGCGCATCCTCGGCGGTCACCACGCCGATGTCGGCGTTGCGCTGCTTGTAGATGCGGTTCTCGGTCAGCAGCGTGTCGAGATCGTCCACCACCCTGGGGAAATGCTCGGCCCAGACCTCGATGTCGTCCAGAAGATCGGGCGGCAGATCCTGATGCACGCCGCCGGGGCGGAAATAGGCCGCGTGTAGCCGCGCCCCGCAGGCCCGCTCGTAGAAGATCATGAGCTTCTCGCGCTCCTCGAAGCCCCAGAGCGGCGGCGTCAGCGCGCCCACGTCCATCGCCTGCGTGGTGACGTTGAGGAGGTGGTTCAGGATGCGCCCGATCTCGGAATAGAGGACGCGGATCAGCGAGGCGCGGCGCGGCACCTCCGTGCCCGTCAGCCGCTCGATCGCCAGGCACCAGGCATGTTCCTGGTTCATCGGCGCCACGTAGTCGAGGCGGTCGAAATAGGGCAGGTTCTGCAGGTAGGTCCGGCTTTCCATCAGCTTCTCGGTGCCGCGGTGGAGAAGCCCGATATGCGGATCGCAGCGTTCGATGATCTCTCCGTCGAGCTCGAGAACCAGGCGAAGAACACCGTGGGCCGCGGGGTGTTGCGGGCCGAAGTTGATGTTGAAGTTGCGGATCTTCTGCTCGCCCGTCTCGAAGTCGGAGGAGCCGTCGTCATAGGTGTTCCTGCGGATGTCGCCGTCCAAGGTCAGCGCCCCCCGTCGCCGTCGAACTGGTCCTTGAACGCGATGACCCACAGCAGGATCAGCGCCGCCGGCGGGAAGATCGCGACCAGCGACACCCAGTTCGGAATCCCGTGGCGCGGCAGGAGCCGCCAGAACGGAACCACCAAGAGCGCGCCGACGATCAGCGCCGGAAGCAGGCCGCCCGCACCGTACATGCCGTCCATGCCGTAACCCCACATCATGGCTTCTCCTCCTGTTTGCCGCCCTCCGGAAGGATATGCGCGGCACCCTCCCAGGGGCTCATGAAATCGAACTGCCGGTATTCCTGCACCAGGCTCACCGGCTCGTAGACGACGCGCTTCTGCGCCTCGTCGTAGCGCACCTCGGTATAGCCGGTGGTCGGGAAATCCTTCCGCAGCGGATGCCCGCGGAATCCGTAGTCGGTCAGGATCCGCCGCAGGTCCGGGTGGCCCGAGAAGAGGATGCCGAACATGTCGAACACCTCGCGCTCGAACCAGTTGGCCGAGGGGTGGAGTTCGGTGATCGACGGGGCCATGGTGTCCTCGCCGAGGCGGGCCTTCATGCGGATGCGCTGATTCAGGTGCATCGACAGGAAATGCCACACCACGTCGAACCGCTCGGGCCGGTCGGGATGGTCCACCGCGGTGATGTCCACAAGCGTGGTGAACCGGCACTTCGGGTCGGTCTTCAGAAACCCGGCCGCGGCGGGCACCCGGTCAAGCGGAACCTGCACCGTCAGGTCGCCGAACGCGATCCCGGCGGCGACGAAGTCGCCGGGGCGGCTGCGGCGAAGATGGTCGGCGAGAGCGGACAGGTCGGTCATGCGATTCCCTCAGCGCACCAGGGTGCCGGTCCGGCGGATCTTCCGCTGGAGCTGCAGGATGCCGTAGAGCAGCGCCTCGGCGGTCGGCGGGCAGCCGGGCACGTAGATGTCCACCGGCACGATCCGGTCGCAGCCGCGCACCACGGAATAGCTGTAGTGATAATAACCGCCGCCGTTCGCGCAGGACCCCATCGAGATCACATAGCGCGGCTCCGGCATCTGGTCGTAGACCTTGCGGAGCGCGGGCGCCATCTTGTTCGTCAGCGTGCCGGCCACGATCATCACGTCCGACTGGCGCGGACTGGCGCGCGGGGCGATCCCGAACCGTTCGGCGTCATACCGCGGCATCGAGGTGTGCATCATCTCGATCGCGCAGCAGGCCAGCCCGAACGTCATCCAGTGCAGCGACCCGGTGCGCGCCCAGTTGATGATGTCCTCGCTCGACGTGACGAGGAAACCCTTGTCCTGAAGCTCGCGGTTCAGCGACTGGGCGGCGGCCTCGGCGTTCCCGTTCGCCGCGACGAGCGTCGTCGTCACTCCCATTCCAGGGCCCCCTTCTTCCATTCGTAGGCGAAGCCGACGGTCAGCACGGCGAGGAAGACCATCATCGACCAGAACGCGACCATCGACACGTCCTGGAACGCGACCGCCCACGGAAACAGGAAGGCGACCTCGAGGTCGAAGATGATGAACAGGATCGACACGAGGTAGAACCGCACGTCGAACTTCATGCGGGCGTCATCGAAGGCATTGAACCCACACTCGTAGGCCGAGACCTTCTCGGGGTCGGGGTTGCGCACGGCGACGACGACGGCCGCGAGGATCAGAATCAGACCGAGCCCCACCGCCATCGCGAGAAACACGAGGATCGGGAGATATTCCCTGAGGAGTGCGTCCAATCTGGCCTCCGTACTGCGGCGCCGCGCACCGGCACCGTCCGGCTTTGCGCCCGTTTACCCCCCCACCATGGCATGGTCAACCAAAGCGGAGCGTCAAACCCGGGGAGATGCCCGGCCGAATCGCGAATCCGCACAATATCTCGCCGTGCAGGTGTCGCCGTGTCCCGCCGCGAATCCGGGGCGCCGGCGGTCATGCCCGCGCAGCTTCGTCGCGGATGATCCGCGCGATCTGCTCGGCATCCCCGGTTCCGAAGGTCAGCGGCAGACGCATGTCGATCAGACCCGCGAGGATCCGGTCGGTCCGCGGAAGCGCCTGGGGCGCGATGTAGCGCCAGCTGTCGTGGCGCGAGGTGAAGGCCACGGGCTCGGCCGCGCCGAACCACTTCAACTCGACGCCGCGCGTCAGGCAGGCATGAAGGAAACGGCCGATCCGCTCCCCGGACCATCCCGGCAGCAGGAACTGGATGGACGACCCGACATAGGCTTCCGCCTGCGGCCGGGGCACGGTGCGCAGGCCGGGGGTCCCGGCGATCCCCGCCTCGACCGTGCGGTAGAGGTCGTTCCAGCGCGCGATCTGCCGTGGCAGGTCACGCAGCTGCGGACGCAGGATCGCCGCCCGCAGGTTGTCCATCCTGCCCGAGACGTTCGGAGTCAGATATTTTACCTTTTCAAACATTTCCGGCGGGGGGGAGGCGCGATGCCGGCCATAAAGCATGTAGGATCCCGACAGGATGGTCGCCCGCGCCATCACCTCTGCATCGTCCGAGACAAGCAAACCTCCCTCGCCCGAGTTCATGTGCTTGTAGGTCTGTGTCGAATAGCAGCCGACCTGTCCGTGCCGCCCCGACGGAACCCCCGCCCAGGACGCGCCCATCGTGTGCGCGCAGTCCTCGATGACCGTCACGCCGAGGTCGCGGGCCACCTCCATCAGGCGGTCCATGTCGCAGAGATGCCCGCGCATGTGCGACAGAAGCAGGACCCTTGCGCCGCTCGACCGCGCCCGGGCGGCCATGTCGTCGATATCGAGCACGAGGTCATCGGTGATCTCGACGAGGACGGGCTCTGCCGAGACGGCCGCGATTGCCCCCGGCACAGGCGCGAGCGTGAAGGCGTTCGTCAGCACCCGGTCCCCCGGCGCGACCCCGACCGCGCGCAGCGCGCAGCCCAGCGCATAACCGCCGGACGCGACTGCGAGGCAGTAGCGCGCGCCCGTGAAGGCCGCGAATTCCTCCTCGAAAAGCGCGACCTCGCCCGCCTCGCCGGGCGCGACGTTGTAGCGGTGGAGCCGGCCGTGCCGAAGGACGGCGACCGCCGCCTCGATCGCCGCCTCCGGGATCGGCTCCTGCTGCGTGAAGCTCTTGCGGAATATCTCGGTCAACCCTGTCTCTCCCCGGCCTGCGGAGGCTTCGCCACAATGACATGGAGCACGAAGGCCACAAGGATGAAGGCGGCCGCGACGAAGAAGGCGGCCCCCGGCGACACGACCGGGGCGTCCTCGCGCATGAAGAAGCCGAAGACCTGCGCGTAGAACACCGTGCCCACCAGCATCGCGATGTTGGTCATCGAGGAGATCCCGCCCTGCAGCTCGCCTTGGGCATTCTCGGGAACGGCGCGCGACAGCATCGCGGTCAGCATCGGATGCACGAAGCCTTCGGGTCCGTGAAGGAAGAACAGCAGGATCACGAAAGGCAGCGAGGCGGCAATTCCGTAGCCGAGCGCCGCAAGCACCGAGAATGCCAGCCCGGCGACGGCAAGCCGCGCCTCGCCGAAGCGCGCGGTGGCCGGACCGGTGAGCACCCCCTGGAAGAATGCCGTGATCAGCCCGTAGGCGGCGAGCGTCAGGCCGATCATCCCCTCGCTCCAGCCGAATCGGGCGATCCCCCAGAAGGCCCAGACCGCCGGGTAGACCGAGGTTGCGAAGAAGAAGAGGGTCAGCACCGCGGTCATCGGCAGGACGCCGCGATAGGTCGAGAACACACGGAAGGTTCCGAACGGGTTCGCACGGCGCAGTTCGAACGGCCGGCGGTTCCCCGGCGCCAGCGTCTCGGGCAGCACGACGTAGCCGTAGACCAGGTTCATCAGGGACAGCGCCGCGGCCCCATAGAACGGCACGCGCGCCCCGTATTCGCCCAGAAGCCCGCCGATCGCCGGCCCGAGGACAAAGCCCACCCCGAACGCGGCCCCCATCAGCCCGTACGCCCGGGCCCGGCCCTCTGGCGGCGTCACGTCGGCAATGTAGGCGCTCGCGATCACATAGGACGACCCGCAAAGCCCGGCAAAGGCCCGCCCCACGAACAGCCAGAACAGGGTCGGCGCCCAGGCGGACAGAAGGTAGTCCACGACCAGTCCGAACACGGCGAGCAGCAGGAGCGGCCGCCGCCCGAAGCGGTCCGACAGGTTCCCCATCACCGGCGAGAACAGGAACTGCGTTGCCGAGAAGGCGAAGAACATCCAGCCGCCGATCAGCGCCGCGTCGGCCAGACCGACCTGCCCGACCTCCTCGATCAGCCGCGGAATGACCGGCATGACCAGCCCGAAGCCCGCCATGTCGAGGAACACGGTGATGAGGACGAAGGTCACCGCGTGGCGGGACGGGCGCGGGTGGGACATCGGCTGTCTCGACGGGTCATGAGCGCCCGGTCGAAAGGGACGGGGCCACCTGCCCGGGGGCACTCCAGCCTAGGCCCGATGCCCGCCCGCGGTCAACGCGGCGGGAGCATCCGGAGTGCCTGCGCCTACCGCACCAGCCGCTCGGCCAGGCCGGGCAGGTCCTCGAAGCGTTCGAGCAACGCCTCGGGGGCGCAGCGCTCGATCGCCCGTCCCTCCGGCCCGAAGGTGACGAGCGCGACAGGCACCCCGGCCGCCGCGGCGGTCCTGCGATCGGTGTCCGTGTCTCCGACCAGCATGGATCGGGCCACGCGCCCACCTGCCCGTTCCACAGAGGCGACATAGGGCGCAGGATCGGGTTTGCGCACCGGCAGCGTGTCCGCCCCGACCACCGACCCGAACAGCCCCCTCACGCCGAGCCTCTGCAACAGGATCTCGGCCAGCCGCTCGGGCTTGTTCGTGCAGATCCCGGTCGCAAAGCCCGCAAGCCGCAGCCGTTCGACCGCCGCGACCGCACCGGGATACATCCTCGTCTCGCGGTCGATGACGGCTTCATAGGCGGCAAGCAGCATGGGATAGGCCGCATCGACCTCGTCCTCGCCGCCATATCCCAGCCGCCGGAACCCCAGCCGGAGCATCGCGCGCCCGCCCTGGAACGCCGTCAGCGCATCCGTCCCGGGATCGAGCGGCCGCCCGGCGCCCAGGTCCGCGAAGGCCGCATTCGCGGCGGCGATCAGGTCGGCCGAGGTGTCGGCCAGCGTTCCGTCCAGATCGAAGATCACCGTCCGCGTCATTTCCGCCCCGCCCAACCAGAGGAGACCGGCCGTTTCCACGGCCGGAACAGTGCTGCGGCGGGTGCGGCTGTAATCACCCGTAAGCTCATGTGATCCGCCCTGCCCTTGCGACACCGGCGCGCATCGGTAAAACACGTCTGTCGCATTGACCAGAAGGGTTTCATGGCCGTCGCATTGATCGTCCTCGCCGCGGGGCTCGGCACCCGGATGAATTCCGACCTGCCGAAGGTGCTTCACCGTCTCGCCGGCGCCCCGCTCCTGCACCACGCGCTCCGCTCGGGTGCGTCGCTTGCGCCCGACCGCACCGTTGTCGTCGCGGGCCATGGGGCCGAAGCCGTCTCGGCCGCGGCGAAAGCCCGGGACGACGCGGTCGAGATCGTGGTCCAGCCCGAGCAGAAGGGCACCGGCCATGCCGTCGCCTGCGCGCTGCCCGCGCTTCGGGGCTTTGCCGGCACGGCGGTCGTGCTTTATGGCGACACGCCCTTCCTCACGTCCGAGACCCTTGCGAAACTGGCCTCGTCGGCGGCGGACGTGACCTTCCTCGGCTTCCGCGCCGAAGACCCGGGGCGCTATGGCCGGCTCGTCACCGATGGCGACGAGCTTCTGCGGATCGTCGAGTTCAAGGACGCATCCGCGTCCGAGCGTGCCATCACGCTCTGCAGCTCGGGCGTCCTCGCCTGCGACGCGGGGCTTCTGGCCACGCTCGTCGGGCAGTTGAAGAACGACAACGCGGCAGGCGAATACTACCTGACCGATATCGTCGCCCTCGCCCGGGCCGCGGGGAAATCCGCGACCGTCGTCACCTGCCCGGAATCCGAAACCCTCGGCATCGACAGCCGCGAGGGGCTGGCGCGGGCCGAGGCGATCTTCCAGTCCCGCGCCCGGGCGGGGGCGCTCGACAACGGCGTGACCCTGATCGCCCCCGACACCGTCCATTTCGCCTTCGATACCGAGGTGGGCCGCGACGCCGTCATCCACCAGAACGTGGTCTTCGGCCCCGGCGTCACCATCGAATCCGGCGCCGAGATCCTTCCCTTCTGTCACCTCGAAGGCTGCCACGTCTCGACCGGCGCCCGTGTCGGCCCCTTCGCCCGCCTCCGCCCCGGCGCGGAACTGGGCGAGGACGTGCATGTCGGCAACTTCGTCGAGGTGAAGAACGCCACGCTCGACACCGGGGTGAAGGCGAACCACCTGACCTATCTCGGCGACGCGCATGTGGGCGAGGGCACGAACATCGGGGCGGGCACGGTTACCTGCAACTACGACGGGGTGATGAAGCACCAGACCGTCATCGGCAAGCGCGCCTTCATCGGGTCGGACACGATGCTCGTGGCACCCGTCCGCGTGGGCGACGACGCGATGACGGCCACGGGCGCGGTCATCACCGGGGACGTGCCCGACGCGGCGCTCGCCATCGCGCGGGCGGACCAGGTGAACAAGCCGGGCCTTGCCGTGCGGCTGATGGAAAGGCTCCGCGCCGAAAAGGCGCGCCGGGCCGAGGGTGACAGCTAGATGTGCGGAATCGTCGGCGTTCTCGGCAACCATGAGGTGGCCCCGCTGCTGGTCGAGGCGCTGAAGCGGCTCGAATACCGGGGCTATGACTCCGCCGGCATCGCCACGGTGAACGGCGGCCGGCTCGACCGCCGCCGCGCCGTCGGCAAGCTCGTGAACCTCTCCGACCTTCTCGTCCACGAACCGCTCGCCGGCAAGGCAGGCATCGGCCACACCCGCTGGGCCACCCACGGCGCCGCCACCACCCGCAACGCCCATCCCCACCGCTCGGGCCCCGTCGCGGTCGTCCACAACGGCATCATCGAGAACTTCCGCGACCTGCGCGAGGACCTGGCGGCCAAGGGCCTGATGCAGGAAACCGAGACCGATACCGAGACGGTCGCGATGCTGCTCAGGTCCTTCATGGACGGGGGCCTCTCGGCCCGCGACGCCGCCGTCGCGACCCTCCGGCGCCTCGAAGGGGCCTTCGCGCTCCTCTTCCTCTTCGACGGCGAGGACGACCTGATGATCGCCGCCCGCAAGGGCAGCCCCCTCGCCATCGGCCACGGCGACGGCGAGATGTTCGTCGGCAGCGACGCCATCGCGCTCGCCCCCATGACCGACCGCATCACCTACCTCGAAGAGGGCGATTACGCCTTCGTCACGCGGGCGGGCGCCGAGATCTTCGACCGCGACGGCCGCCGCGCCAACCGCGAGATGACGCGGATCAGGATCGACCAGACGCGGATCGAGAAGGCCGGCTACAAGCACTTCATGGCGAAGGAGATCGCCGAACAGCCCGTCGTCCTCGGCGACGCGCTCCGCCACTACGTGAAGGACGGGCGCATCAACCTGCCCGAAACCCTGCACTTCGCCGCCCTCGACCGCCTCACGCTCGTCGCCTGCGGCACCGCCTCCTATGCCTGCATGGTGGCGAAATACTGGTTCGAGACCCTCGCCGGACTGCCCTGCGAGGTCGATATCGCGTCCGAGTTCCGCTACCGCGAACCGCCCCTCCCCCGGAACAGCTACGCCCTCTTCGTCAGCCAGTCGGGCGAGACCGCCGACACCCTCGCCGCCCTCCGCTACGCCCGCGACAAGGTCGCGAAGATCGTGAGCGTGGTGAACGTCACAACCTCCTCGATCGCGCGCGAAAGCGACATCGCGCTGCCGATCCTTGCCGGGGTGGAGGTCGGCGTCGCCTCGACCAAGGCCTTCACCTGCCAGCTCACCATCCTCGCCCTCCTCGCGCTGCGCGCCGCGCAGGACCGGGGGCGCCTCGACGATGCCGGGCTTGCGGCCCACCTCGCCGACCTCGCCACCCTCCCCGGCCTCCTCAACCAGGCCCTCGCCCGCGAAGGCGAGATCGAGACGCTCGCCGACGAGGTCGCCGAGGCGCAGGACGTCCTCTTCATGGGGCGCGGCGCGATGTATCCTCTCGCGCTCGAAGGCGCTCTGAAACTGAAGGAGATCAGCTACATCCACGCCGAGGGCTATGCCTCCGGCGAGCTCAAGCACGGCCCCATCGCGCTCATCGACCGGATGGTCCCGGTGGTCGTCATGGCCCCCCGCGACGCGCTCTTCGACAAGACCGTCTCGAACATGCAGGAGGTGATGGCCCGCCACGGCAAGGTCCTGCTCGTCACCGACGCGCAAGGCGCGCGCGAGGCGGGCGAGGGCACCTGGGCGCGTCTCGTCATGCCGACCGTGCCGCCGCTCTTCGCCCCCATCCTCTACGCCGTCCCGGCGCAGCTTCTGGCCTACCACACCGCCATCGCCAAGGGGACGGATGTGGACCAGCCGCGCAATCTGGCGAAGTCGGTGACGGTGGAGTGACACGTTCAGTGCTTTCCGGCGGGAATGGGGCCATCGGCCGAAGCCCGGCGTTCCGGGTCAGCATGGATCAACGGAACCCGGATGCGCCACGGTGTCCGACCTGGTCAGGGCCGGTGCGGAAAGAGGCCGGGAAGTACCTCCCCCCATTTTTCGGTCTGCAAATATCCCGGGGAGCGTGAGGGGCAGCGCCCCTCACCCCTTCCCTCGCCGCGTGCGGTGCGCCCCCCCGAAGCCTACCTTCCCCCCATGACGCTCGACCAGCCCACGCGCCCCACACCTCTCATCGACCCCTTCCTCCGGCCGATCAGCTACCTGCGCGTCTCGGTCACCGACCGCTGCGACTTCCGCTGCACCTACTGCATGACCGAGCACATGACCTTCCTGCCGAAGAAGGACCTGCTGACGCTCGAGGAGCTTGACCGCCTCTCCTCCGCCTTCATCCGGCTCGGCGTCCGCAAGCTCCGCATCACCGGCGGCGAGCCGCTCGTCCGGCGCGACATCCTCACCTTCTTCCGCGCCGTGTCGCGGCACCTCGCAAGCGGGGCGCTCGACGAACTGACGCTCACCACCAACGGCTCGCAACTCGCGAAACATGCCGGGGAGCTCGCGAGCTGCGGCATCCGCCGCATCAACGTCTCGCTCGACACGCTCGACCCCGTGAAATTCCAGGCCATCACCCGCTGGGGCAAACTCGCCCCTGTCCTCGAGGGCATTATGGCCGCCAGGGCCGCGGGCATGCGCATCAAGATCAACACCGTCGCGCTCAGGGGCTTCAACGAGGACGAGGTCTTCCCGATCCTCGACTGGTGCGCCACGAACGACCACGACCTGACCTTCATCGAGGTCATGCCGATGGGCGAGATGGGCGAGGAGATGCGGCTCGACCAGTACTGGTCGCTGAAGGACGTCCGCGCCCGCCTCGGCAAGCGCTTCACGCTCACCGACCTGACCGACCGCACCGGCGGCCCCGCCCGCTACGTGCGCATCGAGGAGACGGGCCAGAAGGTCGGCTTCATCACCCCCCTCACCCACAACTTCTGCGAATCCTGCAACCGCGTCCGCGTCACCTGCACGGGCGAGATCTTCATGTGCCTCGGGCAGGAGGACAAGGCCGACCTGCGGGCGCCGCTGCGTGCCGGCCCCGACGACCGGATGCTCGACGACGCCATCCGCGCCGCCATCGCGCGCAAGCCCAGGGGCCACGACTTCGACTATTCGCGGCAGCGGGTGGCCGGGCAGGTCAGCCGGCACATGAGCCACACGGGGGGGTGAGCCGCGGTCCCGGGCGAAGTCCGGGATCGGACGCTCCGGTGGAGCGTCGGAAGCGGCGAACGCCCGGAGCGCGAGCGAGGGGCCGGGCAGCCGCGGTCCGCCCCGCGACCCGCCGCCGCATCCGGGGTGACTTCGCGCGGACAGGGATTACCTTTCCGGCAGCGAACAGGAAACACGCCAATGGACCCTCTCCTTCTCTCCCGCATCCAGTTTGCGGCGAACATCTCGTTCCACATCCTCTTTCCGGCGATCACCATCGCGCTCGGCTGGGTGCTGCTCTTCTTCCGCCTGCGCTTTGCTGCAACGGGCGACCGGAAGTGGATGGATGCCTACATGTTCTGGGTGAAGGTCTTCGCCCTCTCCTTCGCGCTCGGGGTGGTGTCGGGCATCACGATGAGCTTCCAGTTCGGCACCAACTGGCCCGGCTTCATGAACACCGTCGGCAATGTCGCCGGCCCGCTTCTGGCCTACGAGGTCCTCACCGCCTTCTTCCTCGAGGCCGTGTTCCTCGGGATCATGCTCTTCGGTGCCTCGCGGGTGAAACCCTGGGTCCATGTGACGGCGACGGTGCTGGTCGCGTTCGGAACGACGATGAGCGCGTTCTGGATCATCGCCCTCAACTCATGGATGCACACGCCGCAGGGGTTCGAACTGCGGGACGGCGTGGTCTATGCGACCGACTGGTGGGCGATCATCTTCAATCCCTCGATGCCCTACCGGCTGACCCACATGCTCCTTGCCTCGGGCCTCACGGTCGCCTTTCTGGTGGCCGGCCTCTCGGCGTTCCGGATCCTGGTCGGCGACAGGTCCGAGGCCGTGCTGTCCACGATGAGGACCGGAACGGTGCTGGGGGCGATCCTCATCCCGCTGCAGATCGTCGCCGGCGACGAGCAGGGGCTGAACACGCTGCAATACCAGCCCGCCAAGGTCGCGGCGATCGAGGCGAACTGGGAGACAGGGGGGAACGTGCCGCTCGTCCTCTTTGCGCTCCCCGACGAGGCGGCGCAGGAGAACCGTTTCGAGATCGGCATCCCGTCGCTCGCCTCGATCATCCTCAGGCGCAGTCCTGACGGCGTGGTGCCGGGTCTCAAGGACTTCGTGGCCGAGGACGGCACAGTCCTGTATCCCCCCGTCGCTCCCGTCTTCTTCAGTTTCCGCGTCATGGTCGGGACCGGCATCGCCATGCTCGCCGTGTCCTGGGCGGGCGTCTGGCTCCTGCGCCGCAGGGGGGCGGCCGCGATGCCGCGGTCATGGCTCTTCGTTGCGGTCGGCATGACCTTCTCGGGATGGCTCGCCACCCTTGCGGGCTGGTACACGACCGAGATCGGCCGCCAGCCCTGGCTGGTGCAGGGCCTGCTGACCACCGAGGCCGCGCTTGGCCCGGTGCCGCCGGCGATGGTCCTCTCGACGCTCCTGGCCTACATCGCGCTCTATGCGCTTCTCCTCGGGGCCTACATCTGGGTGATCTTCGCCCTCGCCCGGAAGGCCGCGAAAGGCGAGCCGGCACCCGATCCGGCCGGAGCGCCCACCCACGCGACCTTCCCTGCGGAGTGACCGGCGATGAACCCCTTCGATCCCGCGACCCTGCCCCTTGTCTTCGCCGGCCTCCTCGGCCTTTCGATCCTGATCTACGTCGTGCTCGACGGCTTCGACCTCGGCGTCGGCATCCTGCTTCCCCAGGCGCGGGGCGACGAGGAACGCGACACGATGATCGCCTCGATCGGCCCCTTCTGGGATGCCAACGAAACCTGGCTCGTCCTGGCGATCGGCATCCTTCTGGTGGCCTTTCCGGCGGCCCACGGCGAGATCCTCGGCGCGCTCTACCTTCCCGTCGCGGTGATGCTGATCGGGCTGATCCTGCGCGGGGTCGCCTTCGAGTTCAGGGTCAAGGCCCCCGCCGGGCAGAAGGCGCTCTGGGACCGCTGCTTCTTCGGCGGAAGCCTTGCCGCCGCTCTGGCGCAGGGCTTCATGCTCGGGCTCTACGTCATGGGGCTGGACTGGACGCCCTGGAACGTCGCGTTTGCCGCTTTGACGGCCGTCAGCCTCGCCGTTGCCTACTCGTTCATCGGCGCTTCATGGCTGATCGTGAAGACGGACGGTCTCTTGCAGGACGCGGCGATCACCTGGGCGAGGCGGGCGCTGGCGGGGGTGATCGTGGGTCTGGCCGCCATATCTGCGGCCACGCCCCTCGTCAGCGCCCGGATCTTCGACAAATGGTTCGCCTGGCCCGAGGTTCTGCTGCTTTCGCCGCTGCCGGTCGCATCGGCGGCTCTTGTCGCCCTGATCCGGGTGTGGCTCGGGCGGCTGGCAGATGATCCGCACCGGCAGGCATGGCTGCCGTTCGCCGCGGCGACGGTCCTCTTCGCACTGGGCTTCGTCGGAATGGCCTATTCGTTCTACCCGTACATCGTTCCCGACAGGATCACGATCGCCGAGGCCGCCAGCGCGCCCGAAAGCCTCGCCATCATCCTCTGGGGCGTCATCTTCGTCCTGCCCGCGATCATCGCCTACACCGCGCTGAGCTATGTCATCTTCCGGGGCAAGGCAAAGAGGCTGAGCTACGACTAGGCGGCGACCGGATCGGCGGTGAGGACGAAGACCCAGACATCGAGCCCCTTGTTGCTCTTCGGCCCGAGTTCCATGATCCCGGCCAGCCGGAAGTGACCTTGTCCCCACTTGAACAGGAGATAGGGCATGCACATGGGGTGCGCGCCGAACGGGTCCATCTCGGACGCGCCCTGGGGGGAATGGGCCATCGTGTGTTCGATGTAGATGCGGCCCCCCGGCGCCAGTTGCTTCGACCAGGACCGGAGCGCCCTGTCGGGCTCCATCGCCTGATCGAGCGAGTTCGTGTAGATGAAGTCGAACCTTCCGGCCCAGTCGGGGTTTTCCTCGTGGAAGTCCCAGACGACCATGTTCGGGAACTGCGTCGCGGTTTCGGAAATGTCGGTCCCCAGCATCTCGGCGCCGGTCAGCCTGCCGAGCGCCTGCACCTCCCAGCCGTTCCGCGCGCCGTGGCAGAGGCCGCGCTTCGGCTCGGGGACGTGCCGCTTCAGGTCGTCCACGATCGCCCGCAGCGTTCCCTCGTCGGCCCAGACCTGGTCGAGCTTGCGCTTGTTGTGGTGGATCTGCGTCTGCCGGTATTCCTCGTATCCCCCGGCGTAGCGGTGCAGATAGACCATCTCTCCGTCGTGCTTCTTCTGGATGCGGAAGCCCCGGCCCGACTTGACCGTGGTATAGCCGAAGGGCTTGACGATCGCCCGCGTGATTTGTCTCAGCACCATGAGCCCCTATCCCTGTTCCCCGTTGTCCTGCGCCCGGCCCGCGCGGTCGGCCTTGCGGCGGACCAGCACGGACCGCAGGTCATGCATCGCAAGCAGAAGCGCATCCGTCACCTCTTCGAGCTGCGCGTCCGTCGCCTTGGCCTGCGCCCAGGCGGCCGTCAGGTTCATGTGGTCGATGGCGCGGTGGATGTCGTCGATGTCGCGCCGGGCGAGAAGCTCGGTGCGGGCGGCGATCCAGTCGCGGATGGCGGACCGGTCCGCCTCTGACAGCACCCGGTCGCCGTGGGCCCTCACCTCGCCGCTGCGGACGTTGACGAGCGCGATCTGCTCCATCTCGATCCGGCGCTGCCGGTCCTCGGCCTCGACGCGGAAGACGGCTGCGCCGTTCTCGCGGACGCGGAAATAGTAGCGCGGAAGATCAGAGGGCATGTCGTCTTTCCGTGCCCCCGGACCAAGCCATTGCCGCTTCCCCTTACCGCAGCCCCGCACAGAAGGTCTGGATGCGGCGGCAGGCCTCTTCCAGAACCTTGTCCGACGTAGCGTAGCTGACGCGGAAATTCGGGGAAAGGCCGAAGGCCGAACCGAAGACGACGGCGACGCCCCGCTCTTCGAGGAGCGCGGTGGCGAAGGTTTCGTCGTCCTCGAGGAGGGTGCCGGCCGCGCTCGTCCTGCCGATGCAGTCCGAGATGTCGGGATAGACGTAGAAGGCGCCCTCGGGCCTCGGGCAGCGGATGCCCCTGGCCTGGTTCAGCATCGACACGACCAGGTCGCGGCGGCGCTGGAAGGCCCTGCGGAATTCGGGAAGGAAGTCCTGCGGGCCGTTCAGCGCCTCGAGCGCGGCATATTGCGCGACCGAGCAGGGGTTCGAGGTGGATTGCGACTGGATCGTCCCCATCGCCTTGATGAGATGGGCGGGGCCGCCCGCGTAGCCGATGCGCCAGCCGGTCATCGCGTAGGCCTTCGAGACGCCGTTGCAGGTGAGCGTGCGGTCGTAGAGGCCGGGTTCGGCCTGCGCGGGCGTCACGAACCGGAAATCGTCGAAGACGAGGTGTTCGTACATGTCGTCGGACATGACCCAGACATGGGGGTGCCGCATCAGCACGTCGGTCAGCGCCCTGAGTTCCGCCTGGGTATAGCCCGCGCCGGTCGGGTTCGAGGGCGAGTTGAAGATGAACCACTTGGCCTTCGGCGTGATCGCGGCTTCGAGCTGCGCGGCGGTAATCTTGAAGTTCGTCGCGATCCCGGCGGCCACGAACACCGGCGTGCCCCCCGCGAGCAGCACCATGTCGGGGTAGCTCACCCAGTAGGGGGCGGGGATGATGACCTCGTCGCCGGGGTTCAGCGTGGCCATGAGGGCGTTGTAGAGCACCTGCTTGCCGCCGGTCCCGACCGTCACCTGGGCGGGCGTGTAGGTCAGCCCGTTCTCGCGCCTGAACTTCGCGCAGATCGCGGCCTTGAGTTCGGGGATGCCGTCGACGGCGGTGTATTTGGTCCTGCCCTCGTCGATCGCGCGCTTCGCCGCGTCCTTGATGTTCTGCGGCGTGTCGAAGTCGGGCTCGCCCGCGCCGAGGCCGATGACGTCGCGGCCCGCCGCCTGAAGCTCGCGCGCCTTGTTGGTGACGGCGATCGTGGCCGAGGGTTTGACGCGGGACAGCGTGTCGGACAGGAAGGCCATGCGCGGAACTCCGGTTTGCTCGGGAAGGCGGCCTGTCATATGACCGGGCCCGAAGCGGTGCAAGCCGCCAATTCGGGCGAAGGGATCCGACAGATGACCGAACCCGCCGAGGCGCAGCTGAAACGGCTGAAGATCAGGGCGTGGCGGCGAGGCATGCGCGAGACGGATCTGGTGCTCGGCCCCTATGCGGATGCATGTCTCGCCGAGATGGACGGCGAGTCGCTGTCGGCCTTTGAGGCGCTCCTCGCGGAAAGCGACCAGGACATCCACGCCTGGGTCACCGGCGCCGCCGCCCCGCCGCCCCGGCATGCGCCTTTGGTCCGCACGCTGGCACGGTTCGCGCATCGCCGGCACCGGTGACCGGGCGAACCCGCCCGAATCTGCCGGGCGCCGCTTAACCGAACTTCAGCCTTTCCGTATGATTTTCCTGCCGTAGGCTTCGGATCGGAGGGAAGATGACCCAACATGCCGCGCTTGCGGACCCGGCGCGCCAGGGCGGGGTCCTGCCCGTCTATCTCGACACGCTGTCGCTGGTCGAACGCCTGCACCGCCTTCTTCTCGACGTCATCAAGGACGAATTCGAGCGCGTGGGGATGATCGAGGTCAGTCCCGTCCAGGCCCTCCTGCTGTTCAACATCGGCGAGAACGAGGTGACCGCGGGCGAACTCAGGACCCGGGGCTACTACCAGGGCTCGAATGTCAGCTACAACCTCAAGAAGCTTGTCGAGGCCGGGTACATGCATCACCAGCGCTCCGAGGTGGATCGAAGGTCCGTCCGGGTCCGGCTGACGCCGAAGGGCCGCGCGGTCCGCGATGCGGTGGCAGCGCTCTTCCGGCGGCACGCCGAGGGGATGGAGGCGAGGGGCGGTGTCGGGATCGAGGGGATCGAGCAGGTGACCCTCACCCTCCGCCGGATGGAACGGTACTGGACGGATCAGATCCGATACATCTACTGACCGGCAGGGCCGTCCCCCCGCCCGGGGCGCCGCAGCCCGCGGCCGGGATCGCGTCGGGAACGCCCGGACATCCCCGGCGCCGGCGAGGTCAGCCGCGGCCGGCGTCTCCGACCGCGATCTCGAGTTCCCGCCGCAGCTTGCGCGCCATCGCGTCGCGGAAGTCCCGATAGCCGAGGGCAGCCTCGGCAAAGGCGCCGGGCCCCCGCAGGACACGGGCCCGGAAATAGGCAGTCAGCTCGGCCAGCCCGGGTTCACCCCCCCCCCCCGGCCCTCGGGCAGCCCGACAGCCAGGCGTTCACCGTCCCCTGCCGTCCCGCCGGTGCGAAGCGCACCGCATCCGGCGCCGGTCCCGCGTTCGACCTGCCGTCCCCGGCGAGGTCGAGCGTCAGGCGCCGGCAGCCGGGGCTCCGCGCAAGCAGGGCTTCGGCATAGACGATCGCGCTGCCGACGGCGGTCCCGGTCGGCGCCTCCACGGGCGACTGGGTGCGCAGCCGTCCGGCGACGGCATCGAGCGCTGCCGCACTGTCGATCACCGTCCAGTCCAGGATCAGCCTCTGGAATCGCTCGCCGCTCCATTCGAATATCGCCAGCGCGACCGGACTGCCGGGCAGGGCCAGAAAGTCGGACCGCACGCCGGGATCCTCGAGTGCCGCCGCCATCCCCTCGACCATGAGGGCGTGCTCTGCCGGGTCTACCGACCCCGACCTGTCGAGACCGATCGCCAGCGCCTGGCGGCACTCCGCCGAGACCGCGCCCCCCGCCATGCCAGCGGCCATGCCCCCGGCCAGGACAAGCATCGCGATCCGGCCGCCGCGGCCTCTCATGACCCGCCGGACCCGGCGAGGCGCAGCGCCGGCGCCGGGAGGGCCGCGACTTCGGCATCACCAAGTTCCCGCAGGAGCTTGCGCACCATGGCCCTCTCGAAGTTCGCAAAGCCCCGTGCCGGCTCGGCGAAGGCGCCCGGTCCGCGGATCACCTCCTCCTCGAAATAGGCGAGGAGACGCGCCAGCGACGGCTCCTCGCCCGATCCCTGCTCTTCGGCGATCACCAGCGCATTGACGGTGATGCCGCGGAATGTCTGCGCCGCGATCCGTCCGGGCGGCGGACCCTCGTTGGAGAAGCCGTCCCCGGTGAGATCGAGGATCATCGCCCCGCAGGTCCGCTGCTGCGCCAGCAGCGCCGCTCCGGCGAGCATCGCCCCGCCGAGGGCGGTCCTGCCCCCGCCGCCGGCCGGCCCGGCGCGGACCGCCGCCGCCACCGCAGCCAGGTCGGCCTGCGCGCGGATGTCCAGCCAGGGCGACACGATCCGCGCGGTACCGAGGCCGCTCCAGTCGTAGACCGCCAGACGCACCAAGCCGCCCCGCGGCGCAAGGAAGGCCCGCACCACGTCGGGATCGGCGAGCGCACGCGCCAATCCTTCGCTCTGAAGCGCCATCTCGCCCGGATCGACCGACCGCGACACGTCGAGCCCGATCGCCAGTGCGGTCCGGCAGTCCGCCGCGACGGCCGCGCCCGCCAGGGCCCAGGAGAAGGGGAGGGCGAAGCGGAAGAGGGATACCGCCCTGCCCGCCGCCCTGCCCGCCGCCCGTGAAGCCGCCTGTGAAAGGGCTACCAGTGCCCCGTATTGCCCATGCTGGCCCAAGGTTCCGCCGGGGCGAGCGCCTCGCCCATCTGGAGAAGCTCGACCGAGACATTGTCGGGCGAGCGCACGAAGGCCATCCGCCCGTCGCGCGGCGGCCGGTTGATCGTGACGCCGTTCTTCCGGAGATGCGCGCACATGTCGTAGACGTTCTCGACCGCGTAGGCGAGGTGGCCGAAGTGGCGGCTGTCTGACGGGAGCCCGGTGTCCCCGTCCCAGTTGTGGGTGAGTTCGACCGGGCAGTCCTCCTGCCCCTCGGGCGCCATGAAGACGAGCGTGAAGCGGCCGTTCGGATAGTCGGTGCGGCGCGTGACCCTGAGGCCGAGGAGTTCGTAGAAGGCGATCGACTTTTCCAGATCGAGCACGCGGACCATCGTGTGCAGGTAGCGGACTTTCATGCGGGTTCCTTTCCGGGGTGGTCGGGGGAGAGGCTAGCGCGGCGCGGGGCGCGGGCAAAGGGGGCGATGCATATCTTGCACGTGGCGCCAGCCATGTGCAGCGCCCGCCCTTGAAGGTCTCTGCTACCGCCCGTGCCACCGGCACGGGCAGCGGTCGACCCGCCCGCCCCCAGGCGGGCGCTGACACGCCCGCCTCGGTCGGACGCCGTCCGTGGGCCCGAAACCAGCAACCCAACAACATATTGCGCTTCCACGCCCGCCTCACCACCATCTAAAGTTGTCCCCGATTCGCATGCCCCAAAGGACGCCGCCCATGCCCCTCACCCCCGAGCAGCACGCCGAAATCGCCGAGGCCCGCACGGAAAGCCGCCCCACCCTCCGCGCCACCGCGCCCGGCATGGAAGCGCACCTCTACGTCGCCCACCCGGTGCTCGACCACGGCCTCGTCCGCGTCATCGACTACATGGGCGACGACGCCGCCATCACCCAGGCCGCCCGCGTCAGCTACGGCCGCGGCACCAGGACCGTCAGCAACGACGAGGGCCTCATCCGCTATCTCATGCGCCACTGGCACTCGACCCCCTTCGAGATGTGCGAGGTCAAGTTCCACGTCAAGCTGCCGGTCTTCGTCGCCCGCCAGTGGATCCGCCACCGCACCGCGAACGTGAACGAATACTCGGCCCGCTACTCGATCCTCGACCGCGAATTCTACATCCCCGCACCCGAACACCTCGCCGCGCAGTCCACCCAGAACAACCAGGGAAGGGGAGAATTGCTGCAAGGAGAGGAGGCGCAGCGCGTGCTCGACTGGCTGCGCGACGACGCCGCCCGCGCCTACGACCACTACGAGGCGATGCTGAGCCAGGAGGGCCAGCAGGGGCTGGCAAGGGAACTCGCCCGCATGAACCTGCCCGCCAACATCTATACGCAATGGTACTGGAAGATCGACCTCCACAACCTCTTCCACTTCCTGCGCCTCCGGGCCGACGCCCACGCGCAGTACGAGATCCGGGCCTATGCCGAGGTGATGTGCGGGATCGTGCGGGACTGGGTGCCGCTCGCCTTCGGGGCGTTCGAGGATTACCGGATGGGGGGCGTGCAGGTCAGCGCGAAGGGGGCGGAGGTACTGCGGCGGCGGCTGACGGGAGAGGTGGTGACGCAGGAGACGAGCGGCATGAGCAAGGGGGAGTGGCGGGAGTTCGAGGGGGTTTGGGGGTGACGCCGGCACGACGAGAACGGGCGGCCAGCGCACTTGTCAAAGGGGTTCGGCTCTCTGGCATGGACTCACCTGTCCACGAAACCGCCAGCAGGCCGGTTCGGCGGATCAACGCCTCCCCTTCCCCCCCCCTTCCGCCCATGCTCTAATCGCCTCCCACCACCGTCCCCCAAGAAGGCAAGCAGTCCCTGTGGGCAACGACCTCCTCTCCCGCCCCCCCGACACCTATGACGCCCATTCCATCGAGGTCCTGGAAGGCCTCGAACCCGTCCGCAAGCGCCCCGGCATGTATATCGGCGGCACCGACGAACGGGCGCTGCACCACCTTGTCGCGGAAATCCTCGACAACTCGATGGACGAGGCCGTCGCCGGACACGCGACCCGGATCGAGGTCGAGCTTCACGCCGACTATTCCGTCACGGTCCGGGACAACGGCCGCGGCATCCCGGTGGACCCGCACCCGAAATTTCCGGGGAAATCCGCGCTCGAGGTGATCCTCTGCACCCTGCATGCGGGCGGCAAGTTCGGCGGCGACGCCTACCAGACCTCCGGCGGCCTCCACGGCGTCGGCGCCTCGGTCGTCAACGCGCTCTCGGACTCGATGGTGGTCGAGGTCGCCCGCAACAAGGAACTCTGCGAACAGCGCTTCTCGCGCGGAATCCCCCTCGGGCCGGTGAGGAAGCTCGGCCCCGTCCAGAACCGCCGGGGCACCACCACCACCTTCCACGCCGACGCGGACATCTTCGGCCACCACCGCTTCAAACCCCAGCGGCTTCTCAGGATGGTCCGCTCCAAGGCCTACCTCTTTTCGGGCGTCGAGATCCGCTGGAAGACGGCGATCGAGGACGGCGACACGCCGATGGAGGCGACCTTCCATTTCCCCGGCGGCCTGTCGGACTACCTGGGCGAACAGCTCGCCGGCTCCACCACCTACGCCGACCGCCCCTTCGCGGGCAGAGTCGCCTTCCAGGAAAAGTTCGGCGTCCCCGGATCGGTGGAATGGGCGATCAACTGGACTCCGTCCCGCGACGGCTTCCTGCAAAGCTACTGCAACACCGTCCCGACCCCCGAGGGCGGCACGCACGAGGCCGGCTTCTGGGCCGCGATCCTGAAGGGCATCCGCGCCTACGGCGAGCTTGCGAAGAACCGCAAGGCCAATGAGATCACGCGCGAAGACCTGATCGACGGCGCCTGCGCGATGGTGTCCTGCTTCATCCGCGAACCGGAATTCGTGGGCCAGACGAAGGACCGCCTCGCCAGCGCCGACGCCGCCCGCATGGTCGAGGGCGCGGTGCGCGACCATTTCGACACCTGGCTCGGGTCGGACCCGAAGGCCGCGGGGGCGATCCTCGATTTCCTCGTGCTGCGCGCCGAGGAACGCCAGCGCCGCCGCCAGGAGAAGGAAACCGCCCGCAAGTCTGCGACGAAGCGTCTGCGCCTTCCCGGCAAGCTCGTGGACTGTTCGTCGAAGTCCCGCGAGGGAACCGAACTTTTCATCGTCGAAGGCGACAGCGCCGGCGGGTCCGCCAAGGGCGCCCGCAACCGCGAGACGCAGGCGCTCCTGCCGCTCAAGGGCAAGATCCTGAACGTCCTCGGCGCGGCAAGCGGCAAGATCGGCGACAACGCCGAGATCCGCGACATCTGCGAGGCGCTCGGCGTCGGCATGGGCACGAAGTTCAGCGTGGACGACCTGCGCTACGAGAAGATCATCATCATGACCGACGCCGATGTCGACGGCGCCCACATCGCCTCGCTCCTGATGACCTTCTTCTTCACCCAGATGCGCCCCCTGATCGACAAGGGGTACCTCTACCTCGCCTGCCCGCCCCTCTACCGCCTGACCCAGGGGGCCGAACGCATCTATGTGGCCTCCGACGCCGAGAAGGAGGCGTGGCTGGCGAAGGGTCTCGGCGGCCCCGGCAAGAAGGGCGGCGGCAAGATCGACGTCCAGCGCTTCAAGGGACTGGGCGAGATGGACGCCAAGGACCTGAAGGACACGACCATGAACCCCGAGACGCGGAAACTGATCCGCGTGACGATCCACGAGGACGAGCCGGGCACGACAGGCGATCTGGTGGAGCGGCTGATGGGAAAGAAGCCGGAACTCAGGTTCCAGTACATCCAGGAGAATGCGCGTTTCGTGGAGGATCTGGACGTCTAGCCTTTCCGACGCAGACGGAAGCGCCGGACAGGCTCCGGCATCCTGATCGGTCAGGTGCGTGAGTTCTCGAACGCGGTCCAAGCCTCTTCGAACATTGCGAAATCAAATCCGGGTTGACGCGCAGCGTCGAGAATTCCGCGCTCGGTGGCTTGGATCCGGCCGATCGAGGCGGCCAGCAAGGGAACCACGTCGTCCGGGATGATCAAGGCGCCGTGCCTGTCCGCGTGGACAAGATCACCGGACCGTACCGTCAGCCCCATGATCGACACCGGCGTTCCGATCTCACGGACATGGACGAAAGCATGGCTGGGACCGACACTTCCCGCAACGACGGAAAAGCCTTCTGGAAGGTCGCCGAGATCGCGCATGACGCCGTTCGTGACGGCGCCCGAAAGGCCCAGGCCCTTGTGCACGGTCGTGTTGATCTCGCCCCAGAAGGCGCCAACGCAGTCGGGCCAGTCGAGGTCTTCGATGACGGCAACAGCTGGCTTTGGCCCGGTTGCCATTGCGCGGTAGTAGTTCATGCGTCGGGCACGGATGACTTCCGGTGGCTCGACGGGCGGCCGGCGCGCCGCGATCTTCGCCGTGACCGCATAGCCCACGACTGGCGGTTCATGTGGCGCGGAGCAGAGCATGGTGCCGCGGGTGAACGACGCGAAGCCCCGCTTGCCCTGCGCCGTCTCGATGGCGTTGCAGACGGTCGGGGTGTCGACAGATCGCAGAAGAGAGAGAATATCCGGGGAAAGCATCAGGGGCACTCCGAAAGCCATTCGACAAGCGCTGCTGTCGTTGCGGCGGGCTGTTCCAGCGGCGGCAGATGCCCTGCGCCTTCCACCACCACCAGTCGCGATTGCGGCATCAGCGCGTGCATCAGGTCGTGCCGGTCGCGGGGGCAGAGGCGATCCTCCTGCCCCATCAGAACGAGCGCGGGGCCGTGAAAGGCCGCCAGCGCTGCCTGCCGGTCCGGTCTGTCCCGAAGCGCGCGGGACTGGCGCTCGAAAACTCCGGGACCGAGCGACAACGCCATCTCCATGCAAAGCTCGAGGATGCGCGCCTTCTCCGGACCTTCGGCAAGATAGTTCGGCTTCATCTCGTCGCGCATGACCGCGCGGAGGCCGCCCGCCAGCGCCCGCTCGATCTGTGGGCCGCGGCGGGCCCGCACCTCCGGCAGTTCCGCGCGGGCATTGGTGTCGAGCAGGGCGAGGCGTTTGACCCGTTCGGGGGCTTGCGCCAGCACCTCCATCGCGACGATCCCGCCCATCGACAAGCCGGCGAGCGCGAAGCGGGGCGGCGCGAGGCGAAGGACCCCGGCCGCGAGCGCTGCCGTCGTATCGGCTTCGGCCAAGGGTGCATGAAGGACGGCTCGCGCTGCGAACGCGCCCATGACCGGCCCCCACAGGCGGGCGTCGCACATCATGCCGGGCAGAAGGACGACTGGCGTCATGCGACCCTTCGCGCGCCTTCCTTGAGCGTGGCGAGCTTCGCCCAGGCGATCTCGGGGTCGACCGCGCCGAAGCCCGCGAAGGTGCCGAAGCCGCAGTCGGACCCGGCGATCACCCGGTCCGACCCGAAGACTTGCGCAAACCTTTCGAGGCGTTGTGCGACCAGGTCGGGGTGCTCGACGAAGTTCGTCGTGGTGTCGACCGCGCCGGGGACCAGGATGCGGTCGTCGGGCACTTCCCCCGCGCGGTCGCGGAAGATGGTCCATTCGTGGCCGTGGCGGGGGTTTGCGGTTTCAAAGAGGATGTAGCGGGCGCGGACCTTCATCAGGACGGGAAAGACCTTGGCCATATCGATGTCGCAGACGTGCGGGCCTTCGTAGTTGCCCCAGCAGATGTGGACCCGGATCCTGTCCTGCGGCAGGGAGCCAAGCGCGTGGTTCAGCGCCTCGACGTGGGTTTCGGCAACCGTCAGGAAGGCTTCGTCGGTCAGGTGGGTGAAGATCATGTGGCGGCTGAGCGCAAGGTCGGGGCAGTCGACCTGAAGGTCGAGGCCGGCTTCGACGATGGTGCGGTATTCGTCCCTCATCGCGTCGGCCAGTGCCGCGAGATAGCCCTCGCGCGTGGGGTAGAAGGCGTTCTGGAGGAAGAGCGAGATCACCCCCGGCGAGGCCGCGTTCATGAAGCCGCGCGCCACGCCGTGCTTCGCCATCGCAGCCTTCAACGCCTTGATATCCTTCTGCAGCTCCCCCTGCCCCTTCGACCGCACGGCGTCGGTGCACATGGGCCGGGCGTATTGCGGCGTGCCGCCCTGCTTGGCCAGGCGGTCGAGGAAGGTCGGGAACATCCTGAGGTCGGCGGGCGCGTTCCGGGGGCTGTCGCCGGAGAAGCCCGTGTAGCGGTCCTTGACATAGGTGGCGTAGGAAATCTTCGAGGCTTCCCCGTCACTTACGATGTCGATCCCGGCCTCTTTCTGGCGCCGCACGTTCTCGGCCACCGCTCCGGCCATGCAGGCGTCGAAGGCGGCAGGATCGCAGTCCTCGCCCCGTTCGCGGGCGAAGAGGAAATCGACGACCTTCTGCGGGCGTGGGAGCGATCCGACATGGGTGGCGAGCAGAGGCATCGGGGCGGCCTTTCGTGAGTATCGGCATATGGCAGGCGAAGGGCATCCGTCCCGACAGCGCCGGGACGGATGCCGGTCGTCACCTAGATCAGCCGGCGCGTGAGGCCCGCCGGATCGTCGGTGTTGCGGATGCGGTAGAGGCTCGCCTCGCCCGTCATCGAGGGCGAGAGCGACCGCGCGGTGCCCGGGGGGACCGAGGCGGTATCGCCGGGGTTGAGCGTGGTCGCCCCGCCTTCCCACGCCAGACGCCAGTGGCCGCGGACGGGCATCAGAACCTCGTTCCGGTCGGTCGTGTAGGGCGTGTCGGGAATCGAGGTCCTCGACAGGAATTCGACCTCGAAGCCCGGACGGTCCCTGAGCACGCCGTCCGCGGCGATGACCTTGGCCGGCTGGCGGTCCGAAAGGGCCATCAGGTCCCAGTAGCGGGCGACGTATTCGGGCACGACATCGGCCGTCGTCGGCTCGGGAAAGGCCGTGAGTTCGTCCTCGGTCAGAAGCGGCATGGGCGGGATGCCTTCGGGAAGCTTCTGGCCCTTCTTGGTGTCGTAGAGCTTGCCGTTCCTGCCGAGCACCAGCCCGTGGTCCCTGGCATCCCCGATCACCTGCGGGGCCCAGATCACCCCGCCGCCGGCATCGTCGCCACCGAGGACCGCCATGATCATCCCGTAGTCGGTGCCGATGTTCTCGAACCCCCGGAAGATGCCGGTCGGGATGTTGAAGATGTCTCCTTCCTCCAGCACCACCTCGCCCGCCTTGCCCCAGCGGCCCCAGAAGAAGCGCCAGCGCCCCTTGAGGACGAAGAACGCCTCGGCGGTGCGATGGGAATGGAGCGAGTTCCGGCACTTCGGCGGCTGGCCCGCCGCGCCGATGTTGAAGCCGTGGGGGATCTTGATGTGGACGTGCTGGTCGGGGCTTTCGCTGACCCCGCCGCCGATGATGGTGAAGTTCTCCTTCTGGTCGCTGCCGGGGGTGTGGGCATCGATGAAGGCGGTCTTGCAGGGGACAAGGTCGCCGTAGCGGACGATGCGGGCTTCCATCTCTTGCGGGGTCATGTCGGTCCTTCCTTTGGCTGGGGCGGCGGCCGTCTCAGCCGGTCTTCAGGATGATCTGCTTCCAGATCGCGGTTTCGTCGTAGAGCGTCCATTCGCGGCGAAGCGTCGGGCTGCCGGAGCCGAACGGCCCCCACTCGGCGTGGGTGAGCCCCAGCACATAGACCTCGGCCCCCGTCGGCGGGCCGAAGGCGCCCCAGCCCGAGTGCTTGCCGTGGAGCGACCAGCGCACGGCGGCGCGGGGCGGCATCATCGGGTCTTCGCGGCCGATGACGTGGTGGAGGGCGAAGGCCGCGTCGGGAAAGGCGGCGCGGAGGCCCATCCAGAAGCGGTCGGCGGCGGCGTGGGAATGGGCGGTGACGCCGCCCGGATATTCGAGCTGCGCGGCGCGGTCGTAGGTCGCGGGGATGGCGGCGAAGTCGGCCGACATGATGCGCCCGATCAGGTCGGCGAGGCGCGCGCCCCATTCGCTGTCGTTGCCGTCGCCCGTGTAGGGGCCGGGCTTGTCGGTGGCGGGGGTCAGCGGCCTGACGCAAGCATGCGGCCCGCCTTCCCGCTCGATCTGGTCGCGCGCGAAGTCCTTCGGTTCCCAGCCCATCTGGCGGACGATGGCGCCCTGGTCGCGGATCAGCCATTCGTCGTTGATCTGGTTCGCGATGGCGTGGCAGTCGGCGATGATCCGGTAGGTGAGCCGGCGCCCCGTCGCCCTGCCATAGGCGCCGTCGCCCGTGTGGGTGGCGGTGGAGAGCAGGCGGTGAGAGGAGAGCATCCCGTCCTCGGGCGTGCCGCACCAGATCACGTCCTCGCCCAGCAGAGTGCGGTCGGGAAACTCGGCAAGCGTCGCCATCGTGGCGGCGATCACGCCCTTGTTGCCGACCACCACGCTGGCGGGGGACCGCACCACGATGTCGTCGGCGTAGTAGCGGTGGAGCGTCGCGATCCCGCGATCCTCCCAGATCTCCTTGGTGATCCCGATGATGTAGTCGGGGAAGTCGCGGAACTTCGGGTCGAAGCCCTTCATCTTGGCCATCCTTCGGGAATGCGGGCCGAGCCGCGGAGAATGAGCGGCCCGTCGATCTCGGTCTTCTGCGCCGGGCGGCCGGGGTCGGCGATCTTGGCGAGCAGCGTCTCGACCGTCGCCTCGACCATGCGGTTCAGGGGCTGGCGGACGGTGGTGAGATCGTAGGCGGGCCAGGCGGCCAGCGGCACGTCGTCGTAACCCACGACCGAGACGTCCTGCGGGACATGCAGGCCGAGGCCGCTGCGCAGCATGTCCATCACGGCGAAGGCCATGTGATCGTTGCCGACGAAGATCGCGTCGGGCGGATCGGCCCGGTCCACAAGGGTGCGGGCGGCGGCGGCGGCGGTGTCCTGATCGTACATGCCGTCGATGACGGCGAGGGGGTCGCGCCCTGCGGTGGCGAGGCCCTGAAGGAAGCCTTCACGCCGGTCGCGGCCTGTGGACGATCCTTCCCATCCGGCGATGTGGGCGATGCGGGCGTGGCCGCCCGCGATCAGGAACTCGGCCACCTTGCGGCCGCCCTGGCGGTTGGCGGAAGTGACCGAGGAGATGTCCGACCCGTCCTGCCCGCGGTTGAACATGACGACCGGGATTCCGGCGGCGGCGCAGCGGGCGGTCAGGTCGCTCGACATGCCGACGCTCGCGGTGATGATGCCGTCCACGTGGTAGTCCATCAGCTCCTGCACGACGCGGCCGATCCCCGCCTCGGCGTTCGAGGCGAGGAAGATCAGGATGTGGTAGCCCTGCGCCTGAAGCGCGGCGGACAGGCGCTCGATGGCGAGCGGGTAGAACTGGTTGTCGAGATAGGCGACGACGAGGCCGATGATGCGGCTCTTCCCGGTGATCATCGCGCGGGCGATCGGGTTCGGGCGGTAGCCCAGTTCCGCGGCGGCCTTCCTGACCTTGGCGATGGTCTCGGCGCTGGCCGAGGCGCCCGAGAAGACGCGGCTGACTGCGGACTGGCTGACGCCCGCGCGGCGGGCGACATCGAGCGACGTGATCTTGGCTTCGGTGCTCATTCCGCAGTCCACCCCCCGTCGATCATCAGGGCGCTTCCGGTGACGAGGGCGGATGCGTCCGAGGCGAGGAAGACGACGGCGCCCATGATGTCCTCGACCTCACCCACGCGGCCGAGCTTGATCCTTTGCTCGATCCAGGCGCGGCGCTCGGGGTTCCTCAGCGTCTGTTCGGCGAGCGGCGTCCGGATGAAGGTGGGGCAGATCGTGTTCACGCGGATGCCGTGGCGGCCCCACTCGATGGCCACGCTTTTCGTCATGCCTTCGAGCGCATGCTTGGTGGCGGCATAGACGGCGCGGTCGGGGCCGCCGACATGGCCCATCTGGGACGAGACGGTGATGAGGCTGCCGGGTTTCCGGGCCGCGATCAGGCCCTTGGCGACCTCGCGGACGAGGAAGTAGGCAGCACGGGTGTTGAGGTCGAAGGCGGCGTCGTAGTCCTCGGGTCGCGTCTCGGTCGCGGGGGCGTGGCGGGCGAGGCCGGCGGCGTTCACGAGGATGTCGAAGGGGCCGTGCTGCACGACGAAGGCGGCGGTGGCGGGCAGGTCGGTGATGTCGAGGGGGTGCGCCTCGGCCCGGCCGCCCGATGCCCGGATGGCGTCGCGGAGGGCCGTGAGCTCGGGTTTGCGGCGGGCGACGAGGGTCACCTCGGCCCCCGCTTCGGCCAGTGCGGCGGCAGCGGCGAGGCCGATGCCGGAGGAGGCCCCCGCAACGAGAGCGCGGTGGTGGTCGAGGCGGAAGGAGGGGGTGCGCGGAAGGGTCATGGCAAGGCCCGCCCGGTGCCGGGATCGAAGCCCGTCCGGGCCTTGTTGAATTCGCGGAGGCGCGCGAGGGGGTCGAGGCCGATCTGGTCCATGACGTGGAGAAGGTCCACGAGCACCCAGTTCTCGCGGATGAGGCCGCCTTCGAGGCGCCAGAAGTCGAGGCTGCGCATCGTGATGGGCGCGCCGGTCGCGGGAAGGCCGAGCCAGCCGGCGCCGGTCAGCGTCTGGGCCATGTCGGGCCAGCCGGTGACGGCGGCGTAGGCGCCTTCGGCGAAGAAGTGGGGTTCGGTGCGGTCGGGGTGGCGGCCGCGGTCGGGCATGGCGGCGAGGAAGGGGATCTGGTGCCAGTTGCGGAAACCCGCGAGCCCGCGCGCCGTACCGATGCCGCCGGGCCCGTACCACATCATCTTGGGGTGCCAGAAGCGGGGCAGTTCCATCGCCTCGGGGGGCTCGTCGGGGTGGCGCTTCATCGCGGTGAGCATGGCGATGACGGTGTCGCGGGTGGCGTCGGACAGCGCGGGGTCGTGGGGGCCGAGGCCGTCGCCCGTCATCGGCCCGGGAACCAGGATCTCGCGCCCGAGCGAGGGGGCGAAGGGCCATGTGCCGCTGGCGATCATCAGGGCCGGAATGTCCCAGATCGCCTGCATTTCGGCCACACGGCCGGCGTCGCGGCGGAAGAACTCGGCATAGCGGAGGGCGGCGACGTGGCCGGTCGGGGGCATGTCGAGGAAGGGGCGCAGGAAGGTGCCCATGTAGTGGCCGGTGGTCCCGATCCAGTCGGCGCCTTCGGGGGTGCGACCCGCGACGACGATGGTGTCGCGGCGTTCGAGGTCGGGCAGCGCGGCAAGAAGCGGCGCGAAGGCCGTCTGCCAGAGCCCGTCGGGGCCGTGGACGGTGCCGAAGGGGTGGCAGAGGTGCAGTTTCGCGTCGGGCGCGAGCATGGTGCCCAGCGCGCTGCGGACCGGGCCTTCAGAAAAATCCCCCGCCGCCGCGCGGAAACCGGCGATGAGCTGGCGGGGGTGGAGGGTCATTCGGCCGCCATCCCGTAGCCGACGTTGCGGTGGCCGTAGCGGCGGACGCGGATGTTGCACTGTTCGGCGTGGCCGACGAAGCCCTCCAGAAGGCAGAGGCGTGAGCCGTATTCGCCGACGAGCGCCGCCGCCTCGTCCGTGAGGATGCGCTGGTAGCTGTGGGTCTTGAGGAACTTGCCCACCCAGAGCCCGCCCGTGTAGCGCCCTGCCCTTCTCGTCGGGAGCGTGTGGTTCGTCCCGATCACCTTGTCGCCGTTGGCCACGTTGGTGCGCGGCCCGAGGAAGAGGGCGCCGTAGCTGGTCATGTGGTCGAGATACCAGTCATCGCGATCGGTCATGACCTGGACGTGCTCGTAGGCCATGTCGTTGGCGACGGACAGCATCTCGTCGTGCGTGTCGCAGAGGATCACGTCGCCGTAGTCGTGCCAGCTTGCGGCGGCGGTTTCGGCGGTGGGCAGGATGGCGAGGAGGCGCTCGACCTCGGCCATCGTGCCGTCGGCGAGGCGACGGGAATTGGTGATGAGGCAGGCGGGCGAGTTGTAGCCGTGTTCGGCCTGGCCGAGGAGGTCGGTCGCACAAAGCTCGGGGTCGGCGGCGTCCTCGGTCGCGATGAGCATGGTTTCCGTGGGACCGGCGAAGAGGTCGATGCCGACGCGGCCGTAGAGCTGGCGCTTCGCTTCCGCCACGTAGGCGTTGCCGGGGCCGACGAGCATGTCCACGGGCGCGATCGTCTCGGTCCCGAGCGCCATGGCGCCCACGGCCTGCATGCCGCCGAGGGCGTAGATTTCATGCGCGCCGCCCATGTGCATTGCGGCGACGATGGCGGGGTGTGGCGCGCCCTTGACGGGCGGGGCCGAGGCGACGATCCGGGGTACGCCGGCCACCTGCGCGGTCAGGACCGACATGTGGGCCGAGGCGACCATCGGGAACTTGCCGCCCGGCACGTAGCAGCCGACGGACTGAACGGGGATGTTCCGGTGGCCGAGGATGACGCCGGGAAGGGTTTCCACCTCGATATCCTTCATCGACGCCTTCTGCGCCTCGGCGAAGCGTCGGATCTGGGTCTGGGCGAAGCGGATGTCGTCCATGTCGCGGGCCGACACATTCTGCATCGCCGCGGCGATTTCGGAAGAGGTGAGGCGGAAGGACGGAGGGTCGTATTTGTCGAATTTGGCCGAAAGCTCCCGAACCGCCGCGTCTCCTCGGGCGGCGATGTCGGACAGCACGCTCTCGACCGTTGCCCGGACCTTGGCATCGTCCTCAGCCCGCACGGTTTCCGGCTTTCCGCGTTTGAGGTGAGAGACCGTCATGTCAGGCCGCCTCGGGCCGCGGCGGAACCTTTTCGCCCCGGTCATAGGCTTCCCAGCCATGGCCGCCGAAGCAGTCCACTCCGAGCTGGGCCATCACGTAGGGAAAATCGACCATCACCCAGTTGTCGACGATCTTGCCGTCGACGACCTTCCAGAAGTCCATGTAGCGGATCTCGACCCGCCTGCCGGTGGGGGCGATTCCCATGAACTCGCCCGAATGGGTGGCTTCCTGGCGGCCGAAGGCGGCGGCCCATTCGCCCATGAAAAGGCGCGCCTCGTCCACGCAGACCTTGTCGCTGAACGCCGCCTGGAAGGGGCGCTGCCAGTTGTCCTGAAATTCCTTCAGCCCGGTCTTGGTACCGCAGCCGCAGTTCCCCATCCAGCGGAAGCCCGCCGCGAAGAACTGCCCGATGTCGTCGATGCGGTGATCGTTCAGGCCATCGACCATGCCTTCGATCGTGGCGCGGGTGGCTTCGGTCTTTGTCATGTCGGTGTGCTTCGAGAGCACGGCCTGTTCGGGGCGGGAGCCTTTCATGGGCGCAGTCTTTCTCCGGTATCGGGATGGAAGAGATGGCAGATCCGGTCGGGGACGCCGGCGGTGAAGGGGTCGCCGATCTCGGCGCGATAGTCCTTGGCGGCGCGGACCGAGACAAGCGCATCGCCGAGGCGGACGGTGACCATCGTGGCGTCGCCCAGAAGCTCGACCGTGTAGATCGGGGCGGAAATGTCGCCGCCGCCGACATGCGCATCCTCGGCCCGGAAGCCGAGCGTCACCGGGCCGTCCGGCGCCGACACGCCGGCGATCCGCGTGTCGGGCGCGACGAAGACGCCGCCCTCGACCCTTCCGGGGATGAGGTTCATCGCCGGATTGCCGATGAAGCCCGCGACAAAGGTGTTCGCCGGGCGGTCGTAGATGTCGGTCGGCGTGCCGACCTGCTGGACCTTGCCCCTGTTCATCACGACGACGCGGTCGGCGAGCGTCATCGCCTCGATCTGGTCGTGGGTGACGTAAACCGTCGTGACCTTCAGTTCATGGCTGAGGTTCTTGATCTGCGCGCGGGTGGAGACGCGGAGCTTGGCGTCGAGGTTCGACAGCGGTTCGTCCATGAGGAAGACGTTGGGCTGGCGGACGATGGCGCGGGCAAGCGCCACGCGCTGGCGCTGGCCGCCGGAGAGTTCGGCAGGGCGGCGATGGAGGAAGTCGGTCAATTCCACCATCGCCGCCGCCTTCTTCACCATCGCGTCGTGCCGCGACGGGTCGGCGCGGCGGATCTTCAGCGGAAAGCGGATGTTTTCGTAGACGTTGAGGTTCGGGTAGAGCGCGTAGCTCTGGAACACCATCGCCACGTCGCGGTCCTTGGGGTCGAGGTCATTCACCCGCCTGCCGCCGATCAGGATGTCACCCTCGGTCGTGTCCTCGAGGCCGGCGATCATCCGCATCGTCGTGGTCTTGCCGCAGCCGGAGGGTCCGAGAAGGACGAGGAACTCGCGGTCGGCGATGGTCAGGTTCAGGTCCGCCACGGCGACGAACCCGCCCCAGCGCTTCGCCACATTCCTGAGTTGGACTTCCGCCATTCAGTGCGACACCTTGCATACGTGTGCACAATCAGTAGGCACGAATCGGCAGGTCCGACAAGAAGGAATGCGGCAATGCACAAAGAAAATCCAATCCGCGAGGCAGGAATGCGAAAGCTCTTGTTCACGCGGCGCAGATCGCCATAGAATTGCAATCGTATGCAAAACCGAACGCGATTCGCGGCAGGTGTTGTGTTCCACAGGATCGGCGCGGCGGGCGCGGCGGTCAGGGCGCGGGAGACCGGCCCCAACAACAGGGAGTTCATGACGATGTCTTTCTGGAAGATCACCGGCCTGACGATCGGCCCGGCGCTTCTCTTCGGCACCTCGGCCTTCGCCGGATGCGGGCTGACGGCCGGGACGGTCAGCATCCTCGGCAATGACTTTCCGGCGATCCAGGCGGTCGCGGGCGGGGCGGAGGCCTGCGCGGGCGGCGGCGTCACCGTCACCAAGAACCTGACGACCGAGCACGAGAACCTTCAGGTTGCCGCGCTGACGGCCAACCCGGCGCAGTATTCGGTGGCGATCATCGCGACAAGCTCGATCGTGCCGCTGATCAACGGCGACCTGATCCGCCCGCTCGACGATCTGGTGGCCAAGTATGGCCAGAGCCTCGACCCGAGCCAGCTCATCAAGATCGACGGCAGGATCATGGCGGTCGCGTTCATGACGAACGCCCAGCATCTCTACTATCGCAAGGACATCCTCGAAAAAGCGGGCGTGCAGCCCCCCAAGACGTATGAGGAGGTTCTGGCGGCGGCAAAGGCGGTGAGGGACGCCGGGATCATGGAGTATCCCTTCGCGCTGAACACCAAGAGCGGCTGGAACCTGGCGGAAGAGTTCGTGAACATGCACCTCGGGCTGGGCGGCACCTTCTTCAAGGAAGGCACGGCCGAGCCCGCGATCAACAACGAGACCGGCGTCAAGACGCTGAACATGCTGAAGGAGTTGCTGGCCTATTCCAACCCCGACTTCCTGACCTTCGACTCGAACGCGACGCAGGCCCTGTGGGAAAGCGGCAACCTCGCCCTGGCGACGATGTGGGGCAGCCGCGCGGGTGCGATCCTCGACGCCGAGGGGTCGACGCCCGAGGTGACGGGCGCGACGGTCCTGTCGGGCGCGCCGACGGTCGGCGGCGGGAACATCCCGGCGACGACGCTCTGGTGGGACGGGTTCACCATCGCCAAGAACGTGTCCGACGCGGATGCCGAGGCAAGCTTCGTCGCGATGGTCAACGGGATCTCGCCCGATGTCATCAAGGCCAACAACGACGCCGCCGTCTGGCTGGGACCGGCCTACACGCCCTCGCCCGCGTCCCGGGGGGTGATCGAGTCGCTCAAGGGGGGCGCGAAGCCCTATCCGATGCTGCCCTACATGGGCCTGATGCACACCGCCCTGGGCGACAACATCGGCGAGTTCCTGCAGGGCAAGGAAAGCGCCGAGCAGGCGCTGGCCGATGCCGAAGCCGCCTACGTTACAGCGGCGAAGGAACAGGGCTTCCTCAAGTGACGCGGTCGGGAGGGGCGGCATCGCCGCCCCTCGCCTGTCTTCGGGGGGCCCGTCCGTGAAACACCGGACCTTCTTCTGGTTCATCCTGCCGTCGCTTGCCGCAATGACGCTTTTCATCGCGCTGCCGATCGTGTCGGTCTTCACCCAGTCGCTCTTTGTCGAGCCCGAACAGGTCATCGTCACGACCGAAAACTGCGGGCCGTTCGGCTGCGAGAAGGCGACATCGGTCGATGTCGAGGCGACGCAGAAGCTTCGCGACGAGCAGCCGCTTGGACGGTTCAACGGCCTGGGAACCTATCTTGACCGCAGCCACCTTGCGGTGGCCGAACTGGGTGCGGCCTGGACGGCCAGCACGGGCTGGTCGGACTTTCTCGATCAGGCGATGAACCTGCCCTTCTATCGCGCTCTGGCCTTCACGCTGACCTACACCTTCCTTGTCACGCCGCTCGTGATCCTTTTCGGCCTTCTGATCGCGCTCGGGGTCAACGGGCTGCCGAAGGCGTTCCGCGGCCCGACGATCTTCGTCTCGCTCCTGCCGATGATCGTGACGCCGCTCGTGGGCTCGCTGATCCTGTTCTGGATGATCGACGCACGCGGCATCATCGGGTCGTCGCTGCAGACGCTGATGAACGACCCATCGCTGTCGCTCAAGGCATCGCCGACGCTGACGTGGATTACGCTGATGACCTACGGCGTGTGGCACAACGCGCCCTTCGCCTTCATCGTCTTCTATGCAGGCCTTCAGACCGTGCCCGAGGAGACGCTCGAGGCAGCGATGATCGACGGGGCGAGCCGGTGGGAGCGTGTCCGCTACGTCGTCATCCCCTACATGGCGCCCCTCGTCGTCTTCGTGGCGCTGATCCAGCTCATGGACAACTTCCGGGTGTTCGAGCCGATCGTCGGCTTCTCGGCGGCCGCAAACGCGACGTCGCTGTCCTACCTCATCTATTCGGACCTCTCGGGGACCAACGCCCGCTTCGGGTCCGCGGCCGCAACCTCGATGCTGACGATCATCGGTGTGGTGGTCCTTCTGTCACCCGTCCTTGCCCGCACGTGGCGGGACTTCAGCAGGAAGCGCGTCTGATGACCTCGGTGCTGGCCCGCCGCAAAGCCCCCGCCCTCATTGCCGTCTCGACCGCGCTAGTCGCGCTCTGGGTGATCGTCGCCGCATTTCCGTTCCTCTGGACGGTGTGGGGGTCGTTCAAGGTGCAGGGCGACTTCTTTTCCAAGGCCGACTGGACGTACGCCATCTGGGGCGTACGGACGCTGTCCGAGACGGGAGGCCGCTACACCGGGGCCGGATATTACGGCGCCTGGGTGCAGGAGGAATTCTGGCGCGCGGCGATCAACACGGGGGTCGTCGTCGTCTTCACCGTCATCATCTCGCTGACCTTCGGCACGCTCGGGGGATACGCGCTGGCGCGGTCGGGGTACCGCTATGCCTTCTGGCTGCTGATGCTTGCCCTCGTCTTCCGGGCGATGCCGCACATCACGCTGGTGTCGGGGTATCTTCTTCCGTTCTTCCAGTGGAACCTGTGGGGGCGCCTGCCGACCGCGATCATCGTCCTCGTCGCGATCAACCAGCCCTTCACGCTCTGGATGCTGCATTCCTTCTTCCTGAACATCCCCAAGGATCTGGACGAAAGCGCGATGGTGGACGGCTGCACGCGGTTCCAGGCGTTCCGGCACGTGATCGTGCCGGTCATGTGGCCGGGGGTCATCACGACGGGGCTGTTCAGCTTCCTCTTGGCCTACAACGACTTCACCGTGACGGCGATGCTGCTGAGCCAGGAGAACAAGACGATGATCCCGAAGATCGCGGGCTTCCTCGGCTCGACGCAGGTCGAGGGGAACGTGATGTTCGCGGTGGCGGCGGTCGTGTCGGCGACGGTGCCCCTGTTCCTGCTTGTCGTCTTCTTCCAGCGGCAGATCGTGAGCGGATTGACAGCGGGTGCGGTGAAGGGATGAGCGGGTTTCAGGCCGAGAAGGACCTTGTCCGCGCGCATCACGCGGCGCTGGCGGCAGCGACGCCTGCAACCTTGGCGGGGGTTCTGGCCGAGCGGACCGCGCCGGAGTGGGTGTGGCGGGGGATGCACCCGTTCGGGATGCTCACCGGTGCCGAGGCGGTGGCCGGGGCATTCTGGGTGCCGTTCCTGTCGTCCTTCGCGCCGGTCCAGCGGCGGCCCGACATCTTCTTCGCCGGGCGGAACCAGATGGACGGGTTCCAGTCGGTCTGGGTGGTGTCGATGGGGCACCTGATGGGGCTCTTCGACCGGGAGTGGCTGGGCATCCGGCCGACGCGGCGGATGGCGTTCCTGCGCCATGCGGAGTTCAACCGCGTCGAGCAGGACCGCATCGTCGAGACGGCGTTCTTCTTCGACATCCCGCACCTGATGATGCAGGCCGGGCAGACCCCCTTCCCGCCGCAGACGGGGGCGCATCTGGTCCAGCCGGGGCCCTCGGGGCATGGCGGGCTGCTTCACGACGCGCAGGACCCGTCCGAGGGGGAGAGGACGCTCGCCGCGATCAACGCGATGCTGTCGGACCTGGGCACGTGGCAGTCTGGGCTGCCCCTGGTGGACGAGCTGAGACGGACCTGGGCCGAGGACATGATCTGGTGGGGACCCGCCGGGATCGGGGCGACCTACACCATCCCGCGCTATGCCGAGCAGCACGCCGGGCCCTTCCGCGCCTCGTTCCGCGACCGGACCGGGACCGGGCACCTCGCGCGGCTGGCCGAGGGGCATTTCGGCGGGTTCTTCGGCTGGCCGAACTTCCGCGCGGTGCCGAAGGGCGGGTTCATGGGCCTGCCGGGCAGCGACAGGCCGGTCGAGTTCCGCGTGGTGGACATCTATCGCCGCACGGGCGACCGGCTGGCCGAGAACTGGGTGTTCATCGACATCCTGCACGTCCTGCACCAGCAGGGCTGCGACGTGCTGGGCCGGATGCGGACGCTTTAGAGCGTGATGACTCTAGACGGAACCGTATCCGGCGTTTCGGATATAGTTTTCGCATTCTTGCGCTGTGAAGTGGTCGAGGATTGATCCGATCCTGCGCCAGACGGCTTCCTTCGTGCGCTGGGCGGCTTTGCGCAGCAGGTGCTTGAGCTTGGCGATGACCTGCTCGATCGGGTTGAGGTCGGGCGAGTAGGCGGGGAGGTAGAACAGCTTCGCGCCTGCCGCGCGGATCGCCTGGCGGATGGCGGGA